>CAMHAH010000007.1 GCA_946183365.1 uncultured Clostridia bacterium
TTGCTTTGCTCCGCATAGTACTGGTTGACATAGTCGTAAATGATAGAATACCATTCGGGATTTCTTCGTGCCATAAGATGACCTCCATCGCAATAGAAACGTGGTGTTTCAATAATGGTAACAGTATAACATCGGAGTGAGCGTTTGTCAATAGTTTTAGAAACAAAATATTTCAACTCGTCCGTTTTCTTTGTTATGGCGTAGTATTTTTTGATATGTTCTCAGCCGTAGGTTTCTCTCATAAATGCTCACAAATCTTCTGTGTCGGGTTTTGATTCTTATTCCGAAGTATATTGTCGTTAAGGACAGTCGAGTACAACCGAGAGTAGCATAATGATTAGAGCTGAGGTTTTTTCGGCTCTTTTTATGTGCGTCAATATAATTAGATGTAACGCTTTTTGGGTTAGAAACGCACTATATTTGTGGCTATAAAGATTTGAAAAAATACAGGTAGGGTAAATCTATGACTTACGCGGTTTGGGTATTACAGTCTGATTTTGTAGATTCAAGGTGAGAACTAACATCCAATCATTTGAATCATTAGGAAAGCTGGAACTGTACCGTAGAATAGCTCTAAAATGTCCAAAATTAAGCTATATCGCATTTTTTCGGAGAGGTAGGGTAAATTCACTCTTGTTTTGGATTTTTGCTTAATAAATTAGATGATTAGTACGTCTTATGCTCAAAAAGCAAGTGGTTAAGCAATTTCTTCCGCAAAAGGGTTATACCAAGATTTGACCTGAGGTTAAACAAATTTGTTAGCTTAGAGAATTATTATAATATCTTTCATATTTCTCACCTTTCAGCATTTCTCGACAGCTAACAAGGAGTACAATGTGGTCGTATGTCATTGCGACGGTAAAATCACTTTTACGGCACGGAGGATCATAATGGGTGAGAATTTGCGAACAATACAACTCCATTTCTATGTTACGGAAAAAGAGAACGAAATTATCAAGGAGCGGATGAAAGAGAGCGGGGTCATAAACCTTTCACACTATCTGCACAAAATGGCGATCAGCGGCAACATCATTCATTTAGATATGACCGATATCAGGGCTGTGTCGAGGTTACTGAGTAGCTGCTCGAACAATCTCAATCAATATGTCAGGCCGGCGCATGAGACAGGAAACATTTACGCGACTGATATAGAGGATCTGAACGAGAGATTAAACGAAGTGACCAAGCAGTTCAAAGCAATACTACAGGGCTTTGTCAAACTCATGTCAATGGTGGATTTAGGAATGACTGTGTTTTTCACAACATCTTTTCAAGTAACAATAACCGGAGAGCGGTGTCCCTTGCTCTCCGGTTATTTTTTCTGTATTATGCCGATTTAACGTATCGATCGTTATATAACAAGGTCGCTATATAACAAGGTCGCTCTCCTCGATCTTTTCATTGAAGAAGGCGATGATCTTGATACACGGCTTTCTCAGCAGCAGACCGAGGATCAGTGCGGGAACGATGAAGATCAGCAGCATACCGAGGTTATGCCAGTAGCTGCTCCAATCCAAGCCCGCGACAGTCTCGCGCAGGGCGTTGATCCCGTATTTGAACGGTAAAAACGGCGCGATCGCCTTGAACGGCGCGGGAAGAACCTCGATCGGGAACGTACCGCCGGAGCCGGCTACCTGCAGGATCAGGATGATGACCGCGAGCGCTTTGCCGACTACGCTGAAGGTGATCGTCAGCGAATAGATGATCAGCGAATAGACGATGCTGGATATCATACAGGTAGCGATAAACAACAGAGGATTCTCGCATTGGATCTTGAGGAAATACAGATCGCCCAGCGCGATGATGAGCCCCTGGATCAGGCTGATGACAAGGAACATCATATATCTGCCGAAGAAGAGCTGTACGGAATTCGCCTTTCCGAGCTTTTTGCGGTCTTTTTGGGTAAGGTCGGTATTGAGTACCGCAACCAGCACCACGCCGCCGACCCACAGGGCAAGCGAAGAATAGAAGGGCGTCATCGCGGAGCCGTAGTTTTCGATCGGATAGACTCTTGTGGTATCATAAGCGACGGGAGAGGATACAAAGCTGCCCAGCGCCTCGGGATTCTCAATGATGGGTGTGACGATATTTTCAATCAGGTTAGAGCCCTCTGCGTCCTCGACCTTCTCGATCAGCGTGTCGATTTTACCGTCGACGGTAGTCAAGAAGGTTTTCAGGCTGTTAAGGGCGGTTTTGAGATTAGCGGTCGTATCCAGCGCGCTGTCAAACACGGTATCAAGCTGACCCGTACCGGCGCTCACGGTCTGGAGGAAGCCGGTAATATCGTCCAGAGCGGAGAAGGAATCGGAGACGACCGAGTCGATATTCTGGCGGATCGCGCTGAATTCTGTCGCCGCGGAGGAAAGCTCCGTGTCAGCGTCGCTGATCAGCGTGTCGATATCCGACTTCGCGTTTGCGGGCAGGTTGCCTGTCGTCGTGATATTGTCGCGGATACTGTCTATTTTATCAATGATAGCGTCCTGCTTTTCATTCGCGCGGTTCAGAGCGCTCAGCGCCTTTGCGCAATCGACGCCCAGATTTGTCTGGATTTTATCCAGAATACCGATCGCGACGTTGTTGACAGATTTGATCTTCTGATTGATCGTCTCGATCTTCGCCAGCTTATTGGATACGGCTTCTGCGTCGTCGCTCATAGCGCCGAACACGTCGTCCATTTGCTCAGAGATGCTGTCCATGTACGTCGAGCCGGAGCCGATCAAGCCGTCAAGAGAGGTCGTGATCTGAGAGGCGATGCCCTGCGTCGAGGACAACGTCGCCGCGACGTCGGAGGTGAACACGCCCGCGCCCGCAAGGGTAGACTGGATCGTAGGCACTAATTCCTTGTTCGATTTAACCAGACCGTCAATCGAATCCAGCGTCGTGATCAGCACATCGACAGATGAATCAAAGGTACTGATATCTGTTTTTGCGTCTTTCAAGGCATTGATCACCTTGTCCGCGAGGTCGTTCTTATTCTCGGTGTATTCGTTCTCGGAAAGATTCAGCACCTTGGCGATCGTCTCTGTCAGCGAGCTGACGTAGGTCGAGCCCACGCTTGTTTCAATCGCTTCGATTCCCTTATCCGTGATTTTAGGAGAGATCGCGTTCCTTTTTTCATTGACGTAGTATTCGAGCTTTGCCTGCGTAAAATCACCGGTCGTGATAGAGAGCAGATTCTCGCTGAAATCCTCGGGAATGATCACGGCGGCGTAGTATTCGCCGTTTTTGACGCCGTCCTTCGCTTGATCGGCGTCAACAAACTCCCACCCCATCTTGTCGTTCTGCTTGAGGCTGTCGATGATCTTATCGCCCGCGTTGATCGACAGGGTCTTGTAGCTGTAGCCCTTATCCTCGGAGCATACCGCAAACGCCAGATTTCCCGTATTGGAATACGGATCCCAGTTGGCGGCGATATTGAACCACGCGTAAAGCGCCGGTAAGATGGTGATACCGATCACAACGACAAATACGATCAGGTTCTTGGTCAGGCTTTTCAGATCTAATCGGAAAACAGAAAATATCTTTTTCATTCCTTCTCCTCCTGTTGGTTCTTTGATGACGCAGTCTTTGGCGCTTGCGCTATTTCAACATCGGTTGATTCCTTTGGTTGCGCTTCAGTCTCTTCAGAATCCGAGCTTTCTTCTTCCGCGGTTTCTTCCTCTTTCAGACCGAGATATCTCCGGAACAGGTGATACTTGTATTCTGTACGGATCATCAAAGCGACGGTGTAAAGAATCGTAATGACCCAAAAGATCAGAAACGTGATCTTGTTCTCCAGTGTGAATATCAGAGCAAGAAAGATGATACCGGAGACCAGTACAAAGATCGGACCGATTTTCTTGTATTTTTCACGCTTGCGCTTGGCTTCCTCATAAGCTCTCGCGACGTTTTGGAATACCAGCTCCTTGTCGGGTTCTCCGATCTCTTCGATTGTATCGGGAGAAAGAGTGATCTCCTCCTCCATAGGCGCCGGATCCTCCGGTGCCTGTTCAACGGTTTCCATATCCGCTGCATCAACTTCCGCTTCTTTATTCTCAGGATCTACTTTTGTTTCATCTAACGGAGCGGATTTCTGAGTCTCCGGAACGGAAGGCTTTGCGCTTTTCCTTTTCTTCGCCATGTTCTCATCTCCTCAACAGAGCTATTGTACGATAATACCGCATTAAAATCAAGTGCGGAACAGCAAAAAATACCCTGTGCCGCGCGGCGCAGGGTATTCTCGTCAATGCCTTTTGTGTCCCATAGCCCTTTTTAACGATAGGTTGGTATTGATATATTGCTTTGTCGAAAGCCTCTGGCGCTCACGCTCAGCGGCGCGCGCGCTTGCGGATCTGGCGCGGTATTCGTCGACCTCCTCCGCCTTGACGGCGGTGTCCGCGAACAGCCGCACATAGGTCGGCATGACCTCGACAAAGCCCTCTGTGACGGCAACTCTGGTCCATTCGCCGTCGGTCAGATAGCGGATCTCGCCACTTGCGAGAGCGCAGATCATCGGCTCATGCCCCGCCATCACGCCTCTGCTTCCGTCTGCCGATCCGAAAATCAGGTGCTCGCAGTCGCCGTTATAGAAGCAGCCGTCGGTGGCATAGATCTCGAGTTTAAAGCTGTTCATGGTTGGATCACTCCTCTTCGAGCTTAGCCGCCTTTGCGATCACGTCGTCGATCGTACCCACGTTATGGAACGCGGGCTCGGGATACTGATCCATCTCGCCGTCGAGAATCGCCTTGAAGCCGCGCAGCGTCTCCTTGATCGGGACATAACAGCCGGGGATACCGGTGAAGGTCTCGGCAACATGGAACGGCTGGGACATGAATCGCTGGATCTTGCGGGCGCGCATAACCGTCGCCTTATCGGCTTCATCCAGCTCCTCCATACCGAGGATCGCGATGATATCCTGCAGCTCCTTGTATTTCTGGAGCACCTCTACCACACGGCGGGCGATCGCGTAATGCTCCTCGCCTACAACATCGGGCTCAAGGATGCGGCTCGTAGACTCGAGGGGATCGACCGCGGGGTAAATACCCTGTTCTACGATCTTTCTTGACAGAACGGTGGTCGCGTCAAGATGGGTAAAGGTGATAGCGGGCGCGGGGTCGGTCAGGTCGTCGGCGGGGACATATACCGCTTGTACCGAGGTGATCGAGCCCTTGTCGGTGGAGGTGATACGCTCCTCGAGCTCGCCCATTTCGTTCGCGAGCGTAGGCTGGTAGCCGACCGCCGAGGGCATTCTGCCCAAAAGCGCGGATACCTCAGAGCCCGCCTGTAAGTATCTGAATATATTATCGACGAACAGCAGTACGTCTTGGTGCTGTACGTCGCGGAAATACTCCGCCATCGTCAGTCCGGTCTGCGCGACTCTCATTCTCGAGCCCGGCGGCTCGTTCATCTGACCAAATACGAGAGCGGTCTTGGCGATAACGCCGGAATCCATCATCTCATGCCACAGGTCGTTGCCCTCGCGCGAACGCTCGCCGACGCCGGTAAAGATCGAATAGCCGCCGTGCTCGGTGGCGATATTTCTGATCAGCTCCTGGATCAGTACCGTTTTGCCGACGCCCGCGCCGCCGAACAGACCGATCTTGCCGCCCTTTGCGTAGGGGGCGAGCAGGTCGATGACCTTGATACCGGTCTCGAGAATCTCTACAACGGGGCTTTGATCCGCGAACTTTGGCGGCTCTCGGTGGATCTCCCAGTGATCGTCCGCCTCAACGTCTCCGGCAAAGTCGATCGGCTCGCCGAGAACATTGAACATTCTGCCGAGCGTCGCCTCGCCGACCGGCACCCTGATACCGCTGCCGGTCGCGGTGACCTCCATACCCTTGCACAGTCCGTCGGAGGCTGTCAGCATGATCGCGCGGACGACATGACCGCCCATATGCTGGGCGACCTCCATCACACGGGTACGGCCGTCGAGCTCAACGGTGAGAGCGTCCTTGACCATGGGGAGCTTCCGATCGGGAAACTCCACGTCGACAACGGCGCCCAGCACCTGTAATATTTTACCTTTTATTGTTTCCATATTTGCACCTCTTCATTGCGCGTTGCTCAGGCTTTTTTCTGGCTCAGGCTCTTTGCGCCGCCGACGATCTCGGAGATCTCCTGCGTGATCGCCGCCTGTCTCGCGCGGTTATATTCAAGAGAAAGCTGTGTTATCATATCGCGTGCGCTGGTGGTGGAGGCGTCCATCGCGGACATTCTCGCGTTATGCTCCGCGCAGTACGCGGCTGTCAGCACGCCGTAGATCAGACCTCTCGCGACGATCGGACCGACCGTGTCTATCACCGCATGCGGCGACGGCTCGAAGCGAGTGGTCATATACTGCTCCTTTGCCGGGTCGCCCTCTTCAAAGCGGTGTCTTTCAAGGGGGAACATCTTCACGATCTTCGGGACCTCCGCGCCCCTTTCGATCCTTGTATAGATGATATAGACCTCGTCGAGTCTGCCCTTCAGATAATGCTCGGTGATCGTATCCGCGATCATCTTCGCCTTTTCAAAGGTCGGGTCCTGTACCGTGTAGAGGAATTCTACGTCTACATTTGAACCGATCCGTTCAAAATAGATTCTGCCGGCAGTACCCACGGCAAAGATCGCGGCGTTATCATGCTTTGCTATTTCCGCCTGAGCGAATTTCACGATATTGTGGTTATACGATCCGCACATTCCCTTATCGCCGCTGACGACGATATATCCGTACTTTTTCTGATCGTCGGGCTTATCCTTGCCGTTATCAAAATACGGGTGCGAGAATTCCTCTGTATGCTCGAGGACATGATGCACGGTAGCCTGAATATTGTCGAAATACGGCTGCATCGCTTCCCAGTTGGCACGCGCCTTTTTTAATTTTGAGGAGGAGATCAGATACATCGCGTTGGTTATCTTCATGATATCCTTGATACCGGATATCCTGTCCTTGATCTCATTCATGTTCGCCATAGGCTATGAGCTCCTTTATGGTTGTTATGCTGATTGCGCTTTGAACGCCTTGAAGGCGTTGATCAGCTTTTCCTCCAGCTCGGGAGAGAGCGCCTTCTTTTCATTGATCTCGTCAATAAGCGCCTTGTGCTCATCCTCCATATAGCGGAGAAGCCCCTTGGAAAACGGCTTGATCTCGCTCAAGGGAACGTCCTGCATCTGCTTTTTGCCCGCGGCAAGCAGGAGGATCACCTGCTCGTGCATTTTCAGCGGTTGACCGAGCGGCTGCTTTAACAGCTCCATCAGCCTGTCGCCGAAGTCGAGCAGATCCTTTGTCGCCTTGTCGAGCTCCGAACTGAACTGGGTAAAAACGCCCATCTCACGGTACTGCGCGAGATCCATTCTCAGCGTACCGGAGACCTTCTTCATCGCCTTTGTCTGAGCGGCGCCGCCGACGCGCGATACCGACAGTCCGACGTTGACCGCGGGGCGCATACCGGAGTTGAAGAGCTGTGTTTCAAGGAAGATCTGACCGTCTGTGATGGAGATGACGTTAGTGGGGATATAAGCGGATACGTCGCCCGCCTGTGTTTCGATGATCGGCAAAGCCGAGATCGAACCGCCGCCGTGCTCATCGTCAAGCCTCGACGAACGCTCCAACAATCTCGAATGGAGATAGAATACGTCGCCGGGGAAGGCTTCTCGACCCGGAGAACGCTCTAAAAGCAGGCTCATCGTTCTGTACGCGACGGCGTGCTTGGAAAGATCGTCATAGACGATCAGGACGTCCTTGCCCTGTTTCATAAAGTATTCCGCGATCGCCGTGCCGCTGTAGGGCGCGATCCACTGCAAAGGAGCGAGGTCGCTCGCCAGCGCGGCTACGACGATGGTATAATCCATCGCGCCGTGCTTTTTGAGATCGCCGACGACCTTGGCGACGGTAGACGCCTTCTGACCGATCGCGACGTAAATGCAGATCATGTCCTGACCCTTTTGGTTGATCATCGTGTCAACGGCGATCGAGGTCTTGCCCGTCTGCCTGTCGCCGATGATTAGCTCGCGCTGTCCGCGTCCGATCGGGAACATGGAGTCGATCGCGAGGATTCCGGTCTGGAGCGGCTCAGAGACGCTCTTTCGCACACAAACGCCGGCAGCCTCGGTCTCGATCGGGAAATAATCGACCGCTTCCACAGAGCCGAGTCCGTCGATGGGATCGCCGAGCGCGTCAACGACGCGTCCGATCATGCCCTCGCCGACGGGAACGCCGGCTCTCTTGCCGGTGCGTACCACCTGAGAGCCTTCATATAATCCGCGGTCGCTGCCGAGCAGGACAACGCCGACGTAATCCTTGGTGATATTCTGTACAATGCCCTTGACGCCGGTGTCAAACTGAACCAGCTCGCCGAACATGACCTTTTCCAGTCCGAAGCAGTTCACGATACCGTCATGGATCGAGATAACGGAGCCGCCCTCGTTGACCTCGAGCTTGACCTCAAAGTCGGCGATCTCTTCCTTGATCATCGAAACGATATCCGTGTTGCCCTGTTCGGACGCGGCTCTGCGGGCGAGATCGCCCTGCAGGCTCTTGAGCGCGTTCTTAACGCTTTTATCATAAATCTTTCCGTCAACGTGAAGGACATATCCGCCGATCAGCGAGGGATCGATCCTGATATCGAGGACGACCTCCTGACAGCCGAGCTTCTCGCGAATGACCTCGCGGAATTCCTTCGTCAGCTCCTGCGACGGCTTTTGCGTGCAGTAAAGCTGACAGACGACGGTCCCGCTCTGCTTTAGCTTTAATCTTTCATATTCTTTTACGATCGCCGGCAGCTCTGTCAAGGCGCCGTCGTGCATCAGCTTTTTGATACAGGCGGAGCCTGCCGGAGAGAACGCTCTGTCCGCGATACGTTCCTTTTCTTCGTCCGAAACACCGGTCGAGAGCAGCGCGCTGCGCAGCTCCTCGCTGTTGTTCCATGTGTCCGCAAGCTCTCTGATATCGTCGTGAGCGATATCCATCTCCAGCAGACCGGACGCTATTCTATTGATGTCTGAATTATTCATGTTGATCCGCACCTACCTGTGAGAGAAGCTGCTCCGCATACGCGCGGTCGCTCTCCTCGTCTATATTTTTTGATACCAAGCGAGCGGCAGTCAAAACTGCCAGCCCCGCGATCTCGTTGTGTGCGGATTCGATAGCCTCCTGCTTATCGCGCGCGATCGTTTTCTGCGCGTCCGAGATAAGCCTGTCGGCCTGTGCGTGAGCGTCCGCGATGATCTCAGCCTTTTCCTTTTCGGCGCTCTTTTTCGCGTTGCTTCTGATCCTATCCGCTTCGTCATGGACGTTCGCGAGCTCGGCGTCGTACTGTGCCTTGAGCTCCTCTGACTCTTCCCTCGCGGCCTGTGCGCCGTCAAGATCGTCCTTGATCTTCTGTTCGCGCTCGTTCATCACCTTTAGAACAGGTTTGAAGAGAAAGACCCTCAGCAAGACAAAGAACAGCAGCAGATTCACGACCGTCCACACGATGTCCCATATGTTGATATTAAGCATATTACTGTCCGCCTTCTTGTGATTTTTTACTCTATGCGTTCAAAATCACGCGACAAATATCAGCATGATCGATACCAGCAAGCCGTAGATAGCGGTAGCCTCAGCCAGAGCGCAGCCGATCAGCATGGTGCTTCTGATGTCCTTTTTGACCTCGGGCTGTCGGGCGATACCGTCACACGCGCGGCTGGTAGCAAAACCGATACCGATGCCGGCGCCCATGCCGGTGACGACCGCGATGGCGGCGCCGAGCACGGAGTTGCTGCCCGGATCCGCTACGAATATCAGCATGATAGCTACCAGCAGGCCGTAGATAGCGGTAGCCTCCGCCAGCGCACAGCCGATGAGCATGGTGCTTCTGATGTCCTTCTTTGCCTCAGGCTGCTTGGCGATAGCCTCGCTGGCATGGCTTGTCGCCATACCGATACCGATCGCGGCGCCGGCGCCTGTTAATACTGCAATCGCAGCTGCTAATGCGATTCCCATAATAAACTCTCCTTATCAAATAAAAGTATTATTCCTCTGCTTCCTCAATGCCTTCGCCGATAAACAGCGAGGTAAGGAATACGAATATATATGCCTGCAGGAAGCCGTCAAAAATATCAAAGTACAAACTGAATACAGTCGGGATTCCGACAGGGATCACGAATTTGATCAGTTCCATGATGATGAACGCCGCTACAACGTTGCCGAATAATCGCAGACAAAGCGAAAGCGGTCTGATGCCTATTTCAAGGACATTCATCGGCGCCATAATAGGCGTAGGACTTCCCAGATGCTTAAAGAAGCCTAAGAAGCCGTGCTTTCTGAAAGTCGCCGCCTCGATCAGGCATATGCTCATCAAGGCGAGAGCGATCGTCACGCTCAGATCCTTGGTCGGAGGCTTCATGCCGAACATGCCGATGATATTCGCCGTGCCGATATAGATCAGCACCGTCCCGAGATAACACATATACCTGTCTCCCTCGGGGCCGATATTATCGCGGCAAAAATCTCTGATCCAGCCGACGCAGGTCTCAAGAGCGACCTGCCTCTTGCCTGTCGGCACGACCTTCAAATTACGGGTCAGAAGAACGGCGATCAGCACGATCACAGCCATGATGATCCAAGTAACGACCGTCGACTCATAGACAGGGATCCCTCCCTCAATGAACGGGACCGGTATCCGGAACAAGACGACGCATTCGATCTGTTCCTGGATCTCGGCGGATAACCCGCCCGAAGAGGTCGCCTGCTCTGCGACGGCAGCCGCTGTAGGAGCGACGTTGGAAGCACTTAACAAAGTGCTTAACATTGTTTCACCTCCTGTAAAGCAAACGGCAGAACCGTTGCCTTTGTAAAACTATTTGAAAATCACAGACCGAGCCACGCTCTGATCTGCGTCTCCTGTTTGAGCTCGTTTGCGTCTTTGCTGTCGAAGACCTCTCCCTTGCAGTGCTCGCGGATCAGCTCCGTACCGACTGAATGACTGCCCATATGCGTGTTGAACAGATGCACCTTTTTGCCCGTAAAATCATACTGCTCCAAAAAAGAGAGAATGATCATCGGACAGGTGTGCCACCACGCGGGATATCCGATGATGACGTCGGTATAATCATCAAAGTTTTCAACCTTGCCGATCAGCTCGGGGCGCGCGTTTTTATCGCGCTCTGCCTTAGCCATAATGGCGCACCTGGCATACAGCCTCGGATACTTCGTTACGGGCACGATCTCAAAGAGATTGCCGCCCGTTACCCTTGCGATACGCTCGGCTGTCATTTTAGTATGGCCTGACCAGGAATAATACGCGATCAAATACTTCATGGTATATACCTCCTCTCCTTTTCCGAAAATATATTTTATAATAAATAAAAAAACAAGTAAACGAAATTTCTTCTGTTTTCACCAAATTGGAGAATTCTGCTTTCACCAGATTGGGGAATGACTTTTTCGCCGATTCGTTTTATAATTAAATTAAGTATAGGTTCGGGAAGTGATACCAATATGAATCCATCCATCATCGACTATATCGCCGGCAATTATATTTCGCTGATTCTGCTTGTTGGGCTTACGGTGATTATCACGCTGAACAAGGACGCGAAGATCCCTGCCGTCGGCTCGGTGTATCTCATCCTGCTGCTGGCGTTTGCTGTTATTGTATCTGAAATGGTAACGGAATGGGCAAGTGAGGAAATGTCCCGGGTCTCTGTCAATTATGCGATGACAGCGCTCAGATATATTCTTTATCCGTTTATTATCGCTCTCGAGGTATTTGTACTGACTAAGAGCCGCCTGCATCGCATGCTGATCCTGATCCCCGCCGTCATCAACGCGCTGGTTGTGCTGCGGCTGCCGAGGATCGACTCTGTCGCTGTCTTTCGTTACAGCGAGAAGAACTATTTTATCTCGGGAAATCTGCATTTCTTCCCGTTTGCTGTCAATATCCTTTATCTGATCCTGCTGGCGGTTTTCTCTTACACGCAGTTCAAGGAGCACAAAAGGTTCAGCGTCGTCGTTTCCGTCTCGATCATCACGATCACCGGAGTAACTATGATTTTGGAATATGAAAATGTGATCACCGATATGCTGACGGAGATCACCCTGATCGATATTTACATCTATTACTTCTATTTGACAACGATCTACCGCAATCAGGTGCATCGGAAGATGCTTGAAAAAGAAAGAGAGCTGTCAAAGTCAAAGGTCAGGCTGCTGCAGGAGCAAATATCGCCTCACTTTATGTATAACGCTCTCGCCATCATCAAATCTCTGGTCAGAGAGAATCCGGAGCAGGCGTCGGAAACGATCGACGATTTCTCCACCTATCTCAGACAGAACATCAGCGCGCTCAGACACAACGAGAATATGATCCCGTTCACCGCCGAGCTGGAGCATATCAAGGCGCTGCAGCGCATCCATGAAGCAGGCTTGGAAAGCAAAACCAATATCATCTATGACGTACGCGTCAGCGGCTTCCGTGTGCCGCCGCTGACGATAGAGCCGCTGTTTGAGAACGCCTTGATCCACGGGATCGGCGAGAAGCGCGAAGCAGGCGTTATCCAAATCATCTCCGACGCCGCCGACGATCATTATATCGTCAGCGTCATCGACAACGGCAGAGGCTTTGACGCCAATAGCGAAAGCTTCGGCGATGGCATCAATAACGTCAGACAAAGGCTGAAACACTTTTGCGGCGGTACGCTCGATATCCAAAGCGGAGAAGAGGGTACGACCGCGACGGTATACATCCCTAAGAACGGAGAAAAAGCATGAGAATCATCATTTGCGACGACTATCCGGTTATTGTGAAAAACCTTATCCGAGATATCAAACAGATTGTTCCGCAGGCGGAGTGCGCCGGATTTAGCAAAGCGAAAGAGGCACAGGAATACGCGCTGAAAAACGCAGCCGACGTCGCGATTCTGGACATCAATATGCCTGAGATCAGCGGACTGACCCTTGCGCAGATCATTCAGAAAAAGAATCCCCGCGTCAATATCATCTTTGTGACAGGATATCCCGAATACGCGCTCGAGGCGCACGAGCTGTATGCCAGCTCCTTTCTGGTCAAGCCGGTCACTGCAAAGGCGCTGAAAAAGGCGTTTGAAAATCTGCGGAACCCGGTCGCGAATCTGACCGGCGATGTGATACAGAATTTTTATGAGGGCAAGATCAGACTGGGAACGAACATCCGCCGCCTGAGAGCAGAGCGCGATCTGAGCGTACAGGAGTTCGCCGATGCGATGGGTGTGACCGCGCAGACGGTCTACCGCTGGGAAAATAACGAGCGCCTGCCCGATATCGTAAAGCTCGTCGTCATTTCCGATTTCTTCGGTGTGGACATCCGCACGCTTTTACGGTAGAAAGAATGATTGTAAATTACCATTAGTTTTTTGGGGAGGTACTGAATATGAAACAACTCAGGAAACCGATCATGAAAGCTGTGAGTATGCTGTTGTCATTCGTGATGATCGTCAGTATATTTACCGTTATTCCGAATGTTGAGAAGGCCCAAGCGGCTCAAACACCGAGCAAACTGACAGCCTATCCCGGATATGATAATCTCAACTCGCATTGGGATAAGGAATGGATGAGTTATATTCCCGACGACGCAAAGCTCAACGAGCTGAGCATACCGGGTATCCATGATGCCTGCGCGGTCGATATGGATTATTCCACATGGCTGAGTCATTTTGTCCAGACGCAGGATTATTATTATATGGAGCAAATGGCTAACGGGGTTCGCTACTTTGATTTGCGAATCGGTAAGGATGACGGAAAGCTCACCATGTGTCACGGCTCTGTCTACCTCAACGGAATGGGCGGCGAAAGAGTGAGACTGGACGATGTGATTAGGGGTATGCTACGGTTTCTTTCGTTCCATGAAAGCGAAACGATGATAATCCAGATCAAATGCGATAAGGATAAATGTGATCAAGATATTTACAAGTATTTCCAAGATCTGCTTGCTGAGCAGCCCGACAAAATATACTGCGGCGATCATGCACCGACGCTCGGCGAGGCGCGCGGTAAGCTGGTTATCCTTAGTCGTCTGAAATTGACAAAATCCGAAGATGAGCAATATCAAAATGCAGTTTATCAGCCGAATTATCTGCTTGACGACGGCACATACTGGGCGCTCGACGTCAGCAGCTTTGAAGGCGGAGATGAAGACTACAAAACAATGGCAAAAACAACTGACTTCGATACGGTTGAGGTTTGGACTGAAGACGTTTACAATATAAAGCCAGACGGAAAATGGAAATATATTGAAAGCTCGCTGATGAGCAATTATAATGCCGCTTTCAGAAAGAATGACGCAAGAAGCAAGGACAAGGACGCTTGGTCTATTATATATACCAGTCTGAGCTACCAAGATTCAGACGTTCTTATCGCAGGATTTCTCGCTGCTATCATCGGAGGAGCAGCGCTCGGGGGCTTTTTAGGGGCTCTCGCCGGCTCGGGTATCGTTTATCTTATCGAAGATAATAATGATATGGTCTGGCCTGACGACGGCGCTGCTGAGATCAATCCGGAGCTATATAGACTTTTGCGCGAATATCCTGACTTGTATACCGGCTGTCTTGAAACCGATTTCATGGATTTTGAACTCGCACGGCTGATATACAGTACTAATTTCAACCGCAGAAATCAGGATCCGTGGAACCAGACGTATCGTGTGACCTTCGACAGTACCGGCGGCTCCTCTGTCAAATCTCAGGACATCCTTCCCGGAGGCTATGTGTCAGCACCCGAGCCTCCCGTGCGCGAAGGATATAGCTTCTCGGGCTGGTACACAAAGCCGGAGGCTACCCGTTATGATTATTGGTATTTTGACTATGATCCCGTCTACAGCAATATGACGTTATATGCTAAATGGGATGAAAGCAGTGTCCCTTATGTCGATGCAAACGGAAGCAGTATGCCTCCTGAGGAGGCTGAGGGAATCTTTGACGACAGCCTTGAGGGACTCTTTACGCTCAGCGAAAGCGGCGCTTCCGGCGGCTGGTATGCCGCTCAAAAGGATTTCGGCGGAGATCGAACCGGATTAGTAATAGACGGAGACGTCAACCTCATCCTCTGCGACGGAGTGACTCTAAAGCTATACGATGGAATCAAGGTGCCGCAGGGCTCCTCGCTGACTATCTGGGCGCAGTCTACGGACGCCATGACAAGAGGCTCGCTCGAGGTCTTCAAAAATTATTCAGACGCCGCGATCGGCACATCGCTCACCGAACCGGGCGGCTCTGTCATTATCAACGGCGGAACGGTCAGGGCGACAGGAAACGCGGGCGCCGCGTCGATCGGCGGCTTGGATACAAACATCACCATCAACGGCGGCTCCGTAAGGGCTGATAGCAGTAGTATGAGCGATTTTCACCTGCCCGCGATCGGCGGCTCGGGCGGATCTATCACGATCACCGGCGGCGTTGTAACAGCGTACTCCGATGAATATGCGCCCGCAATCGGCAGCGTAGGCGAGAACAGCACTAAGGTCGTCATCAGCGGCGGAAGAGTTAACGCTTACGGAGGCTTAAGAGAATCCCCGGCGATCGGCGCGGGCAGCACCGCCGCGGGTCAGCCGACAGCCGATGCTGA
Source organism: uncultured Clostridia bacterium (assembly GCA_946183365.1). Lineage (GTDB taxonomy): Bacteria > Bacillota > Clostridia > Oscillospirales > Acutalibacteraceae > Ruminococcoides. The sequence continues at coordinate 15,537 of CAMHAH010000007.1, forward strand.
CGTGACGATCACCGGCGGCAGAGTGAACGCAACGGCAAAAAGCTATTCCGATGAAAAAAGCGGATGGGCGATAGGCGGACAGAGCGGCACCGTTACCATAGCGGGCGGCAATGTGATTGCCTCAGCCGACTACAGCGCTACTCCCTATGCAGGCATCGGCGGCGAGAATTGTACCGTCGACCTCTCATGGACGAACGCGGACGATTCCATCACCTCCTACTCCTATGACGGAAACCTTGTTCTCCATGAGGATAAGCCGTTCCGCTATAAGGATGAAGCAGGCGCTGTTTCGGCGCAGGATATTATATCTTCTCAAAACAAAACCATCGTCCCGAAAACCGCCGTGGGCACGCTGACCAAAACAGACGAGCTTGCTCCGACCTGTATGTCTTACGGATACAAGGCGTATTGGACAGACGAGGAAGGAAACCTATTCGCGGATGAAAAAGGAACGCGGCAAATCGAAGAGCCGGAGATCATACCCGCGCTCGGACATGACTGGGGCGAGCCGGTATATACATGGGAGAACGACTACGATATTCCGGACATAGAGACACATCATTATATGTGTTCGGCAATCAGAACCTGCAAAAGAGACGACGCGCATACAGAGTCCGAGTACGTTATCGCTGCCGAGACGATCGTGACGGAGGCAGGCTGTACAACGCCCGGAGTAAAGGAGCTGAAAGCTGACTTTGATAAAGACTGGGCTGAGGATCAGACGATACAGATCGAGCTTCCCGCTCTCGGTCACGACTGGGGCGATTGGACGGTCACAAAGGAAGCGACCTTGACAGAAGAGGGCGAGGAAACCCGCGTATGCCTGAACGACGCCTCCCATATCGAGACGCGCGCGATCCCCAAGATAGATGAAAACGCGACCTTTACGATCACCTTTGCCGACGAGGACGGCACGATCCTGCAATCCTCTGAACTAAGATACGACGAAACGCCTGTATTTTCGGGCGAGCTTCCTCTCAAGGACGGCTTTACCTTTGTCGGCTGGACAGACGGCGAGAATACCTATGCCGCCGATAAACTGCCCGCTGTCAAAAAAGCGGCGGCATATACCGCGGTGTTCCTACGGTATTCTGCGCTTGTTGAGCCGAGAATTGACGAAAACGGCGACTATATTCTCGGACAAGTCGCATACTATGAGGTAAACGACAAGAAATACGCCGTCAACGAGGGCGGCTCCGTCGGCGAGGAGCTTGAGTCGGTCGAGCTGAGCTACTTTGATTTCAAGCTCATCAACAACGGCGCGGCGTATCAAATCAACTATTACACCGGCCCGACACAGGAGCTCGAAGAGCTTGTGATCCCCAAGACGTTTAACGGCAAGCCGATCACCGTGCTCGGCAACGATGATATTACCGAAACGAACAACAGCAAGCTGTTCAGGAACGGAAACCGTGATCTGCACCCGTTTGTACTCCGGCTCAATGAGAACATCACCGAGATCAAGCCCTATACCTTCTGGGCTATATGGGTCACAAAGGTAACGGGCGATACCGATAATCTCGGTACGATCGGCAAATATGCTTTCTCATGGGCGAACAGCACCGGCGGCTATGCGCTCGATATTCAGCTCGATTATGAGGGAAAAATCAAATGCGGCGCGGGAATCTTCAACAATATGAACGTCACCGCCCGCATAAAGCACTCGACCGGCTTTGACAGATCGAGCTTTAGTCAGAAGAGTATGACATACTCCTTTACCGACGCTCATACCTATGGCGAGCCGAAATGGACATGGGCGGACGATCACAGATCGGCAACGGCGAAATTCACCTGCGCCGATTCCCGCTGCAAGCATGAGGAAATCATTAACGCGGCTGTCACAAGCAATACAAAGGACGGGATTATCAACTATACGGCGACCGCAGAGCTCGGCGGTACTACTTACACCGATACCAAAACCGCTTTTGCGGACGGTATAGGCGCAAGCCTTGTCGGTCACTCGATCTCGCTCGACGGCGATATCGCGGTCAACTTCTATATGGAGCTATCCGACAGCGTAGTAGCGCACAGCGATACCGCGTATATGCACTTCACTATCCCGACCGGTAAGGCTACGACAGAGCAGGATACGCTTGTCAAGGACGCGCGGATCGTCGAATCGGGCGACAAGACATATTATGTTTTCAAGTGCCGTGTCGCCGCAAAGGAGATGACGTCTGAGATCAAGGCGCAGATGATCGACGGCGATCAGCACGGAACCGAATATACTTACTCTGTCAAGGAATACGCGGATTATCTGCTTGAACACGCCGATGAAAGAGAGGATCTTGCAAGGGCTGTTCCTTTGGTAAAGGCTATGCTGAATTACGGAGCGTATTCTCAGGTTTATTTTGATAAAAATCCCTCAGCGCTTGCTAACGCGGACTTAGAAGAGAGTGAAAAGATACTCGACAATGTGACGATCGACATTGCCGATCCGGTCATCGGCGAGCTTCCCGATGGAACGACGTTTGTGGGCGCGAGCCTCTCGCTGAAATCCGAGACGACCCTGTCGCTCTATTTCAAGAGCGGCGAGGAGCTTGCGTTTTCCTGTGACGGCTACACGGTAGAAAAGGCAACGTCAGCCGACTATCAAATCGCGCGAATCAGAGGAATCAAAGCAAAGCATATAGGCGACACATTGACGCTGAAAATCAACGGAAGTGAAGCGATCTCTTACAGCCCGCTCAACTACTGCAAGAATATGTTAGACGGCGGTACGACAAATGAAAAGCTGATTAACGTCGTAAAGGCTCTCTATTTCTACCGGCAGGCTGCCGACGCGTATTTTAGCTCTTAACGGGAGGCGTGAAAATGGAGAAAGAAAAATATGTACGCACCGAAATTGAGGTTTTTAGATTCCAAACAGAGGACGTCATTATGACCAGCGGCATTGATTACGAGGATGACGAGCTTGAATTCCTTCCAAACCGCTAAGCAGAAGTAAAAGGTAATACTGTTGTGTAGTGACCATTTGTAAATATGGAAGAAACCGGGAGTATTCCGATTACGGCATAAAATTGCCCCGCCTGTTCACATCGCGTGAGCAGACGGGGATTTTTACAATAGAAAAAAGTAATTGGGAAAATAAGAATTTATATTATTATTTCAGTTTGAAAGTATTTCTCTTGAAAGAACACTTGTTCAAGTATTTCTTCTTTTGTAAAGGTACAGTCAACCGGACAAACTACCCACTTATCCTCAATATCATTTATTCGATGGATGATTGCAATAATTTTACCTATGAATTCATCAATCGCTTGATTTACTCCGAGAATATAAGCATCTTGTTCCTCGCCATCAGGCGCAAGAACTCCTTTAACATATCCATAATTAATTGGATAATAAATATCCGTTGGTTGTAGTTAAGGACACTTTTGTATGGTGCAGCTTTTTTAGGCTGCACCTTGCCTTTTTTATCAACAAGCTAAGCTGTTTTCTGTGGTTTTGAATTGTTTCTGATTTCCTCCATTACTCGGAGGATTTCTTTTTCTGTGGGTACGTCGATAATGCCGACAGCGGTAAAGTGGATCTTGACAGGCAAATGTAACTTGCCGTCGATCTTCACACGCTCGAACACTTCGATCTTACTGATCAGCGTATTGACCGTTTTCTCGTCAAGTTCCTCGATCTCCGTAAACTGTCGGATCGCTTTCAGAAAGGATTTGAGATCAGTCGTTGACTGCTCCGCTTTCGTTAGTGCCGATTCGTCAGTTTCAAGCTGTTGCTTCAAGGTCTTTTGCTCGTTCTCATAGCTTTCAGCCATCATCGAGTAGCGTTCCTCCGAAAGAGAACCGAGCACATGATCCTCATACACTTTCATAATCAGCTTGATTAGCTCTGTCAGCCTTTTCTTCGCTTTATCGATACGGCTTCTTGTAGCTCGCATATTTCGCGCGGTCGCTTCGGAGTTCTTCTTTGCATATAGGTAGAGAAAGACAGGCTCAAAGTTGGTGACATACTCCGCAACCCTGCGGATCGTCTCAGTTACCAAATCGCGCATTACAGAATCTCTAACATAATGATTTGTAGAACACTTAAAACGATTTGTCTTATACTGAGAACAGCGGAAGTATTCGCTGCCGTCTTTTATGTGCTTTCCGGCATGATAATACAGCTTTGCTCCACAGTCGCTGCAAAACATCTTCGGCGTCAGAATGCTCTTTTTTCCGGTTGACGTTCTTCGTTTTCTGTGACTACGAATCTCCTGCACACGCTGAAAGGTTTCGTCGTCTATGATTGGCTCCTGAGTGTTCGGAATGATCTGCCATTCCTCTTGAGGTTTACGGATTCTATCGTGCACCTTATAACTGACGGTTGAACTCTTGAAATTGATTGCGCAGCCAGTATATTCCATGTTGTTGAGAATGTTCGCAACAGTTGTGTTACACCATCTGCAAGGATTCTCTTGCATTTCTTTATCCGTTGTGCTATGATGATTATGCTACATAATCTACATTTGAATATTACGCAATTAGTAGGCTACCCTTATATCTGTAAGGGGGTAGTTTTAGTTATGCACCTTTATCCGGTAAAAACACAGGCTCGGTGCATATACTGATTGCGGTTATGTAGATTGTGTAGCAACAATGAATGAGCTGCGTGTTTTTCGGCGCAGTCACATTTCATTTGTGGCTGCGCTTTTTATTATATCGGGAGTTTTCACAGATGAATATATTGATTTTAGATATCAAAAACGAAGCCTTGATACAACCGCTGAAAGAAAATAATCATCTAAAGGTCGTCACCGGTACTATCCGCCGACCAAGGCTGTACCAGATCCCCAATGTGATTTTACTCAACTTTGATGAAGTATTCGGTTATGAACGTAGAGAAACTATCTTAATTGAGATAGCGGCAAAGCTCCATCCGCAGGTCACGATCATTGCCTGTTCGAAAGAATGGTGTGACGGCACAAAGAAATTTGCGAAGCAATTCGGTGTTGACGATTGCTTTGACAGCAATAAGATAAAAGAGCTGTTATACCGAATCGATATATACCGCAAAGCCTACGACGCCGTATGATCGACAAAGAAAAAACCGCTCTCTTTATCGGCAACCGTGATTGCTACCAAGTAAAGGAAGCGGATATTGAGCAAGTGATCATCACAGCGATAGAGAACGTGATCGAGATTTTTCTGAACGGCGGTCAAGGATATTTTGATAAAACCTGCGCGGTGATCGTTCACCGATTGAAGAAAACCTATCCTCATATCAAAAGTATACTTGTGATACCTTATCGAGATTTCAAGGTATTCAACGACAGCCTGTTTGACGAGATCATCTATCCGTTTGAATCACACACCTTTTCGTGTTACACCTACAAAAGCGGAAGTCCCAAACGCAACCGATGGGCGGTCGATCATTCGAGCGTCGCGATCTGCTATGTCTATCGCGCAGGCGGCGCTGAAAGGACATTGAAATACGCAAAGAAGCAAAATCTGATAATCGTAGACCTGACAAAAGGAGCGTAGTTTATGACGAAGAAAACTTATGTGATCCGAGATAGCGACGGTCGCTATTACCGTTCGTTTTGCGATGGCTTTTTTGCAACAGTACATAGTCAGGTATTGGTTACGGACACAACAGAGATTAAAAAAGCAAGGAAGTTCCGATCTTTGCGGTGGGCAACGCACCGGGCAAAATTTTTGTCAATCAACGCTTTTGGCTACTACTATATTTTTGAAATTATCGAAAACGGATCAGAGCCACTGCTGCAAATCCGCAACAAAGACATCATCGACAGAATCAGAAACAGCGACGACGAAACAACGAGAGAGATTGAACGAATCATCACAAAGTGGAAAGCAGAGCACGGTCTGGACTGATTATTTCCGTTTGTTTCAAGCCGCATAAAATAAGGGTATACGATACTGGCAAGCAATGCCTTCTTGTACAAGAAGACGATTTTTTACAAATTCTGCGCTGCGCTTCGATTTGAAAAAATGCTTGTTGGTGACAATCCCCAAACCCCTGAGATCGTCAATTACGTTGACGGCTGCGCGTTCATAGAACGCTGAAAACACCCACGAAGATTCAGATTTTTCGTGGGTGTTTTATAATGTTATAATTTAGTGTTATCTGTTCGGGGTGAGCGGTAATTCGTCGTCCTCGTATTCAATTCCGCTGGTCATGATGACGTCCTCGGTTTCAAACTCCACCACTTCCAGTTCGGTGCGTTCATACTTTTCTTTTTTCATTCTGAACCCCTCCGTTATTCAGGAAAATAGGCGTCTGCTGCCTGCCAGTACTGATACAGAGCTTTGACGACATTTTGAAGTTTTTCATCCTGCTGATTCTGTGCTTCATCCGGTGACGCGGTCGAATCCGGTAAAACATTTTTACAATAGTTGAGCGGACTGTAGGTGACTGTTCCACCGTTTACGGTCAAGTTAAATGTGTTGCCGATATGCTTTGCCTTGATTCCCCTGATACGAGCGATCTGATAGCCACCGGAGGCAGCCGTTTCCACCGTATAATCTCCGCAAGAGAACGTGAGCGTCGTGTTGCTCTTGAAGTAGATCGAAAGTGTCGTCTCGGATTTCAGCGAAAGCGTCGCGCCTCCAAAGGTCACGCCGGTGGGCAGATCAAACGCCGTTTCGGGAGCTGTGATCGTTACGTCGCCGAGCTCTTTTTCCGTTTCATCCATTATTTCATTCGCAAGCGTTCCCGGATTTTTGTCAAAGTAGATCTGAGCATACGCACCGTAGTTGAGCATTTTCTTGACAAGCGGAACCGCTGCCGCCAGATCTTCTCTTTCATCAGCGTGCTCAATCAGATAATCGGCGTATTCCTTAACGGAATAGGTGTACTCTGTGCCGTTTTGATCGCCGTCGATCATCTGCGCCTTAATCTCGGACGTCATTTCCTTCGCGGCAACTCTGCACTTGAATACATAGTAGTCCTTGCCGTTCCACTCCTTGATCAACGCGTCCTTGACAAGCATTTTTTGTTCGGTCGTACCGCTGCCGGCCGGGATAGTGAAGTGCATATAGGCGGTGTCCTTGTGAGCGATCACACTGTCGGAAAGCTCCATGTAGAAGTTGACCGCGATATCGCCGTCAAGCGAGATCGAATGTCCGACCAGCCTTGTGCCGAGCCCGTCGGCAAACCCGAAGGCTGCCGCAACCGTCACATCCTCATTCGGCATCACAAAGCGGTAAACGCCGTCCTCCGGAGTGATCTCAACGTCGTTCACCGTAACGCTCATTACGGAATAGCCCTCATCGGGAGTGACGGTCAGTATGACGGTCTCTCCCTCGCAAGCGCTCGCGGGAGCCTTCACAACGCCGTTTACCGTCGGTGCAAGCGTAACGGCGTAGGCTCTGTTGAACACCGCTTCGCTGTTGCCGTCAAGACGGATGGCATAGTTGCTGAGGTTGCTGACGAAGTTTTCGGCGCTTCCCCTGCCGGACAAGCCGGAGGTGAAAGGATTTGCTATCATCGTATTGAGCCGGACGCCGATTTTTGCACTGTTGTCAAGCGTGCCGCTCACCGTAATGATATTATAGGGGTTATCGTTGTTCCATATATAAACGTCGTTCGGGTTTCCGCTCGCGGTATTATCGGTGATGACGGGCGAACCCGAGACGGTAAGGCTGCCGTTGTTGTAGGAGATCGCGCCGCCGTTGCCTGTAGCGGAGCTGTTGTTCCGTATCTCGCCGCCGTTGATTGTCAGCGAGTTGTTCGTCCAGATACCTCCGCCGTTCTTGCCTGTTCCCGAAACGGAATTGCCGGTAATCGCGCCGCCGTTCATGATGACGATACCTCTGTTCATGATACCGGCGCCGCCGCCGGCCGCCTTGTTGCCGGAGATCGCACCGCCGTTCAGCGTCAGCGTACCGGTGTTGACAATACCGCCGCCAGAGCCACTGTTAAACGCGCCGGTGATCATGCCGGTCTGCGCGTCGGAGGAATCCGTGATTGTCAGAACGCCGTTATTTGTGATGATATTGCCATTCGCCGCCGCCGTTTGCAGACTGCGGTCAATAGCAAAGCCGTTGAGGTCAAGTGTTCCGGAAAAGTCAACGACGATCGGGCTGTCGGGCTTCGCATCCGCGAGCAACCTCAGGGTGCTGCCGTCTGTCCAGTTCGTCAGCGCCTCGTCAAATGTTCTGTAATAGGTAACGCTGTCGCCGACTGCAACAGAAGCGGCGGCACTCGCACTGATCGAGCGGGTATCTGTGAAGGTCTCTCCGTACAAGTCAGCAGTCGCCGTATAGACGATCCTGTCGCCGGTGAATTCGTCACTGACCACAGCGGAGGCGGTCTCGGAATGATCGCACGCGGCGTTCGCGCAGGGTACGGTCACCGAGGCGCTGCCGTAATCGTCCGCCCAAGTCCACTGCGGATCGCCGGGGATATGCGCGTCGGTAAAATCGAGCGTGATCTTATCGTCGATAAAGGAAGTGTCGTCAAACACGGTCGCATGCTTCAAATGGATCGTCGTGCCGCCCTTGACCGCCGCGAACGCAGTACTGCCGATGCTGACCTGACCCTCGTGTTCGAGCGTCATCTCCAGCGAATAGGTTTCGGACAATTTCCTGTGGCGGCTGAACGCGTTATCGGCGATAACAGTCAAGCCGGAGGTGTCGCCCTCTATCTTATTGACATACGCATAATAGAACGCTCTTGCCTTGATCGTGGTGATGTTCTCGTTGAGCTTGAGTGAAATCGGGGCCTTCCTGGATACCCAACCGCTGTCGATGATACTACTGCCGATAGTTGTAATTTTTTTGCCGTTATAAGATTTCGGAATCTCGATACGGTCGGTCGTATACAGACTGCCCAGATATTTCACGACCGACAAGGTGCCGTCGTCGAGCTCGCCGAATTCAAAATCACTCAGCACAACACTGTCGAGTATTTTGTTCGTATTGACGGAGCCGTCCGGATTCACATCATAGAAAATTCCGTCGTCATCGACATAGTATTCAACGTTGCCGAGGACGTACTCTCCCGTTGAGGTGATTGACGGCTCGGTTCTGTCAAAGTGTCGGTACCTGACAAACTCAGCTTCGATGACCACGTCTGCGGGCGGCATCTCAAAAGCGTTTTGTTCGTCGAGCTCGTATGTGAAGTCCGGCATGTTTTTGTTATAGGCTTTGATATGGTTCAGGGAATAGCCGTCTTCCGCCGCTATGGTCAGGGTGACAGTCTCGTCGTACGCAGCATTCGGTTTATCGGGGATCACAATACCGTTTCCCTTGACATTAACAGATACTTTCCACTTATACGGGACGAACCGATCGTCTTCATACCGCTCGCCGAGGAAGGTACATGAGGCGGTATAACTCTCACGATAGTTTTCGTCAAGCATACTGCTCTTGCTGACGCGCGCATTCACCGTCTGTACATCGTCGCAGTCGTTGCATTTGAAAACAGCCTTTGCCCGGCCGAGATCCTCCGCCCACTCCCATTCGGGCTCGGAGTAATCGTGCAGACTCACCGGCGTGAGCATGGTCGCCGCGGAACGAAGAACGCTGATCTGTTCGCTGTTGAGCGTACCGGAATAGATTTGGTTGTTCCCGTCCTTAAAGCCCTTGCCGTCGGCTACTGTAAAGACGGCGTTTTCGCTGTCAATGATTTTGGCGCGGATATAATTATCTATCTGCGTCCAGTCCAGCTTTGCCTCTTTCACGACGGACAGCTCATCTGCGAACAAGGCGTCGCCCCTGAAATCGAGCCGGTCGAAGCTTCCCTCAGAGATTACCATGCTGCCCCTCGTGATGACGGCAGTATTCGCGACCTCTATTCTGCTGTAATGAGCGCTTGTCTGGAGGCTAACGCCGATATCCAGCATACCGCCGTACATTCTGAAATCGCGGAAGCGCGCCTTTGCATTTGTCAGATTGATTCGACCGGCTTGCTGCGATTGTCCGTAGAGGCTGACGATGGTATTGTCGTCCAAGCCGTCCAGAACGTAATCCTGTGTATCACTCGTCAAATCGACTTCGAAGCCGTCCGCAAGGATCAGCCTGACGTCACCCCTGAGTGAGAGAAGCGCATTTTTCGCCTGAAGAAGACTGCTGCTGTCGCTGTCAAAAACATACCAGCCGGTGTTCAGACTGAGCTTTGGATGATCTCTGACGTCAATGTTTGAGAGCTTCATCGCTTCGACTGAGCATTCCGCGCCGTTTTCATCGATATATTCGGTCTCGACCAGCGGCAGATAGTACGCCGTGAAGGTCTGACCTAAGGCGCCTGTTCTGTAGATATCGCCGGGCGCGTAGCTGTTACCGTCATCGTCCAGCCAGCACGCGAAGGCATAGCCGTCGGGCGATACGGTAGATTTCGGTATGGTGTAGTCAAATGCCTGATTGACCTTGACTGTATTCGTAACGCTGCCGCTGTTATTTTTCTCAACAAATGTGAGGTCAAATTCATTATCCTTGACGCCGCATACGGAGCATGTTTTCGGATGATCGCCCGTCCATTGATGCTCGCCGGTAGAGCCGGTGACCGCACCGCACCAACGGCACACGTCGGCGTGACGCGTTAGGCTGATCGGTCGCATCTGCACTTCGCTGTGATCACATTCATAGATCACGACGTGCTTGTTGGAAAAGATCTCTTTAAAGCGTGCGTCGCCGGTGTAAACGTTATTGCCGGTCTTTACCTTCAGCAGACCGCTGAGAACCACCCTGCCCGTTTTGTGGCTCGAACCACTCGCATAATCGCCGTAGCCGATCGAGACGCCCCAACCGTCTTCACCCGCGACAGCCTCGACCTTACTGTTGCCGCGGATCTCGCAGTACTCGCCGTGAGCGTCTTCACCGCCGCCGATACCTGCGCCGTATTCCTTACCCTCGGCGTAGACGTTGGAATCGAGAATCTTGATCGTGCCGCCGTTGCCGTCCTCGCCGCCGCCGATACCTGCCGCGTCGGTGCCGCCGTAGGCTTTGACGGCGGAATTCGTGATGGTGATACTGCCGCCGTCGGAATCGTCGCCGCCACCGATACCCGCCGCGTAGCCGCCGCCGTGGGCTTCTACATCAGAATCGGTGATCGTGATAACGTTGCCTTCACCGCTTTCGCCGCTTCCGATACCCGCGCCGTCGGTACCGCCGTAGGCTTTGATAACAGAATCGGAAATATCGACGTGACCGCCGGTCGCGTCGCCGCCGCCGATACCTGCCGCGTAATTACCGCCGTGGGCATTGATATCGGATCCAACAATCGTAATATCGCAACTGTTGTCCGCTTCGTTGCCGGTTCCGATACCCGCGCCGTCCTGTCCGGCTTCCGCATAAATGCTCGAATCCGTAATCCTGATCGGACCGTTGGTTTCGGCTTCGTCGCCGCTGCCGATTGCCGCCGCGTAGCCGGCGCTTTTTGCCGTTACGATACTGTTGTTGATCGTGATACTGCTGTAGCCGCCGTCGACGCCGCCGCCGATGCCTGCTCCGGAATAGGTCTCGCCGAACAGCTCGGCGAGTCCCGCGATGATGCCTAACCCCACGACGACAAACGCTCTGCCGTAATAGTATTCCATGGGAAGCGGCTGGAGCGAGGTGTTGCTTGCGACGTTGACGCTGCCGGTCATCTTCAATATCTCTTTTACAAATTCATCGGAGGTTTTATATGCCTTGGACACCGCAGTTACGTTCGAGTCGGTGATGGTGATATCGCCGCCGTCTCCGTACTTGCCGCCGCCGATTGCAGCGCCGCCTGCCGCGGAGTTTGCGACAACGCTCGAATCGGTGATATTGATTTCTCCGGCGTCGCCTTTATATCCGGCGCCGATTCCGGCTCCGTCTATGCTTTCGGCAAAAATATCGCTACCGGTAATGTTGATGGGATTTCTCTGATCCTCATTACAGCCGCTTCCGATTGCGGCGCCGGTAGTCTTGCCGCGTTCGACAACTGCGTCGATTGTGGAATGTCTGATATTGATTACCGGATTGTTACCGTCCTCACAGCCGCCAATCGCGGCGGCGCCGGTGGATTTGATCAAAAGATCGGAATCGACGATATTTACCACCCCGCCGGTACCGTTATAGCCGTAGCCGTTACCGATACCCGCGCCTCTGCCGGTATAAATGTCATCATCATCATGGGTACTGCAATTCACGATATTGACGCCTGCATCGGTGCGGCTTGCCGGAGCGCCGACACCGCCGCCGATCGCGGCTCCGTCATAAGATCTGAGGTTGTAAAAAACCAGATTGTTCAAATAAACCGCTTCCGGAGAACCGTTACTGCCGCCGCCGATGATGGCGCCACCATAGGTTTCGCTGCCGTTTACCCGCGTCAAGGACAAGCCGGAGATGGAGATCGTGCCAGCGTCGCCACCCGAGCCGCCGATATGAGCGCAGTTGTCATAGGCGCCGCCGCCGCTGCCCCACGGCAGCTTGACGTTCAAATACCCATTGCCGTTTCCGGTAATCTTCAACGAAGCGCCGGGCTCCACTCCGATACCACAGTTACAATTCAAGGTGGAGTATCCGGATATCTTTATTTCTACCTCGCCGTGTTTTACATAGAGCCTGTTGTCGACTGTCAAATCATTGTTGACCGTATAAACGCCCGGAGCAAGATTATCCGAGGTTCTGTTCCTCAGCTCAGTCACCGCCGCGCCCGCATGAAGCGGAATAACAGTGAACATACTGACGATCATCGTAATGACCAGCAGTACGCTCAACAGCTTACTGATTTTTTTCATAAGCCATACCTCCATGATCGAAGATAATTATACATATACAGAATAATTTTACAACGTTATTATCGGAATGTCAATAAATCATTTACCTTTCAGAAAGTATCGTAAATTCCGGTTTATTCTTCCAAAAGTTTAGCACAAAACTCGCTATAAGAAAAGAGGGAGTATCGTAACAATATTCCCTAATTCATGGTGGAGATAAGCTATGTTATTTTTACGGGACAGCGGTCACCTTGCTGTCGGAGATCGTGATGGTTCCCGCGCCTCCGTGATATCCGCCGCCGATACCGGTTCCGGAAAGATCGTTATCGAATAAATCGATGAGGAAGGATACCATGGAAACGATGCCGCCCGCATAAGCGGTGTCATCCGTTTTCATACCGGAATGATCAATATACCCGTCTAGACGGTTGACCAGATCCTGTGCTTCTCCGTAGTCAGAGGAGGTTGCAACTACCTTTGAGCCTGAGCTGATAGTGATGTTGCCGCCGTATCCGCCTTTATCCTTGGCTATTTTGCCGCCGCCGATACCGGCGCCGCCCGCAGTAGACATAGAGACAACGGAGGCGTTTGAGATCTCTATCGTGCCTGCGTTGCCTGAGCACCCCGCGCCTATCCCGGCGCCCGACTGACTGGGTGCCGCCATGGATACGAATCGGATTATTCTGATTCGCGAAACGACCGCTTCCGATGCCCGCGCCGGTGTAATAACATATGATTCCGGACGCTGATACCTTACCGTTGTAGATGTCGATGGCAGGATTTACCGCTTCTTGACCGCCGCCGATGCCGGCGCCGCCGTTTTTACCGGTAGCTTGAATGTCACCGTCGTATATTGCGATACTGCCGGGAGATGTTCCCGAATAACCGGATCCGTTTCCGATTCCGCAGCCACGGCTTCCGTCGGCAATCTTTGCGTCGACCGTTCCGCCGTAAAAGCAAATGCCCTCGCCGTTATAGCGGCTTGCCGGTGCGGCGTTACCGCCTCCGATCACAGCGCCGCTGCCGCCATGCACTGCGGTCAGCGTTCCACCGTACATAGCAAATCTGTTTAAGGAACCTCCCTTGGCGCCGCCGATCATTGCGGCCGTGCTGAAGCCATGGGTTTTCAAATCAAGATTGCCGCCGTAGATGTTGATATCTCCGGAATTTGGGTTTCCGTTTGCAGAGCTGTCGCCGCCGATGAGTGCGCGGTCGGTGAATTTTCTGTGCTTATCGACGTTCAGATCGACCTTGAACTTTCCGGAGTCATTTGACTGACCGAATATATTCAGCGTGGCGTTCTTGGGAACGATGACGCCTGCCTCCGCATTGAAAGTGACACCGTCGCAAATAATGAGATTGACCGTACCCGTAACCTGCATATGTGTAGCATAATATGGACGCCAAAAATCCTTTTTTTACAACATACCATGAAACACTTGACGAAGATGAACCTAAATAACTCGAAGAGCGATCATTCAGCTCCGTGTAATCTGTACAGATTCTGGTTTCGCTTTTAACTTCCTGTGCGCCGGAATCCCACCAACGGTAGATATATTCAATACCTCCGCCGCGCTCACTTCGAGCGGAACGATAGCAAACACGCTGAATACCGTTATCAGCGACATCAGTACACTTACAGCTTTGTATAGTCGTTTCATCTACTGCACCTCCTGCAGCAAGTAATCATTCCTTGTATGTCTATTATTAGTTTACTGCATTTATACTCGCGTTCACACTTCTTCGCTGTTACTGAGCTCTCTTATAATATGCGCCGGATTTCCCGCGACTACCACATTACCGGGAAATGATTTCGTTACAACCGAGGCGGCAGCAACAACCGTGTTGTCGCCAATCGTAACGCCGGGGAGTATCGTGACCCCGCCGCCGATCCAGACGTTATCGCCGATGGTGACCGGCTTGGGGATACCGATCTTCTTTCTCCTTGATTCCGCGTCTAAAGGGTGACCGATTGCGTAGATGCAGGTTTTCGGCCCTATCATACAATGCGCGCCGATCCTGATGGGCGCGGCGTCCAGAAACACGCAGTCAAAGTTCATGAAAAAGTCCTCGCCCACAAAAATGTTGTAGCCGTAGTCGCAATGAAACGGCGGTTTTACCGCGATCTCTTCTCCGCAGCCTCCCAGCAGCTCTTTGAGCAGAGATTTCCTGAGCGCTTCATCCTCGGGGGAATGATTGAAACGCGAGCATAAAAGCCGCGCGTTTTTCTTATCCTCCATAAGCTGAGGATCGTTCGTCAAAAACGGCTCGGCGTTTGTCATTTTTTCTCTTTCAGTTTTCATTTGCCGGCACCTCCGATTAGACTGAAATATATTGTTTGAAATTGGAGAGATATGCTGCGGTGAAAGCTTCGTTTTTCTTTTTTTGATATTGCTTCGGCGCTTAACGATGAACATAGTAAAGCTATGCCAACAATGCTATAAAGTCGGTTCCTTGTGCTGTTCTTGCTCAAATGTCGACAGCGGCAGCGTATAACGCTCCTGCTTTTTTGCCCGGATGAAAAAGCGGATCATCAATATCAGCAGAACGATATCCAACAGCGCGAGCGACACGCCTATGATCGCTAAATTATCGTTTACTTCTAAAAGCTCCGGCGTCAGTGAAAAATCATACAGTCCGTGAACCAGCCACGGCAGCAGTATGGCGATCGCGCCGTAGCGCTTCTTACCGGTGTGGAGCCGCTTACCGTAGAACCAACCCATGATGAAGCCGTAGCCAACGTGTCCCATCGTAAAGCCGCGCACCAGCATGATGATCGGAGAAGCGCCGATGGCGTAAGGAATGTCCTCAATAAGACCGAATCCCGTGCCGATGATCACCATAAACGCGACGATATCCGCCCAAGAATAAGCGTAGGGATTCCTTCTCAGTACGAATCGGAAGGCGAAAAACTTGGTGATCTCCTCGGCGAACGCCAGAACGATAAATTTGTAGAGTGCCTGATACACCAGTACATTGACATCCTTCAGCAATACAGCGTTCAATACCCGGATCAGGATATATAGTATTGCGGACAGGAGAATGATCGGCAGCACGCTGATCAATCCGCTGACAAAGGAATAGGTACATTTCTTTCTGTAAAGGATATGATCCTTTTGTCTGTTCCGAAGCCAAATAAAGATCAGTACAGACGGCACGATACTGAGCACAAAAAACAAAATAGACAGCAGCATGATTTTATCTTCCCTTCATTTGTTTCTTAATACGGTGTAGTTGTCATTTGAATAAGTTCTGGTCGCCGTCAAAGGTATATTTGTATTCTGTCATATTTTGAGCGGCATCGTCAGCTTCGACCGTTGTCACAACGGTAGGATAGCCGTTCTCGTATGTATAGTCAATAACTCTCGCCTTTTCCCACTCCTGTGTTTCAAAATTCCTGCTATACTCTGTCACGATCTTGACGAGCACCGGCGAGGCGATCCCTTTAACGTTCTCAGACACGGATGCGCTGTCCGCTGTCGCTTTGCCTGCATCATTTGACGAGCATCCCGACAGCGCTGCTCCCGACGTCACGGCGATAGATATAGTCAAAATAATGCCGATAATTTTAATCAAGCTTTTTTCATAATGCAACTCCTCGTATTTAAGTATTGCTTTACCCTACAAGATTCAGCGTTACGATCAAAGCGACGATCAGCATAATATAAACAATATGATTCCACTTTTGATCGACGAGTAAGCCGATAAACTCACGCAGGAAAGCGTTGAAATAAAAATATGACTTTGTTTTTGCGGAGATCCCTTTCGCCTCAAATCCGTTCTTGCGGGCGAGGATATATCCTCGGAACACATGATAGTTGGTAGTAGCAAAGGCAATCCTCTTGTCTTTGATCTCTCCGCCGTGTTCTTCGATCACTTTCTTTGAAAACTGCATATTCTGCATGGTGTTCTCGCTTTTGTTCTCAAGAATGATCTGCTCCTGCGGTATACCGATGCTCAGCAGATAGTTTTTCATCGCTTCGCTCTCGGACATGACCTCGTCCGCTCCCTGTCCTCCCGAAGGCACAAACACCGCGTGCTTGCCGGTCTGCTCATACTGCTTCTTCTCAAACGTCACGGCGCTGTCAACACGCCCCTTCAAAAGCGGAGTCAAACCTCCGTCCTTTCTGATGCCGCAGCCGAGGATGATGATATAGTCGCGGTCAAACGGCGGAAGATATTTTGTTGAAAGATAGGTACACGCAACTGTTGACAGGAACATACACTCAAAGTACACGATTACATGAATCAGAATCAGCCAGACAGTCTGCGGATTAGAAATACCCAACAGTATGATTAGCTCATTTGCGCCGAGCGTCAGTACCATTCCGATAAACCACACAGCCGCGAATACGATGCCCAGCATATTGACGGGTCTTCTTCCTTCGTTACGTATCAGTCGGATATTGCTGACAGCAAGCAGCACAGAAATAACGAGCATAACGGGAGTGAGTCCAAAAAGCAGCAGCTCTCCTGTTTCAGTCACCATCTCAAACAGGATGTCGACCGTATCAATAAAGCTGGTCAGCATTCTGTACAGGAGATAAGCAAACAACACCAAGTTATATATTCCGATACCGCCGCAGGCAACCATCGCATAGGAAAAATCTCCCCTCTTCCGACAATCGCTGAACATCCACAGCGTCATAAACTGAACGGCAAAAAGAACAAACAAAGCGGCATAAACAATGAATTGAAATCCGTTAAATCTAATTTTACCGTCTGTACGGTCAAACAGGGTATGAAAGCCATTGACCTCAAAGACTCTTTCGTGCAACGGAGCAAAACTGTCTTCAGGCTCAATTCTGATGTTGACGGTTGTTTTTCCAGAGTTAAGCGCTTCAAAATCAAGAACGAGCTCCTCGTTTTCCATTCGGGCGTCTGCCATTCGTACAACGCTATCATCGCTCAGCTTGACCTCTAAGCGCGGCAGCTGTTCCGTTCCCAAAAAGGTTTTGGTATGCAGCGTATAGTGATTGCCGACGGCGACGACGTATACAACCGAGGATATAATCGCCAATACGACAAAAACGGATAATACCAACAGCTTTTTCTTATTTTTCACTCTTCTTCTCCTTCGACACGAGTTTATCTGCTATTTGTTATGCGTTCATCTCTTTTGACTCTACATGCCGATATATAAGCTGTTATATGGATTATTTGATAATAATAGCGTACCTCGGCTTCTCGGGCAGATACTTGATACGCACCTGCTCGCCCTCGCGGGTAAACCTCGGCGCGCCGCCTAATCTTGCTTCGACAGCCTGACCGTCCTGCGCCGTGAACCTGACGTAGTAGGTATAGCTGTAGTCGGTGCTTCCATCGTCGTTTATGGTTTCGTTCTCCTCAATGCGGGACACGACGGCGTCAGCCTCGACGCCGTTCTTTTTGATGTTATTATTGCGTTTTACGATGAATACAATAGCGACGATGATTCCGACAGCGATGAGACCGCCGATCACATAGAACAAAATATTACCTTGCATTATGATGTTCCTTTCCTGATACATATTGTATAAATTTAAATCATTTGTCGATTATGGTGTTGAACAGCATCCTGCGGCTGCCGCCCCTCTCGTCGGTAGCTCCCGAACGTGCCATCGCTACTAAGACCATGAACAGCAGATCGAGGTTCTTCTCACGGGTATGAACGCGGTAAAAGCCCTGTACGGGGAGCTTGCTTGCGACCTTATGCTCTTCGGCGTCCTCCTCATGAACATACTGACTTGTGTTCTCGGCATACGCCAGCTCCTCGCCGTCCTTGCGGATGGTATAGCTCGGCATGACGCCCTGCGCCTGTCCGAAGCGGGAGTCGATGGTGACGCCGACCGCTCTGAGGTGCTTCCATACGTCCTGACCGTCGATGGTAAAGGTGTAGTTATTGTCGATGAGGATAGAATTCCAGTCCATTTCCTCGGTATGACCGACGAGATGCTTGGTCGTCTTATTGTTCTCGTGGTCAATGAAATCGAACGCAAAGGCGCTCAGCGGAGAGAACTTAGTCATCTTCGCTTCATACAGCACACGGCGGTTTTTATCCTCAAGATGGTGACCGCCCTTTATGGTGCCGACATCGGTCAGGAAGTACAGCTCGCGTTCCTCGCCCTTGACAGAGGGAGCATAGGTTAACTCGCCGTTCGTTTCTTTTAGCTTCTTGACCGATACCTTTTTCTTTACGGTCAGGAAGATAACGACAGCCAAAAGCGCTGCGCCGATGATCATGACGGCGATACCGATGCCGAAGCCCGAGGTCATCTTTTCGGGGTTATTGGGATCGTATTTGATCGCGACATCGCCGCCGACCTTGTAGGCGGGATCGTAGGAGTTCAGCGTCGCGGTGTATTCCTTGCCGTCAACCGTATATTTCGCCTTCACGATATACTGCACATCGCCGGTATTATCGGGGTCGGGAATATAGTCGGGATCCTCCTCAATAGAGATAATGGTCGCCGTTCCGTCTACAAATCCCGCGGATCGGAAAAAGGTCGAATAGGCGCCGAACGCAAGAGCGATAACGGCGAGGATAGCCGCAAATATTTTCAGCCCGGGTCCTTTTAATGAGATCATAAGCTATAACTCCTTTTTGACTTGATTATTTATATCATAGACTCATCAAGATCGCCACCCATATTGTCGAGTGAATCTATGGTGATCTTGCATCCGGGCTTGATATGCTGCATGATGAATCTCATGATATTTTCAGGTACGCCGACACATCCGCCGGTATAGGTGCGGTTGATACGGAAGCAGTGCAAAAAGAAAGCAAAGCCCTTTTCTACCTCGCACTCTGAGTTATAGCCCATATTCAGCACATACTGATAGGCATAGTCGAAATCGGCAATATGCTCGCTGTTCTCGGTATCAAGATCGGGGATGTCCTTGATATTGACCAACTCATTAAAGTGGTTTTTTGAATCTCCCGACCAATAATAGTTTTCATCCACCTTAGTGTACTCCATTTGACAGCCCGGATTATCGGCGAGTCCGAACGCTTTATCAATGGTGAAGGTACCAACAGGAGTATAGCAGTCGTTGATGTTCGCTTTGCCTAAGCCGTCAAGACCGATAAAGCCGGGGGTAGCGATAATCTGCTCCCATTCACCGTTATTGTTCTTCTCGTGCATTGTGACATAGGCTGTCGTCTTATCCACTCCCGCGACAACAATCAGCTGTTCACACTCCTTTGCCGCATCCAGCTTCGTCACCCAGTCGGGAGACCTACGTATCTCCTGCTTGGTAAAATACAGATCAGACGATATCGTATCATTTGCGGTTTTACCTGTTTGATTGCTTGTGCAGCCCGAAAAAGCGAACATCAATATGATAGACGCAAGTATAATGGCTGTAGTTCTTTTCATGATCAATCGTCCTTTCTACAATGGATAAATGAATTATACACTATTCCAAATAAAAAGAAAAGAGAAAAATAATTGCGATAATATTTGATCTGCGGAATGACAAAACGCACAAAGAAGCGGATCGTTTTTCGCAATCCTGCGTTATTTTTTCTCGGAATACGATGTACTTGCTGAGGATAATCAGACATCTCTCGTTTTACCGTCTCCATTGCATTACAAAAGCGCAGCAGTCGCTCAACTGCTGCGCTTTAATACCAAGTCGGGCTTTAAAAGTCCGACGGATCTTTATTCTGAATAGCTTTCCAATTCATACATATGATAGCTGACCGTTTTGCCTATATTGTATGGATCATAGAAGCCAACCAGAAAACGCTGAATCCTTGTCGCGTCGGTAATATTCAATCCATCGCCGTCAACATCAGCGGCTTTCTCGTTGAATGAAAATACGGGGATATTGACAAGCTTTCTTTGTATCAGCGTTGCGTCAACGATCGTAACGTCTTCGTCGCCGTCGGCATCGCCGATCATATAGGTGACTGTGATTGGATCCATATCGGTAAGCTCAAATGAAATACCGTTATTCAGTGCATACGATAAAGCATAGCTATCCCTTGTGCAGTAAATAACAAGATCGTCACAGCCGTCAAAGGCATTGTCGGCAATAATCTCCACACTATCGGGAATCTCGACTTTTGTAAGCTCGGCACAATTCATAAATGCCCGCTCTCCGATCACTGTGATCGAATCAGACAGAGCTACCGATTATCATCTCTACGCAAAGTGGATACAGGTCGACACAGTTGAAAAGGACGCTACAGACACGAATATCATCAGTGGTTACCGCGGCTTCGGTCTGGCAGGCGTACAGATAAGACCCAAGACCATGAAGATCAAGGACGAAACGACGGGCGAGTATGTCGACGCGAATCTCTATGATCCGAATGTTCGTGACAGGATCGCGGGCTTTACCGACAATGAGTATAATAATAACGTTAAGGAAACTCCCGAGGGCTTGCGATTTGTGACCTCGCTCAGTGAAAGCTTGCTCGAAAATATCAATAGCATAGCAAAGATTTCAAACGCTTCACAGGAGGCAAAGAGCTTTGGCGTAGAGTACGGTTATGTGGTCGGCACCGAGCAAAACATCAATATGTTCATCAGTCACTACAAGGAACAAATCGCTGATGAAACGGCGTATACCTTATACTAAGTTTCATTAAAACACTTTAACATTTATTGCGTTAAATTCCGTATAACTTCGTTGTCCTCCTTGACAGGCGCCAGCCTGTCTGCGTCGTCCGCCTCGTTCTACGAAATTTTCCGTTAATAAATTTGTTAAAGCGTTTAATGGAAACTTAGTATTAAACAGATTGCAAGAAGAATTGAACATGTGCAACAGGTGTGAAAGCATTGCTTTATACGAAGTTTTGGTAATGATCAACTCGATATGATTGCCTGTCTATCATTCGTAATCAGAGGTTGCTGAAAACACAGAAAGGACCGTCTTGCATTTAAGACGGTCCTCTGGATCCTATTCAGTTTTATTTTTCCGTTAAGGACATCGCTCTTTATGGGGAGAGGAGGAGCCGCAACACGAGGTCAAGGCATACCAACCGGATATGCCTACCGAGTGCAGCGAGCGACGACGAAACGCAGTTATGCGGAATTCTCCGCAATAGATATTAAAGTGTTTTATTGATACTTAGTATAAAAGCTGCCTCGGAATTCAAGACAGCTTTTTGGTATCCTTTTCAGTTTTTCGTCAGGGTGATCTCTTCCCTACCGATCACACGCTTTTAAGACTATAAACAGCCTGTTCGTCATCGGACGGATAGGCTGTTGTTTTCACCCATATTTATGTTTTATTTCATCAGATCCTTGCCTGCGTTCCATGCCTTGCCGACCTGATCGCCGCTGATATAATAACCATGATTGAACTGGTCGAAGATGAGAGCCTGCAGCTTTTCGACCTCGACCTTATCCTTTTCATCAAGGATGCTTTCCTCTGCCTTTGTATCGATGATCTTACCCACGATAGCGTACATATTCTCGGTGTCGATCACTTCCGCGAGCTCGCACTCCATCACATAGGGGAATTCGTCGATGATCGGCGCGTTGACGACGTCGCTTTTGACCGCGTGATAGCCGGTTCTCTCAAACTTATCCGCCATCTTGTTGCCGGTCGCGATACCGAAGAAGTCGGCGACGTCCATATGCGCCTTGTCAGCGATGCTTACTGTGAAGGCTTTTGTTTTCAACAGGTTCTGTGTGGTCTTGTGCTCCTCGTCGATGAACAGCGCGATCTTATCCATCGCGCAGATCATACCCCACGCGGCGTTCATCACATTCACCTTGCCGTTCTCATCATATGCGGCTACCATCAGCACAGGCATAGGATATACGCCCGGGAAGGATCCTAAAGATTTTTTCATTATATTAACCTCCGGTTTTGAAATGATATGTAGTATTTATTTCCTACAATAAAAATGATAACATGAAAACGAAAAGAATACAAGTACTGATATTTATGTTAGGTGCTTTTTATCCCGAATAACAAAATATTCAAAGCGATGACTTCCTATCACGGAAATCATCGCTTTTCGTTTTTGGGACTCTATCATATTCTTTGATCGGCAATCCGCTTTTTCTCTCATTGATAAAGAGTGAAGCTTCAATGAGCCGTTCCGTTCACGATCTCGGCATACTGCTCCTCCGGAATCATCGGAGAGGTGATCTCTTTCATCAGATCGTTGCTGATGGTAAAGCTTTCTGCGAATTGCTTACCGGCTTCTTTGATCTTCTCCAATCTCGGGACGGTCACGACTTTTGCCTCGGGGACATTGAACATCGGGCTTTCGGGCACGGTGATGATAGTGTGGTTATTCGGGAAACACAGCTTGAACTGATTAACGGCAGGCTCGAAGTTATGCTTGCTGTTCGGGAAGCCGCAGCCGCAGATCATAACATAATACAGGTGCGTAAAGTCGCGCTGTCCGACGTGCTCGTATCGGTCGCCGACCTTTTGCATCGCCATGCTGCTCAATGGCAGGGTGCGATCGAGCAGGGCTTTGAGCGGAGCGGGCATACCGTAGCAGTACAGCGGATAGCTCCAGATCAGCAGGTCGCTGTCGAGGATCTCTTCCAGTATATCGCGCATATCATCGCGGTAGATGCACTCACCTCCGTTACGCATACATGAGAAACACCCTGAACAGTATTCGATGTGCTTTTTGACCGCGTGGATAATATGTACTTCATTCCGTGATACCTCATTCATACCGTCCAAAAAGGCGCGTGTGATGTGCATGGTGTCGCTTTTTTCTTTTTTGGGGCTGCCGTTGATGACTAAGATCTTCATAGCGTCTCTCCTCTCAGTACAATTACATCATCTCATTATATCAGCATCGTATCGAACGTAAACGGAAATACCATCACGGATTTTTCGATGAAATTGATTCTATAACCCGTGCCGTCTTTGTGAAAGAAGCCTGTGGTAGGCTTAGTTTTGATGTAGCACATATTCTCGTCGGCTTCGTTATTGTGCTTGAAATACCACGGTTCAAAGGCATTAATCAGTATGCTCCTGATCGCAGCGTTTTTTGAATCAAGCGGATGACCGATATGCTTTGCGCTACCGCTGAAAGAATGCATTTTGTCGCAGCACAAGGATACGTTCGGATTAGCGGCGATCTCAAAGGCTTTTTGCGACAGCCTATATGTCACGATATAAAAACTCTCGCCGTCAAAGTAGGTATCGACGTACCGTGATGAGGGAATGTTGTCCTTTGCGGTTGACAGAGCGAACTGATAATCCCTGCCAAACAAATCCTTCATTATGTCGATCGCGTTTTCATAAGCTGTCATTTCATCCCTCCGTTATCTCTTCCTTAATACGATTTTTATGAAGTTCAGATACTTTCCGCCGCCTGCTTCCATCGCCTTACGGTCGCCGACGGCGTATTCGTTCTCCTGTTTGAGCCAGTCAGCCCATACCTCGTCATTTGACTTCATCTCGGATACTTCCAGAACCTCAGCGCCCTTGCACTTTTTGACGATATTCTTCCAATAGGAAACATCGTGCAGATAATCAAGCTGCTCAGGCGTCCATGAGAGCAACAGCTCGGGCGGCAGGTCATCGTGACAATCTTCTTTCATCCCGGGGACGGTGATGTAAATGTAGCCGCCCGGCTTTACGAACGGCAACAGCTTGCTGTCGAGATACTCGGGATCGCGACCGAAATAGTTATACGAATCCGTCGACACGACAGCGTCGAAGAATTCTTTCTCAAACGGCAGCTGTTCAGCATCAGCCTTGACAGGGATTATCTGCTCCTCGCTCAGCCCCATAGAGGTAAAGAACCGTCGGTTCTCCTCAGGGTCGCTCCATAGGTCGGCGGCGTAGACCGTAAAGCCGTATTCCTTAACCAGGAACACACTCGTCAACCCCTGACCGCTGCCGAGGTCGCAGACAGTCGCGCCTGTGGGGATATGATGATCATATAAAAGCTCCTCTTCGAGCTTTATGGGATTAGGACCCATGATCTTCGCCATCAATTTATCGGTCATATATTTTTCACTCAACGGGTAATTCATTATTTCCTCCTAAACAATAACCAACCCTTTATCAAAAGTATCGCAAAACAGAACACGCCTGCATAGGGCTGTCGGGTAATAATAAACAGCAGGCACGCGATAACCGACAAAGCATTACCCGTTATAAATCGGTGCTTGCTCCACAGCGGCTTATCAAAACGGCTGATGATCAGCCCGCAGATACCGTTCAATACTGTAAGACCGATGATAACAGCATATACGATCTTTATCCAAAGCGGTGTGTCGGTAAGGACAAATAAAGATACCGATCGATTGTCCGAACCGTTACCGAAAACGGGAATGAACAACAGTAAAGCCGTGAACACATCCAGCACATTACACAACAATGATGTGTATTTTCCGATAAGCTCCTGCTTTTCTTCCTCTGCCGCAGTGATGATCTCATTAGGAGAGAGCAGTTCATCAACGGATACAGTGAAGTATTTTGCAAGCTCCTTGAGCGAATCAATGTTCGGGTAGCCTCTGCCGGACTCCCATTTTGACACAGCGGTCCTGGATACAAATATCGCCTGCGCCAGTTCCTCCTGCGTCAGCCCTTTGCCTTTTCTTAATTGCTGTAGTTTTTCACTAAACCCCGTTTTTGTCCCTCATATCTGTTGCGGTTACCGCGCTTTGGTAGAGCTTGAATAAACCGAAGCTCAGCAGGATAGCTCCTATGATATCCGTCACCCAGTGAACGCCTGACACCAATCTGCCGATGACCATAAATGCTGAGAAAAGTACAGCAAATGTAATGACAATTTGGCTGATTATTCTTTTGCTACATCTGCGTTTTATTTGAAATATCAACGTCGGCATAACAGACAGCACCAAGAGCGTTGTCGAGGACGGATAGGACGCCTCCAAAAAGCCGTCGATAAGTATCGGGCGGTAATTGATAGGCACCATCTCAAAGAACAGATAGCAAAAGATCACAAGAATGTAATAGCCGCCTAAGAGTAGGATATCCCTATCGACCTTGAGCAGACTTCTCCTTTTGATAAGCTGACAGAGCCCAAAACAGCCGAAGCACAGGCAAACGGCAATCGGCACTAAACCCAGCCAGTCGGTGACGGTATACAGCGTCATGTGTACTCCTGTCATCCGATGAAACAGCGTATTAAAGGTCGCAAGTCCCACCTTTGATAGATTCGGCCCCACCGCCTGCACATCAACGAACATGACCAATACCGTCCACAGCGCAAAAGCGATCAATAAAAATAACCCTGTTATCAAATTCCTTTTCAATCCGATCAGTCCTTTCAAATTGGTTGATTTGAAAGTAACACAGGATAGCTAAAAAGAAAAGGCTCGCTCCGTCACACGAGCGACACGATGCGTGTCATGCGCTAAAAACCTTACTTTTTCCAATAGAAATCGAAATGCTTGTCCTCGGTAAAACCGAGCTTTTCGTAAAACGGCATATCGGAGAGTACATAGGCTTTCTTCGAGCCGAGGGCTCTTGCGCGGTTCAGCGCTTCATAGATCACCGCTTTCGCTATACCTTTTCCTCTATACGAAGGGATAGTACATACAGGCTCGACATAGGCGTAGTCGGTCTTGTCAATGTACCACAGGCAGCAGTAGGCGACCTTCTCACCATCGGCTGTTTCGACCGCTACACTGAGATACGGATCCAGATGCGGACGAGCTTGCGGGATGATCTGCTCCTGCTTCTCAAATTCCGCCTTGTCTGTTCCGTGGTCAAAGCCCTGCCATAAGAGCCACAGGAAGGCGTACGGCTCTTTTACAGGGTCAAGCCGTACATAGCGCAAGCCGTCGGGCAGATCGGCATTAAGCTCTTTGTTAAGGTCAAGCCGCATAACGGTCTCCGTTTGTTCGGCAAGCGTAAAGCCTGCCGATCTTGCCGCACTTATCTCATCGGCGCAAGTGTCGCAGATAGCGATACCCAAGCCGTTTTCATCTTTCAGCTCACTATAAGCGTAGTCGAGGATCTCGGGATAAAGCGAGCTGTATGCAGGCAGAGCGCCGACAAACGCCTCACCGAAATACATATCGTAGATCGCCGCACCGACGACCCTTTCGCCGTCCATCCAAAGCCCGATAGAACCCATCAGGCTTTTGTCAAATCCAGTGTGCTCCGTCATCCACTCGAACCGTCCCCAGTTCCAGTTTATATGGTTTTGATATTCGCGGTTCAGCTCGATGAGAAAGTTGCATACCGCTTCATAATCGTTTTCTGTGTAAAATTTGAATTGTGATTTCATAATACTTTACCGCAAAAGTCTTTTATGATGTCTACGTTTGTGTTTCTCCTTTTCACATATCCAAGTATCCAAATATTTCATTTGATCTTCTGTGTGAAACCAATGCTCGCCGTTTTCCATAACGGTCAGGTCGGCGTGATGCCTTTCGGCAAATGCTTTTATCGTATCATAGGATGTCAGATTATCGTGACTTCCATATAGGATCACAGTCGGGCATTTCCATTGTATCGGGCGATCTCTGACATAGCACAGATATTCCCACGACAAGTCCTCGTCGAATGAGGTGGGGATAACACCTTTCTCTTTCAGCTCGTCCTCGGTCACATTTTCCCATGCCATCATATCGGCAATCAGCCTCTCCATATCGACGATCGGCGATATGAAATAAGCTTTGTCTATCAGCCCGTCTATATCGGCGTTCATACCGAAATACGCGCCGATGCTGTTCGTGATCAGGATGATGTGATCGTATTCCGCCTTCAGCTTGATGACCGCATGATGGATCTCGTTGCCTGTTTCCCACGGCGTGGAAGTCTTGTAATCCAAGCCTATCACATCATGGTCGGGAAACAGCGGCATATAATGCTCACTTTCCGAAGCATTGCCGCCCTTGCCGTGGATATATAAAACCGCGTTTTTCATAATCAGCCTAAGCTCTCATATACACATCGCAAAAGTGTCGGATGTGCCGCTCGATGCTATCTGTGATCTCCTTCTCAAGCTGCGGCTGCCTGTCCGCTTTGGCTATAAGCAGAACGACCTGTGCCGTCAACTCATTTGCGAGCAACGCGGGGTCATCTTTGATGAACAGTCCTTTTTCCGTCATGCTCTCGATTATCCTTGTGTACATCTTCTGGACGCCCTCAAGCTGATGGCGGGTGGTGATCGCGGCAAGTCTGTCGTTGCGGAACTGCTCCTGTACAAGGAATTTGCGGATCTTTCGGATCATCGGGTCGCGCATGGTGAACAGGACCCTTTCCATTGTTACGTCGATGAACTCTTCACTGCTTTCGGGGATTTTCCCGATATGCTGTTCTGAGCCGAAGTATTCCTCATAGCGCGCTTCGGCGTTATCTATCAGAGCGTTCAGGATATCCTCTTTTCCCTTGAAATGCTTATAGAGCGACGGCGCCTTGATGCCGACTTTTTCGGCGATCTGCTCCACACCGGTGCCGTCGTAACCGTTCTCGGAGAACAGCGTTAATGCCTCTCCCAGTATTTTATCCTTCGTTGACATATATTCCTCCCAAAGTTAAGCTAATATTCTTTAGCTTTATTATAGCTAATAGCCTTTAGCTTGTCAATACACAAGAAATCGTGCGCCCCCAAGCGCGCGATTTCGTCTACCCATCGCTCGTGCGCACGCAGTGCGCTACTGAGCGGGGACTATAAATTGTTTTTTATTTGACAGATGTTACCGCATTAATACTATTTGTATAATTTTTATTCATTAACAATAAATTATACATTTTGTTGTATTATCCTGTTAAATAAAAAATCAGTCAGCAGATACGGTGATTTCTGCTGACTGATTGATTCTATCTTTTCTTGTAAAGTAAGAGTTCCGGATTTTTGCCATCCGCTTCATAGGTGCTGATCAGAATGAAATCCATGTTTGCCAAAACTCCGAAGCAGCGATCTGAACCATTCTGTCCACCGAATTCCGGCTCGAGCTGATTACCGAGATAGGTCGTGTTATCATCAAGAAACTTTGCGCTGATACCGCTCGGCAGCGGATAAGCAAGATTGACATAGCTGCCGACAAGCGCGTTCAAGCGCTCGACCTTCGGCATACCCTCGATACTAAGGTCGTTTATCTCATCGATGAGCTGTTTCTTGAACGCTTCAAACTCTCCGTTATCGCTGAGCTGTTCATACCGTTTCCAATAGTCGAGCTCAGGAAGCTTTTGCTTCATATATGCTCGCGCCTGATCTTCGGAAAAGCCTTCATTAACCATGTGAGGAACGCACACGTCGATCAGCTCATCCATATCGCTGTAGGTATACTGTCCGTCGGCGTAGCACCACTTGCAGTAAGCCTCGTTGAGCGTGCCGTCCCTGTCCCTGCCGATGATACTATCCTCCAGCGGCATACCGCAGCACTGACAAATGAGCTGCTGCGGAGAACCGAGCAGAGTGTTGATAGAGACATTAAAGAGCCCCGAAAGCAATTTGAGCGTTTCGGTATTCGGGACGGTATCGCCGTTCTCCCAACGAGACACCGCCTGGCGTGTAACAAACACTTTTTCGGCAAGCTCATCCTGTGACAATCCGTTCTTTGTCCTCAGCTCATAGATAATATCTTTCGTGTTCATGAAAACACCTCCCTTGTGCTTATTCTAATACAAACTAATATTGATTGCAAGCAACTGGCAGTTGCTGTATAAACAGAAAAAAATACTTTTATTTATAACGATAATGGCTGCCGCTAACTTCGTGTTTTGCGACAGCTCTTATTGCTTATCTGTGTATAGTGTATATTCTGTTTGTAAACCTATCGGGTACCCGCAACACAGCTTGAACTGTGTTCAACGTATCAGATCTGAAACGCTTATGTATTATAAACGGTCTCACCTATATTATAAGGAGTGCTGACGCTTGTGCAGTAACGCTGGATAAACGTAGCGTCTACTAAGCTCAGAGTACCGTCGCCGTCTATATCGGCGCACATGAGCTGCTCTTCGCTGTACGGTACATTTATCATAGTGCATACGCGCTGTACGACAGTAGCATCTATCAGGTCTACTTCGCCGTCACCGTTAGCGTCGCCGAGGACATAACCGGATGAAGTTTCGCTCTTTTGCGTAGTGATAGTAATAACGGTATCAGCATTGATTTTGGTGATACGGTAAGTGTTGTTTGACAGATCCTTGATGTTTTTATAGGTTCCGTCGGTCGCGGAGACTGTATCCAGAGTATAGCCGTCCTTGAGGACGACTGTGAAATATACCTGTCCGTCGCCTGTGGAGTCGGGTTCACCGGTAGCGCTGCTGCGCGATACGGCAGTACCTGTCGCCGAAACGGATTTATAAGCGCCGGCGGTGTCCTGCGTCCGATAAACGGTGACGCTGTCAACGCCGCTGTCGCCCGCGAAGGTCACGGTGTAGCCCTTATCAACGATCGCCTCCTGCTCGACGGAATGATCGCAGGTATCGATTGAAACGGTCATCGGGATCGTCTGCTGTTCGGTAGCGCCGCACTTGGTACAGGTGTAGGTCATCACGCCTGTTGAGGTAGATGTAGCCGAGGTCGTCACAGTGCCGGAATTCCAGATGTGGCTAAAGGATCCGCCCTTGCAAGCGGTCACACTTGTCGCGGTCGCGAATGACGGGGTGCTGCTTGAGACCGTTAACGGCCACGACGCCATGATATAATTGACCGCCTTCGGAAGTGAATAGCTGAATACCACGCTGCCGTTGCTGCCCGCCTTGGTATTGATTATCTTGCCTGCTGTATAGCTGGTCGTGGTTGAAGCATATTTTTGATTGGTGCCGAACCAGCTTGATTTAGCGGAGCCGTCCATACCCGCTGTGCTGGCGGTGAAGATAGTCGCCCCTTGGATGGATACTGTGCCGTCGGCGTCGATGGCGGAATTGTCGCCTCCGGACCTCATACTGAAAACAGCCTGAGTGCCGCCGTAGAGATATAAGCCGCCGTTGGAGTCAAGACCGTCGCCGTCGCAGTTGACATACAGATCGCCTCCGTAGATATAGATATTATAGTTGCCTGTGGTCGAAGATTGACCGCCGCCGGGAGTAAAACCGCCTTGACCGCCTCCCGGACGTCCTCCGGGGCGGCCGCCCGGGTTAAAGGTATTGCCGCCGCCCGCGCCGGGATCGGTGCCGCTGGTGCTGCCGCCCGCGGAGTTTACGCCGTCATCACTCGCGACAACATAACTGCGGCCGGAATAGATATAGACTGTGCCGCCCTCAAGACCTTCATACGATTTGTTGATCGTGATATCGGGATCACGCGTTAAGCCGCCCTCAGTGCCTAAAGTTAAAGAGGTATCGGCGTGCATACCGTCGTCGCCGGTCTGAATGGTAAAGGTGCCGCCTGTCACGGTAGCGTTAGCGTCGGAATGAATAGCGTCGTCGCCTGTATTCAGTGTAAAAGTACCGCCCGTGATATTCAATGCGGGTTCGATACCCGCTTCTTCCGCGCGGTCGCCGGACGCCTTCAAGCCCTTACAGCTGTATTCATTGGCGAGAGTATCGTTCCACACGCTGTAGCCCTTCCAAGTGCAAATGTCAAAGGTACCGCCGTTGATGTTCAGCGCGGTGTCCGCTTGAATACCGTCGCCGTCTACATCGATATCAAAGGTTCCGCCGTTGATTGTTACAGTGCCTGCCGAATCGGTGTCGATGGTCGTGCCTTCGGTCTCATCGGTCGCGTCGGGAGCGCTCTTGATGCCGTCGTTGGCGGCTTTGATGATATAGGCGCCCTGATTGATAACGATACTGCCGTCACAGGCGATACCGTTGTTGACCGCCGCGCCCGAGGTGGTCGCTCCGTAGTATTTAGAGTTGCCGCTTACGTTTACAGTGCCGCTCTGGTTAAAGATCAGCTCGGCTGTCGATCCGCCCTTGATGCCGTTCTTAGAGTTGGCGACGACATTCAGATCACCGTCGCCGCAGAAGGTCACTGAGGAGCCGCTCTTGACCTTGATCGCCTCGCCCTCGAAGGCGTCGGCTACTGTCGTGTCGGTCGAAGTCTCGTTAGCGGGATCCTCATTATCGGTGAGGGTCGAAGCGCCCACAAGGTGGATGTTGACCGTCGCGGACTTTTTGACGACGATCGGCGCTGTTGAAGAGGATGAGAGCGTCAGGTTATCAAGGATGAGCGTAACGTCGCTCAGTCCCTTGCTGACGATGATAGAGCCCTCAGTACAGCTGCCGCCGATACGATAGGTGCCGGCCGTCGTGACGGTCAGCGTCGTGCCGTCGATGGCGTAGCCGCTGCCCGCTTGGGTCTCGGTGATACCGCTGTTCGAAAAGGTCAGCTCAGCGCTCTCTTCGACAACGGCAGATGTCGAAGCGGTATCGACCGACGCCGCCATAGTTGGGAGAGTGAGAGTAAATACCAGCATAAGAACCAGTATAACGGATAAGATTTTTCTTGACATAATTGATCTCCTTTCGAATATGATACTCGGACGAATAGTATTCCGATCAAGATTACATCTGCATCATACATTATAAAAAAATAAGTTTCAATAATTCTCACAAAGCTTTCAGATAACTTTCACAAAACCGTCACATAAAACGAATAAATAATTAGTTTGCGTAAATAATGCGCCGAAAACTGTTGCAAGGCGAAAATGCAGGGATCTAAGAAGAAAACGGTGCTATCGCTGATTTTGCTGAATAAGGCTTATACTAAGTAGCAATAAAACACTTTAATATCTATTGCGGAGAATTCCGCATAACTGCGTTGTCAGTCTTGACAGGCGCCAGCCTGCCTGCGCCCTCCGCCTTGTTCTGCGAAAATCTCCGCTAATATCTTTTTAAAGCTTTTTATTGCTACTTAGTATTAGCTATTCATAATAGGAATACTCGACTATTCAATATAACTATTTTACATTTCAAGATTATTCATATATAATCAGGTTGTGATCAAAAAAGATTTAATTTTTAACATATATCAACTAAATCGATCGGGAGGTCAACATGAAAAAATTATTCTCAATGATAATCGCCTTAACACTGACAGCGGCTATGCTGCTGACCGCCTGCTCAGGCAATCAAAGTAAGACAGACGCGAACGTTGCTTCTCAGGATCAGCGAGCGACAACAGCTTCACAGACCGACGAGAGAAAAGACCCTTACGCCACAGAGAACCGCTATGACATACCTAAGGATATGTTTGAGAAGCGCGACGGCGTAGACTACGGCACTCTGCAGAAGGATATCGGCTATTACTCTTCTGTTGCGGGCGACAACAAGTATGTTAACGTCCTGCTCCCCGCGGGTTATGACGAAAATCAGAGCTATCCCGTGACCTATGTATTCCACGGCTTCGGCGGCGACCACAACACGCATATCGACACCGACTCTTACCTTGTACTGCTCTACGGCAATATGCTAAGTCAGGGGCTTACCGTACCGCAGATACTCGTCGGAATGGATATGTACACCGACAAGCTCTCCGATAAAGAGAGCAAAACAGACGAGGAGCTGCGTTTTATCTATGATAAAGCCATCGAAGAGACCGGCGTTGACCTTATGCCGTTCATCGAAGAGAGATATCCCGTCAAAAAAGGCAGAGAGTACACGGCGATAGCGGGTATGTCAGAGGGCGGAGCGAAGTCGCTTTGCACAGGCTTCAAGTGGCTGGATAAGTTCGGATATATCGGCGCTTTCGCTCCCGATACAGGCGTAATACCCACCGAGTACTACAAGGGTACATTCTGGAATACTCCGGTATTTGATAAGTTCCCTCAGCCCACCGCGGAGAACACTCCGTATTACCTCTATATGACCGTCGGCACCAAAGACCCGTGGAACATAGACTGTACGCTCTATTACCGCGATGTGCTCAATGAAATGGGAGTAAAAAACCAAACGGATCTTGCGGAGGGCTACGGTCACGACGCGGACTTCTGGGGACAGTGCTTCTATAACTTCCTCGCAAAGGTCTTTGTATAAACCGACATAGGTATGTATCAACTATTAAGAAAACACATAATAAAGCAAAACTACGGCGCCCCGTATATACGGAGCGCCGCTTTTGTTATGTTAAATTAATCTCGGATAACAGCAGATCAATCAGCCTCGGTAGCAAGCTCGCTGAACAGAAGCTCGTCGGGATCCACCAAAATGTGTTCACCGATAAGATACGGGTTTTCGAAATCGTTCAGGTAGCTCTGGATCAGAGTAGCGTCAACGACCGATACAAATCCGTCCATATCGACGTCTGCCAGGAAGTCATTGATGGGCTCGGGTGTCTCGATATTCGCCAGATCTCTCTGGATGAATGTCGCGTCAAGGATGTCTACCTCGCCTGTGACGTCGGCGTCACCGAGGATCGGATGCTCTAAGATACGCTGTTTCTCAACGGATCTTGTGACCTTCTTGAGGAGCTCATCTAAAGCAGCCTTGTTCTCTTCGGGCGTCTTATCAGGATCATAAGGAGCGTTATCGATAGCTGCCTTGCCTAAAGCGGCTACGATCTTTGTAGCGAGACCGTCGTCCTCGCTGGCAAGCTGACCTGCCGCCTCTGAGACAGAAGCTTTATACTCTTCAAAGACCGCGATGTTCTTCTCTAACTCACGCTGAGCGTCAAGTGCTTCTTCGAGAGACTTGAGAGCCTCGTCGAGAGCAGCCTTGTTCTCATCAAGCGTCTTTTCGGGATCGTAAACGGCGCTTTCGATAGCTGACTTGCCTAAATCGGCAAGAAGCTTAGTCTCGGGGCTGTCGTCCTCGTTGACCAGAGCGTCGGCAGCCTCCGATACAGAAGCCTTATACTCTTCGAAGTCCGCGATATTCTTCTCTAATTCACGCTGATTTTCAAGAGCCTCTTTGAGAGCCTCGAGGGCCTCGTCAAGGATCGCCTTGTTCTCTTCGAGAGTCTTTTCATCGTCATAGGGAGTAACAGCGATAGCGGCCTTGACTATCTTAACGAGAGTCTCGGATGCGACACTGTCGTCCTCATTGACCAGAGCGTCGGCAGCCTCTAAGACAGAAGCCTTGTACTTTCCGTACTCTACCTTATCCTTCTCAGCAAGGCGTTGTGTCTCGATCGCTTCTTTGAGAGCCTCGAGCGTCTCGTCAACTACCGCTCTGTTATTCTCGGGAGTGTCCTCAGGATCATAAGGGATAACGCTGATACCTGCCTTGACGATCTCAACGAGAGCCTTGGATACTACGGTATCGTCCTCGTTGAGAAGAGCATCGGCAGCGTCTAATGCAGAAGCCTTATACTCTTCAAACTCGGCAATGTTCTTCTCTAACTCGCGCTGCTTGTCGAGAGCCGCTGAGAGAGCCTCAAGAGAAGCGTCGATAACAGCCTTGTTCTCGTCGGGGGTCTTTTCGGGATCATACTCGGTCACGGCAACAGCGAACTTCGCGATCTCAGCGAGAGACTTTGATACGATACTGTCATTCTCGTTGAGCATTGCGGATGCGGCATCTATGGCCTCTTTCTTATAAGCCTCGAATTCTTCAGCCTTTCTGACCTCTTCGTCTATGAGACGCTGTTTCTCAAGAGAATCAGCGAGCACCTTGAGCGCCGCGTCGACCATAGCCTCGTTCTCTTCGAGAGACTTTGTTTCGTCATATTCAGCCATACCGATAGCCTTCTCGAACAGCTCGACAAGCGCCTTAGAAACAGGATTGTCGTCTTCCTTGAGCATAGCGGCTGCCTTTTCTACAGCGCCGTTCTTGTACTCCTCAAACGCTTCCTTATCCTGAGCAAGCTTCGCCTCATTATAAGCGTTCAGAGCGTCGATCAGCTTATCGCTGTTTGTGATAAATGTCTTTTCTGTATCGTTCAGCTCGTCATAAGCCGCCTTGAGCTCATCGAGCTTAGCCTTGTATTCATCTGTGACCTCGACCTCGCCGAGAGCGTCGATAGCCTCTATCAGCTCATTGTAGCTGAGCTTATGAGCGAGAGTTCTGGGGATGAAGTTAACGCCGCCCTCGCCGTCATAATCTGAGAGAAGATCCTTAGCGGTCAGCAGACCGATATTGATGTTAAGAGACTCAGGCTCTGTAGAAACGCCTGTGTAGTTAGCCTTAAGGTTAAGCTCGGGCTTATCAGAGAGGATAGTGTTCCAGAGCTTAGTTACACCGGTACCGCAGTTCATGGTGAAGATAGAATAGTAGTTGTTCTCGGGATCGGCGAGATAAGCCTTCATTCTCTCGAACTCTTCAGCGGTGATATCTACGCTGTAGTAGTTGTTGGGAAGCTGAGTATTATTGCTGCGGAACTGATTATAGATCTCGCGATCGATACAAATACCGCCGATCGAGTGACCGTTAGCGGGATTTTCGCCGTATTCGCGTGAATCCTTGATGATCTTCGCGAATGTACCGACTAATCCGTTGAACGCCATATCGGTGTCCACTTCGCCGCCGCTCTTGTACTGATACATCTGATATACCAGCGCCTGAGCCGCGGAACTGTTCTGGATATCGCCGTTCTCAAGAGCTCTTATCAAGAGGTCCATATGAGTATCGTCGAAGCTGTAGTTAGAAACAGTGAAGCTCTCGCCGCTCTTGAGAGAGATAGTAGCGGGCGCGGATTCGGGACCGTTAGTAGTAACGTCAAAGTAAGACTCACGATCCTCGATCTCAAGTTCATTGTCGTTATAGACAGCAGGATCGGAACTATACTTCTCGGGATGATCCGCGTAATCGCGCATCAGATCGTTATACTTATCGTTGGGCTTATAATACTCATAGTAGCTGACGTCAAGGTCGGTATCCTCATATGTTGTATATGTGAGGGCGCCGTGAGCAACCAGCTCGCCCTTATGGATGGGACGGGCATGGATGGTAAGTCTGCCAACGATCCTGTCGCCGTCATAGTCGCCTACAACAACTCTTGTTGCGGCATATACCATACCGTTGCTTGAGCCGGCGTAAGCGGTGACATAAACCGCGGCGCCGTCCTCCGGGATATCGCCGGTAACTGTGATCAGACCGTTCTCGTCAACATCTATCAAAGAATCTGAGGAGGTATATGTCAGTCTTCCGTCGTAGGGTGCTACGATGGAGAGGATACCCTTATAGCGTGTATAGGCCTCGAGCTGATAGGTATCGTCAGAGGAAGTAAGATTTATCTCCTTAGGCATATTCTTGATCTCTGCGTCAGCAAAAGCAGCCGCGAAGTCAAGATCGGTATCTGCCTTTATGAAGGCTGAGGCGACGCCCGCGTCGTCCTCGGGAAGCGAGAGTGCCTTGCCGTTGCACAGTACAGCGAATAAAGCCTTGCTCTCCTTGACAGCAGGATAAAGAGCTACGTCAGAGCCCTTCTCAATGAGATAGCCCGAATAAGGTATGAGTTTTGAAGGAACATCTTCGCCCGAAGCATAAAGGAAATATTCCTCGCCGGCCTCTCCGTTAAAGGATACCGATACATAATCGGAACGCTTACTGCCGACCTCTACCGAGAACGGGATACCGATGTTCTCGTTGCCCTTCGCGCAGGCCCATACGATCGCGGTACCTTCTTTAACAGCTGCAAGCTCATTGCCGTCTACTGTCAAAGCGCCGTTCTGATCATCTACGATCTTCCATTTGAGCATATCGAGAGCATAACCCGGCTCATCGTTGGTTGTAATGTGAGCGTAATCATCAACGTTTAATCTGTCGCCCTTGAAGATCTGGATAATGTTTTTCTGCTCGGTCGTGACCTTTGCTGTCGCATAGTCGATCTCAAGCTCGGTATAGCAGCCGGGCATAGTGCCGAAGTACGCGCCCTCGGCTGCGTCGTAATGGTCATCGTCATTGATCCAATCGCCGCCGATATGAATACTGTTGATTATATGGTCGAGCTCATTCTCGGCAACAGCAGCCTTAACATAAATCTTTGTGCCTTCCTTTACAGCGGCGCTGTTGTTTACGACCGTCTTAACGCCGTCTTTATAATAATATACCTCTACATCAGACGAAACGCCGTTGTTTTTGTCTGAAACGCGAAGGATATTCTGAGCTCCATCTGAGGTAGAGATTATCCTATAGCTCTGGGGCAGGGAGTCAACATGGAAAGCGAGAACGCCGTCATCCTCGAAATAATCGCTCGCAAGAGTCTTTCCCTCAGCGTCGGTGACATAATAGCTCTCGCCGTCAGCCAGCGCGTCAACAGACGTCTTGAACCAGATCCCGTTCCCAGGGATATTGGTTCCGTCAAGCGTAACCGTCTTGCCGTTGATATCAAAGTCGATACCGTTGATAACGCCGTCGCCGCTGTTAACGGTAACGTCGATCTTCTGATAATCTTTGTTATAGAAAACATCCTGACCCGCTTTCGCAGCGTTTACGAGGTCGGTCAGATTTGTATAAAAATCTTCGACCTTGATGGCGGAATCGGTATAGTTATACTCTACGGGGCTTACGCTCTCGGGAGCGCTGACATATACATAGCCAGTCTCGTCCTCAAAGCTTGCGTTAGGCTCAGCTACGCCCTGAGCGTTGTTGAGGTAGTAACCGGGCAATCTCTTGACGATATTATCGCGAACTCCCTTGGGAGCGTCGATCAACTTAAAGATACCGTCAGCCTCGGCTGTGAGATAATGAGCGGTCTTTTCGCCGTTTCTGGTACCTACGGCAGCGTTCCACGCGCGCAGAGCGACGGTAGCGCAGCTATTCTTAAGGATAGAGAATTTGCCGTTGTTGCCGCCGAGATACATAGCCATTGTATTGAGCTGTTTGTTGGTGATGTCCATCTCATAGGTGACGTTCTCGAACTGGTCCCACTCGAGCTTCTGGTTATAGAGCTCGCGGTTGAAGCAAACGCCGCCGTCAACAACGCCGTCTAAAAGCTTGTTATAATCAACTCCGACTTCAGCGGCGATCTCTTTGATGCGCGCTACGAACTCATCGGTACTGATCTTTCCGTTCTCGAGGAAGCCGAAAACATTCTTGACGACCGCAGCCTTGCCCGCGGCGGTCACCTCGCTCCAAGCGGAGCTGTTCTCGACAGAACCGAGGGCGGCCTGAGGAACGGTAAGGTCAAAGTCACGGTACATACCGATGGTGACGATCTCACCGCGGTTCAATGTAACGGACTTCATGTCCTTGTTGAGTTTAAAATAACCGTCTGCGTCTTTATCTGTATGGTTTGAACCGACAGAGATATCTTCTCTGATATTCGGATAATAATAATCCTCTATCTCATAGCCCGCGTACAGGTCGGGAACGTTAATGGTTACGCCGTCCTGATAAGAAGTGAAGAGAAGGTAAACATGACCGTCATAGAACTGCATAGAGTCGTTGTAACGGGCAAGGATCTTAAGGTTACCCGCAACGCCTGTGCCGTCGGAGTACTCACCTACGGTGACTGTGTACTTCAGCTTACCGTTGGTGATGAGAGCGGTACCGGGCTTCATGGCATTGAGAGCGCCGTTCTCGTCGACCCAAGCTACGCTCGGATCCGAAGAACCGCATACAACGCCGTCCTCGGCGAAGTCGGCTAAAACGTCGCCGACGGTCATTTCGAGATTTTTGTCAAAGCAGCCGGGGAATACCTTCTCGGCAAGTGTAGCTGTAAGGATATCTGCGATCTCTCTGTGACCCTCAGCAGTGGGGTGAGGATCCATGTTGTTTTCGTTGCTGATATTGTGGATATCGACATAGGAGCTGCCGGTATCTGCGGCTACTCCCTTGAGGCCCTCGTTGAGTTCCTGTACTCTTGAATCGACAGCTTTGCCGATCGTGAGGTACTGTAAAGGATAGGATACCTCGGACGCGATAATGCTCAGAAGCGCCTTGACGCGAGCGCTCTTATCGTCGGCCGAACCGTTGCCGTCGGTTATAATCTGATCGAGCTCTTCTGCATTGTCGAGCAGATCGTCGATTTTATCCTCAGCCGCGCCGGTGGGTAAGAGCTCAACATCCTCTACAGCGATGTCGGAGCCTGACGCCTGAGCGGCAGCCTTCTTGAAGATATTGGTAAGCACTGTGCTCAGATCGAGTACCTGACCGCTATACTCAAGCGAGTTGCCGAAGGGGCTGTACATATTGACGACAGCGATATCGGTATCGGGGTTGATAGCCTTTACGTTATCAACGACAGAGCGAACATTCTCGATCGC
Organism: uncultured Clostridia bacterium; assembly: GCA_946183365.1. Taxonomy (GTDB): domain Bacteria; phylum Bacillota; class Clostridia; order Oscillospirales; family Acutalibacteraceae; genus Ruminococcoides. The sequence goes on from CAMHAH010000007.1 coordinate 55,116, forward strand.
TGAAGCAGTATATGCTTTGGCAGAAGCCCTGAAGCCTCCGAGGAGCTTAGCCGCTTCGGTGATATCATCGACGGTGATCCCGTTTTCGCTCTTCTCGATCTCTTTGTTCACAAGCTCCATCGTTGTCTGCCGATCTGCGCCGACCAGCGTCATGAAAAGAGCCATAGAAACCGCGTTAAGAACGGGATTGTTCTTCTTATACATATCATACATAGCGTTGATGAGGATATCGTTGCCTCCGAGGTTAACAGACACCAGATCGGCGTCCTTAACGGCGTTGACTGTGATATCGTGATACTTCGCAAGACCCGAAGTATCTAATTTCAGATAATAGTCCATCGCGAAGGCGCTGAAATCACTGACATAACCCTCGGTCGAAAGGACCTGAGCGACGTCACTCGCGCGATAGGCGCTCATAGAAAGGTTAGATGTCTTTACGTCTACTCCGCGCTCTGCACCGAGCTTCTGCAGCTCGTCGCCGAAGAGGGCGGGATAAGCGTTCGCTACCGGATGAGCGAGCAGATCCTCGCTCAGTATCAGCGCGGGATCGGCAGCGATAGACTCTACCGATACCTTAGCGTTGGGATCGGTCAAGCCGAAACCGGAAGCGATGCTGTCGCCGAGGGCGACATAGTTGAAGGTTTTATTCTCTTGTGAGTCCGCGGCAAAAGCTGTCAGCGTACAGCTGAATACCATTATCAGCGCAAGCACAAGAGCAACTATTTTTCTTAGCTTCATATGTATTCTCCTTTGCTAAAATATACTGATTTATATTAACGCCGTAAAAACAGCATAGTTTACAATATGTATTTATTCGTCATTCAGGATTCTTTTTTCAAGAGCCCGATAATCGACCTTGCCGCGCGGTGTACGCGGTAAAGCCTCAACGAAGCTGACCCTCTCGGGTATCGAGTAATCGGGCAGCTTAGCCGAGCAATGCTCCAGGATCCTTTCTTTGAGCTCATCCGAGGGCTCGACGCCGTCGTTCAGCTCAATGACAGCCAAAGGATAATTAATGCGTTTATCATCGGGGATACCGATAACGCAGCTCAGCCGAACGCTCTCAAATGAATTAAGAACATTTTCGATACGAACGGGGAACAGCTTTGTAGGGCTGCCGTCGTTTCCTCTGGTCATGATTATGCGCTTGATCCTGCCGGTTATGCGGAGTATACCTTTTTTATCGATATAGCCGAGATCGCCGGTGTGCAGCCAGCGCTGACCGTCAGCGTGGGTGTGGATCATCTCGTCGGTAGCCTGCTGATTTTTATAGTAGCCTATCATAAGAGTGGGACCCGAGAAGCATATCTCACCCTCTTGGTTATAGCCCAATTCTTTATTGGTATCAACGTCGGCTATCATACAGCCTACCTTTGAAAGCGGTATACCGACGCTGTCGTCCATCTCGGGATCAAGGGTGGTAAGGGTAGACGCGCACACGAGCTCGGTCATGCCCAAGCCCTTAGTCAGCTTGCACTGAGAGCCGAAATCTTTGAAAAGCTTATTGACCGCCTCTTCGTTCTGAGGAGCCATCGCCTCTCCGCCGTAGACCGCTATCTTGATACACGAGAGATCGGGCTTCTCATTAGGAACAGCCAGCATAGCCTCCCAGTAAGGCGGTATCGAGGTGATATTAGTGGGTCTGTATTTCTTGATATAATCATAAAACTGCGTCGGCTCATATTTCGGGACCATGATACAGGTTATACCCAGAGCTATGGGCTCGAGCATAGCGTTGACAAGGCTGTAGTTGATGAACGGCGGCAACACGACCAGATGGCTCATACCGCGGTATACGCCCGTCGCGCTCGCGATCTGTACTATAACGGCGTTTATGCTGATATCGGAATTCATAACGCCCTTCGGGTTGCCGGTAGTACCGCCCGTATGGGATATCACGGCGACGTCCGACGGATTTTTCTTCACATCGGGTAATGGAGTATCCTTGCCAAGCTCCATGAAAGTCTGCCAGTTTATGATACGACCGTTATCAGGCAGCTCCAAAGGCGGGATCTTTGACTGCAATATCGGCAGGGAGTCGGCGATAGTGACTACGATCACACGGCGCAGCCCGGTCTTATCGAGCTGATCCTTCAACAGCTGATAGGTCTTGTCGAAAAGCACGGCTACCTCGCCGCCAACCTCATTCAGATAGAACAGCAGCTCGGAGACGCCCGCGAGCGGATGGATCATATTGGATACCGCGCCGAGCTTATTGAGCGCGTAGACCGAGTACAGAGCCTCGGGTACGGTAGGCAGGGCGACGGTCACTATATCGCCGCTCTTTACTCCCGCCGCGGTAAATGCCTTTGCGGTATTGTCGATATATGAAAACAACGCTTGATAGCTGATCTCGCGGCCGAGGTAATTGATCGCGATCTCCTGAGGATAATCACGGTTGTTAGCGTACATATACTCATACACCGTTGCCTCGGGAAGCTCGACATTCACCGTTTCTTCGCTGTAATAGCTGAGCCACGGCTTCTCTACGGATGGGGTCGTTGCACGGTTATAATTCATGTTTTCTTCCTTTCAAGCGTGAAATATGCAGTCTATACTTATACAGATAATATTATATCAAATAAATATCGATTTGTCATCAAATATTTTCAAATAATTGAACCATTTTTCAGAAAAAATTGTAAAAACAAAAGTCATTATATGATATTGTTTACATTTGACAGCAACAGATATATAATTATCTCTGAAAAGGAGGTCGTGCAAATGGATATCACTTCAAAAGCCTTCGGAAAAACCAAAGACGGCAGAACCGTCACCGAATACTCGATGACGAACGATAAAGGGATGAGCGTAAAGATACTAAGCTTAGGCTGTATCATACGCTGTATCTGTGTCCCGGATAAGAACGGAGAAATAAGAGACGTCGTACTCGGATATGATACCGCAGAGGATTACGAGAACGGCTCGGTATTCTACGGCGCTTTTGTCGGCAGATACGCGAACCGTATCAAAGGAGCTCGCTTCACACTGAACGGCAAGGTCTATGAGCTTGAAAAGAACAGCGGAGAGAACCATATCCACGGCATCTATCCCGATACTGTCTTTGACGGACATATAAATGGCAATACCCTTGTGCTCAGCCATTTAAGCCCGGCGTTTGACGAGGGATATCCGGGTAACCTGAGTATAGAGGTACGGTATACTCTCACAAACGACAATGCCCTTGAGATAGAATACAAGGCTCAAACCGATGATGATACCGTGATAAATCTCACCAATCACTCATATTTCAACCTTAACGGTCAGGACGGCTCGGATATACTCGAGCATAGGCTCATGATGAACTCCGACAGCTTCACCGAGGTAAACTCGGATACCATACCGACGGGCAGGATACTTTCCGTCGAGGGCACTCCGCTCGACTTTCGTGAAACGAAAACTATCGGCAGGGATATAACCGCTGACTGTGAACAGCTCAGGCTGTGCGGCGGATACGACCATAACATGATAATCGGAGGCAGCGGACTGAGGCTTTTCGCCTGTGCCGCTTCGGATATCTCCGGCATTAAGATGGAATGTCTCTCGACCCAGCCCGCGGTACAGCTGTATTCAGGCAACTATATCGCTACAGATACCGTAAAGCGCGGCAAGTGCGGTATCCGCTACCCGAAGCGCGGGGGCTTCTGTCTTGAGGCCCAGCATTACCCCTGTTCTCCGAACTTCGACGAGTTCCCGAACACGGTACTTAAGCCGGATGAGGAATATTATCAAAAGACCGTGTACAGGTTTTATACATAAAGGCTATCCCGTATAAGCTCCGCGCTTATGCGGGATTTTTCAATGTTCGCATAATGTTCATATTTATATCACACAGATATCATATTGACAGGTTAATATACAGGCATAGAAACAAAAAAGCAGGTGATGAGGATGAATAATATCACAGTCTGAAACGATCATCAGACAGCAAAGTATAAAAACTATCCCAATAACAATTATCTTGAAAAGGTGGTAAATATAATGAAAATGTCCTCAAATATCACGGGCTTTGAGAGCTCAGCAGACCTTATGGAGCTCAGAAGAGCGAACATCAGAAGCCGCAGACAAAAGAAAGCGGAACGCTTATTCGGCGTAAACGCTCACATGAGCGAAGATATAACAAACACTGTTATAATCCCCTTCCCCGCTCCCGATTATCCGCTGACGGCATAACTCTCCGAGAACTCATTATACTAAGTTTCATTAAAACACTTTAACATTTATTGCGTTAAATTCCGTATTACTTCGTTGTCCTCCTTGACAGGCGCCAGCCTGCCTGCGTCGTCCGCCTTGTTCTACGAAATTTTCCGTTAATAAAATTTGTTAAAGCGTTTAATGGAAACTTAGTATTATAAAATAACAAGCTAACTTTCTTTTCATATACAGAGAACTCCTCCTAAAACGGCACAGCAATCACAAGCTGTGCCGCTTTTGTTAATATGTACAAAACAACATCGCCGATTTATCGCATATTCACAAAAACCATTTTCAGCCTTTATTTATTATAAACCTTATGATATTATAATTCTGTCATTTTTACGATCGTTATATTATTTTAACTCACACAAACAACACACGTTTTTATACAGAGAAAGCTATGATAAACGACAAAAAGCATTATCGCTTCGCCCTGATCTCGGATATCCACATAGACCGCGAGAACAAAGGTAAAAACACCTATTTCATCTATGCCGAGGAGAACCTGTCAAGAGCTCTCGGGATAATCAAAGACCTCGGCTGTGATTTCATCATCAGCACCGGAGATCAGGTCACCAACGCTTCGGGAGCAGAAGAGGAATGGCGGGTCTACCGCGATATCATCAAGCGCTCGGGCTGCAAAGATCGGATATACGCGGCTCTCGGCAATCACGAAACACGCAGCGCAAAATACGGTATCAACACCCTCGAAGAGTGTATCTCTGACTTTATCAAATACGCGGAGCTTGATAAAAAGGATATCATCCGACCCGACTGCAAGCCGTATTATATTATGACCGAACCTGTATTCGGCGATGTATTCATCTTCATGGCGAACGAGAAGGGCGCGGATATAAATGAGCTCGACAACTTCTCAGACGAACAGATGGACTGGGCCGAGGATACGCTGAGAAAGTATACCGCCGAAGGACGAAATATATATCTGATACAGCACGCGAATTACTATAAATACGGCGCGGGCGACGATTTGACCGAGCCCGCCTATGAGGGCGCTGTCAGGACGATCGATGAGAAAGGAAACACCTTCAAAAACAATCTGAGGTTCAAACGTCTGACAGAGAAATACAGGGACATGATATGGGTATCGGGTCATACTCATATCGACCTTGAGGATGATGTGAACTACTCAGACAACGGCGGCAAAAGCTGTCATATGCTTCATATCCCCGCGCTGGCGGGCACAACGCGGCTGAGCCGCGACAGCAAGGGCAAAAGGACGCTTGACCGAACCTTTCACAAAGGCTCGTCACAGGGTTATATCGTCGATGTTTATGAGGATAAAACGGTTTTCTCGGGTATCGACCTTTACAGCGGAGAGTTCTACCCTCAATACACCTACACAATATACAGAAAGCGGGACAAATGATGACCAAACGCTTTTTAAGAATACTTCTGATCTGCCTGCCGATATTCGCGAGCTCTGCGGCTCTGCCTGTCTCGGCGGGTGCTCTCGGCACACTCCCCTCGCCCAACAGCGAACCGAGACACGTTGTCTGCACGGAATTGTCTCAGCAGGCCAAGGAATATTATACCGATGAGTATCGCTATATGAGCCTGAGCACGATGTCGGCGGCTGAGGACGTATCGACAAGCTACTCGGCTACACAGAACAATGAGCTGTACTCAGCCCTGCACTCGCTTATGGCTCAGACCCACACCTACTACGCCACATACTCGGGATACAACAAAGGCTCTCTCGCATATTTCTGGAACAGCACCGACGCTGTTGAGAACAGCAGCACATATATCATGTTCTACTCAGACGTCATGGGCAACGCCGAAGGGGTATCGCTGAACCGCGAACACATATGGCCTAAGAGCCACGCCTCTTTCGCTACCAAGAAGGGCGGCGGAGGCTCTGACCTGCACCATCTTCGCCCGTCGGCAAGCAAAGTGAATTCAGCCAAGAGCGACCATATCTTCGGCAATGTCAACGGAGTGTATGACAGCGGCGTGACAGAAGGGATATTCAACGGCGAGGTATGCTGGTACCTCAACAAAAGCCTCGATCTCTTTGAATGTAAGGATGACGTAAAGGGAGACGTCGCGAGGATACTGCTGTATGTTTACTGCCGCTGGGAACAGCCGAACCTCTATACCGATATGAAGGAAAACCTGCCCACGCCCGACAGCGACAGCAAATCAAACAGCGGTACAAAGGTGATCGAGAGCCTCGATACCCTGCTGAGCTGGTGCGAGAGCGACCCCGTCGACACATGGGAGATGGAGCGCAACGACCTTGTGCAGGATATACAGGGCAACCGCAATGTTTTCATCGATTATCCCGAGCTTGCCTTTCAAATGTTCGGCAGGGATATACCCGACGATATGACCACGCCGAGTTCAGCTGATAAACCGATAATCAGATCACTCAGAGGCGACGCCGACCGCGACGGCGAGGTGACCGTGACCGACGCGACTGCGATACAGCGCGTGCTGATAAACGTTTCGGGTATCGAGACCATAGACCCCGACAGAGCCGATATCAACGGGGACGGAGTAGATGTGACAGACGCGACCCTTATACAGCGCTTTATTTTAAAGATAGCGAACCCGTTCAATATAGGAGACGAGATTTGAAATAAAACAAAATGCCGTGTGAAGTATCTACCTCACACGGCATAGTTTTGTTTTGCTTACAGATAATGCGCTCTGAGCTCGTCAGCTGATTTAGCTGAAAGATAAGCGGGAGCTATATCGAGAACGGTCTTGGCGCCGTTCATTCCCTCTTTGTTCATTCGGTACGCGGCTCTCGCGCAGGCGACCAGTACAGAACCCGTGAACTCGGGATTTGAGTCGAGCTTAAGGCTGTACTCGATAACGTGCTTCACTCCGTCTGAGGTGGTACCGCTGTGGATGACGGAACCGCCGTGAGGCAGACCGCTGTGGTCGCGCTTCATCTCTTCTTCGGTAATGAAGTGAACGGTAGTATCATAGTCGGAGAAGTAGTTGGGCATAGTCTTGATAGCGGTCTCGATAGCCGCCTTATCAGCGCCGTCCTCAGCTACGACAAAGCACTCTCTGGTGTGCTTCTCGCGTGTGGTGAGCTCGGGGTTAGAGCCGCTGCGAACAGCCTCAAGAGCTTTCTCGACAGGGATAGTATACTGGCGGGCGTCCTTAACGCCCTCGATACGGCGGACAGCGTCTGAGTGACCCTGGCTGACGCCCTTGCCCCAGAAGGTATACGCCTGACCGTCGGGCAGGACAGAATCCGCGTATACGCGGCTGATAGAAAACATACCGGGATCCCAGCCCGCTGAAATTATACCGATCTTGCCCGCCTTTTTAGCGGCAGCGTCAACATTCGCGAAATGGGTCGGGATATTTGCGTGGGTGTCAAAGCTGTCGATAACATTGTAAAGAGCGGCGAACTTCGGCGTCATACCGGGCAGGTCTGTAGCGGAACCGCCGCAGATGATAAGAACGTCGATATCCTCCTTGCCCTGCTCAAGCTGAGCGGCTGAGCGAACCTCTACACCCTCGGTGTTGATCTTGAGCGACGAGGGGTCGCGGCGGGTATAAACGCTTACGAGTTCCATATCCGCGTTCTTCTTGATAGCAGCCTCAACGCCTCTGCCGAGGTTGCCGTAGCCTAAAATACCGATTTTGATCATACATATACCTCCATATTATTATTTGTCCGGATAAATACGGACTTTTTTTGTAAAATACTTTATCATTTTACCACTTAAAAGCAATGATGTCAATCAGATCGTTAAAAGTTTATTTATCTTACAGATCATATACAGTCTTTTCTGACAAATATGATCAAAGCAGCTCGATAGCCTCAATAAGCGGGCCTATGACCTGCTTCTTGCGGCTGACCACCTTGGGCAGGATAACGCTGTTGTCCGTGCACTCCTGCTCAAAAGCAGCCTGTACAACGCCCTTCGCTCCCTGACCGACAAAGAGCAGCTCGGTGCTCTCGTCAAATATATTGGTGAGCATCATAAACAGCATATCGGCGCCCGACGCGGGCAGGAGCTCTTCCATATATGGCAGCATCTTATCCTTGACCTTAGAGAGCTCCTTACTGCTGACGCTGGTGACCTGAGAAATAGTGATCCTTTGCTTCTCGGCTTTAAACGCCTTGCAGTCGATATGGAATATCTCTTCGGGAGTTTTCTTGCCGAGGCGAGATCCCGCGTTGAACATTGCGAGAGCATATTCCTCGATATTTATACCCGCCTTTTCAGCCAATGAGCGGGCTACGCTCTCATCGACCGAAGTACAGGTAGGCGAGCGGAACATAAGGGTATCGGATATTATAGCCGAGCACAGAAGCCCCGCTACGGTAGGCTCTATCTCGATATCGTTTTCACGGAACATCAAAGTGATTATGGTAGCGGTACAGCCCAGCGGCTGATTGCGGAAGTAGATAGGGTTCATGGTCTCAACCGAGTCGATACGGTGATGATCTATGACCTCGACCACCTCGGCTGAGCGGATACCGTCGACAGCCTGACCCTTTTCGTTATGGTCGACAAGAATGACCCTGCGGCGGTCGATATCGAGCAGGTTGCGCTGAGACATCATACCGACATATTTGCCGTCGTTATCCATGATCGGGAAATACCTGACCCTGAGCTTTGAGACCGTAGCGCGCACATCGGCAACGGTATCGTCAAGGCTGAACGTGATAATACCGTCCTTGCGCATAATATGACCGACAGGCACAGACTGGTTGATGAGCTTTGAACAGGTGTATGTATCGAGGGGAGTTACAATCACGGTACAGCCCGCTTCGTCGGCGAGCTTTGCGATAGTCTTGCTGACCTTAGCGTCAAGACAGACGATGAGACAGCTCGCCTTCATCTCGATAGCGCAGAGCTGAGACTCGTAACGGTTGCCGAGGATGACCATATCGTTCTCGTTGATGAACTCCTCCATCACGTCGGGGTTCGCGGCGGCCACCACGACCTTGCCCTTATTGAACGGGGCGTCAGGATTGCCAACTACTACCTCGCCGCGGAGGGTATCGGCGATATCGCTGTACTTGGGCTTAGCCTTTGAGAGCGAGCCCGCGTCCTGATCCTCCATATAATAGCGAGCCTGATCGCCGAGGGTGAGTATGCCCTTGATCTTGCCGCGCTTAGTGAGTATCGGCACGGTCTGGATATTCTCGTCCCTCATGTGCTCCCACGCGCGCCTTAGGGTGATAGTGGCTGAAACGCCGTCTACCCTGCGGAACTGAACGTCGGCTATGGTGGGCTCGAGAGATTCGATGAGCTCGGGAGCCTCTACATTAAAATGATCGAGCACAAAAGCGGTCTCGCTGTTTATCTCTCCCGCGCGGCAGGGGATATACTCCTCGCCCGTCAGCTTGTTCTTTAAATAAGCGTAACAGATCGCCGAGCAAACAGAGTCTGTATCCGGATTTTTATGCCCTATGACATAGGTTGATTTCATTTGGAACCATCCTTTACTTATGCTGTTTTTTATTGTATCATATACATTTCGTTAATGCAATTGAAATATCGCCGTATGATACATAAAACTCCCCTTTCGTCTCTGAAAGGGGAGCTTATCTTATCCATCTTATACTTGTTTATCTTCCGAAGCCGCCCATATTGCCGCCCATATCGCCGCCGGGCATTCCGCCGCGCATGCCTCCCATGCCGCCCCCCATCATCTGGTTGGTGATCTCGTTGGTCTCTGTACCGTTTACTATGATGGTACCGCCGTTGTGCTGAGCCTGACCGTCATAATCGAAGGGTGACTGACCTGTGATATTGAGTGTGCCGCCGTTGATATAGAGGTTGCCGTTTGAGTCTACGCCGTCGGTATCGCCCTGAGCCATGTTGATGGTGATGTCGCCGCCGTTGAACTCTGCCGTTACCGTATAAGCGGTCGATTTGCTTGTGGCGTTGATACCGTCATCGGAAGCTGTTATGTTGATCGTGCCGCCGTTTATCTGTACATAAGTGCCCTCGATACCCTCCTGAGCGTTCGCGGTGATATTACCGCCGTCTACCTGGACTATCGTGGTGCCCTGAATACCGTCGCTGCCGCCGGTGAGGTTCAAGGTACCGCCGCAGATGTATACATAACCGACTTTGTTGTCCTCGTCGTTCTCGGCGTGCAGAGCGTCCTTGCCGGCTTTGACGGTGATAGTGCCGTCGGCTACGGCGATGCTGTCGTTGGCTTCAAGTCCGTCTGAGGTGCAGGTGATATTGATAGTGCCGCCGGTGATCTTGAGATCATCTTTAGAGCTGATACCGTTATCGGTAGAGTTGATATTAAGAGTACCTAAGCCGTTGAGTACGAGGTCGTCCTTTGAGAAGATGACAGCGTCGGTATTGGTGGTGCCGTCAGCTGTGAATGTGCCTGTAACAGAAAGGCTGTTCTCTGTGCCCGAAGCGGTTGTGACGAATACCTTATCGGCGTTCTTGACATATACAGCGGGTGAGCTTGTATTTGTTATGCTTACGCCGTTGAGTACCAGCTGTACCTTATCGTTGTCGCCGGCTTCAACAATGATACTCGCGTTGCTCGCGGAACCGCTGATGACATATACGCCCTCTTTATCTATCGTGATATTTGAATTATCCGATAAGGTGTAATATGTCGCGCCGCTTACATCAGCCGTCTGAGTGAGGTCTCTGTCTGAAAAGAGGTCGCTCGCGTCTATCGCTCCGCTTGAGGTGACGTTCGCGGTCGTCTTGACCTCATCGCCCTGAGTGAGCTTGTTAGTATCGTCGACGCTGCTCGCCTCCGCTTTTGTCTGAGCCTCTGTCTGCTGTGTCGCGGCTGAGGTCTGCGTCTCGGCTTCGGTCGCGCTTTGATTTGAATTTGTCTTGCAGGCGGCAAGTGACGCCACCATGATGACTGCCAGTAATAATACTAATAATTTTTTCATATTGAAGTCTCCTTAATACCGATTATCATTTCGGCTGTTTTTTGATTACAGCCATATAATAACCTGTCAATATGAGGTCTGTGTGAATTCAGTGTGAAAACTATGTGAAAAAACTTTAAGAAATCGTGCGCATGGAGCGCGCGATTTCGTCTACCCATCGCTCGTGCGCACGCAGTGCGCTACTGAGCGGGGACTATAAATTTTATATTTGACAGACCTTAACACAACAATACAATTCTTATAATATATCTTCGAAAATAATATATCATACGGTTTGTTGCAGTTTCCTGTCAAACTAAAAATGTTGCCGCCCCGATAAGAGGCGGCATACATATCATTCGTCCGTATTCATTTTCTTTGCCGCGAAATAAAGTATAGCGTATATTGAAAAAACAAACGCCACTGATATCGCTATATTCAAAGTCATCTGTTCTCTGAGCAGTATCATCAATACGATAAATACCGCGCATATACCGCCCACCGTAAGATAAAAGCGTACATTAAGGTGACAGCGGCGCTTAGCGTATATGCCCGTCATAAACAGGAACACATAATATATCACAAAGGATATGATAAGGAAGATCACCTTTGGCAAAAGATCTATCTCGGGCTCTCTCATAAACTCCAACGCGGCGGTGATCCCGCAAAGGGCAAATATCAGGAAAACGTGTATCAGCATATAGCCGAGACCGTTGGTCTGCATAGTACGGTCGACCATTTTGTCATATATGACTCCGTAGCTCAAAAACAGCCCGACTACTATCAAGAACGCCATGAACGCGAAGTAGAGATTGTTAAGGCTGAAGCCGTCGTCAAAATATGAGGCTATGGCTATAATCATCTCGCCGAAGGTGAACACGACAAACAGCATGGCTCTCTCGCTGAGATGTTCAAAATCAACCGTGTCGCCTTTCTCGCCTTTGTTGAGTATATTTATCGCTAAAATGCTCAGCAGTACTGCTGCCCACGACAGATTGCCCGTACCGAAGCTGTTGAACTCGAATATCGCCGCTCCCGCCAAGACAGCTTCACCCAACAAGACTATAAGCGTCCGCTTTATGCCCGAGAGCCGCGCTTTGTCACCACGGTGATTATACAGCTCTATACAATACTGTGCGGCTATATTGAGCAGTATCAGCACCCACGCTACATGGTAAGAGGTATGGTAGCTCTGCCAGTCCTGCCGCGTGCCCTGAGCCATAAAATATATCAGGAACATATTAATGAACATGAAGATATATTCACGCGGACCGTTCTTGCCGTAAATATTGATATAATAGGTCGTGTACATCCATATCTGGATGACAGCGAGCGTACACAGTATGTATGACAGAAAAACAGGCGTCCGGATAAAGCCGCCCTCGATATGATGGAGCAGAGAGTTGCTGCGGCCTATCATATATACGAAGATAAGGTCGTAGATGAGCTCTATATACTCTACCTTTTTCTCTTTCTTTTCAAATATCTCTCTGACCAAGCTATCACTCCCCGTAAGAGTTTATCTTTTCAATCATATGAAAATTTTATCAAATAGATAATCCGATGTCAATAAACCTCACAGAAAAAACCGCCCGTGAGGGCGGCTTATCAGTTATCTTTTTTACGCTGCGGCAGTTTTATATTTATCAATACTACCGACAACAGCACCATGACTACGCCGAGGTAGCCGAACGGTACGGCGAGCGGCTCTGAGAACACCAGCGCCCCTATCACGGTAGCCACGACGGGCTCGACGGTCGCGATGATAGAAGCGGTGCTCGAGGCGATATGCTTGAGACCCATCGTATAGAAAACATACGGCAATACGCACGATACCAGCGCGAATAACATAGCGTAGCAAACGCTGCCGAAATCTGCGAACACGACGTCGATCACAGGCGGGAGATCGGTGACAGCGAGGGACGCCAAGCCCGCGAAAATGAATGTATACAGCGTGATGGTGAACGGCTCGTATCCGCGGTCAAGAGCAAAGCGAGAAAAAATCGAATAGAGAGCGTAGCATACTCCCGAGCCGAGCCCGAACAGGAAGCCCGCTAAGGTGACGTTCAGCTGTCCGCCGATCACTCCCGTCGTCATAGCGCAGCCGAGCACCGCGAGTACAAGAGATATGCCTTTTGCGGCGGTCATCTTCTCTTTGAAGAATATCAGCGAGAAGAGCATGACAAAGGCGGGAGCGGTATAAAGCAGTACAGCCGCCACAGAAAGAGAGCTCAGCTCAATAGATGTGAAATAGAAATATGTGAACAAGCCTACGCTGATGACGCCCGAGCCTAAAAAGCACCAGATATCCCTAAGCTTAATCTTATAGAGCTTAGGCTTATATATCAGCACAAAGACTGAGAACATGAGCGCGGCGAGCACCATGCGGATAGTGACCGTCTGCATCGAGCTCAGACCGAGCTGATTATAATGCCTGACAAATATACCGATACAGCCCCAGAGCGATCCCGCGAGCAATACCGAGAGAACAGACAGCTTTTTCATATCATTCCTCCATGAAATCCGATATGCTCAGCTCGTCCTGAGAGCAGGCTAAAAGCAGCTTCATATAAGCGCACTCGGGAGATATATCATACAGCGGAACAGCGCCCGCCGAGAGTATGTCGGCTGTAGACTGATAGATCTTTCTGCCGCTTCTGAGCGACGCGAGATAAAACGGTACATTGCCGATAGCTTTGACAAAAGGCACCGCGCTCGCGCTGTCGAGGGTCGCGCTGTGATACAGGGTGTGTATAACAGCTCTTATCCCGTTTGTATCAAGCCGCGAGTAAGCGAGCAAGGGATAAGGGTGTATCAGCATTACGTTATCGCTGATAAGCGGCAGTCTCTCAGCGCTGAAAACCGCCGGTATTTTCTGCCCGATATAGGGTCTTAACTCTTTGAAAGAGCCGTCGTATATACCGTAAAAGCCGTTGAAGCTGTAGAAATCCTCAGACAGATCAGCCTGTCTGATATCAGAGGCCGAGTGTACATACATCACGCCGTCATCATTGCGGTAGGGCACAAAAACGCCTTTCATACCTGATTTTATCAGCTCGACCGCCGTACAGAAGTTCTGATAGCCGTTAGAGCGCTCGTCGGACATCAGCATATTTGCCGCGACTATACAGACAGGCTTTTTTGTATCGCACATTATCAGGCTGATAAACGCCGCGAGATAGCCGAGGTTATCGCTGCCGGCGGTGAAGATAACGCCGTCGTAAGCGTCTGTATCGGCGCTGTATACAGCTTTCGCGAGAGTGTTCAGATCGTCTGACGAAATGAGCTCACTCAAAATATTCACGGGGTTCTTGACGTCGAATACCGTGTCGGGGTCCTGCGCGGAGTACTCAGACGCGACGGCGCATTTTTCAGCGCTCTGCACATTTATCGTTTTGCCGTCAAAGGCGCTGCCTATTGTGCCGCCCGTAGCAAAAATCAGAATTTTCATAGCACACCTTAAAAGATAAGCCCGCCGAGCAGGCGGGCATAATGATCATTTATCTAATTCTTCAAGAATTACCTTTTTGATATTGGGAGCGGTGAGACCGAAGATATCGAGCAGCTCCTTAGCGGGGCCCGAATAACCGAACTGATCGTATACGCCGATACGTCTTACGGGAACGGGACACTCGGCAGATGTCACCTCGCATACAGCGTCTGCGAGACCGCCGATAACGTTGTGCTCCTCTACGGTTATGATCCTGCCTGTCTCCTTAGCCGCCTTGATGATGATATCGCGGTCGATAGGCTTGATGGTATGGATGTTGATAAGCCTTACGCTCTTGCCCTCGGCAATGAGCTCGTCTACAGCCTTGAGGCTCTCGAGAACACACAGACCCGTCGCGATAACGGTGACGTCTGTACCCTCTCTGAGAGTGATGCCCTTTCCCCAGTGGAACTCATAGGTCTCGGGATCGTTGAAGCTGTCTACAGCCAGTCTGCCTAAGCGGATATATACGGGACCCTCATACTCGAGAGCCGCCTTTGTGGCAGCCTTCATCTCCCAGTGGTCGGCGGGGTTGAGAACCACCATACCGGGGATGGTACGCATGATACCGATATCCTCGAGGCACTGGTGAGTGGCGCCGTCCTCGCCTGTAGAGATGCCCGCGTGCGAGCCGGCGATCTTCACGTTGAGGTTGGGGTAAGCAACGGAGTTGCGGATCTGCTCAAAGGCTCTGCCTGTCGCGAACATAGCGAACGAAGCCGCTACCGGGATCTTGCCTGTCGTAGCCAAACCCGCCGCTACGCCGACCATGTTAGCCTCGGCGATACCGCAGTCGATGAAACGCTCGGGATATGCCGCGGCGAAGATAGAGGTCTTTGTAGCCGCCGAGAGGTCGGCGTCGAGTACGACTATATCGGGATTATGCTCAGCCATCTCGCACAGAGCCTCGCCAAAGCTCTCTCGAGTAGCCTTAGTGATGATCTCAGCCATGTTACGCCTCCAGTTCTCTGAGCTGCTTTTCAAGCTCAGCAATAGCAATCTTATATTCCTCGGCGTTGGTAGCCTTGCCGTGCCAGCCAACCTCGTTCTCCATGAAAGAAACGCCCTTGCCCTTTACGGTCTTCATGATGACAGCGAAAGGCTTATCAGATGCCTTAGCCTTAGCCATAGCGCCCTCGATCGCATCAAAGTCATGACCGTTGATGATAACGGTATCGAAGCCGAAGCTCTCGAACTTGGTATCCAGCGGCTCTACGCCGCCCACCTCAGCGGTGGTGCCGTCGATCTGCAGGCCATTGCAGTCTACGATAACGGTGAGGTTGTCAAGGTTGTGATGACCGGCGAACATAGCCGCCTCCCATACCTCGCCTTCCTCGCACTCGCCGTCGCCGAGCACGGTATAAACGCGGTAGTCCTTCTTGTCCATTTTAGCGGCGAGCGCCATTCCGCAGGCGGCGGATACGCCCTGACCGAGCGAACCTGAGCTCATATCTATACCGGGAGTGCCCTTCATATCGGGATGACCCTGCAGCATAGCTCCGACGTGCCTGAGCATCTCGAGCTCTTTCCAGTCAAAATACCCCTTGAGCGCCAATGTGGCGTAAAGGCTGGGACAACAGTGTCCCTTAGATAAAACGAAACGGTCTCTGTCTGCCCAATCGGGTCTTTCGGGGTCTATGTTCATCTCTTTGAAATAGAGATAAGTAAACATATCCGCCGCCGACAAAGAGCCGCCCGGATGTCCTGATTTAGCGTTAAATGTGCCGATGATCGCACCGATCCTTGACTTACAAGCAAGGATTTCAAGCTGTCGCTTCTCTGCCTGATTCATCCTTATTGCCTCCCCTGATATGCGTAATTCTTATGACCGCTTTAATACGGCAAAAAACGAT
This sequence comes from uncultured Clostridia bacterium, assembly GCA_946183365.1. Taxonomy (GTDB): domain Bacteria; phylum Bacillota; class Clostridia; order Oscillospirales; family Acutalibacteraceae; genus Ruminococcoides. The sequence continues at coordinate 71,515 of CAMHAH010000007.1, forward strand.
TGCGCTGCAAAGGCAGGCGAGCCTTTGCGTACAGAAATATAATACCACATTCACCTCGATATATTTTTCATTATGTGAAAAAAGCCGAAATTAGCTCATTTATATTGAAAATACATAAAATCTGTGATACAATCGCGCTTGGAAAGGAGCGAAATGTATATGTTACTGACAGCTGATATAGGAAATACCAACATCAAGTTCGGTATCTTTGATAAAAGCGACCTCATACGCACTCTGACTATCTCGTGCAGCAAGGCAAAAACCGCTGATGAATACGGGGTGGAGCTGTACTCTCTGATAAGGGTGATGGGCATCCACAGAGAGGATTTCAGCGGCTGTATTATCAGCTCGGTAGTCCCGCTCGTGACCACAAGGATAGACGAGGCTGTCAGGGATCTGCTCGGCGTAGAGCCTTTGATCGTAGGCCCCGGAGTAAAGACGGGGCTCAATATACGCATAGACGACCCGTCGATCCTCGGCGCCGACCTCGTATGCGCCTGCGTCGCGGCAAACAATATATCCCCTGCTCCTCTGATAGTTATAAGCATGGGCACCGCTACGGTATGGTGCGTTATAGATAAGAACGGCAGTATGATAGGCTGCCCCATCGCTCCGGGCGTCTCGGTCTCTCTCGAGGCTCTGACCAACAACACCGCTCTTTTGCAGGGCGTATCCTTCACCGCGCCTAAGTCCGTCATCGGCAAGAACACCGATAAATCCATCAGAGCGGGCGTTATCTGGGGCACGGTATGTATGATAGACGGCATGATAGATAAGATTGAAAAAGAGCTCGGCGAGAAATGCAGCGTCATCGCGACGGGCGGTCTGTCAAAGACTATCATCCGCTACTGTGAGCACGATATAGAAATAAAGGAGAATCTTATCCTCGAAGGGCTGAGAATTATATACGAACGTAACAAAAAATCTCAGAAGGATTGATTGTCGTTCTTTGTTATGATATACTGAATATCGGGCGATATCGCTCACTAAAACCGAATATCGATCCATTTGGATTTGATATAAATTTCAGCTCATAAAATATAATTATGAGCGGCAAAATCAGCGCTTCACCCGAAGTGTTTCGGGGAGGCAGCAGGAGGTTTTTTTATGTCAAACACAGATAAGAACAAAGTCTACAGACTGACCGGACTCGGAATTCTGACAGCCATCATCATCGTGCTGCAGATATTCACCACCTTTGTCCACTTCGGTCCCTTCTCGATCACCTTAGCCCTTATCCCGATAGTTGTCGGCGCGGCTATGTTCGGTGTCGGCGCGGGTGCGTACTTAGGCGCTGTTTTCAGCGTTATTGTAGTCATCATGTGCATCACCGGAGGTGACCCGGGCGGCTTCATGGTATGGTCGGCTAACCCCTTTATGTGCGTAGTTATGTGTATGCTCAAGGGTACTTTAGCGGGACTGTGCGCCGGCGCTGTATACAAGGCGCTCTGCAACAAGAACAAGATCCTTGCTACAGTCCTCGCCGCGCTGGTATCTCCGATCGTCAACACAGGCGTATTCATCATCGGTATGCTTCTGTTCTTCAGAGAGACCCTCGCGTCATGGGCAGGCGGCTCTGACCTCTTGACCTATATCATCGTAGGTCTTACGGGCGTCAACTTCATCATCGAGCTGGGCGTCAACATCGTACTCAGCCCCGTTATCGTAAAGATAATCGACGCTGTAAAGAAAACACGCAGATAACAGACACAACAGATCCCTGTACTTTTCGGTACAGGGATCATTTTATTGCTACTTAGTATTATTCATTATTACTATCGATATCATCGACGGTTTCTTTAAAGCCGTCGTCATTCTCGGGCGGAGCATCAACGGGCGCTTCGTCCGATCTCTTTTTTATCAGAACCTTTTTGCCCAGCAAATAACCGACGACGGCGATAGCCGTAACCAAAGCCAGTGACCCCGCGCCGATCAGGATATACCTGCCGGGAGCGTTGCCGCTGACGTTGAATAAGCCGCCGAGTTCTGTCGATTTATCAGTATCGTCATCAGATACAGAGGATATACCGCTTTTGACGGTTTTATTGCTTGTTTTGGAGCTGTTGTCGGTTTTGTCGGAGCTCTTTGAGGATTTGGAAGGATCAGCCTCGACCACATCATCCTTACCTATGGTCACCGTAAGCGAATGATCCGAAAAATCATTGATATAATCAAGACCGCCGTCGACCGCTTGGTTCATATGCAGTCTGAACACGCAATCGCCCGCGCGAAGAGCCTTGAACGAGACTGTGCAGAGCTTATCGCAATTTGAGCAATTATCGGCGCAGGCGATGACGACCCTGTCGCCGCTCTGATTTCCCGACGCTTCAATATCGGAAGAACCCGCTTCAACAGAGCGATACTCAGCTATTTCGCCGTCGAACTCAAGTTCAAACAAAGCGGCTGAGACCTCACGCTCGCAGTAGACGTCTATAAAGAACAAAGAGCTTTTCTCAGACTTAGGCGTATAGGTACAATAGAGATCGCTATGCGCGGCATATACGCTTATATTAAAGAACAACGCCGCGATCAAAACGACCGACAACAAAAACCTCTTCATATCACCATTCCACCGTTAACGGAAAGCACCTGACCGGTGATAAACCTCGCTTTATCCGACGCGAGGAAAACTACCGCGTCAGCGATATCCAAGGGCTCGCCGATGGAATTGAGCGGTGTTTCGTCCCTGAGCGCTCTGATATCATCATCCGAGAAATCAGACATCATATCGGTCATAACCACTCCGGGAGATACGGCGTTGACGCGTATGCCAGAGGGACCGACCTCTTTCGCGAGAGCCTTTGTCAGTCCGATGACCCCCGCCTTAGCGGCTGAATAAGCCGCCTCGCAGGAGGCTCCGACCTCGCCCCACATCGAGGCGATATTGATGATAACGCCGCTGTGGGAGCTGAGCATATCCGACAGAGCGCACCTGCAGCAGTAGAAAACAGAGCTGAGATCGGAGGCGATCATCCTGTCCCAGTCGCTGTCGGAGAGATCCGTCAACAGACCGTACATAGATATACCGGCGTTGTTGACGAGGACGTCAACAGTCCCGAGTTCGGCGCGTACTGTCTCAAACATACGACTAACCTGAGCGCTGTCAGAGACGTCCGCCTGAACAGCTAAAGCCCTTACACCGAGAGAGCTTATCTCTCTCACGAGCGTCTCGGCGTTATCCTTGCTTTTATTATAATTTACGGCTACGTCATATCCCTCACGGGCAAACGCCAAGGCGCAGGCTGAGCCGATCCCGCGCGAGGCTCCCGTGATCAGAACCGTGCCCATCAGTTACGCTTCCACGCTGTGGGGATGAATATGAGCAGGAACGGATAAAGCTCAAGTCTGCCCGCGAGCATATTGAAACAGAACACTATCTTTGATAATATGCTGAATTCAGAATAATTGCCTGTGGAACCGACCATATTCATACCGGGACCGGTATTGTTGAGAGTAGCCAGCACACTTGTAAAGTTTGTCATAAAATCAAATCCGTTGAATGAGATTAGAATGGTCGTGATGATTATGATAAGCGTATATATAACGAAGTAGACGCTGACAGAGCGGCTGACCTCGTGAGTTATCTTCTTGCTGTCTATCTTGACTACACGGACGGTCTTGGGGTGAAGAATAAGGTCAAATTCCTTTTTCATGCCCTTGAGCAGGATGATAAGGCGCGACACCTTGAAGCCGCCGCCTGTCGAGCCGGCGCAGGCGCCAATACACGTTACAATAAGCACGATCGACTTTGAAAACTCAGGCCATTTGTTGACGTCTGTGATCGCGAAGCCCGTAGAAGAGCCCACGGACGAGACATAGAAAAAGCTCTGATGTATCGACTGATACACATCGCCGCCAAAGGTTCCGCAGACAATAAGATCTATCGAGATCAAAGCGGTAGCTCCGAAGGTTATACCGAGATATCCCCAAAGCTCCTCATTTCTGAACGCTACCTTAAAGCGTTTTGAAATGATAAGTATATAAACATAAAAATTCACGCCGAAAAGCACCATGAACACAGCCGCTACGGTCTGAAGATAGGGGCTGAACCGCGCCAGCGAATCATTATAGACCATGAAGCCGCCGGTACCCGCGGTAGCGAACGAGGTAGTGACAGAATCGAAGAGATTCATGCCGCCGCAGAGCAGCAGTATACACTCGAGAGCGGTGAGTCCGCAGTAGATGCCGTAGAGCAGCGCCGCGTAATTACGCAGCTTCGGCATACTTTTGTTGACGGCGGGACCGGTGGACTCCGCCTTCATAAGATTTATATTCTGATTTCCGCCGAGGCGGGGAATGATGGCAAGCAAAAAGACTACGACGCCCATTCCGCCCAAAAAATGAGAGAAACTGCGCCACATCAGCATACACTTCGGAAGATGCTCTATCTCGGTGAGGATAGTCGCTCCGGTCGTGGTAAAGCCAGAGACCGTCTCAAACAGCGCGTCGACAAAATGCGGTATGGTTCGCGACCACCATAGCGGTATACAACCGCCTACAGAAAGCACCAGCCACGACAAGGCGGTAGCGGCAAAGCCGTCCTTGAGGTACATGACGTTGCTCTTAGGCTTTTTGATGACCAGAGCCGTTCCTATTATCGCCAGAGCGATGCCGGTATAGAAAAAATACTTTTGAAAATGCCATTCGCGATAGATTATGCCGACAATAACAGGCAGCAGCATTGCCGCGCCCTCGATAAGCAAAACCCATCCCAGAATATAAGAAATCAGTCTTTTGTTCATAGCCTTTCCTCAGGGAAAAATATGCAGTACAGAGAGATCAACCGTGATCCGATCACCAGGATATCAACACATTGCCCGAATATGATACGGCGCGTTTTTATCTTAGTATATCACGCAGATCTGAGAGACCGGTGTGTTTGGTTATCACTATAACCCTGTCGCCCGGTTCGATGGTATCGCCGCCTCCCGGCAGGATAATCCTGCCTCCGCGGCTGATACAAACTATCTGAAGATCGCTTTTTAAATTAAGCTCAGAGAGCGGCACTCCGGTGACGGCGCTTTTCTCTCTTACGATGAACTCCAGCGCCTCGGCACGGTCGGAGTTGATCTTATACATCGTCTCAACATTGTTGCCGACGGTATTCTGCATACCGCGAACATAGCGGATGATATACTCGCCCGTCAGCTGCTTTGGACGGATGACGCTGTCGAGCGGTAATTTATCCACAACAGAGGAGAATTTGAGATTGCCGAGCTCCGTGATTACCTTTGCCTTGGGGTTCACATCTTTAACATACAGCGACGCGAGCAGATTTTCTTCGTCGGTATCCATCATACAAACAACGCCGTCGGCTCGTTCGATATGCTCGGAAAGTAGAAGATCCTCATCCATAGCGTCGGCGTTGATTATCATTACGCCGTCGAGGTATTCGGCAAGCTCCTCGCAGCGGTTCTCGTCTTTTTCGATTATCTTTACGTTCACACCCGCCTCGTGCAGGATGCGCGCGAGATAAAAGCCTATTTTACTGCCGCCGAGGATGAACACCGAGCGGCCCTTGTTGGAGATGGTCCCCAAAAGTTTCAGCAGCTTTGCCGCCGAGCCGGAGGACGTTACAAACGATACCATATCGTCGGCCTGCAGGACAAAATCGCCGGTAGGGATATATACCTCGCCGCCGCGCTCGACAAAGACGATACGCACAGAGTCCTTGAGGATAGACGCGCAGTTGACTACCCGCTTGCCGGCGATGGGAGAATCGTTCTGCAGACGGATCTTGATGAAATCCACCATTCCCTTTGCGAACGAGTTGATCTTGACAGCTCCGGGAAACTTTATCAAACGGGCGATCTCATTAGCGCAGGTATACTCGGGGTTAATCGCCAGAGTAAGCTTCAGATCCTCCTTGACGATCTCTACGTCGTTTATGTACTCGGGATTGCGTACACGCGCTATGGTCGACGGTACTCCCGCGTTCTTGGCAAGCAGACAGGTATACAGATTCAGCTCGTCTGTGGCGGTGACCGCGATCAGAAGGTCGCAGCTTTCGATCCCCGACTCGCGCAAAACGACATATGTGGCTCCGTTGCCTTCGATCGCCATGACGTTTTGTGTATCGCTGATCTTTTCCAGCGCTTCGACGTTCTCATCTATCACGGTAATGGAGTGTCCCTCCAGATTCAGCTGCTCGGCGATCGAGCGGCCGACTCTTCCGCAGCCTACGATAATAATATTCATACATTTACCTCTTCAAATAGTATATCGTAACAAAATGATCGGTAATACCCGGCCGAGTTAACACGACCGCAAAACACCCTAAAACCTGAAGCACTTCTTGAGCGACTTGTATTCGCCCAGAACCAAAAGAGTCATTTCCTTCGTCAGGATCGTATCCGGCTTGATCATAAAATTCATCACGCCGTTCTTTCTCAATCCTATGATGGTCAGGCTGTGCTTATTTCTGACGTCGAGCTGGATAATGCTCTTGCCGGCCCAGTCCTCGGGTACCTCGACCTCATAGAGAGAATGATCATCGTCCAGTCCGATATAATCGATAAGATGGTCGGAGCTGTACCTTATAGCCGCCCATTTCGCGATCTGCTTTTCGGGATATACGACCCTGTCCGCGCCGTTGCGGAGCAGAAAATGCTCCTGACCGTCGCGCTCAGCCCGCGCGATAACGAATTTAGCGCCGAGCTCCTTTAACAGATAAGTGGTCTCAAGCGAACTCTGGAAGTCGTTGCTGATGGTCACATAGCAAATATCAAAATTGTTTACGCCGAGCGTGCGAAGAAAAGCCTCGTTGGTACTGTCGCCGATACGGGCGTCGGTGATGATGTCTATCATATCGTTGACCTTGTCCTCGTCATGGTCTACGCCAAGCACATCATGTCCGAGCTCGTTGAGCTCTATAGCGATTCTTTTTCCGAACCTTCCGAGTCCGATCAATAAAACTGATTTCATAATGTTTCTCCTTGAAATGGAGCAGACGGATACGCTCCGGCTTAGCCGGGAGTGATCTCTGCCCTGATAGCTATTTGATAAAGTTCAGCCGTTTATCCTACCGTGATCGTTTCAACGGGCAGCTTCGACAGCTTCTTTGACGAACCCGATAAAGCGGCATAGATAACGGTCAGTCCGCCGACTCTGCCGAGGAACATCAGCACGGTAAGAACCATACGAGATACCAGTCCGAGCGACGGTGTGATCCCCAGCGTCAGGCCGACCGTACCGATCGCGGAAGCCGACTCAAAAAGACAGGCTCCGAAGGGCAGGTTTTCGACAGCGCAGATCACCGAAGCGCCGACAAAGCACAGCGTGATATACATCAAAAAAACGGTTGACGCCATTTTTACGACTCCGGCTTCTATCCTTCTGCCGAAACACTCGGGGTCCTCCTTCCGGTCAAAGCAGGAGATCGCGTTCAGGATCAAAACCGCGACGGTAGTGGTTTTCATACCGCCCGCTGTAGAACCGGGCGAGCCGCCTATCAGCATAAGAATGATGAAAACAGCCTGCCCGATCGTGGTCATAGAGTTAAGATCCAATGTATTGAAGCCCGCAGTTCGCGTAGTGACAGACTGAAACAGCGATCCCAATACCCTTTCACCGAGGGGCAGCTGAGCAAAATCATGCAGGAAGAAAAGGAGCGCCGGTATAAACACAAGAACGGCAGAGACAACGATGATCACCTTGCTCTGCAGGCGATAACGTTTGAACCGAAGCTTATTTGTTACGACGTCCTTCCATGTCACAAAGCCGATGCCGCCTATGATTATCAGCAGCATCAAAACGATGTTTATAAGAGAATGTGAAGAGTAGCCGGTCATCGAGGCGAACTTCTGATCCGGTTTTCCCATAATATCAAAGCCGGCGTTGCAGAATGCCGAGACAGAGTGGAAGAACGACATCCATATCCCTTTGGCGCCGAAATCGCTGATGAATACAGGCATCATGATGATCGCTCCGGCAAGCTCGATGATAACGGTACCCTTCAGGATAAATTTAGTCAGCCTGACAATGCCGCCGAGGTAAGGAGCCGAGATAGCGTTCTGCATGGTGCTCCGCTGGCTGAACGATAACCTTTTGCCCGTAAGCATTACAAATGTCGCCGCCATCGTGACGACTCCGAGACCTCCGATCTGTATCAGGGTCAGGATCACCGCCTGACCGAAGCCCGACCAGTAGGTCGCGGTATCCTGAACCACCAGACCGGTGACGCATACCGCCGAAGTCGAAGTAAAAAGAGCCTGATCAAACGGGGTGAACTCTCCGCTGCTCGCAGAGACAGGCAGCGTAAGGATCAAAGCCCCCAGAATAACGACTCCTATAAATCCGAGAAATATGATTTGAAACGACGTCAGCCGTTTTGCTCTTTTTTTATTAATTGCCATACATACTCCTTGCCGTCAATCGGTCATACGTACCCGCCGCCCGACAGCAGTAAATCGTTATTTCAAAAACCGTTCGGTATCCGGACAAAGAAAAGTTATCCTCGAAAGAGGATAAAGCCTCCGATAATAAGCCCCTGCGCTTTGATTGGCGTTACTCAAAACAAATCCATATGTAATGATATTTTACATCAATCACAAACGATATTCAATACTATAACAGAAAATAAACTAAAATTTTACCGCCCCGGAGGTTGTTGCCGAGGACGAAACGATCGCGTATCAGCCGCATAAACATATTCACTAAAAATATCGGTTGGATTGTTTACATATTTTTCTTTATTTTTTTCTTAATATATGGTATAATTCTGACTATAATGGGGTTTTATGGGTATCATACCCCGCAAAATCCCCGTATCTCAACCAACCGAGGACAGATCCGAACGCTCTGTAAACGGCGATCTATCGATAAAAATCGGATCAATTCTTGATTGTTTAAGCATTTGACATATGAAAGGAATGATAAATATGGGTTTATTCAAAGCGCTGTTCGGCGATTACTCCGCGCGCGAATTAAAGCGTATACGCCCAATATGCGATAAGGTCCTCTCCCTTGAGAGCAAATATGCCGCAATGAGTGAAAAGGAGCTTAAATCCCAGACAGATATACTCAAGAACCGGCTGAAAAACGGCGAGACTACCGACGATATCCTGCCCGACGCCTTCGCGGTATGCAGAGAGGCCTCATGGAGAGTGCTGGGTATGAAGCACTTCCCGGTACAGATCATCGGCGGCATCGTCCTGCATCAGGGACGTATCGCCGAGATGAAGACAGGTGAAGGTAAAACTCTGGTGGCTACGCTCCCCGCCTACCTCAACGGTCTTACAGGAGAGGGCGTACACATCGTCACCGTCAACGATTACCTTGCTAAGCGCGACTCCGAGTGGATGGGCAAGCTCTATCGCTGGCTGGGGCTGTCGGTAGGTCTCATCATACACGATATCCCCGTTAATGAGCGCAAGCCCATGTATGAGGCGGATATAACCTACGGCACAAACAACGAGCTGGGCTTTGACTATCTGCGCGACAACATGGTCGTTTATAAGGAGCAGAAGGTCCAGCGCGAACACGCCTTCGCCATCGTCGACGAGGTCGACTCCATCCTCATAGACGAGGCTCGTACCCCTCTTATCATCTCGGGTAAGGGCGATAAGGCGTCAGACCTATACGAGCGTGCGGATAGATTAGCGCGCACTATGAAGAAATATGTGTTCACCGAGGTAGACAACAAAGAGGATCTCGAGGGCTTTTATCAGGAGAACGGCATCGACTATGTTGTAGACGAGAAGGCTCATACCGCGACCCTTACTCAGCTCGGCGTAAAAAAGGCAGAGGCGTACTTCGGTCTTGAGAACCTCTCTGACCCCGACAACGTGACCATACAGCACCATGTCAACCAGGCTATCAAGGCGTACGGCTGCATGAAGAACGAGGTAAACTACGTCGTCAAGGACGGCGAGGTCATCATCGTTGACGAGTTCACGGGCCGCCTTATGTACGGACGCCGCTACAACGAGGGTCTGCATCAGGCTATCGAGGCTAAGGAAGGCGTAAAGGTCGAGAGCGAGTCAAAGACCCTTGCCACCATCACCTTCCAGAACTTCTTCCGCCTTTATAAAAAGCTCTCAGGTATGACCGGTACAGCCAAGACCGAGGAAGAGGAGTTCCAGGAGATATACAAGCTCGACGTCGTTGAGATACCCACCAACAAAGAGGTCATCCGTAAGGACAAAGAGGACGCTATCTACCGCACCGAGCGCGGCAAGTTCCTCGCGATTATAGAAGAGATAAAAGAGGCTCACTCAAAGGGTCAGCCGGTACTGGTAGGTACCATCTCGATAGAAAAGAGCGAACAGCTCTCAAAGATGCTCAAAAAATCAGGCGTACAGCATAACGTGCTCAACGCCAAGCATCATGAGAAGGAGGCTGAGATCGTAGCTCAGGCGGGTAAGCTCGGAGCCGTGACCATCGCCACCAACATGGCGGGCCGAGGCACGGATATCGTGCTCGGCGGCAACGCTGAGTATATGGCTAAGGCTCAGCTGAGAAAAGAGGGCTTTGACGACGATACCATAGCCGAGGCTACGGGCTTCGCGGAGACAGACGATCCCGTCATCACCGAAGCGAGAGAGAAATATCAGCAGTATTATAAAGAGCATAAGGCTGAGACCGACGCCGAGGCTGAGAAGGTAAGAGCCGCGGGCGGATTGTACATAATCGGTACCGAGCGCCACGAGAGCAGACGTATCGATAACCAGCTGCGCGGACGTTCGGGCCGTCAGGGAGACCCCGGTGAGAGCAAGTTCTTCCTCTCATGCGAAGACGACCTCATGCGTATCTTCGGCGGCGAGAGGATGGCTATGATACTTGACCGCATGAAGGTCGAAGAGGATCAGCCGATCGAAGCCAAGATGCTCACCAACATCGTTGAGAGCTCACAGCAGAAGGTTGAGAGCCGCAACTTCGCTATCCGTAAGTCAGTACTTGACTACGACGACGTTATGAACCGTCAGCGTGAGATAATCTACGGTCAGCGCAATCAGGTGCTCGACGGCGAGGACGTTCACGACACCGTTGTAAAGATGGTCACCGATACCATCGAGAACAACGTCAATATGTTCTGTGCCGACAATATGGACAAGGATAACTGGAACCTCGCGGGTCTGAACGAGCTGTACCGCAACTGGCTCATCGACGACAGCAACAAATTCAGTTTTACCGCTGAGGAGCTTGAGCGCACCGATAAAGAGGATCTAATCAAGACCCTTCAGGACAGAGCTCTCGCTATATATGACGAAAACGAGAAGCTCGTCGGCTCTGATACGATGCGCGAGATGGAGCGTATCTATCTGTTAAAGACCGTCGATACCTACTGGATGGATCATATCGATAACATGGATCAGCTCAAGCAGGGTATCCGCCTGAGAGCCTACGGTCAGCGCGACCCGGTAGTCGAATACCGTATCGAGGGCTTTGATATGTTTGACGAGATGATCGAGACCATCAAGCAGGAGACCGCTAAGCTGATGATCGTAGCTCCAAGACGCGTATATGAGATACAGAAGAAGCGTGAGGAGATAGAGGCTAAGCGCCGCGAGATGGAAGAGAAGGCGGCTGCCGCTCATCAGGTCATCTTAAAGACCGAGGAGGACAGACGACCCAAGCCCACGGCGGTTGAGCTCGGCTTAAAGCGAGAGCAGGTCGCGAAGCCCGTTGAATTCTCGGGCGACGGCACCGTATCGACCAACAAGACCGTTGTAAATAAAAAGAAAAAACCCGGCCCCAACGACCCCTGCTGGTGCGGCTCGGGCAAGAAATACAAGAAATGTCACAAACCTATAGATGAGGGATATAAGAATGAGTAAGGTAAGAACACGCTTCGCGCCCAGCCCGACGGGCTTCATGCACGTCGGCAACCTCAGAACGGCGCTGTATGAGTATCTGGTCGCGAAAAGTCAGGGCGGCACCTTTGTGCTGCGTATCGAGGACACCGACCAGGAGCGCTATGTAGAGGGCGCTGTGGACGTAATTTACAAAACTCTCGAGACAGCGGGGCTCAAGCACGACGAGGGTCCCGACGTAGGCGGCGATTACGGCCCCTATGTACAGAGCGAGCGCAAGGATATGTATCTTCCCTATGCCGAACAGCTGATAAGAGAGGGCAAGGCGTACCGCTGCTTCTGCACCAAGGAAAGGCTCGAGAAGATACAGAGTGAGACCGTGGGCGGCGGCTATGACCGTCACTGCCGCAACCTCAGCGACGAAGAGATACAAAAGAACCTTGACGCGGGCACTCCCTATGTCATAAGACAGAAGATGCCCACAGAGGGCTCGACCACCTTTACCGACGCGGTATTCGGCGATATAACCGTTGACAACAGCGAGCTGCAGGATCAGATACTGATAAAGCAGGACGGCTATCCTACCTATAACTTCGCTAACGTTATCGACGACCATACAATGGGCATCACCCACGTTGTTCGCGGCTCGGAGTACCTGAGCTCCACCCCTAAATACAACCTGCTGTATGAGGCGTTCGGATGGGAGATACCCACCTATATCCACCTGCCGCTGATAAACGGCAAAAACGACGACGGCACGGTATCAAAGCTCTCTAAGCGCCACGGCTCGACCGGCTTTGAGGATCTTATAAAGGAAGGCTACCTGCCCGAGGCTATCATCAATTATATTGCTCTGCTCGGCTGGTGCCCCAAGGATAATCAGGAAATATTCACCCTTGATGAGCTGTGCAAAGCCTTTGACATAAACGGAATAAGCAAGAGCCCCTCGGTGTTCGATTACGACAAGCTCGAGTGGTTCAACGGCGAGTACATCAAGGCTATGACCGACGAACAGTTCGCAAAGATCTGCGCTCCGTACTTTGACGAGGCTCTGGGCGACAAGGATATCGACCGCGTAAAGCTCGCTTCAATACTCAAGCAGCGCACGACAAAGCTCACCGATATCCCCGAGAAGATAGATTTCTTCGCCGAGCTGCCGGAGTATGACAAAGAGCTGTTCTATAACAAGAAGAGCAAGACCAACGCCGAGAACGCTCCCGTTATGCTCAAGGCGGTATATGATGAGCTCTCCGCTCTGCCGTCCTGGGACAGCGACAGTATCCACGACGCATTGATAAACCTCGCCGTAAAGCTCGAGGTCAAGAACGGCACGGTAATGTGGCCCGCGCGTATCTCTGTAGCAGGCAAGGCCGTCACACCCGGCGGAGCTATCGAGATACTGGATATCTTAGGCAGAGAAGAGAGCCTGAGACGTATGGAGCTCGGTCTCGGTAAACTTAATTAATGCGCGGTACAGATCAGAACGATTTGCCCGCGGCATGAATTGAATTTTGCAAATTCATTAAAATGAGGGAATGTATATGACAGAAGAAATCAAAAACACCGTGGATAATACCGAGGAGATGTCCTCGAACTTTATCCACACAATGATAGAAAAGGATACAGCCGAGGGCGGCGACTATTACGGGATGAAGGTGCATACGCGCTTTCCGCCCGAGCCCAACGGCTATCTGCACATAGGTCACGCTAAGGCTATCTGCATCGACTTCGGCACTGCGCTGAAGTTCGGCGGCGTATGCAATCTGCGTATGGACGACACCAACCCCACCAAAGAGGACGTCGAGTATGTCGACGCAATCAAGGAGGATATCCATTGGCTGGGCTTTGACTGGGAGGATCGCTTCTATTACGCCTCAGAGTACTTTGATAAAATGTACGACAGTGCCGTAGAGATCATCAAAAAGGGGCTCGCCTATATATGCGAGCTCACTCCCGAAGAGATGCGCGAGTACCGCGGCGACCTCAGCACCCCCGCAAAGTCGCCTTACCGTGACAGACCTATCGAAGAGAGCCTCGAGCTCTTTGAGAAGATGAAGAACGGCGAGGTAGAGGACGGCAAGATGACCCTGCGCGCCAAGATCGATCTCGCGTCGGGCAACTTCAATATGCGTGATCCGGTCATCTACCGCATAAACCGTCTGCGCCATCACCGTACAGGCGACAAGTGGTGCATCTACCCGATGTATGACTTCGCTCACCCGATCGAGGACGCTATGGAGGGCATCACCCACAGCCTTTGCTCGCTCGAATTTGAGGATCACCGTCCGCTTTACGAGTGGGTCATCAACAACGTCACCCTGCCATCAAAGCCCAGGCAGATCGAGTTCGCGAGACTGGGCATAAACAATACCGTTATGTCAAAGCGCAAGCTGCGCGCTCTGGTCGAGGGCGGCTATGTGAGCGGCTGGGACGACCCCCGTATGCCCACGTTGTGCGGTCTCAGGCGACGCGGCTATACGCCTAAGTCCATCCGCAATTTCTGTGACAGGATAGGCGTCAGCAAGGTCAACTCAACGGTAGAATATGAGTTCCTCGAGCACTGCCTGAGAGAGGATCTGAACCTCACCGCTCAGCGCGTTATGGTAGTCCTCGACCCGATAAAGCTCATCATCACCAACTATCCCGAGGGTCAGAGCGAGAGCTTCACAGTTGAGAACAACCCCAACAACGAGGCTGACGGCACAAGAGAGGTCACCTTCAGCCGCGAGTGCTATATCGAGCGCGGCGACTTTATGGAAGAGCCGATAAAGAAATATCAGCGCCTCTACCCCGGCAACGAGGTGCGTTTGAAGAGCGCTTATATCGTGAAGTGCACAGGCTGTAAAAAGGACGAGGACGGCAACGTTATCGAGGTATACGCCGAGTATGACCCCGAGACGCGCGGCGGCAACACTCCCGACGGCAGAAAGGTACGCGGCACTATCCACTGGGTAGACGCGAACAACTACGCCGAGGCGACCTGCAACCTGTACGACAACCTCTTTACCGTGCCCGATCCCGAGGCGGACGGCAGAGACTTCCTCGAGTTTATCAACCCCGAGTCTCTTAAAACCGTAGAAGGCTGTAAGGCTGAAAAGGCGCTGACCGAATTCAGCTTCCCCTCTTACTTCCAGTTCATGCGTACGGGCTATTTCTGTATCGACAAGGACAGCACCGCAGACAGGCTGGTATTCAACCGCTCGGTAAGCCTTAAGGACGGTTTTAAAAAGAAATAATGTACTGACTATCAAGGCGGAGCGCAACACCACAACACGCTCCGCCTTAATTATAAGAGGTAGATATGAACCGATATATAAAGGTGTTGATCGCCGTATTATGTATACCTATAACCGCCTGCGCGTTCTCGGGTTGCGGGCTGTTCGGTCAGAAGCCGCCGGGCGAGGATAAGATAAAATCCGTATTCACCGAGAATGAAGCCGCCTTCAAAGCCTCGGCGAAGTATCTGCTGAGCTTTGAGGAAAAGTTCTCAAACCTCGACAATGTGTATATCACAAAACCTGATGAAGTAACGGTATACACGCGACAGCCGGGTACGGTATATCTTGATAAAAAGGTCATGAAGATAGAAGAAGCTGCTGAGGATATTTCTGCTCTGTTCAGCGCGGGCTGTAAGAGCATAGGCATGAGCGGCTCCGCGAACATTAACTCAAGCTCTCCCAGCTCGATATACTACAGGATGTGGAGCGCGACTATCTATGATATCGACTGCGGTATAGCAGTATCAAAGGACGAAGGCGGCACGCCGAAAACAGAATTCATGACCAAGCTCTCCCCTATCTCCGACGACGGCTGGTACTACTATGTGTCCGACTACGAAGAATGGCGCGAAGCGAGATAATACTAAGTAGCAATAAAACACTTTAATATCTATTGCGGAGAATTCCGCATAACTGCGTTGTCAGTCTTGACAGGCGCCAGCCTGCCTGCGCCCTCCGCCTTGTTATGCGAAATTCTCCGCTAATATCTTTTTAAAGCTTTTTATTGCTACTTAGTATAAAATCCAATAATGTATAAAAGCTCACGATGATAGATACACCGTGAGCTTTTTTGTTATCGTTCTATTATTCTTTATATTTCCATATCAATTCACAAGCTCGCTTATCGCGGCGCTGACTACGGGGGTAGCCGCCTCGATACCGTAGCCGCCCTCGACGACGGTTGCCGCGAAGGCGTAGGGATGAGCCTCATCCTCGATAAAGCCGACGAACCATGCGGTAGGCTCTTTGCCCTCTCCTACCTCAGCGGTACCCGTCTTAGCGCAGAAGTTGAGCCCCGCGAGGCTTACTCCGCGGTTAGCGTAGCTGTTGGCTGAGCCGCGCATGAGCTCATGGAGCCGAGCGGCTGTATCGGCGGATACCATATCGACGTTATTAGCCTTATTGATCGCTATGCCGAGCTTATCGAGCAGCTTGCCGTCATCCTCTACGATATACGGCGACGAGGCTGTGCCGCCGTTCGCAACCGCCGAGCAAATCATAGCCATAAGCATGGGATTAGCAAGGTCCTCGTGCTGACCGATGCCCGACCACGCAAGATAGTTCTCGCCGACGCCCGTGGCGTCATAATGGCTCTCTGCTATAGGTATACCGCTCATTTTCAGGCTGTTGTTATTGAAGCCCAGCTTCTCGGCAGTGGCCTTCATTTTCTCAGAGCCGACCTGCATAGCTATCTCACCGAAGGCGCAGTTGCAGGAATTCGCGAACGCTTCGGAGAAGGTCTGAGTACCGTGAGCGTACTCACAGGTGATGGCGTTGCCCTCGACGTCGAGAGAACCGTTGCAGGTAAAGGTCTGTGAGTAGATATCGGGTATGCTCTCGACCGCCGCGGCAGAGGTAATTATCTTGAATACCGAGCCGGGTGTGAAGGTCGAAGAAACGACATTGTCGAGATATACGCCGTCATAGTCCTTTTCGTTACCCTCGGTGATCTCGGGAGGGTTACTCGGGTCATAGCTCGGGGTGCTTGTATCGCACAGCACCTCGCCCGTCTTGTAGTTATAGACCACACAGGCGCCTTTTCTGCCGCCGAGTGCGTTATATGCCGCTCTGCAGGCGTCGGAGTCGAGGGTCAGGGTAACGTCGCTGTTGCCCCTTAATGACTCGGGCAGTCCCAGACCCAGAATGAAGCTGTAACCCGTGAGGTTTGTGCGGTACATACTCTGTATCGCCGTAGAGATATTCAGTGTATTATCGCCGACCACATGGAGCAGGGACTCTCTTGTGCTCTGATCGGGATGATATAATCTCTTATCATTTTCGTTATACGCTAAAGTCACCTGATTGCGGTCGTATATCTTGCCCGCCTTGGCCAGACCGCCCGATGAGGCGATATGTCCGTTATACGGCTGCTGGACCCACTCCGCGTTATGAACGACCAGCCTTACGCCGAGAAAGATTATTCCCGCTAAAAAGGCTAAAGATACGAACCAGACGATCAGCGAGCGCGTCATTATTCTCTTCATTCAACTGCACCCCGCCTTCTCAATGCGTTCGCGGGAGCTCTGCGCTTAGCGGCATAGGTCCTTTCGTCAGCCGCCTTGATAAACGCGAGTAAGCCCCAACATGATATCATCGAAGAACCGCCCGCGGACAAAAACGGAAGCGTAACGCCCGTAAGCGGAAGAATATCGGTAATGCCGAAAATATTCAGAGCGCTCTGTATGACCATCAGACCCGCCGCGCAGCAGGCCGAGATAGCATAGAAGGTCGAGCGCGAGCGAGTAGTGATAGCGCGCGCGTAAAAGGCGAGAGCCACTATAGCCGCAGCGATGGCGAACGCCACGATAACGCCCATCTCCTCAGATACCAGACCGAATACAAGGTCGCTCTCAGAGGCAAAAACGTATTTCAAGAAGCCGTTTCCGACGCCTACGCCGATAAGTCCGCCCGACGCCATATAGGTCATGACGCGTACCTGCTGATAGCCGCCGCTGTCCTGAGTATGCTGCCAGACATGACCCCACGCCGAGAAACGGTCGGCGACATAAGGCTTAATGCTGAGCACTATGAACACAGCGAAAGCCGCCGCCACGAGCGCGAGGATGATGGTCTTGAAATCTCCCGAGCGCATGAGCGCGATAAGCAAAAAGGTCGCGAAGAATATCAGCGCCGTACCGAAGTCGCCCATCAGCGCCAGAGCGCCTACGCATACAGCCGAGAATATGATAAACTCTATGAAGTTGCGTTTGGTCTGTAATTTATCGAGAGCAGCCGCTCCGACAAAGATAAAGGCTATCTTTACGAACTCAGAAGGTTGAACGCTTATGCCGCCTATATTGATCCAGTTAGCGGCGCCGTTCTGTACCCTGCCGAATATTATATTGACCGCCAAGAGACCTACCGCGGCTATCATTATCCACAGCCGCCATGAGTCGACGCGGTCGGGGTTCTCAATGAATTTGACTATTATCGCGAATACTATCATTCCCAGAGCCATAGCGATGAGCTGGACTATCGCCGAGCGCAGCTCCTGCCTCACGAGCAGCATAACTCCCATGCCCGACAAGAAACACGCCAAAGCCTCGAGCTCAAAGTTGACCCTGTTCAAGGCGTATGAGGAGATGCAGAAGAACAGCCACATAACAAGCTCCATAGCGCCGAAGATAAGCAGAGGTGTATAATCCTTTATTTCATTTGAGAAGCACGCTTCTACAGCCATGAAGAAGTGGAAGAAGGTGATGAGTATCATCAGCTTATAGGGCTTTAGGCTGCCTTTGTCAGAAGCCTTTGAGAAGAACCACGACGGGCGAAGCTTCTCCTGGAATTCCTCGCCGCGCTTTAAGACCAGAGTCGTGTGACCGACGGTGATCTCATCGTCGATGACCACCTTGGTCCTGCCCTCGGTCTCTTCTCCGTTTACAAAGGTGCCGAACTTAGAGCCGATATCAGATACGAACCAGCCCTCTTTTCGTCTTAACAGAACACAGTGGTCGCGGGACACGCTGATATCTGAAACTCTGATATCAGAGCCCTTGCTCCTGCCGATGGAATTCTCCCAGAAGAGCACGGGGATCTTCTGACCCGTCTCTTTTATCTCGAGGGTAACGAGTGGTTTTTCAGGTCTTCTGTGACGGCGCGCAGACGCAAAGCACTGATATACTATCACCAGCGCGTATATGGGCAAAAGAGCCCTGAGCGCAAGTACCGATACATCAAGTATGATCTGTAAGCTGATACCAATCACCTCCAAAATCTTCTATATAATTATATACACGGTAATTTTACTATAACATATGGTAAAAGTCAAATTAATGAAATGTAAACAGTTGAAGGCTCCGGTATGCAGACAATAGTTCGATCCTCCGAAATACCTTGCCATGGAAGAAATGGGCAAAAGCACTAATCTCACATATGATGAGGCGTTAGAAGAAGTCATAGCCGATAGCTGTGAGAGCTTCTTGCTCGATCTCGCCGACGCAAAGTGCGGAGCTTATACTAACTGACAACGCAGTTATGCGGAATTCTCCGCAATAGATATTAAAGTGTTTTATTGCTACTTAGTATTAGTAAGAAAAAGTAAAGAAGCGCAAACAATAACGCAGTATGCAGAGCTTTTTCTGCCATACTGCGTTTTTTGAAATGCGTTTTTATTCACCAAGCTATTATTGATCGATCATATACTCTCTGATACGGTTATACTGTATCTCGTCAACAGTCACCTCGACCATCAGCCCTTCGGCAGTGTATTCCTCGCTGTGAAGCACAGCGGTCTCTCTGAGCTTAGCGGCTATACCGACCTTATCAAAGGGCAGCAGCAGCTTCACCCTCTTAAGCTTCTTGGGCAGGTTGTCCTCTACCGCCTTCAACAGCTCGTCTATTCCGGTGCCGTACTTAGCGCTGATATGCACGGCTCCCGAGATACCCGTCATATTATCGGATATCAGGTCGCACTTATTGAGCACGGGGATGATGGGCTTATCGAGGCTCGACAGAGACGCCAAGAGCTCTCTCGTTACGTCGAGGTGCAGGCGGCTCTCTTCACTGCTCGCGTCGCAGACGTTTAGAATGATATCGGCCTGAGCCGCTTCTTCAAGGGTCGATTTGAACGCTTCTACCAAGTGGTGCGGCAGTCTCCTGACAAGCCCGACGGTATCTATCAGCATGACAGAAACGCCGTTCGACAGCTTCAACGCCCTCGAGGTAGGATCAAGCGTCGCGAAGAGCTTGTCCTCACTGAGCACGCCCGCGTCGGTGAGGGTATTCATCAAGGTGGACTTTCCCGCGTTGGTGTAGCCTACTATTGCGACGGTGATGACGCCGTCCTTATCCCGACGGTCGCGAAGCTGCTTGCGGTGCTCCTCAACGTCCTTTAGCTGTGCCTTTAAGGTCTCCATCCTGCGCTTGATATGTCTGCGGTCGGTCTCGAGCTTGGTCTCGCCCGGTCCTCGGGTGCCTATACCGCCGCCGAGCCTTGACAGCTCAATACCCTTGCCGGTAAGGCGCGGCATCATATATTTGAGCTGAGCGAGCTCGACCTGCAATTTGCCCTCCTTCGACCTCGCTCTCAGGGCGAAGATATCGAGGATAAGCATGGTGCGGTCTATAACGCGAACGTCTGTCGCGGCTTCTATATTGCGTATCTGCACGGGAGAGAGCTCGAGATCGAATATGATGATGTCGATATCCTCATTCTCACAATACATCTTTATCTCTTCAAGCTTGCCCGAGCCAACACAGGTCGCGGGGTCAAGACGGCTGAGCTTCTGAGTTATTGAAGCGACCGGGACAGCGCCGGCGCTCTCTGTCAGCTCAAAAAGCTCATTTAGAGACGCCTCGGCGTCATAGTCGCCTGTATCAGCCTCTACCAGTAACGCGCGGTCGGGCTCCTGTTCTGTAACGGTATAATCCATAAAAAATCTCCGAAATGTAGAAAAATCCAAAAATCTGTGATATAGTATTATATTAAGGTCATTATACAGAAAAGCGGAGCAAATTGCAAGGATAATACCGCGCCTATATCAGAAGATATATAAGAGCCAGAAGAAGGTTCATATCGGCTCCGTCCTTCATGAGTATCACGAGCAAAAGCATAATAAGGCTCTGATCCTTATCCTTCATCAGCATTTCGAGCAAGCCGCCGTTCTTTTTCGGGGGCTCTGCTTTTACCGGAGGGGCTTTCTCCTCGGCTTTCGGCTTTTCGGGTTCGGGTCTCGGCTCGGGCTCCGGGGGTCTTTGGCGGCTGTGAGGTCGTCGGTCGAACGACGAATACATCCGCGCTACCCTGTCCATAGCCTCCTGTTCAAGTGAGTTTGACGGCATAGAGTTCACCTGCGGATCATAGATCGAATAATGGCATATCTTTTATAAGGGGCATGAGCTTCATTATACGGATCAGGCGCTTAGCCTTATCGAGCTTTATCTGTCGCTCCTCGCTGAGGAACGGTCTCATAGCCTCTAACAATCTTGTCGTTTCGTCATCCTGCTTCATCGAGCCCAGCATGGGCATTAGGCTCGAGAGCATCGCCGCTGTATCGTCAGCGGGCTTAGGCTCGGGCTCGTTATGTACGCCCGACGTATCAACGCCGAGCTGTGAAGCGAGAGCCGCGATCTCCTTCATGGCTGAGGGGTCGCTGAGTATGCCGCTTAGCTTCTCTGAGAGATCTTCCATTATCCCATCAGCCTCTTTATTATCGCCTTGGCCTGGGGTGAGTTGAGGAATTCCTTAGCCTTGCTCTCGTCATTGAGGATATCCTCCATCTGCCGCGCCTTATCCGACGGCAGCTTTTTGAGCAGCTTTGAGTAATCAGAGCCGCTGACGGCGCTTCTGATATCGCTCTCGGGAGTTCCCATACGCTCGCTGAGCTTCTTTATCAATTTATTTATCTGTTCATTATCAGCCATATATTACCAATCTCCTTATGATTTCATAATACTATACTATGCAGGAAGGTGTAAAATATGAAAATTATCGTTGTATCTGACACCCACGGCTCTTATCACAGCTTCAAGAGGATAATGGAGCTCAATAAGAACGCCGACATAGTCGTCCACTGCGGCGACAGCCGTGACGAGCTCGAGAATATAAAGCTCGAATACCCCGACAAGACCTATTACTGCGTCAAGGGCAACTGCGACTTCGGTATGCTTCCGCTGACCGAGACCTTTACCGTTGAGGGCGTCAAGTTCTTTGTCACCCACGGTCATATATACAACGTAAAATACAGTCTGTATGAGCTCGACCTCGCCGCGAGAGAGGCAGGAGCTCAGGTAGCGCTATTCGGTCATACCCACATAGCTCATGACGAGCTCAACGACGGCGTAAGGCTCTTCAACCCCGGCTCGGCGGGCTACTCTAAGAGCTTCGGCGTTATCGAGGTCAAGAACGGACAGGTGCTGAGCAACATAGCTTATCTTAAATAAAGCAGCATACAGTTTACCGCTTCTGCTTCGCGTAAAAAATAACAGTAGATTTTTACGTCGGATTATGTTATAATGAGATTTGGCATAAATGACGGTTGAAAGGCGGTGACGGCGTGAATAACCTGAACAGGGATAACGAGAGCGCTATCCTCGGGCTGATAAGCTCGCGCCGTATCCCTCATACGGTCATCATAGAGAGCGCAGATAAGGACGAGCGCGACAGCGCGGCTCTGCTGCTCGCCGCGGGAGCGGTCTGCAAAGCAGACGAACGCCCCTGCATGAGCTGTACCGCCTGCAAGAAGGCTATGGAGGGCATACACCCCGATATCTTTGTGCCCGAGCCCAGCAAGAACCTCAAAAGCGGTATCTTATCTCTCAAGGACCTGCGTGACAATTACCTCTCGCAGATGAGCATAAAGCCCAACGAGGCTGACATAAAGGTATATATATTCTCTGAAGCCGATAAGCTGCTCAGAGAGGACTCACAGAACGCTCTGCTCAAGACCATCGAGGAGCCGCCGCAGAACCTTTTGTTCATCTTCACCGTCGAGAGCTCAAAGAGCCTGTTGCTGACGGTGCGTTCAAGAGCCCGCATAATCACCCTGCGCCGCTCTGAGATAACGGATACTGATAGCGAAGAGCTCGCCGCAGAGATCGCGGGCGGGATAGTCTCGGCTCACGAATACGACCTTCTGCTCACGCTGAGCAGGCTAAGCGATAAGGACAGGCTGAGAGCGGCTCTGACCGCCTTTACCGAAATGCTGAGAAAGGCGCTGAGCTTTTACAGCGGTATACCGACGTCCGACGAGAGCGTAAAGCGCCTGACGCGCAAGCTGAACCGCTCAAAGGTTATCGCCCTGACAGAAGCGACTAACGAGGCGGTATCTCGCCTTAAAACCAACGTAAATATTCAGCTGCTGACAACGTGGCTGTCATCACAATACAGGAGGATTACATGGCAGAAGTAATCGGAGTAAGGTTCAAAGAGGTAGGCAAGGTCTACTACTTTGACCCCGACAACAAAAAGCTGAAAAACGGCGACACCGTAATAGTCGAGACCTCAAGAGGCGTCGAGTGCGGTATGGTCGCTATTGAGAATAAAGAGGTAGCCGACGAAGAGATAGTGCATCCGCTCAAAAAGCTGATACGCGTCGCGACCAAAGAGGACCTTAAGCACCTTGAAGAGAACCGCAAAAAAGAGAAAGAGGCTCTCAAGATCTGCGAACAGAAGGTAGCCGACCACGGGCTGGATATGAAGCTCGTAGACGTCGAATACACCTTTGACAACTCAAAAATACTGTTCTATTTCACAGCCGACGGCAGAGTTGACTTCCGCGCGCTGGTAAAGGACCTCGCCTCGGTATTCCGCACGAGGATAGAGCTCAGACAGATAGGCGTGCGCGATGAGAGCAAGATGCTCGGCGGCCTCGGCGTATGCGGCAGACCGTTCTGCTGTTCTATGTTCCTCGGCGAGTTCCATCCCGTATCTATCAAGATGGCTAAGGAACAGGGGCTCTCACTCTCTCCCACCAAGATCTCCGGCACCTGCGGCAGACTGATGTGCTGTCTCAAATACGAGCAGGAGGCTTACAGCGATCTGCTCAAGCGCACCCCTAAGGTTGGCGCTATAGTAAAGACCCCGATGGGCAGAGGTCTTGTGGTCGATAACAACCTGCTGACCCAAACGCTTAAGGTCAAGATGGACAACACCCCCGACGACGCGGCTCCCCAGACATTCAAGGTCAAGGAAGTCCGACTGGTCAAGGACGGATATATCCGCCTGAACAAAAAAGAGATCGACGAGTTAAAGCAACTCGAGGATCAATAGCGTAGAACGCAGCCGTCACCCCGACGGCTTTTTTGTGTTCCGTTCACTTTGACGGCAAAGCTTTCATAATAAACGCAAAAATTAGCTTAAGCTATGATAAAAAATGGATATTATGGAAGGTGTTTTTCGGTTAGCGTTCGCTAATTTTTGGCATAAAACCTTGATTTTTTAAACTTATGTGCTACAATAAAGTCAATCAAAAAAAGGAGGTCACATCATGGCTTATAAGATTTCTGACGAATGTATCTCTTGCGGTGCTTGTGCCGATGAGTGCCCTGTAAGCGCTATCGCCGAGGGTGACGGCAAGTTCGAGATCAGCGCTGACGCTTGCATCGAGTGCGGTGCTTGTGCTGACGTTTGTCCCGTAAACGCTCCCGCAGCAGAGTAATTTTACACAAACAAATTTAACCGAGGCTTATGGCCTCGGTTATTTTTTTGCCCTGATATTTTATTTTTATCCGCTTATCTCTCTATCTCGCACTCGACAGCCTTCATATCGCCCAATACTACGTCAAAGAGCTCCTTGCCGTCCACGCACGCCTTGCGTATCGTAAGCACATCGCCCTCATGGGTCTGACCCTCATAGTGCAGCTCTATGCGGCGTATGGGGCGCTCTTTGAGCTCCTTGACCGAATAGGTGTTGGTGATGAACCTCACATACGAAACGTTGTTGGTATGCTGGATAAAGTCGATATCTCCCGATACTACCTTGACCGTAGCGTAATCCTCAAGCCCCTCGAACCTTCTGCGGCTGTAGACGATATCCCTCTCGGGCTGTTCGACGTCGGTATCGGCTGTGACTCCTACGTCGCGTATACGCTTGATACGCTGAGTGCTCAGCTCCAGCGCGCACATCTCTATGCGCGAATACACACAGATAGCGCCGCTGTTGTCCTTTAGCACGGTATCGACAGTCATCTTAGCGCCCTTGGCAGAGGAGATATAGCTCTCGGCGGTATACTCCTCCATCCATCCAAGCTCGCGGTCGATCTCAACACAGTTGCGTGTGAACACCCATACGCAGCCGTATTTTTTGCGCAGAGTAACGCCGTCTATCTTTAGCACTCCCATCATCTCGGTAAGGTAATCCTGCAAAAGATCAAAGGTGCCCTTGACAGACAGCTTGACATTAGGGTCGCATAAGCTCGCGGGTATCACCGCGTGTTTTATCAGCTTCATATTATCATCTCTTTCCGACAGGATTATAACATAAAACCGATGGGATTTCAACTTTTTAATTCCGACCAAAACGCGGTTTATCCCATAACACAATATCTGCTCTCATAATCATCTGTCATGTAAATACCACACTATCAGCTTTTATATGCATTTTAAATTAAACAATAAAGGGATATAGGAATAAGCCGAATGAAGTGTATACGTCGGTTATCTTGACAATAACAGCCTGTTCATGTAAAATATATAAGGTTAGGTATATAAATACAAGTATAAAATGAGAGTTATATTATTAATATGGAGGAAGGTAATATGGACATTTTTGAGAAATGCGAACGCTTCACCCTTGCCGATGAATATCGCAAGATGGGCATTTACCCCTACTTCCACGCGCTCGAGACCAAACAGGATGTAGAGGTTATCATGGAGGGCAAGCGCAGGATCATGCTCGGCTCTAACAACTATCTCGGTCTTACCACCGAGCCTGAGGTCGTTGAGGCGGGTATAAAGGCGCTCGAGAAATACGGCTCGGGCTGTTCGGGCTCGCGCTTTCTGAACGGCACTCTCAATATGCACCTCGAGCTCGAGAAGGAGCTCGCTGAATTTGTACATATGGACGAGGCTGTTACTTTCTCTACGGGCTTCCAGTCAAACTTAGGTATAATCAGCGCTATCGTCGGCCGCGGCGACTATGTCGTTTGTGACCGTGAGAACCACGCGAGCATTTATGACGGCTGCAAGCTCAGCTACGGCAAGATGGTGCGCTATCAGCATAACGATATGGAGGATCTCGAAAGGATCCTTAAGACCATTCCCGATACCGCGGGTATCCTCATAGTTACCGACGGCGTATTCTCTATGGGCGGCGATATAGCCAACCTGCCCGAGATCTGCCGTCTGGCTGAGCAATACGGCGCAAGGGTAATGGTAGACGACGCCCACGGCTTAGGCGTAATAGGCGAAGGCGGCAGAGGTACGGCAAACTACTTCGGCTTAGAGGACAAGGTCGACATCATCATGGGCACCTTCTCAAAATCCCTCGCAAGCCTCGGCGGCTACATGGCGGCTTCTCACAGCGTCTGCGACTATGTGCGCCACAACTCACGCCCGTTCATCTTCTCCGCTTCTATCCCGCCCGCGTGCTGCGCTGTCGCTTTGACCGCGCTGAGGCACCTCAAGGCTCACCCCGAGCTGCCCGAGCGACTCTCAGCCCTTGCGGCTCACGCGAGAGACGGTCTCAGAGCCGCGGGTCTTAAGATACGCGAGAGCAATACTCCCATAGTGCCCATCTTCACCTATACGCCCGAGAACACTCTCATCAAGGCTAAAGAGGTATATGAGGCGGGAGTTTATGTAAATCCCGTACTGCCTCCCGCGACAGCTCCCAACGAGTGTCTGCTGCGTACAAGCTACATGGCGACTTTGACCGAGGATCTGATCGATGAGGCTGTAGAGATAATCGCAAAGGTACTTCTTGAGAAATGAGCGCCGATAATAAAATCGCCTTGGTCACAGGCGGCAGCAGCGGTATCGGCAGAGCTACGGCAGAGAGCCTGAGAGACATGGGCTGTACCGTATACGAGCTCTCACGCAGGGACAATCCTCCGCAGGGAGTTCGTCATATCACTGCCGACATAACCGACGAAGCTCAGGTAAAGAGCGCTGTTGAAAAGATAATCGCCGACTGCGGCAGGATAGATATCCTGATAAACAACGCGGGCTACGGTATATCGGGCGCAGCTGAGATGACCGCCTCGGCTGACGCTCACGCTCAGCTTGAGCTGAACCTCTACGGCATGGATAACGTCACGAAAGCCGTACTGCCCTTCATGAGAGAGCGAAGAAGCGGCAGGATAGTGTGCGTAAGCTCAATAGCCGGCATACTGCCTATCCCCTTTCAGCTGTGGTACAGCGTCAGCAAGGCGGCTATAGCCGCGTATACTCTGGCTCTGCAGAACGAGATACGCCCCTACGGCGTCACAGTATGCTCTGTCTTGCCGGGTGATATCGCGACAGGCTTTACAGACGCCCGCGATAAATCCTCAAGCGGCGACGATATATACGGCGGACGTATAGAGCGCTCGGTCAAGACCATGGAGAAGGACGAGAGAGGCGGCATGAGCCCCGATAAGGCGGGCAGCTATATAGCTAAGCTCGCGATGAAAAAGAATTCGCGGCCGTTAAAGGCTATCGGCTTTACATACAAGGCTGTCGCCGTGCTCGCGAAGATACTGCCGAGGAGACTGTCTAACTATCTTGTCGGCTTGATCTATGCCAAATAAATTTAGATAAAAACAGCACTTCCGTTCAAAAAGCGGAAGTGCTGTTTTTATATATGTTATTGATCTTTATAGGTAACCTCAGGGAGCTTGAGCGCTCTCGCGCGGGCTATCGCTTCACGGCGCTCCCTCAGCGCTGATGAGTGTTCATCAGGCAGATCGCCGAGGACGAGCCAGTCGATGACCCGGTCGGAGCTGTGTGAATCGATGTGATCGAAATACATAGGCAGCATTTGGTCTACCTTCTCGAATTCATAATCCTCCTCACGCATAGCGCGCAGCAGCTCGTCAAAGTTATAGACGATCTTACCGGGAACATTAGAGGCGTAGTCACGGTGGAAGCCGCGCGATACCGAGTACCTCTCCAGATCATAGGCGAAGAAAAGCATAGGCTTCTTCATAAGCATAAACTCATAGATACAAGAGGAATAGTCGGTTATCAGCAGGTCGGTTATATAGAACAGGTCGTTTATGTTCGGATAGCCGCTCATAGAATAGAAGCGGTCGGAGTAGCGCTCGTCTATCTTGAGATCGTCGTCGATCCACGGGTGCATCTTGAACATCACCACGGAATTCGTATCCTCACAATAGCGGTAAAGCTCTTCAAAATCGATCAGCTCATAAGGGTAATAAGCAGTCTTTCGGTTTCGTCCGCGATAGGTCGGAGCGAAGAGAATGACATTCTTATCCTTGAACGACGGATAGCTCTCATAGAGCTTTTTCTCGACCAAAGCCCTGTTCTCTTCACTCAGGTAATCATCCATGCGGGGCATACCCGTTGGGAGGACCTGTTCCTCAAGTATACCGAAAGGCTCAGAGAAAACCTCTCTTACCTCCTTAGAGGCGGCGATGGCGAAGTCGTTGCGCCTGTGCGCCGAGAAAGGCGGCGGACATCCGAAGTGACCCCAGCGGCTGTAGCCTACGCCCTTGAAGCCTACGCCCGCGTGCCAGATCTGAATAACTCTTACGCTGTCTGCGAGCGCGAGGGTGTTGAAGGCGGGAACATAGTCGTCTACGATGATAACGTCGGCCCTCGCGATCTTCACGATTACGCCCGCGGTGGAGAGCTTTGAATAATGACGGCTCTCGGTATTCCTCGCGGAGATCTCTATAGCGTATTCCTTATCAAGTCCGCGGCCGAGCATCCTGTCGTACAGCGCCGACATATTGGGAGCGAGCTCGTCCCTTTTCTCACACAAAAAGAGGATATGAGGCTTTCTTAAAAAACGAAAAGCTCTTACCGCGGAATAAATCACGCGCTGAGAAAGGATATTGAGAGCGCCCGCGGCTTTCTTTAAAGAGCGCTTTAGCTTTGATAAAAAGCCGAGCTTATAATAAGGGTTCTCTTTATCCTTAAAGGTCGCCTTAGCGTCAAGAAAAATAATACGAAGCTCGGGCAGATCGGAGAATTCGTCCGTCATGAAGCTGACCGAATACACTCCGCCGCCCGCGTTATACACAAAGCTCCTGCCGAAATCCGAAAGAGCTTCGAACGAGCCTTCATACAGTACGGGAGTTGTCCCGCCGTTTTCATCTACCGCGAGCACGCGGTAGGTGCCGTTCTCTACACAGCTGTTAAGTCCGTTGTTGGTGACGTTCAGCGAAAGACGAACCGAGCGCCCGTCGCGGTCGGCAAGCTTGAATTCGGTTTCGACCCTTCCCGACATATCGACGAGGAAGAAGCGGCATGAGCCCGAGACCTCGGCGTCATCGCCGAGCTCGAGGCTGAGCTCCATATGGATCCGCTCCCATGAAACGTCCTTCAGATAAATCACAAAATCAACTCCAAACAGCCTTAGGGGCTTTACGTTTAGTCTTCTTCCAGTATGGCGACCGCTCTGCGGATACCCTCGACGAGGTCGATCTTAGGCTCCCAGCCTATAGAGCGGATACGCTTGTTATCCATGATCTCGGGAGTGGGATCGTTCTCTGAGGGCTCGGGCATGATCTCATCCTCGGGATTCGCGAATGCGAGCTTCATATTCCTCTCGGGGAACGCCTCGCACGCCGCCTGAGCAAAGCCGCGGATAGTAGTGTTCGACTTCTCATTAGAGATATTGTAGGGCACGCAGTTCTCGCCGTCGAGGAGCACGTGCAGCATAGCTGTAACGGTATCGGTTACATAGCAGAACGAGCGGTTAGTGGCGCCGTTGCTCTTTAACAGGATATCCTGACCGCGAACGATATTGGCGATGAACT
Source organism: uncultured Clostridia bacterium (assembly GCA_946183365.1). Classification (GTDB taxonomy): domain Bacteria; phylum Bacillota; class Clostridia; order Oscillospirales; family Acutalibacteraceae; genus Ruminococcoides. The sequence goes on from CAMHAH010000007.1 coordinate 101,129, forward strand.
GAGCCCATACTCTGTCGTCGTCAAGGCGGCTCGCGCCGAAGATATAGCTCGGTCTGACTATTCGGATATTCATGCCGTACTGCTTTGAGTAGCTGGCTGCCAGTGTCTCGGCGGCGCGCTTACCGATAGCATAGCAATTCTTGTATGATGTGAAGTCTACATAGCCGTTGTCGTCCTCTTCGATATATGGCTTGCCCGTATAAAGAGTGCCGTAGACCTTGAGTGATGAAACTATCAGAGAAGCCTCGCTCTCGCTCGCTTTCGCGAAATCAAGGGCGTTCTGAGTGCCGCTGAGGTTAGCGCTGATGGTACCCACAGGGTCGCGCTCGAACTCGATATTGCTCGCCTGAGAAGCGGCGTGGATGACAAAATCAGCACGCTCAGCCTCTATCGGGACGGTGATATCCTGCTCTATGAGAGTGACGTCGTCACGCTCTAAGAGCTTGCCGAATTTCTTGCGTGCGAAATCGCCGAAGCGCTCAAGCGCCAGCACCTTGATATCATCGCCGTAGAGGTCGTTCCTGAGCAGCAGACCGCAGGTCATGTAGTAGCCGATGAAGCCGCCCGCGCCCGTCAGCAGAAGGGTCTTGCCTTTGAGCTTATCCCATGAGATAGGTGCGTTTGCGATATCCTCAAGGTTGGTATAAACACTTTTTTTGACGTAGTCCTTGACCTTATAATCCATATTTCAACTCTTCTTTCGCGAATTTTTTATAATTCTCATAATAATACTGTGAGCGCAGAGTGGTCAGATCCTCGGGGGTAGTGACCTTGATATTGAACCTCTCGCCGATGAAGATATGTACCTGCTCGCCGAGCTCGATGAACAGCTCGCTTGACGAAACGGGGCTTAAGATACCGCGCTTGTATGCCTGATCATGAGCCCACAGGATACGCTCCATGGTATAGCCCTGGGGAGCCTGGGTTATATACATGGTAGAACGCTCATAGCTTTTGCCGCAGGTAGAACCGTCCTCGCTGTAGAGCAGAGAGTCGATAGACGGGGTCACCGGCACTGCGGTCTTGAACTTCTTTGTCTCTTCGATACAATTGGTGATAAGCTGCTCTGAGAGCATGGGACGAACGCCGTCGCAGATAAGAATGATATCCTCGGGATCGCGCATGAACTCGTGAGTAGCCACAACGCCGTTATGGATGGAGCCAAAGCCGTTTTTGCCGCCGGGCACGATAGCCTTGACCTTTGGCACATTGAACTTGACTATGAGCTCCTCGAGGAACTCGATCCAGTCCTCCTTGCAGGCGACAACGATATGGTCTACCTGAGGGTGACGGGCAAAATGCTCCATGGTATGGATAATGATCGGCTTGCCTCCGACCTCTAAAAACTGCTTGGGCAGGTCAACCGACTTCATTCTCGCGCCGATACCGCCCGCAAATAACATCGCAGTGATCATCATGGTATTTCCTTTCTGAAAGCTTGCAGCATATAGCTGTACACACTAATTTTACCACACTGATATATCGCTGTCAACCGAAACAAAAAGCCCGATGGTATAACTGTAAAACAAAACAGCCGCCGGATAACCGACGGCTGTAGGAATTAGCATTTGATCAGGGTATTTAGGGCTTATTAGGAACAAACGGAAGGCTGTCCTGATCTTCTTCGGGTTCAAAATCGGGTGAATTCATGATCTCCATAGCGGTGATTTTGACGATCTCAAGCTCTGCCTTATCATAGATTTCTTTTTTCATAATCATACTCCGATATCTGTATTTTTTACACAACAAATCGCTATACATATCTATTATATGCTATACTGCAAAAAAGCACAAGTAAAAATCTAAAATATCCAAGAAATGATCAATGATCATCTTATCTACGCGATGAATACGTTCTTTACAAATATCTCTATGCCTATAGCTATGAGGATGACGCCGCCTATGACCTCGGCGCGCTTGAATATACTGCCGAAGCTCCTGCCGATATACAAACCCGCCATACAGATAACAAAGGTCACCGCGCCGATAATCGCCGAGCTGAGCAGAGCCATATGCCATTGATAACCCGATAGCGTCAGCCCTACAGAGAGCGCGTCTATCGAGGTAGCTATACCCTGCACGAGCAGCAAAGGCACGGTGAGGCGTTTTATCTCGCCGTCCTCTTTGCCTTTGAGGCACTCGACTATCATTTTTATTCCGATGAAGCTGAGCAGTATCAGCGCGATATAAGGCACTATCCGCTCGATAACGCCGAACCAGCCTACTACCGTCTTGACAGCTAACCAGCCAAGCATAGGCATGATGAACTGAAAAAGGCTGTATGTACCCGCTACGGCAAGGGTCTTTAAGGGTCTCATGCGCGGCTCTGAGAGACCGTTCGCGATAGATACCGAGAAGGCGTCCATAGCAAGCCCTACGCCGAGCAATAACGAATTAAGGATGAATAACCACATAAAATCACTTTTTTCTGTTACAGATTGAAAGCCACATACACCCGTCGCATACCTCAGGCAGTTTGCCCGATGATATGATCCTCTCTTTACTCAGGCGGGACAGCTCGCTCCACGACAGACTGTCGCCGTCGCGTAATCCCATAGCCTTAAGCGCCCTGCTGTCAAAGCCGCCGACCTTATCGGCAGTATCGCATACTCCGCCGATATTATGAGGACAGCCCTCACATATTATATCGCACGAGGACGTAAGAGATACATACGGATCATCGGTTTTCAATACGTCTATTATATGCGACATATGGCTGATAAATCTCTCGCTGTAGCCCTTGCCCTCAAAGAAATGTACGCACAAAGCGTGGTGAGGACGGAGCCTTAGATCACTCACAGCTTTATCGCTTTTGAAAGTCGGTTAGAGAGCAGTACCGCTACGGCTATCTTGACAGCGTCGGGGATGAGGAACGGCACTACGCAGACCATCAGCGTCTCGACTATGCCCCACTTCATGACCACCATGAACCAAACGGTGCCTACAGCGTAGCACACCAGCACGCCGATGACCATAGCTATCGCGAGAGGCAGAGCCTTGCGCTGAAAGCGGTCGGCAGCTAAGCCGATGATGACCGCCGCGGGGATAAAGCCGATTATATAACCGCCGGTAGGTCCCGAGAGTATACCGATGCCGCCCGTCATACCCGCGAACACAGGTACGCCCACAGCGCCTAAAAGAACATATATGAGGACGCTCAGAGTACCGCGCTTGAAGCCCAGCATAGCCGCCGCGAGACATACCGCGAAGGTCTGCAGGGTGACGGGTACCTCGCCGACGGGGATGCTGATTATGGAGCATACCGCGATGATAGCGGCGAATACCGCCGTGAGTACCATATCGAGTACAGCTGAACGTGTTTTATTATTTTTGTCTTGAGTTTGTGCTGACATATAAAAACCTCCGGAATATACTTGATTGATTATACTCCTTTATCGCTCTTAAGTCAAACCAAATCGAGCCCGAATGTGAAAGATTTTGACCGTTTTTTGTGTATTATGAATAGAAATGAACACTAAAACTCTCCATAAAGCGAATTGTCTTTTTTATGCCGATATGTTATTATATATAATGTATAAAAATATGTTTTTATTGTCAGAGTGTTTTTAACACTTTAACTAACAAAAGTACGAGGTGTTTTATGCGAGAGATCATACATCTTAACGACGGATGGGAGTTCACCGAGGAATATTCCGAGAGCTTCTTAAACGGCGAAGGCAGCTTTGAAGAAGTACGTCTGCCCCACACCTGCAAGGTGACCCCTTTCCACTACTTTGACGAGAGCGTTTATCAGATGCTGTGCGGCTATCGCAGGCGGCTTGACCTGAGCGATATCGGCGATAAGCGCGTTTTTGTTTGCTTCGGCGCGGCGGCTCATTACGCTAAGGTATATCTCGACGGCGAGCTTATCGGCGAGCACAAGAGCGGCTACACGGCGTTTGAATTTGAGCTGACCGACTGTATAAAGAGCGATAAGCCCCTGCTGTGCGTAGAGCTCGATACGAGAGAAAATCTTGATTTTCCGCCGTTCGGCAAGGTCATCGACTACATGACCTACGGCGGTTTATACCGCGAGGTACGGCTCGAGCTAAGAGAAAAGAGCTATATCGACGACGTATTCGCGAAGCCTTATCCGCCTTCGACGGTCAAGCTGAGCCGCAGCACGAACCCCAAGCTGATCGCGGGCATGACCTTTAAGGGAGTTATCGACTGCGATATAGATATCGTCGGAGAAGCCGACGCAGTGCGTCTCTCGGTGACAGAGAAAGACAGCGATACCGTGCTTGCCGAGGAATGTATACCTGTCGGCGGTAAATACAGCGTCACTGTCCCGTCGGCTCACATATGGGATATCCTCTGCCCCGCTCTGTATGAGCTCAAGGTCGAGCTTATCAGGGACGGCGAGGCCATCGACAGCCTCAGCCGCAGAGTGGGCTTCCGCAAGGCGGAATTCAAAAAGGACGGATTTTATCTCAACGGCAGAAAGGTCAAGCTCAGAGGTCTCAACCGTCACCAGTGCTGGCCGTATGTCGGCTACGCGATGCCGCGCTCGATGCAGAGGCTCGACGCAGATATATTGAAAGATGAGCTGGGCTGCAACGCCGCGCGCACCTCGCACTATCCTCAGTCTCACCACTTTATCGGCAGGTGCGACGAGATAGGTCTGCTTGTATTCACCGAAGCTCCCGGATGGCAGAATATCGGCGGAGAGAGCTGGAAGGAAGTCGGCGTGAACGCTGTAAGAGAGATGGTGCGCGAATACCGCAATCATCCGTCTATCATCCTCTGGGGCGTGCGTATCAACGAGAGCGTAGACGACCACGACTTTTATGTGCGTACCAACGCTGTCGCGCGTGAGCTCGACCCGACCCGACAGACAGGCGGCGTGCGCTGTCACAAAAACAGCGAGTTGCTCGAGGACGTCTATACCTACAACGACTTTGTGCATGACGGAGTTCAGCCCGGCTGTGAGCCGAAGAGCGCCGTCACATCAGATACAGAGAAGCCGTATCTCATATCCGAGTACGGCGGCCATATGTACCCGACCAAGGGCTTTGACGATGAGGAACACCGTCTTGAGCATATGCTCAGGCACACAAGGGTGCTTGACGCGGTGAACTCGCACAAGGATATCGCGGGCTCCTTCGGCTGGTGTATGTTCGACTACAACACCCATAAGGAATTCGGCGCGGGCGACCGTATCTGTTACCACGGCGTATGCGATATGTTCCGCAACAAGAAGCTCGCGGCGGATATCTACGCGGTAAACCAGAGCAAGACGCCGATACTGAGCGTGAGCTCCTCTATGGATATCGGCGAGCATCCCGCTACTAACCGCGGACGCGTATATATAATCACCAACGCCGACAGCGTAAAGTTCTATAAAAACGACAGCTTCATTCGCGAATACAGCCACAAGGACTCTGAATTCACGAACCTTGAGTATCCGCCTATCGAGATAACCGACTACATAGGAAACCAGATAGTGGACAACGAGGATTTCACCCCCACTCAGGCTGAGTATGTAAAGGATATACTCAACGAGAGCACGCGCTTCGGCATGAACAACCTCTCGCCCGACGCTAAGGCAAAGGCGGCATGGCTGATGCTCAGACACGGCATGGACAGCGACGCCGCGTACCGCCTGTACGGCAAGTACATAGGCAACTGGGGCGACAAGTCGATACAATACCGCTTTGAGGCTATAAAGGACGGCAAGGTGATAAAGGAGCTTGTCGTAGCTCCGTTTGAAAGCCTTGTGCTGACAGCCGAGGCCGATCACACCGAGCTTCTTGAAGATAAGACCTACGACGTCGCCGCTGTTCGCATAAGGATGACCGATCAGAACGGCAACACCCTGCCCTTCTATAACGAGGCGATAAAGGCTGAGCTTGTCGGAGAAGCCGAGCTCATTGCCGAAGACCCCGTTATACTAAGAGGCGGTATGGGCGGCTTATATGTCCGCACAACGGGCAAAGAAGGAAGCGCCGAGCTCACCCTCAGCGCGAACGGGACCGAAAGCGTAAAAATCAACTTTAATATAAAAATCGGGGAGTGTAACAATGGACGATAAAAGTAAGGTCATATTCGGTAATACCATAAGCGAAAAAAAATATAACAACGCGCTTAAATCAAAAGAAAAATACATAAAAAAATACGGCGACGACAGCGGTAAGAATTACTCCGCTAAGCTCGTTGATAACGCCGTTTTGTTCGAGCCTCTTGGCGTAAAGGACATACGCGTAGGCGAGGGCGAGGGCGATACTCCCTTTGATACCGAGAAGGGCATTATCGTAGGCAATATCCGCATGGGCTTCGGTCACTACCGTATCTCGATAGCAATGGCGTCTGCCGCTCACGCTCTGGGCTACACACCCTACTGGATGGATCTCAACTCCTACAAGGACACCACCTGCACCAAGGTCATAGGCGCTCAGAACGACCTCTACAGTCTCGGCTCGCGCCTGTCTCAGAAGAGCAAGCTCTTCAACAAAAGCGTATGGGAACCCATGAACTATGAGGGCTTCAGACAGCTCAGCTACAACTCCTCAGACCAGAAGAACGCCGAGCTGATGGCTCCCGTATTCAGAAATGTCCCGAAGGATATCCCGCTTATCGGAACTCATGTATGGCCCGCTCAGGCGGCGCTGCACGCGGGCATGAAATATGTCGTCAACGCTATCCCGGACAACTGGCCGATGGCTCTGCACCTCGCCGAGGGAGCTACCCACACCGTACAGACCCACCAGAGCTATATGGGCTACCGCATACTCAACGGTTTCAACAAGAAGAAGATATTGAAGCCTATGCCCGCCGAGGATCTGGTATATACAGGTCATTATGTAGACCATGAGCTGGTAGCGAACATCGAGAAGGACTGCGATATGCGCATGAAGCGCAAGAAGGACGGCGAGGCGGTACGTTTCCTGCTGACGATAGGCGGCGCGGGCGCTCAGAAGGAGCTTTTCGCGGCGGTCATCAAATATCTCATACCCGCTATAAAGGCGAACAAAGCCGTCATCTATGTAAACGTAGGCGACTATAAGGCTGTATGGGATGAGCTCGTGAACGAGATAGACGAGCTGAACGAATACAGCACCACCCACTTCAACGATTGGGAGGACACCAAGACCTTTGCCGAGAGCGCGATCGACGGCACTGTAGAGGGCGTGCACGCGTTCTGGCACGAGAACATCTTTGAGGCGGTCTACTGCACTAACCTGCTGATGCGCTCAGCGGACGTTTTGCTGACTAAGCCCTCGGAGCTGTCCTTCTACCCCATCCCCAAGATCTTCTTGAAGCGCATAGGCGGTCACGAGAAGTGGGGAGCTATCCACAGCGCCGAGATGGGCGACGGCACACTCGAGTGTGAGGACGTCCCGCATACATTGCAGATGGTCAGCCTCTTCCTGACAGAAGAAGCGACCCTGAGCTATATGTGCGAGAGGATAAAAGAAAACAAAAAAGCGGGCTTATACAACGGCGCTTATGAGGTCGTAAAGCTCGCTATGGCTAAGAAGCAGTAATCAATATATGATCGGGCAACGGACGAATACCCGCCCCGCAAGATATAATTATTTCAATATTACCCGGACGGAGGAGAACAATGAAAAGATTAAGCAAAAAACAAATGAGGATCTTTGCTGTCGGTCAGCTCGGATGGTCGACCCTCAGCGGCATCATCAGCGCGTGGTTCGTTACCTTTTATCTGCCCACTCAGGTAGATATCCAGAGCGGCGCTATACAGTATATAGTGCCCGGCCTCGTTATCGGCGGCTTTTTGACCGTTTTAGGTCTTATCACGGCGCTGTCAAGGATATTTGACGCTGTCACCGACCCTTGGATAGCCTCTCTCTCTGACAGAAGCAAAAACCCCCGCGGCAGACGTATACCCTTCATGCAGTATGCCGCTATTCCGCTCTCGGTCGTAACGGTACTGCTGTTCTGCGCTCCCGTGAACGAGATAAGCTCATGGAACATCGTATGGATCTCGGTATTCATCGTCCTGTTCTATCTGTTCATGACCATGTACTGCACACCCTACAACGCGCTCATCTCTGAGTTCGGTAAAACTCAGGACGACCGTATGTATATCTCTACGGCTATATCCCTGACCTTCTTCGCCGGCACGATGCTCGCTTATACCCCGTTCGTATTCGCGGGTATGCTGCGCGGCAGCGTAGGCTTTGCGTGGAGCTACCGTATCTGCTTCATCGTTTTGGCTGTGATCTCCTGCATCTGTATGCTGATCCCCACCTTCTGCCTCAACGAGAAGGAATTTGTCGATACAAAGCCCTCTAACGTAAATATGCTCAAGTCACTGGGCGCTACCTTCAAGAACAAGGATTTCCGCACATTTGTAGGCTCAGATATCATGTACTGGGTAGGTCTTACGCTCTTCCAGACGGGTCTGCCGTTCTTCGTAAAGGTATCTATGAATATCAGCGAGGCGTACACCATGTACTTCCTCGGCGGCATGACCGTTCTCTCGGCGTGCTTCTATCCCTTCGTATCAAAGCTCGTAAGAAAATTCGGTAAGAAGAAGCTCGTCATAGCGGGCTTTTTGGGACTTGCTCTCGCGTATGTCATCGCGGCTCTCATCGGTATCCTCGGTACAGCCGAGCACGGCAACAGCTCTATCCCCGGCATGATCTTCGGCGTGCTGATCTGCATTATCGCGGCGTTCCCGATGGCTCTGCTGGGCATCATCCCTCAGTCTATCGTTGCCGACGTCGCTGAGGCTGACGGTATCGAGACAGGCGAGAACAGAGAGGGTATGTTCTTCGCGGCGCGTACCTTCGCCATGAAGTTCGGTCAGTCGCTGGCTATGCTGGTATTCACCTCTTTAGCCATCATCGGTACGACCCAGAACACCAACAGCAACGATATCACCGCCTCTGTCACCGGCATGACCATCGTAGGATGGGTCGCGGTAGCGTTCTGTGTGCTCGGCGCGATCTTCCTCAGCTTCTATAATGAGAAGAAGATAATGGCTACCATCGACAAGACCAAAAAATCTTAATTACCCATAAATAAACGGTGAAATCCTATGATCAAAAAAATCAACGGCGAGCGGGACTGTTTTGTCCTGCTCACCGATAACACTTCATATGTCATCGCAATAACGCCCTCGGGACACCCCGAGCATATCTATTACGGCAAGAAGCTTGAGTTCGATACTCTTGACGAGGTCGAGGCTGCTCGCCAGAAGCGTACCTTTGAGATAGGCAACGCTATACGCTACTCCGACGAACACCCGACGGTATTCTTAGAGGATATGTGCCTCGAGTTCTCGGGCTTCGGTCACGGCGATATCCGCGAGCCCTTCATAGAGCTTGTGCATAAGGACGGCTCACGCAGCACCGACTTCACATACAAGGGCTTTGAGACCGATGACAAAAAGCCCGCTTTCTCAAATATGCCGTCGTCATATGACAAGAGCGGCAAATATGAGCACTTAAGGCTCGATTTTGAGGATAACGGACTGATCCTTGAGCTGCACTACTGCGTTTATCCCGACTGCGATATCATCACACGCTGGGCAAAGCTCACCAACAAAACGACCGAGACCATTGAGCTCGAAAGGCTGCTCTCAAACCAACTCGACCTGTACACGAACGGCTGGGCTGTATCATCATTCCGCGGCACATGGGCGCGCGAGATGCAAAAAGACACTCTCGTCCTCAATCAAGGCAAATATGTCATAGAGTCGCGCGTAGGCATATCGTCATCGAGAGCCAATCCCTTCTTTATGCTCCACGATAAGACCGCTACCGAGGACTACGGCTCTGTATACGGCTTCAACTTGATCTACAGCGGCAATCACTATGAGGCTGTTGAGGTGAACGCCTATGAAAAGACCCGCGTAGTACAGGGCATAAACCCCTCGGGTTTCCGCTTCATCATCAAGGCGGGAGATACCTTTGAGGCGCCCGAGGCGGTCATGACCTATACCGACAGCGGCTTCGGCGGTCAGAGCGTGAATATGCACCGCTTCGTAAAGGAACACATAGTACGCGGAGAATGGGCTGACAAAGAGAGACCCGTTCTGCTCAATTCATGGGAAGCCTCATATTTCAATATAACCGAGCGCAGTCTTGTCGACCTCGCAAAAAGCGGCAAGGAGCTGGGCATAGAGATGCTCGTCATGGACGACGGCTGGTTCGGCGAGAGGAACGATGATCTCAGGGCTTTAGGAGACTGGGACCCAAACCCTAAGAAGCTCCCGGGCGGTCTGGGCAGGCTGTCCGATAAGATAACCGAACTGGGAGTCGGCTTCGGAATATGGGTAGAGCCGGAAATGATAAACACCGACAGCCTGCTGTATAAGGCTCATCCGAACTGGGCTATGGCTAATCCCGATCGGCCTCACAGCGAGGGGCGTCACCAAAGGCTGCTCGATCTGAGCAACCCCGAGGTCGTTGATTACATCACCGACAAAATGACCGAGGTTTTCTCATCAGGCAAGATAAGCTACGTCAAATGGGATATGAACCGCATATTCTCAGACGTTTACTCGCCGTATCTGCCCGCTGAAAGACAGGGTGAGACCGCTCACCGCTACATCATGGGGCTGTACCGCATGATGGGCGAGCTGACCAAGCGCTTTCCCAATATCCTCTTTGAGGGCTGCGCCTCGGGCGGCAGCCGCTTCGATCTCGGCATACTCAGCTATTTCCCGCAGATATGGGCGTCCGACGACACCGACGCTCTGTGCCGCGCCAATATACAGGAGGGCTACAGCTACGGCTACCCTCAGAGCTGTGTATCGGCTCATGTATCCGCCTGTCCCAATCACCAGACCCTTCGCTCGACGCCGCTCGAGACACGCTTCAACATAGCGGCGTTCGGAGTGCTCGGCTATGAGCTCAACGCGGGTGATATGAGGTCTGAAGAAAAGGAAGATACACGCCTGCAGATCGCCCTGTACAAGGAATGGCGCGACGTCCTGCAGTACGGCGCGTCATACAGGATATGCACGGGCAACATACATGAATGGATCAATGTTTCTCCCGATAAAAAGCGTGCTGTGGGAGTATTCATGCAAGAGCTCACACAGCCCAACACCCAGAGCCACCGGTTCTATGCGAAGGGTCTCGACCCCGAGAGGACCTACCGCGTACACAATATATCCGGCAAAATAAACATCAAGCTCTTCGGCAGTCTTATCAACACGATGACGCCCATACACGTCAAGCAGGACGGCGTGATACACAACGCCATCGCGAAGTTCGTGAAAATGGACAAGGAGAAGGATGACTACACCGCGAAGGGCTCTGTGCTCATGAACGCGGGCATAGCACTCAGCCAGCAGTTCTCGGGCTCAGGCTACAGCGAAGAGGTCAGACTCTTCCCCGATTTTTCATCGCGCATGTACCTGATAGAAGCCGTGGACGATTGATGGATAAAGCTCCATATCGTTATTTCTGAAAACAAATAAAACAAACAAAAGCCCATCCGCTTTGGATGGGCTTGATTATTTGGTCATTATTTATTTTAAGAGCTTCTTTATCAGAGCAGCTCCGGCTACTACGGCTGCCGCCGTACCTAAAACCATACCTACCGCCTTATGCACAAACGGAACATTATAGTCCATATTTGCGTATGACGGATTGATATTGTAATGCAGAAGCGGCATAAGCTCCTTGCGCTGAGCTCTGAGAACGTCGCTCTTGACCTCGGGGTTCTTTGAGAACACCATGGTATAGCGGGTGCGCGTATTGTACTCAGGCCACTCTATGTCCTTTGTAGACGGATCGCCTGTGCGGGCGAAGTTCGACCACATCTGCATGACGGTATTTGAGAGCTTCTCGTCTGCTCTGACGCCCGTGTAGATGGTCTCGTCAAGATTGCCGAAAACATACGCGAGCTCTACGGCATGACACGCGCCTCTGTAGCGAAGCTTCGAGGGCTCTGTCCAGTAATACATATACGCCCTGCCGCCCCTTACGGTGTGATCCTCAGCCTGCTTTACGGCGGGCAGACGGAACATCATCTCGTCATAGAACTCAGACATACGCCATATGCTGTGACCCTTGAGCCGAGCCATAAAGCGCTTCACACGCTGTCTGTCGACTATACGCAGCCCCTTCATATCGTTCTCAAACTTTATGGGGATGCTCATACGGTAAGGCACTATGCCGCCGACCTCGTCTACCCAGTAGTTCGACTCGTCGGCGTTTGTGCCCGAAAGCATATCGATATCGACCGACAGCCCCTTCTTATACGCCCCGTAGCAATCTAATGGTATCAGTCTGCCGTCGCGCTGAGGGAAGTTGTTATCGCCGTTGACCTCTTCGTTTATCTTCTTGAGCTCCTCCTCTGAGAGAGCCATAAGATCCGACATACGCTTTTTGCCGCTGACCTTGATGAGATTTTGAGTAAAGCCCTTGCACTGCTCCTTAGAGAAGGTCAGGGCTACCGAGCCGCTCTGGGCTATAACTCTGTTGAAAAGCCCCTTAGCCACAGGCATTATCGGCAAAAGCGATACGGTGCCGCCGCCGGCTGACTCGCCGAATACGGTGACGTTATCAGGGTCGCCGCTAAAGGCTGAGATATTCTTTTTGACCCATCTGAGCGCCTCAATCTGGTCGAGCAGACCGAGGTTGGGCGCGTCGGGGAAATCCTCGCCGCCCTCGAGATAGCTCAGATCGACAAAGCCCATAAGACCCGTGCGGTAACCGACAGTCACCATCACGATATCCGGCTGAGCCGATACAAAGGCTGTACCGTCATACAGCGGGTCGGCAGTACCTCCCCAGCCGTATGAGCCGCCGTGGAGAAAGACCATGACGGGCTTTTTGCTCTCTGTACAGCTCTTGTTTACCCAGATATTGAGGTAGAGACAGTCCTCACCCTGAACATAGTACGAGGCTTGTTCGGTTATCCACTCGGTCTGGATAGGCGTTTTGCCGTTATAATAAGCTTCAAATACACCGTCGCTGTCCTCGACAGGCTCGGGGCGCTTCCATCTCAGCTCGCCGACAGGGGGCTTTGCGAAGGGTACGCCTCTGTACTCTATGATATCTCCGTTGAGCTTGCCGACAAAGGTGCCGTTCTTGCACTTCGCGCTGAGCTCGGTATCATATTCGCCTGTGATCTCGCGGTTCTCGCCGTACATAGCGGCAAGACGGGCGCGGATATCACTTTCAGAAGCAGCGGGCGATCCAGCGACAATGTTGTCGTTGTTGACCGGCATTATCTTTTTCTCCTGAATTTACTGATGATAAAATCTATGAAGGTGCTCTTCTCGGAAAGCTCAAGTCTGAGCTCATCGACATGAACATCTGCCTGAGAATCAAAGGTTACTAACTTGCGGGCTGTTCTGACAAAGAGATCTCTGAATTTCTCCATGCTCTCGTCATCATATCTGCTTGCGGCGTAGTCTATCATGAGCACCAGGCCGTCGGAGCCGTCGAGTATCTCCATATCGAGGATAGTCTGCGAAGCAGCCTGGTTCTGACGGATATCGATACTCTCTACGTTCATACCGCCGCTGTCCATATCACGGATATCCTGCTGATACAGCAGATAAGCGGATTCGCCCGTAGCTACCGAGCCTACCTTATCTACATAGGGATAGATGCTGTGCTCGATGCCCTTCTGGACCTGATCCTGCACATCGGCAAAGAGCTCGCGAAGGGTCATATCGGCTGTGAAGTGTATGCCTATGGGCAGCTCACGGAACAGCAGACCGACTGATGTCATCATCTCCATGTCGTCACGTCCGTTATAGTTCCACGACAGCATGACGTCGGGCTTATCGTTATAAAGGCCTATAGCAAGCGCCGCTACGGTGATGAAGAACTCATTGCGGCTTATCTTATACTGGCGCTCGATAGCTGTCATCTGAGCCTGCTCGATTCCGAGATCGGCAAAGATCTCACCCAGTTCATTCTCACGCGACTCATGATCGGGCTTGGGATAGCTCGACCACTCTACGCCGTCATAGCGATCCTCAAAATACTTCTTGCTCTCCTGATAGAAGGGCAGGTTCACGGCGTTCTCGCGGTTAGCGAGCATGAGATAATAGTAGTCGGGGTCGGGCTGTACGCCCATATATACCTTGCCCACATTGGACATGAACACCTTCAGCGAGGTGCCGTCGAAGAGGGTATGATGTACGTCAAAGAATACATAACCGTTCTTCTCGGTCTCAAAGACGCGGCAGCGGTGCAGCTTGCCGCCGATTATCTTGAAGGGCTGTACAAGCGTATCCTTAAGGTTCTCAAACTCAAACTCAGTCAGCTTCTCGACCTTGACGTCCTCTAAGACCTCGGGAGTGTAGCGCTGAACGATCTCGCCGTCGTCATTGAAGTGGAAGGTGGTTGCCAGAGCGGGATGATGACGGAGCACGGTGGTCATGGTCTCGGCAAACTTCTCCATGTCGAACATTTCTTTATCGAGCTTCTGCATAGAGAAGAGATTATACATGGTCGATCTGGGAGTATAGAGCTGATAGTCGACCATATAGAGCTGCTCGTCGGTAAGAGGATGATCATGCTTCATCGAATTGGCGTTCTTGACGTCCGGCGACTCGCCGTCGCTGTTAGCCTGAGCCTCGATATACAGCGCGGCTATCTTCTCGGGAGTTCTGCCGCGGAAGATATGGCTCGCGTTAAGACCCGGCAGACCCGCCTCGGTGATGAGCTTGATAGAGCCTAAGCTGTCGCCGCCCATCTCATAGAAATCGTCATGGATGCCGACCTGCTCGAGACCCAATACCTTCTGGATAGCCTCACAGAGCTTCTCCTCAGTCTCATTGGTAGGAGCGACATAGTCGGTCTTGAAGTCCTTGGTATCGGGCTGAGGCAGAGCATTGCGATCCATCTTGCCGTTGGGCTTGAGGGGGACCTTATCTATCTTCATAAAGAAGGCGGGGATCATATAATAAGGCAGACGCTTAGCGAGGTCGGCGCGCAGTACGGCAGGGTCGAAATCTACATCCTCTGTATAATAAGCGCACAGATAGCTCTTTCCCTTTTCTTCAAAACCGCGGGCCGCCGCCCATTCGATACCGAGTGCCTGCTTTACGGCTGCCTCGATCTCGGCGGGCTCGATACGGTTACCGTTGATCTTTATCATATCGCCGGATCTGCCTAAAAGCACATAGTTGCCGTCGGGGTTCTTGCGAGCGAGGTCGCCTGTATGATAAACGCCGTCAACGAATGCCTTTTCGGTCTCTTCGGGCAGGTTCATATAGCCGCGGACATAGGGGTTCTCAAAGCAGAGCTCGCCTATCTCGCCGTCGGCGGCCTCTTTGCCGTCCTCGGTGATAAGGGTGATCTTTGTATCGATCTCGGGCTGTCCTATCGGGCAGGTCTCATATTCCTTATCTATCTGGAAAACGCCTACGGCAAAGCCGCTCTCGGACGCCGCGTAGATATTGATAAGGTCGAGATTTTCGTTATAAAGATTGTTCGCGGGCTCGCTGCCTACGAACAGCATTCTCAGGAAGGGGCCTGACTTGTTGCCCAGCATACGGACGTATGAGGGGGTCAGGAAGGTGATGGTGATGCGCTTCTCAAGGAACATAGCCATCAGCGCCATCGGGTTCTTGATGGTGGCGTAGCTCACGACAAACATCTTGCCGCCCTGGATGCTGAGCACCTCAAGGATAACGATTACCGAAGCTACAAAGTTCATCGGAGCGAGCAGAGCCAGTCTGTCCTTGCTCAAAAATGGGTTCTTGCCTTTGATGCGGATCGACTCTATGGCGCGGCTGAGGTTGCCGTACTCATGCAGTACGCCCTTGGGGTTGCCTGTTGTACCCGAGGTATAGATAGCGTAAGCCGCGTCGTGAAGATCAGCCTTGACATGACCGCTGATGGGCTCGGTGTGCATTACCTCTTCCCAATTATCGCCGCAGAGCTCAAATTTACAGCCGCAGTCCTTGCGGATATAAGCTATACGGTCAGGGGCATAGGTGTCCTCAACGAGAGCCCACGCCGCTCCTGCCTTCCAAACGCCTATCATAGCTATGATGGGAAGGATACCTCTGGGCAGGTTTAAAAGTACAAAGTCCTCTTTGCCTATATTGTTGGCTTTTAAATAAGCGTATACTCTGCCCGACATATCGTCAAGCTGAGCGTATGTGATACCCTTTGAATGCGCGTCGTCATATAATATCGCGGCATTGGGGGTATCTGCGGTATACTGTTCAAGGAGTTCTAAAATATCAGTCATGGTTATATCACTCTATAGTCAAAATGTCAGAGAAACCTGTGACCTCAAAGATCTCTTTTATGATATCGTTAGCGCCTGTGATCTTCATTGAGCCCTGCTTGTTCATCTGCTTCTGGAAAGAGAGAAGAGCTCTCAGGCCGGCTGATGAGATATAATCGAGCGCAGAGAAATCGAGAACAAGCTCGGTAAGACCTTCGAGCTCGGGCTTGATGTCAGCCTCAAACTCGGGAGTTGTTGAAGTGTCGAGTCTGCCTGAAACAGCAGCGCAAAGTGTGGTACCGTCTTTTTTCTTTGTAATTGTCATAATAATGCTCCTTTTTTAGCAAAATAATCGGCTTTGCCTATCCTCATAATTATATTACATTATAAAACACGTGTCAATTATTCTTAAAGAATATAAGCGAAAATTTATATATTGTTTATATTTGTAAACACGCAAAACCGATCCGGAAGATATGATCCCTGCACAACCCCTCAACTCCTAACTCCGGCTCGGGAGGAGCAAGCCCCTCCCCTACATATTGATAAAAAGTCCGCCGACAAACGCCGACGGACAAAACTCATTTAAGCTTATCAAGATTTTCCTTTGCTTTGCGGACAACACGAAGGTCGTTATCATATGTACACTTTGTATGAGCCTCCTCGAGATCCACCCACATATAGCTGTCTATCTCTTCCCTTTGGACGGTAACCTTGTTGCTCATGGTCTGAGCCATGAAGAATACCACTCGCTTGCGTATCTTGCCGAATGGGCAGTAATCGGCGACCTCGCGGAAGGAGTCGATGATCTCTATCGAGAGACCCGTTTCTTCCTTGACTTCTCGGATAGCGGTCTCCTGCTCGGTCTCTCCCTTCTCGACATGACCCTTGGGGAAGCTGTAGTTGCGGCCGTTGTGGTTCCTTACCAAAAGTATCTTATAGCGGCTGCCGTCACGATAGATGACGATAGCGCCGCAGCTCTTCTCATACAGACAGCTCAGCTTCTCTATCTGAGCGTTGCGCAGGGCAGAGAGCTTCTCTCTGATAGCGGGCTCATAATAAACCTCGCCCTCGGGAGCTATGATGAGCTTTTCTCCCACGCCCTTGAAGGTAGCGACGGCAATGACAACGCCGAACATAAAATCCTTGAGGGGCTTACGGGATAATATATACGAGCTTTTATTCTTAAAAGTATCTGCGCCGGCATAGCCGGAATAAAGGCCTTCCGCCAGCATACCGTATACATTAACCTTGACCTTCTTTGCTATCATTCCGTCTCACCCCCCTTAATAAATTTCTCTTATCCTGTCTAACTGTACAGCGGCGTTCGCCGACATAACGTTATTGATGAACAGCACCTCTGTGATGCCGTTGTCCTGCATATAGCTCTTGAGGCTCTGACCGAAATAGCGGAAATCTATTACGTGGACCTCCTGATAGTTGTTCGTAAGATACGGTACGAATGAGTTACCGTAGCTCTCCTTGACAACGGCTATCTTCTTGCCGTTGTTGATCTCATCGTTATACTCGACGAACAGCGGAGAGTCGCCGTAGATGAATACTCCGTAGGAGTAGCGACCCGAGCCCTCCTGCTCATAATAAACGGTGGTCTCATACAGAGCCTCGCCCGGGTTATCCTGACGCATCGCGTGGGTCTGATACGGGAAGGTCCAGTAGTGGACGGTATCGAGGTTCTCATGCAGAGAGCCGTCGTTATCTATCATAGAGCCCTCAAAATCGGATATCGTGTGCTCCTCACAGGTGCTCAGGTCGAGCGCCGTCTGACCCGTCTGCTCACAGAACGCCTGATACGCGTAATACGCGCCCAGACCCGTCCAGTGGTGGTCGGTGTTGAAGTAGATATACTCGTCGATATGCTCACACAGCTTATTATAGCAGTTGATGGGCTTTACGTCCTCGGTATAATCCGAGTAGATGGTCTTTAGGTTCTCAGCCTGAGAGCCTGTAGAAACCAAGCCGTTCTGTATAAGCCTCGGCGGCATAGCGAACTCGGTGTGGTTGGGTACGACCATGTTATATACGGTGAAATCCGGAGCGTTCTTCTTGAACTCGGAGATAGTGTCGGCATAAGCCTTGCAGGTGCTCTCGGAACCGCCGAAGAGCTCGAGAGCCATCTTGTTATAGATATATACTCCGCCGTTCGAGGCTGAATAATAGCCCTCTGACTTGCCGTCATCCTTTATGTTGGGAGTATTGAACATTAAAGCGGGCGACTCTGTCGGAGCCTCAGTGACCGCTACGGTCTCAGCCGTGGTCTCAACAGGCTGTTCGGCGTTTTTGCCGCCGCCGAAGATCGCTCTGAACAGCTGCACCAGCAAAAAGATTATCAAAAATACGATAAGCAGACATACTAAGACGATAACGGTACGGCGTATCAGCAGCTTGCGGCGGCGCTCACGCTTCATCTGCGCGATAGCCCGCTGGCGTCTGATACTCTCGGATCCCCGGCGGTTATTACTGCCGCCGTAGTTATCGTAAGCCATGTATATCCCTCCGATCCAATAAACTAAAACGTATACGTCAATGTATACAGACCCTATATTCTAAAGTATTATACTACAAAATCAACTTTGATACAATAACAAATTAAAAGAATTTGACGAAAAATAAGCATAATTACGCAAATTCTAAAAATTTTTACATTGTTTTACACAAAAAACCGACAGCAAGAGAGCTTATACTAAGTAGCAATAAAACTCAAATAACAAATTGTTTTTTCATGAATAGATCAAGGTTCTTGCACAATCGGGCGAATTGTGGTATTATGAATAGTAACGGTCAACCGATAAGTTCAATAAATAATATGAAAGAAAGCGTGACATTATGGATTACAGATTTTCTGACAAGGTGCTGGCGCTCAAGCCCAACGCCATCCGCGAAATATTAAAAAGCGCCTCCGACCCCGGCGTTATCTCTCTCTCGGCGGGCAACCCCGCTCCCGACGCCTTCCCTATCGAGGCTATCAGAGAGATATCCGAGAGGATCCTCAGAGAGAACCCGATCGGCGTGCTCCAGTACGGCGTCAGCGAGGGCTATAACCCGCTCAGGGATACACTAAAGGAATACCTCAAAAAGAAACACGGTATCGGCGGCGATGACGAGGAGCTTATCATCGTATCGGGCGCTCAGCAGGTGATGGATATAGCGGCAAAGACCTTTCTCAACGAGGGCGATGTGCTTATATGCGAGGCTCCGAGCTTTGTCGGCGCGCTGAATACCTTCCGCAGCTATAACGCCGAGCTCGTCGGAGTTACCGTAGAGCCCGACGGCATGAATATGGAAGAGCTCGAAAAGGTACTCGACGAGAACCCGAGAGCGAAAATGATATACACCATCCCGAATTTCCAGAACCCCTCGGGCGTTACGATGTCGCTCGAGAAGAGGAAGAAGCTCTATGAGCTGGCTAAGGCTCACGGCGTTATGATTATCGAGGACAACCCCTACGGCGATCTGAGATATTACGGCGAGGATGTGCCCGCTATCAAGACCTTTGACACCGAGGGCATAGTCATTTACTCAGGCTCATTCAGCAAGGTCGTATCCCCCGGTATCCGCGCGGGCTTCATGATGGCGCCCAAGGCGGCTATGGCTAAGATGATAATCTGCAAGCAGGGTCAGGACGTACACACCACGATGTGGTCGCAGATGATATGCAACGAATTCATGACCAAGTACGATTATGAGGGTCATCTCGACTATCTGAGGAAGCTCTATACCGTAAAGGCGGATCTGTGCATGGAGCTGCTCGACAAGTACGTCGTGCCCCACGGTATCAAATACAACAAGATACAGGGCGGTCTGTTCATCTGGTGCGACCTGCCCGAGGGCGCTGATATGCTCGACTTCTGCAAGAAGCTCACCGAGCGCAAGGTCTGCGTAGTACCCGGCAACGCCTTCCTCACCGACAGCTCACTTCCTTGCAACAGCTTCCGCATAAACTTCTCGACGCCTACCGACGAACAGCTCACAAAGGGTATAATCGAGATAGGCAAGCTCGCGAAAGAAATAATAAAATAATCAGGAATTAGAAATGAGGAATTATCGGCGGACGCTGTCCGCACCTGATTCTGTATTGTTCCTCACGCCTGTAATTTACATCTTAGGAATCCAAAACACAAAGTGTTTCCTGAAATTCCTAATTCCTAACTCCTAATTCCTATTTGTTAAAAAGGATTTGATAACTATGGAAAATACTACACCCGAAAAGAAGCAAATCGTTTTCTCGGCTATCCAGCCCAGCGGCTCTATCACACTCGGCAACTACTTAGGAGCCGTCAAGAACTGGGTACGGATGCAGGAGAACCCCGAATATAACTGCATCTACGCGCTCGCGGACCTGCACACCATCACCGTGCGCCAGGACCCCGCGGCGTTCCGCAAAAACATCATAGATATGTACGCCTCGATAATGGCGTGCGGCGTAGATGTTGAGAAGGCTCCGTTCTTCATACAGAGCCACAACCCCGACCACGCCGTCATGGGATGGATACTGGACTGTTACACCCAGTTCGGTGAGCTGAGCCGCATGACCCAGTTCAAGGACAAGAGTGCGAAACACGCCGATAACATCAACGCGGGTCTGTTCACCTACCCCAGCCTTATGGCGGGTGACATCCTGCTTTATCAGGCTGACAAGGTGCCTGTAGGCTCAGATCAGATGCAGCACCTTGAGCTCACCAGAGATATCGCGAACCGTTTCAACGGCATATACGGCAACGTTTTCAAGATACCCGAGGGCTTCATCCCCAAGGACGGCGCGCGCGTTATGAGCCTGCAGAACCCGACCTCTAAGATGAGCAAGTCGGATGAGAACGCCAACAGCTATATCCTGCTTACCGACGAGGATAACGTAATTATGAAGAAGTTCAAGCGCGCTATCACCGACAGCGAGGCCAAGGTGCGCTACGGCGAGGGCAAGGACGGCATCAATAATCTGATGTCCATTTACTCAGCGGTCACGGGTCTTACATATGAGCAGATAGAGCATGAATTTGACGGCAAGGGCTACGGCGATTTCAAGACAGCCGTGGGCGAGGCTGTGGTAGCTGAGCTATCACCCATCCGCAAGCGTTATCAGGAATACTTAAAGGATAAAAAGTACATCGAGGAATGTTATACAAAGAGCCTTGATTTTGTTCAGCGACTGAGCCACCGCACGGTAGAAAAGGCGATGAAGAAGATAGGCTATGTCCTGCCGAAAAAGGGCTGATACCCCGCAGCAATAAAATGCACAGCAAAAAGGCTGACCTCACTCAAAGCAGTGAAGTCAGCCTCTTTTTTTATTTGCCGGTTTATCACCCTATCCACGCAACGCCTGTATCTGTCGCGAGGTTATCGATCGAATACAGCACGAGCACCTTGTCTATGCCCTCGCGCTCTATTATCTCAGACACGGGGTTCGTGAAGTATCTCAGGTCTACCATGATTATCTCGCTGTAATGATCTGCGAGGAACGGCACCAGAGAATGGGCGAAGCTGTCCTTGATGACCATCAACTTCTCGCCGTTTTTGGCCGCAGAGTTTTTGATGACCGTGTACGGATGGTTTCCGTCAAGATAGACGGGGTACTTATCATCCTCTTCAACATGACTGTAGAAGTACAGACCGTTCTGCTCGATCTTATCTCCGCCGTCGGTAATTGTAACGGTGAACGGGTTCTTATCATCATAAGCATGGTTATCCCAGATCTCGATATCATCGGGCTTGGTGAGCCAGAAGCCTGAAGATGAATAGGTGGTGCCGTAAAACCCGGGATAAGAGGTTATCTCATAATCGCTTTCGTCGTGAGGGGTAAAGCCCAGCTCCTTTGAAAGCTCCCTGTAAGCGTAGAAAGCGCCGCGAGCCGTCCAGTGGTGGTCGGTCTTGTAATAAAGCTGCTCTGCGCCGCCGCCATACTTTTCTTTGAAAAGCTCGCGTATATCGACAAAATCCGCGGATTTGAGCGCGTCCTTTATCTGTGGGAACATTTCATCATCACGATATGTCTTATGATTTGACGGCAGGATATTGTCGCAGATATAGCCCGTAGAAGGCGCTACGAGCACAGTGACGTCGGCAGAGGTCTTTTCGGCAAATTCTTCGATGAAGCCGACATTCCTCATGAGCCCCGACATATCCTCGGGGTCGTTGACGAGATAGCCGTCAGCGCACTTATAGATACCGTTCGCGCCGTTGTTGCCTATGTAATAGTTATAATAAGATGCAAGCCCGACCCAGAAGTTACGCCCGGCGGTCTGGTCTGAGAGGAACTTCTCAAAATCCTTGCCGAACTCGCCCGACATCAGCCTGCTGAAGCTGAACTCGGGAGCCTGCTGCAGATAACGCTTTTCGGAAGAGCTGTATTCTTTTTTCGGCAAAACGATGAACAGTATCATCATAGCGACGATGAATAAGACGAATATCGCCGCGGGCATGAATTTATATATCTTTTTCATACAGTCCTCCTTTCGATCGGTTAGTAGTGAGGAGTTTATGGTGGGCGTGACACGCGTGTCCTGCCCGCACCCGATTTAGGCCCCCTTTCCCAAGGGGGCTGTCGCGAAGCGACTGAGGGTTTGAACCCTCCGCCCATGTCGGGGCACCTCCCTGAGAATTGCGGAGGCTTTATGTTCCTTTAACTCCTAATTCCTAACTCCTCACTGTTTAAAATCTGAAGTACAGGAACGGATTATAGCTCTGAGATACCAAGAGAGCCGTGCACAGACCGAGCACTACGATACAGAACAGGGTCTTGAGCAGAGGAGCCGCCTTGGTATCGGCTACCTTTTTATACAGATTTGTCGCGAGCGGAGTAGAGGCTACAGCCGCGACTATCAGCATTGGCAGATATGAGATCGCGAGCACGCCCGCGTTGTGAGAGATAGCTGTACCGCCGAAGCTGAACATAGACGTAAAGAACGCGCCCATCTGACTGAGATCGGTGAAGTAGAACAGCACCCAGCCGATGATGATGAAGAACAGCGAATATGTATGCTGAATAACGGCGGGAGCCTTATCGAGCCATTTTTTGAGCACGAATTTCTCGAGCACGAGCAGCAGACCGAAGTACAGACCCCAGAAGATGAAGTTGAACGAAGCGCCGTGCCACAGACCCGTCAGGAACCATACGATAAGCAAATTGAGCATCTGGCGCGGTACACCCTTTCGGTTGCCGCCGAGGGGGATATACACATACTCTCTGAACCATGTGCCCAGGGATATATGCCAGCGCCGCCAGAACTCTGTGATACTCTTTGAGATATACGGATAATTGAAGTTCTTAAGGAACTCAAAGCCGAACATATTGCCCAGGCCGCAAGCCATATCGGAGTAGCCCGAGAAGTCGAAATATATCTGGAAGGTATAGGCGATGATGCCGACCCATGAGCCGAGCCAGCCGTTGTTCTCACCCGTAGCCTGCATACTGTCCCACAAAGCGCCCATCTGATTGGCGATCAGCACCTTTTTAGCGAGACCCACACAGAATATACATACGCCCTTAGTGAAGTCATCGAGCGTTTCTCTGCGGTGGTCGAGCTGATAGGCTACGTCCTTATAACGGACGATAGGGCCCGCGATAAGCTGAGGGAACAGCGATACATAGGTACCGAAGGTGATGATGTTCTTCTGTACCGGAGCGTCGCCGCGGTATACATCTATCGAGTACGACATGGTCTGGAAGGTATAGAAGCTGATGCCGATAGGCAGCGGCACCTTCAGACTCGGGATATTAAGGAACGGCAGATAGTTCAAGGTATCTGTGATGAAGCCCGCGTACTTGAAGAAGCCGAGCAGACTGAGGTTTATCACCATAGAAGCGACAAGGAACACCTTAGCCTTTCTGTCATCCTTATGCCTGTATTTATTTATGAACCAACCGCAGGTATAGTCTACGATGGTAGAGAATATCATCAGGGTGACATATACCGGCTCGCCCCAGCCGTAAAAGACGAGGTTGACAACAAAGAGCAGGAGATTACGCCAGCGTCTGGGACAGACATAGTAAAGTATCAGCACTATCGGCAGATACAAAAACAAGAACAAAAGTGATGAAAATACCACGGCGAACCTCCTTTCTCAGTTATAAAATAATATCATGTGAGCGGATAAGCGTCACGCTCAATGTAAAATAATCAAAACAGAATATTTTTCTTGAAGTCGTTGTTACAGCGCGGGCAGTGGATATGCTGAACACCCGTGCGCTTTTTGAGCCTGAGCTGAGCCTTGCAGTAGGGACAGCGGACATAGCGGTGGGTCTTGAAGTCGCGTATCTTCAAATACTGGCGCTTGAAGAAATCAACCACCGCGGTATATATGCTGATAAAGCGGTTGTTCTCATACAAACGCTTTGTTATATTGGTCGAGAGCGAGCGCAGTATCGCCAGCACCGCGAGCACCAGTATGATAACGACCATAAACGGACTGCGTACAAAGAGATTTATCAGATACAGCACTCCCGCGACTATCCAGATAAAGGTATTCAGTTTATCGTTTCCGTACCTGCCGCGCATGAATTCGGCAAGCTTTTGTAATAGATTACGCATTTTATCACCTGTTATTTTTCAGTGAGTATGCCCAGTTATCATTAATATTAACATATTATAACGCTGTTTTCAAGAAAATTATAACTTTCGACTATTGAATATCACTGAATTTAAGGGTATACTTTTATGCAGAATGACAAAAAGAGGTAACCAATGGATAAATTAAAAGAAACCGTACGCCACGACGCCACACGCGTACGCCAATACATATTATCGTTCCTCAAATGGACGCTTATCGCCCTCGTCACGGGCGCGGCGGGGGGAGCTCTCGGCGCGGGCTTTCGCTGGTCGGTAAACTACGTCACCGCAGTCAGAGAGACCTACGTCTGGCTTCATTATCTGCTGCCCGTAGGCGGACTTATCATAGCCTTTCTGTACAGGGTGACCAAGCTCAGCGGTCACGCCGACACCAACCTGATAATAAGCTCGGTACGCACCGACAACAAGGTGCCCATCATCCTCGCTCCCGTGATATTCATATCCACCGTCATCACCCACCTGTTCGGCGGCTCGGCGGGTCGTGAGGGCGCTGCTCTGCAGCTCGGCGGCTGTATCGGCAGCTTCATCGGCAGAGCGGTAAAGCTCAACGAAAAGGATATGCACATAGCGATAATGTGCGGCATGAGCGGACTTTTCTCAGCCCTGTTCGGCACACCGCTCACGGCGACGGTGTTCGCGATGGAGGTCATATCGGTAGGCATATTCTATTACAGCGCCTTTCTGCCGTGCATAATATCATCGCTGACGGCGTTCGGCGTCACAAGGCTGTTCGGGCTCGAGCCTACCTCATACACGCTCACGAAGCTGCCCGAGCTTAATATCCTCAACATAGTCATGACGGCTGTCTTGGGTATAGCGGCGGCGGTCGTGAGCATAATCTTCTGCTTCTCGCTCGAAAAGACCCATGAGCTCGCCGCGAAGTACTTTAAGAACGAATACCTAAGGACAGCGGTCGGCGGCGTTATGATAGTAGGTCTGACGCTCTTGCTCGGCACGCGCTACAACGGCATAGGCGGCGAGGCTATAGAGAGAGCCGTCACCGAGGGATACTCTCTGCCGTATGACTTCATACTGAAAATGCTGTTCACGGTCATCACGATCGGCTTCGGCTACAAGGGCGGCGAGATAATCCCCACCTTCTTCATAGGCGCTACGATGGGCGCGACTCTCGCTCCGCTCTTAGGTCTGCCGGCTGAGTTCGGCGCGGCGGTAGGTATCACGGCGCTGTTCTGCGCAGTGGTGAACTGCCCCATAGCCTCTATAATACTCTCGATAGAGCTCTTCGGCAGTCAGGGGCTGATCTTCTTCGCGATAGCTCTGGTGATAAGCTATATGCTCTCGGGCTACTACAGCCTGTACTCGGGACAAAAGATAATGTACTCAAAACGCAGAGCGAGATACATAAACCGCAGCGCGAAATAAATATAATTTAGGATTGAAAAAGCATAAAAGCTGTGATATGATTAACTTGTCACACAAAATCAGATATTATCACCTAAAACAGGTGTGTTTTTGCTTTGGCAAAAGCGCATCTCTGCTTCGCATCTGTTTTAGGGTAAGAAGATTTTGTGTGACAACAAACGGAGTTATGCGTTTTTCGGTGTGTAGTTCCGTTTGGGACTGCACACTTTTTTAATTAGGAGATAGCCTCCCTTTCCCAAGGGAGGTGGCACGAAGTGCCGGAGGGTTAAGGCTCCCTTTGGTAAAGGGAGCTGTCACCGAACGGTGACTGAGGGATTGTATCAATTGACCGAGCGTCAGCGAGATACATTTCAAAGCCTCCCCGCTGAGGCGATATCGTCAATTCAGCCTTCCCCTCGGGGGGAATGCTCATAAATACTAACCATATCAAGGAGGAGAACAAAATGAAAAAAGCATTATGTATCTTATTAGCCTACGCGGTACTTATGACCATGCTCGTCGTTGTACCGTTCACCGCGAACGCGGACGAGAAGAATATCGCTGAGACAGGCGATACCGTAGCAAGCGGCACCACCGGCGACTGCACATGGACGATAGAGGGTACAACGTTGACTATCTCGGGCAACGGCAAGATGGGGAGCTATGATTATAACTCCGCTCCGTGGCAACAGTATAAAATTACAGAAGCGGTGATAGAAAAGGGCGTTACTACGATCGGAAAGGCAGCGTTCTCGTTCTACGGTTGCTATGACCTTACAAAGGTAACCATCCCCGATACGGTCACAGGTATCGGTTTGTTTGCGTTTGATGGCTGCACAAGCCTGACGAGCGTAACTATCCCCGACTCCGTCACAATTATCGGTAATTATGCGTTTTCCGGCTGCCGGGGACTGACGAGCGTGACTATCGGAAACTCCGTCACGAGTATCGGTTATTCTGCGTTTATCGGCTGCACGGGACTGACGAGTATAACTATCGGCAAATCCGTCACGAGTATCGGTGAGGATGCGTTTAAGGGCTGCTCAAGCCTGACAAGCATAGATATCCCCGACTCCGTCACGAGTATCGATCATTATGCGTTTGAGGGCTGCTCAAGCCTGACGAGCGTTACTATCGGCAAATCCGTCACGAATATCGGTAGTGGTGCGTTTTACGACTGCACAAGCCTGACGAGCGTGACTATCCCCGACTCCGTCACGAGTATCGGTGGGGAAGCGTTTAAGGGCTGCTCAAGCCTGACAAGCATAGATATCCCCGACTCCGTCACGAGTATCGGTTGGAAAGCGTTTAGCGGCTGCACGGGACTGACGAGTATAACTATCGGCAAATCCGTCACGAGTATTAGTGAATATGCGTTTTACGGCTGTGAAAAGCTCAAGAGCGTTACCATCCCCGCGTCGGTTACCTCTATCCGCGAAAAAGCTTTCGGGTACTACAACGACGTCGATTTCGGCACTGATTTAAAGGTCAGCGGCTTTACTATATACGGATACAGCGGCACAGAGGCTGAGCGCTACGCGAACGATAACGGCTTTAAATTCGTTTCTTTAGGCGGACAGCCGACCGAGCCTACCCAAGCGCCTACCCAAGCATCCACACAAGCGCCGACCACAGCGCCTACCCAAGCACCCACACAAGCGCCCTCTGACCCGACCAAAACGACCGACAGAGAATTCTTCGGCGATATAGACGGCGACGGCGAGGTCTCGGTCATGGACGCTACCTTTATCCAGCGCTATGCGACAAAATTTCAGACCCCCTACCCCATCGGCAACAAAATGAAATGATAGGATAGATAGGTCAAACAAGAAATCGTGCGCCCCAAGCGCGCGATTTCGTCTACCCATCTCCTGTGTATGGGTGCTGTG
>CAMHAH010000008.1 GCA_946183365.1 uncultured Clostridia bacterium
GCTCTCTATGATGCCTTTCTCTCCTACCCTCTATATTTCTCTTTTACACTCAAGGGTTCGGCGGCTGTCGGCGGCTGTTTTTTGAATATTTTTGAATATTTTTTCAAAAACCTTTGTACCGTATTGATAAACCCGTATGCTTACTGCTATAATAGAAGCGGAAACGAGGGGATGATATGTTTAATCCGTTCAAGAAGCGTAAGTCGGCGCAGATCGCTCAGCCCGTTATTGAAAAAGCCGAAGAGCCGACCGCGGAGCATGAGCCCGAAAAGGATCATAAGCCCGAGCCCGAAGAAAAGAGCAAAGCTCCCGCACAGACCTTCACCGAGTGGAGCCGCTCAAATATCCGCGGCGGCATAGAGCGCAGAGAGCGCAACGATATCTTTGAGGCGTACAGTGTTTTCGGCGAGGACGGCGGCAGACTGACCGTCAGATACTTTCACCGCTATCCCGAGCACGAGCGGGATTTTGACCTGTCATATTCACGCGCGCTGAGCTTTGACGAGTTCAACCGCAGGCTGCTCTCGGAGCTCGACAAGGGCGACCTGAAGCTCGGCGACTACAACAGCTGTATCATAAAAGCCGAGGAGCTCTCCGGTATCTCAGCCGCGCACAAGGAGTACAGCGGCTTTGACGAGGGAGAGATAAGCTCGCTGCACGGCTTCTGTGAAGCTATGGATACACTGACCGACAAGAGCTATCTGCACAGTGACGGCATATACCGCTGTGAGAGCGGCAGCGTGGTCGGCAACGAGAGGATAAATATATGGTTCCGCAAGCCCGTCACCCATGACGCCTATGACGCCGAGACAGCGGGCGTAAGCAGAGAGGACATCGCGGGCTATGATATAGAGAACCTGTGGATAATGAGCGTATACAACCGTCTGTACGACCGCTGCGGCTCGTGTAAGGTCACAAGGCTCAGATCGGAATGGAGCATCGAGAAAGAGAGCCTGTTTATCATAGCGGCTGAGGGCTTTGACGGAATAGACGGCACCCTGCTGATAGCAGTGGGCGAGGCTGAGAGCTTCCGTCGCTTCGGCTTCTACTCTCTCGATTTCTCCAAAAAATAAAGATCCCCTGTACGGCTTAGGCTGTACAGGGGTTTGTTCTGTTATCCTATGTAGCTCAAAAATCGGGATCAATCGCTTGCCGGTTCTGTGTGCTCAGCCTCCCAGATAAGCTCCTCGAGCGTCACATACAGGCGCTCGGGCTCGACGGGCTTTGACAGATGGGCGTTCATGCCGACCTGCAGCGAACGCTGGACGTCCTCGTCAAAGGCGTTGGCGGTCATGGCGATGATCGGGATCGTCTCGGCGTTGGGGTGACTTAACAGACGGATAGCTGCCGTAGCCGCAAGGCCGTCCATCTCGGGCATACGGACGTCCATAAGGATAGCGTCATAGTAATCCTTCTCGCTGTTTTTGAACATATCTACGGCTATCCTGCCGTTCTCGGCGTGTTCGATGATACAGCCGCGCAAAGTGAGCAGCTCTTTTATGATCTCGGCATTGATTAATACGTCCTCAGCCAAAAGGATACGGCGGCCCTTCAGCTCAGCCCGCTTCTTCTCCCTATAGAGCTCCATACGGTTCTTCCTCGCGATACGTTCAAACTCGCCTATCACGTTCGAGGCAAAAATAGGCTTAGCCAAGAAGCTGTCTACGCCGTTTTGCATCGCCTCTTCTATCGCCTCATCCAGGCTGAATGACGTCAGGATGATGACCGTTGTCTCTTTATCATAGCGCTTGCGTATCTTTTTAGCGGTCTCAATGCCGTCCATTCCGGGCATCTTACAGTCGAGCAGCACCAGGTTGTACGGCTCATGCTTGGTATAACTGACCTTGAGCATACGCAGGGCTTCTTTACCGCTGAAGCAGGTATCGGCCTTGACGCCGGCTTCGTCAAGCACTATGCGGGCGTGCTCGGCGGCGATCTCCTCATCATCCACGACAAGGACCCTCATCTCAGAGGGGTTGAAATCGCTGCTGCTGATGCCGCTGTGATTACTGTTCCTCAGCGTAACTATAACGGTGAACTCGGTACCGACGCCCTTCTCGGAGGTGACCGAGATCGTGCCGTTCATCAGCTCGACGATATTCTTTGTTATCGCCATACCGAGACCCGTGCTGCCGTACTTGTTACTGCGGCGGCTGTCCTCCTGTGAGAAGGTATCGAATACCTTTGGCAAAAACTCGGGGTCCATGCCGATACCGGTATCTTTGACTGAGAATTTCAAGGTTGATTGTCCCTCATAGACAGCTGTCCTCTCGACCGTGAGAGTCACGCTGCCGGGGGCGTCAGTGAATTTGATAGCGTTGCTGAGGATATTTATAAGTATCTGCTTGAGCTTCATATCGTCGCCGATGTAGTAGTCGTTTACTCCGCCGACGACCTTGCACTCGTATTTAAGGCCTTTCTCGTTGCACTGTGACATGACTATGGTATTGATCTGCTCGAGCATACCGCGGAACGAGAAATCCTCGCGCCGCAGCACCATGCGGCCTGATTCGATCCGGCTCATATCGAGGATATCGTTTATCAGTCCCAGCAGGTGGCGCGCGCTCTCGCCGATCTTCTGCAAGTATTCACGCGTTTGATCCGACAAGGTATCGTCGCGCAGGGCTAAGCTGTTGAGGCCGATGATAGCGTTCATGGGCGTGCGTATCTCGTGGCTCATATTTGAGAGGAACGCGGTCTTTGCTTTGTTTGCCTCTTTAGCCGACTCAAGCGCCTCGTTGAGAGCGTTGCTGCGAGCCATCGACTTTCGCATCTCGGCGTCGATGACCGTAAGACCCAGGCCCACCGCGTGAACCATATGATCGTCGCGATCCTCAGCGTGGCGAACGCCCGCCATACGGATCATCTCATAATACTCTCTGCCCCCGCGCTTCACAAGATAACGAAAGGCTATGATAGGTTCGTTCAACAGCCTTCTCCTGATATTCTTGGGATCTATAAAATCAATGAAGTCGGCGCGGTATTCTTCATTGACGAAATTGTTCGCGTAATACAGAAATCTTTCGTGAAACGGAAAAGCAGTGCCGTCGGGCAGCTTGTCGCTGTCCTCGGGGTCGCCGCGATAGCAGGTCGCTACGTTGGTGTCAAGATTGACATGGTACACGCTGCGGTAATCAGACGCGAGCGCCGTTATCATCTTATCCTGCTGATCGCGCACGAGCTCCTCTTCGAGCAGCTTTTGCTGAAGAAAAAGCCTTTGCTCAAGCTCCTGCTGCTTGGTCTCGGTCGCCTTGAGGTGCATCATCTGAGTAACGTCAACGCACATTCCGAGCAAACAGAGCTTTCCGTTAGTATCGGTGAACTTTGTCTTTGTCGTCTGGAGATTGCGTACCTCTTTGCCCGCGGCGTCGGTGACTTCCTCAAAGAAGATATAGGGCTTATCCATATTAAGCGCCTTGCGGTCGTCACGGATAAAACGCTCAGCGGTCTCTTTGTCAAAGATATCATAGTCCGTAAGACCTATGACCTCATCGGGCGAGGATTTATCGGCATATTCGGCAAAGGACTGGTTACAGGCAAGATATATACCGGTCTCGGCGTCTTTGGAGAAGCTCATCGCGGGCATATTTGACAAAATCGACGCCGCCGAGCCCATCAGCTCGGCAAGGTTCGCGGCTGAGCGTATCTCTTCAATGAGCTTGCGTCTATCCTCCTTAGCCCTATCGGCTTCTCTGATAGCGTCCTGCAGCGCAAGGCTCTCGCGCACCTCTTCGTCTACATCCTTGAAGCCGCATACTACGCCCATCTTGCCGTCAGGCATATCGAGCCTTACGAACTCGATACGGAAAAAACGTTGGGTACCGTCGCCCATCTCACGCAGGTATACTACGTTATACATAGAGTGAGTTTTGAGGTGTTCGACTATGTTCTTCAAATCAAGCTCGCGGCGCGTACGCTCAGCGTCCTGCTCGGCTACGACCAGATCGACATACTTCTCCTTGGCGACGGTATAGGTCAGCCCGAACGCCTGTTTGTTCGCGGCTGAGTGGATGGTCTTGCCCATGGTATCGCCGCGGTACAGCTTGAAGCTCTCTGTCTCTATATCGTCGATAACCCAGACCGTGTGGTACGGCTTACAAAGGGCGTTGATGACCTCTTGACGAAAGGCGACGTCGGATTCCCTTAGCATATGCTGTTCGGTGATATCCGAGACAAAAGCATAGTATATACTGCCGAATTTTTCTGTCTCGGTGTAATGACCGCATTCATCTATCCAGCGCACCTCGCCATCACGGTTGATGATGCGATACTCGACGACATACTGATTGTCGTCGCTCTTACTGATCTGTTCATCCATTGAATCATACACGGCGTCATAGTCATCGGGATGGATGATGCTCCTGAAATCGCACTCGGTCACCTTTTTGAACTCTTCACGATCACGACAGTCAAAGACCTCTATCGCTGCGCTGTTCGCGTAGACAAGACCCCACGGCTCGACAGCTTTGTAGATGAAGAAACCTCTCGACATATGCCTGCCGATCTCTTCGATCACCGGCATTATTTCTTCGGTCAGATGAAATTGTTTGCCTTCCATAGGATAACCTCCTTTGCCGCTTTTTATCAGTAAAACAACAGATCGTTCTGATAGTTGTATTTATGTAAAGTATAACATAGAATTGTGCAATAATCTACCCCTATTATCGATTATTTACCCTATTTATCACTATTTATTTTTATTGTCGTCAAACTTCCCTATCCTCCTTAAAAGTGTTAGTATTTAGAGATTATTCCAATAGTATTTGCGCTTTTTTGTCAGGCTATAGACAAGACGGCGGATTTATGGCACAATAAGATAGATCAATAATGCGAGGTATAATTATGATATACATTGGCTGTCACCTGAGCGTGACCGACGGATATGAGGCTATGGGCAGGACTATGAAGCGTTTCGGCGGGAACACCTTCGCGTATTTCACGCGCAACCCCCGCGGAGGCAGGAGCAGGGATATAATCCCCGAGGACGCTCAGGCGCTGAACACCCTCTTAAATGAAAAAGGCTTCGGGCCTTTGGTGGCTCACGGCAGCTATACCATGAACCTGTGCGCCGCTAATCCCGCCACCAGAGAGAACGGACTTGATATGTTCGCTAAGGATATGGAGCGTATGTCGTATTTCCCGGACAGCTATTACAACTTCCACCCCGGAGCGCATACCGGTCAAGGGATCGAGAAGGGCATCGAGCTCATAGCCGACGCGCTCAACTCGACCCTTACACCCGACACAAAGACCACCGTTCTGCTCGAGACGATGGCGGGCAAGGGCACTGAGATGGGCAGGAGCTTTGAGGAGCTCAGAGAGATAATAGACCGCGTTGAGCTAAGCGATAAGATAGGGGTGTGTCTCGACACCTGCCATATCTGGGACGCGGGCTATGATATAGTCAACGACCTTGACGGAGTATTAAACAGCTTCGACGATATTATCGGGCTCAGGCGCTTATATGCCGTACATTTCAACGACAGCAAAAACCCCTGCGGCTCTCATAAGGACCGCCACGAGAAGCTCGGACAGGGCTATATCGGCATGGAGGCGATGAAGAATATCGCCCTCCACCCCGCCCTGCAAAACAAACCCTTCATCCTCGAGACCCCGAACGATGACAACGGATATATAAAAGAGATACATACCGTGCTGAGCTGGTTTGAATAATATTCAATCACGGTTGATCGGCTGCTGTTTTCATCGGAACAAACAACAAATACATTTTAAGGATATACAAAAAGCGCTTCTGATATGCTCAGGAGCGCTCTTTATTATTAACTCACTTATCTATTCGGATGTTCACCAGATGGGCTATGGACGGTATAGTCTCTTTCTGCATAACGGTAGTGGGGCTGAGCAGAGCGCCGGTCGGAACAAAGAGGATGTTGCTGTATCTGCCCTCTATCATAGAACTCAGTATATGACCGCACAGTACCGAAGCGCAGCACCCGCACCCCGAGCCGCCGGCGTGAACGTCCTGATCCTCACCGAAGATCAAAACACCGCAGTCATTGTGCCGCGTGCCGAGATCTATGCCCTTCTCGAGAAGCAGATCTCTCAAAAGCCGTGTGCCGACCCGTCCCAGATCGCCTGTGAATATCATATCGTAATCATAAGGCTCGGTACCGCTGTCGCTCAAAAAGCCGTATATGGTGTCCGCCGCAGCAGGTGTTAGTGGTATACTGGGAACAAATCCGAGGGTAGCGGAGCAAAAACAAGGCTCCCTTTCCTAAGGGAGCTGTCAGCGTAAGCTGAATGAGGGTTGAAAACACTTTAGATATTTCTGCAAAGCATTGCACAGAAATACAGTTCACAAAACAACCCTCCGGCACTTCGTGCCACCTCGCTTAGAAAAGGGAGGCAGATACCATCTTGAATCCAAAATCCGCTTGAGAGGAGGCGCCCTGTCCGCACCCTCGGACTGATGTAGAATACTTATTCAGAAAGGAACTGTACCATGCCCGAAACAAAACTTACGATCAACTCTAAAACGCTGTTCCCGATCGAACACCTCAAAGACCAACTCAAAGAAGCGCTGAAAATCGCTCACGACCTCTCCCCCGCCATCATTACTCAGCATAACCGCCCAGCCTACGCGATCGTTCGCTTGGATGAAGCGTATGAGACAGGTGAAAGCGACCTGCTCGCCGATCAGATCAGGGCAGCGCGGAACACGGCGAACGGAAAGATCACCTTTGAGCCGTATTGGTGGGAGAAGCCTTAGCCCGCAAATCTATACTATTATGAGAATGACCCTGCTGACCTTTCAGCAGGGTCGCTCTTTTGAATTTGTATTCACGCTGATCGCTTTTGCGTATCAGGGAAAGCGTCACAGAAGTTAAAGGCAATATCCAGCGTACCGTCATTGTGTACCGCGATCCTGTCGATAAGCTCGGTCATTATCGGGCGGGTAAGGTTCTTGATATTGCCGTGCTTTTTGAAATGCTCGATAAAGTCGTTGGTCACGGCGGTATCGTCGTCCGCTTGACCGAGAGACGCTTTGAGCTTTTTGATGCTTTGGGTCAAGTCCCTCTGCGCCTGCTCATACTTCTCTTTGTTGATACGATACTGGTCGGCGTTGATTATGCCGTCCTTGAAGTCGGGATATAGATCCGCCATAATGCGAAGCACCTTCTCGAGCTTTTCTTCCTGTTTTTTGAGCTGTTTTTTCAGCCCTTCATCCGCCGCCGAGGACTGCTTATCTTTCATCCGGAGAAGCACCTCATCGGCGTTCACCGCGGCGTCAACCATCTGTTGAATACAGTACAAAACGCAGTAATACAGGCGCTCGTAACGAATGGTATGCGCGGCGCAGGCTGTCTTACACTTGCAGTGTGAGGAACAGCGGTAGTAGACGTAGGTCTTGTCGGGATTATGATTTGTCTTTTTGATGAGCGCGTGACCGCAGTCGGCGCATTTGAGCAATCCCGCGAATAGGTCGATATTTCCATTCCGGACGGCGCCTTTTGCCCCTGTTTGCAGCATTTTCTGCACGCGGTCAAAATCGGCTTTGTCGATGATCGGATCGTGAGTCCCCTCTACCCGTATCCACTCGTCGGGCGTACAACTGCGTATCGCCTTGCTCTTATAGTTGATCTTTTGGTTTTTGCCCTGCACCATCGTACCGATATACATCTCGTCGCGCAAGATACGGCGCACGGTCTTGTCACACCACAGGCTTGAATCACCGACGGTGCGGGCTTTGAAATTCAGCCCCTGCGTCCGCTTATAGGTAGAGGGATTCGGGATCCCGTGCTCGTTGAGATGGCGCACGATACCGCGGATGCCAACGCCGTTCAAGTAAAGACTGTAGATCATCCGCACGACCTCGGCGGCGGGCTCGTCGATCACCAGCTTGTGGCGGTCGGTCGGGTCTTTTTTGTAACCGAATTTCGCGAACGATCCGATAAAATCGCCCTTGCGGCGCTCCATATTCAGCGTTGAACGGATCGACTCTGAGTTTGCGGCTACATAGTATTCGTTGATCATGCCGCGCATAGAATTATTGAGAAAGTCGATCGCGACGCTCTGGCTTTTACCCGAGTCGATCAGATCATTGACAGCAATATAGCGAACTCGGAGCTTCGGGAATATCTCGCCGATGTATCTGCCGCTCTCGCTGGCGTTACGCCCGAAACGAGAGCTGTCCTTGACGATGACGCAATTGACTATTCCCGCATAGACATCCGCTATCATCCGCAAAAAGGCAGGGCGGTCAAAGGTCGCTCCGGAGTAGCCGTCATCGACGTAACAGTCACTAAATTCTATGTCAGGCTGAGAAGCGATATAGTTCTTTAGAATACGCTTCTGGTTCACGACCGAGTCGGACTCGGGCTTGTCGCCGTCCTCACGCGACAGGCGAATATAAAGAGCAGCCTTGTAGGTGCGTAAGACCTGTGGAGACTGCTCAAAAGTATCATATCTCATGGTATACCTCCTAATACTATTCCTTGATACTATCACGCGGCAGTATACCATCTTGGATCCGTTTTAAGTTTATCACACTGACGCTCGGATAGCAACTGACAAATCATGGCAAAATCAATTCAGCATCGTTTGGAACGCGTTCGCGAGCTGTGTACTGAGATCGCCGTTGTCACTGAAGCTCAGTCGAACGGTAATATCTCCGATCATCATAGTGTGGAAACTTGACACGGTCGATACGCTCTTTTCGTTATGTTCATTTTCCCCTTGTCTTAATGCCGAAGCGTTGTTAAATATTTGCTTGTTATTTTTTATGTCGTTCATCGATCCACCTGCTTTGGGGTATTCGATATTAGTATCGGCAGGATTTTCCTGCTTAGTCATACGCAAGCGCCTTGATCGGTTGGTTTCTGATTCATACTAACCAATGACGACTTATATAATCACAAAGCCGGTATCCGCTAATCCGGATACCGGCTTTTCAGCGCATAACGCTTTCTTTTGCTTCAATAGAAAAGACTGAAACCTGATCTTTGCCGATCTTCTTATCTGACGTAAACGACCGCGCCGTTCGCTGTACCGCAGGCGGCTTCTGCCGCTTTGAACCAGCTGTCAACAGGCGCTTTGAGGTCGACATTCTTGAAAACTCCCGCTTTTATGCGAACATTGCCGCTGCGCGAAAGCTCCCCCTGCATATGACCTATCAGCTTATCGTAATCATCCTGATGGCGGCAAAAAGCGTAGAAGGTGAAATCATCTGCGCGGCAGGCAAGGCCGTCGTCGTTGAAAACGATATCACTGAAGAGCCGTGCCGCTTCAGAGAGCATACCTTCATCAGCGCCGCTGAGCTTCAAAACCACCGCGTCCATAGAGCAGTTCAGACTCGGAAGCAGACGCTTGATATACGCGTCAAAGAAAACCTTGATATACAGCCCTGTCGCCCTGTCCTTTTCGATCGAGCGGATAAGGCGTTTTTCTTCGCTGAGCTCGATGATGCGCTCACAGCGCGCGAGGATGACCTCGGGCATACGGTAAGGCTTAGTGATAAAATCAGACGCGCCCATACGGATGCTGCGCACCTCGGCGCTCTTTTCTGATGTCATTACTATTATCGGGATATTGCGAAGTTTCTCATCCGCCTTGCAGGCTTCGATCACCTGAAAGCCGCTCATCTGCGGCATCAAAAGGTCAAGCAGGATCAATGAATACGGCTCCTCGGCAGCGTAAAGCGCCTCCATCGCCTCTTTACCGTTTGTAACAGATGTGACGTCATAATTCATAGACAGGATAGCCTGCAGCAGTTCTCGGTTGATCTTCTCATCATCGACCGCCAAAACTCTTCGTTTAAGACGGCCGTACTGTAGAAAATGGTTCATGATACGCTCCTTATCAATTCAGATCATCATCGCTGATTTCATTATATTCGGGATATTCGTCAAGCCCGGGATACTCATCGGTACGCTGCTCGTTATCCGTTACGGCCTTTCTTTTGTTATCTTCTTCCTTATCCTTGCGGGTCTTTTTCTCTTCGGCTTTTCTCTTCTTCTCTTCAGCCTTGAGCTTCTTTTCCTCAGCCTTTTTCTTCTTCTCTTCGTCCTTGAGCTTTCTCTTATCGATCTTGACCTTCTTACCGTCGGTCAAGCTCATATCTTCATCGGGCTCGATATCTAAGGAGAAATCCTGAGCCGTGAACCTTGGAGCAGCAGGCTTAGCTGAGCCTGACATTTTGTTTGCCTTCTCTCGTTTCTCACGGTAAGCGCTGCGCTTCTTCTCTTCCTTCTCAATGCGTTTCTTCTCACGCTTGATTGAATTAGCCAAACGTTTAGGCGTGTTGATGATAGTCTGGCGCCAGTTAACAACACAGTTGAAGATCGCGCCTACGACAGGGATACCGGACTTTGCTATTCGCAGCATAGCGCGCTTGATATCGTCTACCTTAGCGTGGTCAAAGCGCACTATACACAGCACGGTATCCGTGATCTCATTCAACCGCAATACCTCGGCGTCGGTGCCGACGGGAGCGGTATCTATCAAAACATAATCGTAGCCTTCCATGACCCTTTTCAGCTGAATAAGGAGAGCGTCGTTGAAGTTCTCGGGATTCCTCTCGAGGACGCTCGGCAGCAGATCAAGACAGCCGTTGATGCGTGAAACGGCGTCGAGCTTATCCGCGTCGCCTCGATAGAGAGCGTTTAGGGTCTTTTCATAGGGCAGTTCACCGATAAACAGCGCGCCGAGCATCGGGTTTTGGAAGTTGCAGTCGATGAGCAGCGTCCTCTTGCCCAGACGAGCCAGCTGCAGAGCTATATCGGCGATCAGTCGTGTCTTGCCCTCGTCATGCATGGTAGAGGTGACATATAGTTTATTAACGCCCGCGTTCTCAAGATGACCGAGAAGCAGATGGGCGGAGGACTTTATATCGTCCATGATTGGCAGTTCGGACTTAGATAGCGGCTTTTGGCGCGCGTACTGTTTATCAAACGGTAAGGAACCTAAGGTATCGATACCGAAAATAGCTGTGATATCGTCTTCATTAATAAGCGTCGGAGCAAAGATCAACTTAAGTATACAAAAGCCTATTCCTATAAAAAATCCGACGATAGCGGCGTATATCCATACCGAAAGGTTGATATTACCGCCTACGATAAATGTTGCTTTAGGCTCGTTGATAACCGACAGGTAGCCCATCTTTAAGGTATCCTTCATCACAGATGATGTGACCTTGTTGATTGCGCTCACTATAGAGAGGCCTTCTTTTTCAGAACGCCATAAAAGGGTGATCTCTATGATCTCGGTATCGCCGCTTCTCGACACGGTGAGGTTGCGCGTGATATCGTTGTCGGATACTCCCTGCAGCCCCAGGTCTGAGATAACAGCGTTTATATTCCGCTGGCTTTTGATAACATAGATAGCGGATTCAGTCAGAGTGCGCGCGGCATTAAGGTTGGTCTCGGACGGAGTTGCGGTTTTATACTCTTTGCCCGAGGTGATAACGGCAACAGAGGTACTGATCCTGTACTCTCTGGAAACCTCGCCGCGGATATATCCCGCGCCGATGACCGTAACTCCGATTATCAAACCGACCACAGTGCAGATCAGCACTATCTTCCAGCCTTTGACGATATGAAAAAGAATATCGCTTTTTTTGAAAGTTCTTGATTTGTTCATCAGACTTTATTCCTTTTAATCCTGCGTATCAATGCTACGATAAGCGCAACGATTATTGATAACAGTACTGCCGCTCCGATAATCATAATGGTATCCCACAGCGTCCAATACTTTGTAGAGATTGTCTGTATACCGCCCTCATCCATAAGCTCAATGCTAACGCGTGAGGACGCGCGTCCGCCTGCTTCAAGCGTATATTTACCTGGGTTGATGTTCTTGAGCTCACGGGCAACTCCTGTGCCCTCCCACTCATCAACCAGATTATTCTGACTGTCATAAACGCGTATCGTTGTGCCGGTTATATCGTTGCCAAACAGCATATCTTTGACAGAAGCAGACAATCTGATGATATACGCGGACATACTAAGCTCGGTTTTAGCCTTTCCGTTTATAAAACCGTTATCATCTACAGTAAATGACGCTGTGTCTATCTTGGCTCGGTAGGGCTCCGGCAGAGCCTTGAGCTCCATTTTATATACAGCGTCCTTATCAAGATCGGTCAGAACGATCTTGCCGTTGCTGTCGGTAACAGCGTCCTCTCTGCCGGTAATCGCTATAGTTGCTCCGGCAATGGGCTCTTCGCTGTAATCGTCGATCAGCGCCAACTCAGCAATCGTCTTCTGACAATTGATCTCATATGTCTGCGGCTCATTCTCCGTATACTCAATTGTAACGCTCAAAGGAGTTTTATTGAGAGCATAATATGCAGCGGCAGTTTTCTGAGTAACGGTATAATCACCGTAATACAGCTTCTTTGAGGCGCCCTTGCCGCCTTCACCGGTAGTGAATTCATCTACCTTTTCGCCCTTCTTATATCTTAAGGTACCGTCAAGGGTAATGATGTCATTTGCCGCATAGACCTCATATACGGTCCCCGTGACATTCACGCCGGTATCGGCGTCGATGTCATGAATATATATGA
The DNA here is from genome assembly GCA_946183365.1 of uncultured Clostridia bacterium. Classification (GTDB taxonomy): domain Bacteria; phylum Bacillota; class Clostridia; order Oscillospirales; family Acutalibacteraceae; genus Ruminococcoides. Next base: position 12,521 of record CAMHAH010000008.1, read on the forward strand.
TGCCTTTTGAAGGAGACATAGGCACCTGGACCCTGAACGGATCGTGCCAGTCGAGCGACTCGTCGATCTCAAAATTAACGTCTTCAGCAAAGGAATAGCCCTTAGGCGCCTTCAGATTATGAAGAGAATACCATCCGTTTGTTATCTTCTCGGGCAAATAGAAGGTTCCGTCCTCGGTGGTCTCAAACTGCTTGAACTCTATCTTCTCAGGATAGTAGGTGTGTAAGGTCTGTAAACCGCCCTTAGCGTCGCGGTCGGTATACAGTTCAAACAATATGCCCGCCTTCTTGATTACGTTTCCGGTCTCTTCATCGACAACCGTAACGAATACCGCCGTCTTATCATGACCGACGTCGTTATAGATGCCTTCATTGTCGTTATCTCCGGGGTCATCTATGCCGCCACCGCCGCCTGCGCCGCTATCCTGGGGCGGACGATCATACAGCTCATCAGCTAAGTGGTTGCTGATATTGTTATTATTGTTGTTATCGCTGTAATTATATTCATACTTATAATCTTCCAGATGTTCTTCTTTATTGAGCTGGGTCACATATAACAGCAGGAGCATCATGATAAGCAGAATAATAAGCAGCAAGCCTGACATTATATCGGTAAACGACTTCCAGTAGCTCTCGTCACCGTTTCTCTGTTTTTTTATAAGTTTCATCACAACCCCCTTATCAGCTCATTGAACGGGTCGGTCATCCGAATCAAGCGGATGTATACTGCATCAGGTTCTCATATTCGGCTCGCGTCATTTCGGGATAAAGATGGATTCCGCGTCCTATCTGACAACCGTATCTCTTAATATCGGCAAGCTCTCTGGCGGAAGATACTCCCGCGCAGGAGAGGTTAAGATGTATTTTAGAGGCCTGCGTGAAGATGCTCTCTAAATCTCCGTTGTCCGCAACAGCATCCAGATCAAGACAGATCTCATCAGCCTTTGAATCTACAAGGCTGACGAGGTTGCCGTTGCAGTTGCCTACAGATACTCTGTAGCCGCTTTGAATAAACTTCTGCTCAGCCTTTTGAGCTTCTTCATGGCATACCAGATAGGCCGATTCGTCAATAGCTACTTCAATATAGCGCGGCTCGATCCGATACTGCTCCGCCAAAGAACGGATGGTATCAAACGCGTCTATAGCAAGCAGGTCGGTCTTGCGTATGTTCAAAATAGCGGGCAACGGGTGTAATCCACTCTGTATCCACTCATGCATAGTAGAACAGATCTGCTCCCACAGATGCTGGTCAAGCTTAGCGATAAAGCCGTCCGCCTCTACTATAGGCAGGTAGACCGACGGCTGTACAGCGCCGAGCACCGGATGATTCCAATGCAGTCTGGTGTTCACCTTTATTACGCTGCGGTCGGCAAGACTGCAGACCGGCTCGAGCAGATAACTGAATTCTCCGCGGTTGAGGCCCGAGAGGATATCTATCATCATGCGCTGCTCCTGAGCGGGATCCGACGGAGCGTTGCTCAGGCTGATACTGCTGTTTGCTCTCAGTACGTTCAGCGTCTCTATCATCTTCTCGGTATTGAGATACTGCTTCGCTCTTATCTGCTCATCAGCCGAGGGCTGGATAAACATATGAAATCGTTCCGTGAAAAGTCCCATCTCGCGGAGCATGATATTCCATACCAGACGATAGCAGATATTGAAAAGAATAGAAAGTATAACGCCGACGATAGAGGTATAGAATGCTGTACCGATACCCTTGAGAAGGGTCTCGATACTTTCCATCGTTGCCTCGGCGGTACTGAACTCAACCGTGCTTATACCCATGATCAGACCGAGGAAGGTGCCTAACAGACCCAGACCGGTCATGATACCGGATATCTGCAGTACTACTCCGCGCCAACTGCGGATCGCGATGGTCTCTTCGTTGATGGAATCTTCTATATCGCTTATTACTACACCCTTATCATTCTGCTCAATAACATTATTCAGATATGTTTCAAAGATATCGTCGAGCACTCTTTCATCAAAGAAAGGCGTTACCTTTCTTACAGCTGTCCAGATATAATCGGCGTTGACCTCCAGAGCGTCATCAATGCTTCTCTGTCCTCTGCGAAAGCCGTTGCTGAACCTCATCAACGGCATTATACCGAATATGAAGCCCAGAGCTATCGCCGCTGTCATGATGCCTACGATCAGCATAGAGAGATAATCAGGAGACAGTACGATCAATATCACACAGATCGTCGCAAAAAAAGCGATCAGAAAAATAATGGTCTTTCTCATCTTTCCTCCTAAATCTGTACAAGGATATAAAATTCAATACTTTATTATACTAAAATAAACCACATTAGTCAATATAGATCTATTGTTATATAAAATGATAAAATATAGAATTTTTCAGATCTTCTTCATATCGGTGAGCCGTACGGCACCCCATTTGCGCGCGTTCCAATTGTATTCCATCAGGGGATGCTTCAATTCAAAGAAGAAAGCTTCTAAAACGATATCGTACTCCATGATAGTTCCGTAATCATTGTTGTCAAAGACGATCAGCTCACCACGGTAGGTACCCTCAGCCAAACCCTCAAAGCTGATATCCAGCGTCACCTCATTACCGCCTTTGTGAATGCTACCGACATTATCACAAATAGCTGATGCGATCTTTCTGTTATATATATCATATATACCTAAGCGGATCTTTGCTCTGTGAATATCGATCTTAGAATCAAGCGTCAATTTCAGACGCACTGTCTCATCGACATCAAATACGGTTTCTTCCTTATCGAGAAATTCAGCAGTCAGGAAAGATACCTGACGCATCATCTTTAAATCCTTATATCGTATTGCGTTACGCAGATCGATCTTTGGCTTTTTTTCGCCCTTTCTGATATCTGAATAGATCGCGATAGCGTTCTCGACCTCGCCGTCATAGACCAACTTGCCGTGATCAAGCACGACACAGCGGCTGCACAGCTGGCGTATAGTGCTCATGTTGTGGCTGACGTATAGTACCGTTCTGCCCTCAGAGCTGGACACATCACTCATTTTCCCGAGACACTTCTGCTGGAATTTCATATCGCCGACCGCGAGCACCTCGTCCATAACAAGGATCTCGGAATCAAGATGAGCCGCTACGGCGAACGCCAGCTTTACATACATACCGGAGGAATATCGCTTGACAGGCGTGTCAATGAACTGGGCGCACTCCGAGAACTCGATGATCTGATCGATCTTACTTGTTACCTCTGCTCGGGTCATGCCGAGTATCGCTCCGTTCAGGTAAATGTTCTCACGCCCGGTCAGCTCACCGCTGAAGCCCGTGCCGACCTCGAGCATTGAGGAGATCCTGCCGTCGATACAGATCCTTCCCTCGGTAGGAGCGGTCACGCGGGAAAGTATCTTGAGCAGGGTGGATTTACCCGCGCCGTTATGACCGATAATACCGAGGCGCTCGCCCTTATTGACCGTCAGATTGATACCGTCGAGCGCCATAAAGGTCTCGTTTTTCTCATAGGTCTTTGATCCGAGCTTGCTGTTAGGATCGTCCTTTCCGCGTTTTTTCGCTAACCAGCTCTCGATATCTCCCTTTAACGTTCCGCCGCCGATAACACCGAGGCGGTATTTCTTTTTTAGTCCTGTTATTTTGATTGCAATATCTCTTTCGTCCATCCTATACCTCACACCGTATCCATAAAGGTTTTTTCCACTTTGTTAAAGATTATGATGCCGATGAACAAAACAATGAATGTCGTGATCAAGCTGATGCCCCAATACAGAAGCGGCAACGTACCTGAGCCGAGCCATCCGTAACGCAACAGTTCAATGATCGGCGCCATCGGGTTCAGCATCATGAGCGAATAGAGCTTCGGCGAGAGGGTCGAGCCGGAGTAGATGACCGGGGTAGCGTACATCCACAGCGAGACGCCGAAGCCGACCAGAACCTGCAGGTCACGATACTTTGTCGTCAGAGATGAGATGATGATACCGAAACCCATGCCGAGTATCGCCATCTGAGCGATAAACAGCGGCGTCAAAGCGGCGACCCATGTTATATGGATATTCGCGCCCGTCAGGAAGAAATACAATGTAAATCCCAAAAACATCACGAATTGAACAATAAAGTTGAAAAGCGATGAGATAACGGTGGCGATCGGCGTAGTCAGACGCGGAAAATAAACCTTACCGAAGACGCTTGCGTTGCCGACAAATGTATTGGACGTAGACTGCAGACACGATGAAAAATATGCCCACGGAACGTTGCCCGCCATATAGAACAAGAACTGAGGAACACCGTCTGTCGGCAGCTTCGCGATATTGCCGAATACGAAGGTCTGGACGATCGTCGTGAACAGCGGCTGGATTATATACCACAAGGGACCAAGGATCGTTTGCTTGAACTTTGTCGTGAAGTCGCGCTTAACAAAGAGCCAAATCAAATCTTTGTACTGCCAAACCTCCTTTAGATTTAAGTCAAATATTCTTTTCTGCGGTTCGATGATCGCAGTCCATTTCTTTTCCATGTGAATCTCCTACGATTTATTTCTTTTATGATGCGGTTCGCATACTTCAGTTGTCGGGAGCTCCCTTTAACTTATGATATAGAGCAACGATCGGTTTAGGGGTATGCGCCAAAATACTTTCTTTAGCGGTGTTTCTTTTGCGCTGTCGTTCTCTCTGCGAGAGGTAGCTTTCTCCCGATTGGGGCGCTATCGCGTCAAAGCCGAAGTTTCTTAAGTTATCCTTTTGCCTTTGATACGCCTGAACATAATGTTCGTTGTTCAGTATCTCCGTTATCTGGGCGGCTTTGGTTTCTTTATCGGAGTCGGATGATATGATTTTGTCGATGACCCATGACGCGGATTGGAGTATGCGCGAATCGATGACTTTTCTCATTTCATCGAAAAGGATACCCATTTCTTTTGCGCTGTTTTCGATAAACAGATTGATCCTGAGAATCCTTTGATAAGCGTCTTCACCCTGATACGAGGTGATAGAACGTTTATTATAGCGTATATAATGATAATCAAGGTCATCAATCAGAACGATGGATCCGGTGCGGGGAAGGTACATGAAATTGATCATGGTGTCCATCCCCTGTTTAACGTCGTCCTCCACCCTGATATCCTTCAGCAAAGAAGAACGGTATACCTTGCCGTATACATAATTCAGTCTTCTGTCATCCAGGAGCATGGGGAGTTTTTCGCTGAATTCATCTTTTTGGATGATCAACTCGCCTCTGCTGCGAAAAGAACCCTCGATATGACCGTTCTCGAGATGATATTGTACCCGTGAGATCGCCAGATCGGCATTGTATTTTTCGATCGCTGTCATCAGATGCATCAGATAATCGGGCTCGACATAGTCGTCGCCGTCGGCGTAGGCGGTATACTCGGTGTCGATATATTCCATCGCCGCGTTTTTGATCCCGGCGATACCGACGTGCTCATGCTCAACGACCTTGATCCTGTTGTCTTTTGAAGCGAACTGACGGCACACCTCAAGACTGTTATCCTCTGAGCCGTCGTCCAGAACGAGAAGAGTAAAGTCCGTAAAGGTTTGGTTCATCATCGCTTCGAAGAATCTCGGAAGATATTCGGCAATATTAAAAACCGTGACTATTACTGTGAGTTTCATGTTCGATCATTCCTTTCAAACAAAGCGGTGATCTGTTTGAGAAGCTTGCTTTCATCAAAGAAGCTTTGTCTTTCAAGGGCTTTTGCCCGATAATAATCCAGGATTTGAGGATCGTCGGCAACGTTTTTCAGTCCGTTATATAATGCGGATTCATCGTTATTGACGATCATGCCGTACTTTCCGTTATCGAGTATCTCGTTCGGACCGGTACATTTGGTGCTGAGTACCGGAACGCCCAGGATCAGCGCTTCGGCAACTGTGAGGTTGTAGCCTTCATAGTAGGACGCGCATATCAAAAGATCGGCGTTTTTGATATACGGGTAGGGATTGCGCTTCTCTCCGAGAAGGTCGATAAAGTCGGAGGCGTTGTTGTCGAGAATCCTTTTTCGGATCGCATCATAGTCGGCGCCGCCGCCGATGATCGCCAGAGAGATGTCGGCGCCTTCGTTATGCAGACGGGACACCGTTTCGATCAGCCTAAGCTGTCCCTTCGCCTTGTCCTCGAGCCTTGCGACGATCACAAGATGCAGTATTGCTCTTTGGATATCCAGCGGCGCGTCTTCTTTTGCCATCTCTTTGATCTCTTCGACCGGGAGCATATTATACACGGTCGTCGTGTTGCCTGTATCGCCGATGGTTTTGATAAAACCTTTACGCGCCTGATCGGAAACGCAGACGACGCTATCAAAGGAGGCGTAAGCGTCAAAAACCTGCTGCATACTCCTGAAGTTGTTTTTGTAGCCCCTTGCTTTTCTGAAGTCGTTGTGTACCCATGCGAGCTTTACGGCTTTTTTGTTGGTAGAGCCGCTGATGATCTTGATGGGCAGTCCTCTGAAAAAGGCGATTTCAACGTCAAATTTTTTATCGCCTACATAGTAACGATACAGCTTTTCGGGCGTAGTGCGTGTCTCCCACATACCGTCGTCATACAGCTTATGACGAATATAGGGGATCTTGCTGGCGCGATGTGTTTTTGGTTTCTTATATATCAGACGGATCCCGCTGTCGAGCATATATCCCATGTCGTTTTTTTTGTTAAGTGTTATGACGGTCACTTTATGACCTGCGCGGCATTGACTGTTAGCAAGCGCAACTAACATTTTTTCCATGCCGCCGATCACCAGAGAAGGTACGATGAACAGGATTTTTTTCTTTTGCATTTCTATCCATCTCCTTTAGCGGTAGATATATCATTAGTCTTTTCGTTCGGTTCCCGTAATAGTTCTTAGTTTGTGCCAGATATTGAAAACAGGATCCGGACATTTTAATCTGAGCTGTTTGAGTCTGTCGTTCATTTTGGTTTCTTTTTCAAGGCTGCTCACATGATCGATATATGTTTTTTCTTCGCCAGGAGCGATCGGGTCATCGTTATATCTGTCGCGATAGCTGTCGAGCTGATCGCGATTTTTCAGGCGATGATAGGAACACAGGTATTCTTCACTGTTGGTGACGTCACTCGCGCGCAGATATTTATTCTGCTTTGAATCCTGTGATTTTGCGATACGGAGAAGCGTATTTCTGCCGACATGGAGGATCCTGCAGTCGATGACGCGCAGCATCTCGTCGTTCAGCCAGCCGTATTCTTCTGTTTTATCCAAAAGGAATTGATTGATGCGGTAGAGTCTTTTGAAATAATCAGCTCCCGTATATGAGGTGACGGAGCGTTTTTGGTACTGTACATAATAGTAATCGTAGTTTTCGGTTATCGCGATACTTCGGGCGTTTTTGAGATACATGAAGTTGATCATGGTATCGCTGCCCTGCATGACGTCCGGCTCAACGCGCACATTCTTCAGAAGTTCGGTCTTATACAGTTTTGCGTACAGATAATTCATACGTTCTTCAATCAGCAGCGCGGGCAGTATCCGCGGAAAATCCTTCGCCTCATAGAAGCCTTCTTCGCGGGGCGCAAAACGGTTTCTTTCCGTGCCGTCTTCATAAACAAGTATGACGTTGGAGAGCACCAGATCGGCGTTATACTTTTTCTGAGCGTCCATCAGATGCTTGAGATAATCCTTGTCAAAGTAGTCGTCGCCGTCCAGAGAGGTCGCAAAAGGTGTATCAAGCTTCGATAACACTAGGTTTCTTGCGGCGGATATGCCGATATGATCAACGGAAATCACCCGTATCCTGTCGTCAGTCTTCGCGTGTTCCTCGCAGATCGCGCGGCTGTTGTCTGTTGATCCGTCGTCGATGATTAACACCTCATAGTCTGTATAGGTCTGCGCTTTCAGATATGCAAAAAAACGATCCAGATGCTTTTCAATATTATATACCGTTACAAAGATCGTAACTTTTCTGTCGTTCATGATGGTTCATCCTTCAAATAATGCGGTGATTTGTTTCAATATGGCGTCTTCATCAAAAAAGTCCTGTCGTTTGATCGCCTTTTTGCGGTACTCCTCTAACAGATCGGGAGATTCGTACAGCGTTTTCAGGCCTTCATATAAGCCTTTCTCGCTGTTTTCGACCAGCATCCCGTACTTGCCGTTGTCGAGGATCTCTCTCGGTCCCGCGCAGTCGGTGCTGAGGACCGGTACGCCTAAGATCAGCGCCTCGGCAACGGTGAGGTTATATCCCTCCGTAAAGGAGGAACACACCAGTAGATCGGCGGCTTTGATATAGGGGTAGGGATTATTGCCGCCGTTCACGACAAAGATATAATCCTCGGCGTTGTTCTCCCGGATCAATTCGAGGATCTGCGGCTTTTCATCGCCTTCGCCTACCAAGGAGAGCGAGATATCTTTTCCTTCCCGGCGCAGCTTCACGATCGACTCGATCAGTCTTTTGTAGCCCTTCGGCGCGTGAAAGCGCGCTAACATGACAGTGTGAAAGCCGGAATGGGGGATCGGCTGCTGCGCAGGCTCTTGCGCTTTTGATCTGATTTCTTCGATCGGGAGCATATTGTAAATGACGTTGATGTTCCCGGTGTCTCCGAAGACCCGCAGAAAGCTGTCGCGGGCGGATTGGCTGACGCAGACGATATTGTGGATCTGATGATACATCTTTTTCGCTTTTTCAGCCTCTCGCTCGATGCCTCTTTTTTCGACGTTATGGTGTACCCAAGCGATTTTCTTCGCTTTTTTGTTGGTGGAACCCGAAACGATATCCAGAGCGATGCCGTGGAAGAAGGCGATCTCCACATCATAATGCTTTTTTCCGACATAGTATTTGTAGAGCTGTTTCGGAGTCGCTCTTAACTCCCACATACAATCATCGTAGAACTTGTGTCGGATATAGGGGATTTTGTTGCCGAGATGCTCATCCGGAGCTTTATAGATCAAGCGGACGCGTTCATCTAGATTGTCACGAAAAGTAAAATACGGTTTCCAGATCAGGATCGTTACGTCATAACCGGCTTGCACCAGCTTGTTTGCAATGGTGACCTGGACTCTTTCGGCGCCGCCCATTCTCAAAGACTGTAAAACAAACAAAATGCTTTTGCTCATGTAATCCCTCTCAGCTTTCGGTAAATCCCGATCAGCAGCTTATTCTGTCGGATGGCTTCTTTACGTCGCTCTTTTTTATGCAGACGCATTATCTTGTCAATATCCTTAGCTTGCAGGATCCCGAGCGTCGGCTTGACGTCATCACGAACTATCGCTGTCGGCAAAAAGTCGATGATCTCTTTGCGGTTCAGGATATCTTCTATATACTCGTACTGTTGCTCACGGCTTAGTCCCCAAACGGGGTTGTCATATCGATCGGCGCAGCCATATATGCTCAACACAAAAGACGAATCATAATGAACACGGATATTGTCTTCATAAATTCCCCAGCCGCGGAGGATCTCCATCAAATGTGTATAATAATAAATATTGATATCAATATAATTCTTAGGGAACTTACGCCGCACATCGGCGACGGTGTTCTCCATATAGTTATAATACGCTTTGTCAACCGACGCGGCGCTGTTGATACAGTTATAAAAATCGATGTTGAATACCGCGTCCTGACAGCGGCGAATATCAGTGAAACGAATATTATTCTCAGTAACGATACTGCGCTTATACAGCTTGTTCCACGGTACATCGAAGATCGTTGTTGTCGGAAAGAATTCCATGATATTCTGACGGCACTGTTCTCTGTCGGTAAACGCCATCTCCTTGATATTCTGCATTCTCGAGTAGCTGAGGCTGCCGTCCGGCTGTTGTTGGTAATACTTCACACCGCTGAACACCATGTCATAATCGCCGCTCTCGGCAAGCGCATATAAGTCAGCGTACATCTCCGGATCAAATAAGTCGTCAACATCCGGAAAGGCAAGATACTTGCCGCGCGCGGCATCCATGCCGGCGTTTCTTGCCGAGCCCGCGCCGCCGTTCTCCTTTTTGATATAGGTCACACGGCTGTCCTCAGCTTGATATTTTCTGCATATAGCGTCGCTGTTATCGGTAGAGCCGTCGTTTACAAGGATGATCTCGTAATCGGTGAAGGTCTGGGCGACAATCGAGCGCATACAGTTATCTATATATTTTTCGGCGTTGTATATCGGAACGATAATACTCAGCCTCGGTTTATTTTCCATATCTCAGTCCTATGATCTTTACAGTGGTTTTTATGCCAAGCATCTTGAACATCAGCCCCATCAAGCGGCGGTTCCTGCTTTTGAGATAGCGTCGGCTGTCAAAGAAGCTGAGGTCCTTTTTCAACTCTTGATATATTTTATCTTTGTTTTCACGCGATTGGAGCATACAGCACATTACGCAGGCGTCAGTAAGATAATCCCAGTAGTAGGTCGTGATCAGATCCATTGTATCGGGATGTAGGTTCTTTTTCTCCATATACGGGACTCCGGTCGACGCGATCTTGATCTTTGAACAGGACCGACGCGCTTTTATTTCGTCAGAAGTGACTTGAGAGAGTGAGTCGGGGTGGTTGCGTACCTTATAATAGACGCCCTTATCAAAATAAACATGATGAGCGCAGGAGATCACACGCGGCAGCCACTCGTCCTCTTCATGGTCAAGTCCCTCAACAAAGAACAGATCGTTTTCGATCAGAAAATCTCTCTGAAAAATCTTATTGACCGGACAGGTCATCGTAAGCTGATAACGCTTACTGAGGACGTGGTTCAGCACATCGCCGCTGAAATCTCCGTCAACCTCATACTCGGGCTGTACGGCGTCGATACGATCCTCTCCGTCTATGAAACGTTCTCTGCGAAAGAAGATGATCTCAGGCGAGTATGCTTCCGCCTTTGTCATCAACTCAGCGTGGACGGTATCTCGGCTGAGCATATCATCGCTGTCAATAAAGTGGACATAGTCGCCGCAAGCGGCTCTCAAACCGCTGTTGCGCGCAGAAGAAGCGCCGCCGTTTTCCTGATGGATCACACGAATGATATCTCTGTGCTTTGCGAAAAGTTCATCACAAAGCTGATCACTTCCGTCGCTTGAACCATCATCGACAAGAATGATCTCGGTATCATGAAAGGTCTGCGCGAGAACAGAGTCTACACATTCCGACAGGTATTTTATTGAATTATATACGGGAATAACAACGCTGAGCTTCGGCATATTTCAATCACTTTCTGAACTTTGATAAAACTTTATCGATGCGATTATACAACGCTTTATGCCTTGTGAACAACCGATGAGCTAAATGGAATTGTGAGCCCTGCATAACCTGATACTCTACTGAATCATCCGCATAAAAATGGAACGGTTTGAACTGCTTTTCGGGATGAGTGATTATCTCATTGATCTCATCATCCGTCAGATCCTTTCGCATCAGGCCGATATCGTTCAAACGGTATATTCCGTTTTCCTGAATACTTAGATAATGGAGTATTTTAACATTTCTAAGAAATGAAAAAGCTTTGTCATTTACAGTCACCTGACAGTTCCAGGTGCCGTCCAGTTCATTGATACAATCCATTTCCATGTTCACGGAATTGAGCGAAAACTGATCCTGGTGCATACCGGGCTTTCTTGTACTCTCCCATTTCTCATACCAACGACGAAAAAACTCATGAGCCGTCTCGTCATCCTTAACGAGAAAAACACCGCCGTTATAATAGCGGGTGCACCCCTCAAGAGATATCCCAACCTTCTCAGCACCGGAGAGGATCCTTGATCCGCTGTTCTCCTGCATATAGAGCGGAACGTGTTCATCGAGCACAAGGCTCACCGAAGCCTCCGGCTTGATTTCGGAAAAATCGGCACAGACTATGGTATCGGAATCAATATACAAAAAGTCTCCCTCTACCAACTGACGCAGATTGGTTTTCAGAAATCTGCTTTTTTCAACGGTCGTAAATCCGTCGGGGGTTTTTTCGCTGTTAATTGTGACAACGTCTTTATCGAAAATATGATTTGAGAGTATGTACTCACCCGTATCGACGTCTGTAACGATCTCAATATCGACCGAAGGCATCTGCAAACGAGCAGACGCAACAGAGATACGCAACATATTCAGATATTCGGGCTTTTCTGTGCCTGTCATAACATAAACAATTTTAATCATAATCGGTTTTCATCACTCCGTCTGTTCAGCATCTGCTGCACGGTCCGTCGGTATAGGGGCTGTCTTCTCCCCTTTGTATACAATCTATCAAATGAAGTAAACGTTCTGCCGCTGCTTCGGCGTTCCAGACGTTCTTTATCGTATCATAAGCGTTTTTCTGCAAACGCTCTCTGAATTTATCATCCCGTATCAACACTTTGACATTGTTATATAAAGAGTTGTTTCCTTTTTTATCATATATAAGTCCGTTTTCACCGTGATTGATCAGAAACGGTACCGAGCCGATCTCACGGCAGGCAACGACAGCACAGGCAGAGCTCATCGCTTCGTTCAGCACAGCGCCCCAGCCCTCGTTTTTGTCCGAGGTAAAGAGGAAGATATCCGCTTTTTGCATATTTTTAAGCACCTGTGCGGGTGCGAACGGTCCTGTAAAGGAGATTTGTTTATCTAACCCTTCCTCCGCTGCGATACTCTCATATTCATCCCTCAGTGCACCGATACCCAGCATCTCGATATTAAAGTCAAGGCGGTCTTTTTTGAGCTGTTTTGCTAAGCGGATAATCTCCTCAGGGTGCTTGAGCTTGATGAATCGGCTGACCCAGATGATGTTGATACGCCCATCCTGCGATTTTTGCTCACGCAGAGATTCATAGGGAACCTCCTCCAGCTCGGGGAAGTAGCCCCATTTATAGGTCTTGTTCGGGTAGGAAAAGATAAAGCGGCAGTCGGGCGCGGTATAGGCGGAGGAGCAAAGCATATGCAGGTTCTTCTTGCGATAGCGGATATCTTTTTTGTATCTCATGCGCCATGCGCGCGGGTCAAACCGCCAGCGGAACTTCTTGAAGAACCGTTCGCTGTAGCGAAAAGTCAGCTTGTTTTCGGCGAGGCGCTTTTCAATGAAAACATCGGGCGCGGAGCCGATAATGACTACATCGCTCTCATAGCCTAAGCGCATCGCCTCTTGATAAGACGCGTCGTCTTTATAGGAATTAACGGCATATGGAGCGCTCTCAAGATTACTGTAGCCCATTTCGAGACGCTCATTCGGTACAGGCTCAGTCGCGACGAAGCGAAACCCGTCGCCGATACGGCGTATCATCGCCTCACAGAACGGCGTTTGATGATGTAATAAAAAATTGGAAAAGAAAGTGATCGTCATGTTGTCAGCTCTTTTTCGATATCATTCTGAATGCCTGTTCCAGCGCTGCGGTATTCATTGCTCGGTCATAGTCGATCTTTGCCCGCTTCTTTGCGTTTTCTCCGAGGCGGGACGCCTGTTCATGATCGGAGAAAACCGTATCCAAATAATAGGCAAGCAGATGAGCAGAGGACGCGGGATAGAGAAACGCCTCTTTTCTGTGATCGGCAAAGTCACTCACGCCCCCTACATCGGAAGCGATACACGGAACGCCCAGCATCATCGCCTCGGCAAGCGAATTGGGCGAGTTTTCTATTGTAGAGGGCAGGACAAAAACGTTTGCCTTTAAATACTCTTCCTTCATCCGTTCCTCAGATAATACCCCCGTGAATTCCACATTATCGGCTAAGCCAAGTTGTTTGGTCAGAGACTTGATATAGCGGATATAGGAGCTGTCCTTAAGCTCACGCTGTAAGACGGATTTTTTGATCGGGTTATAGCCCGCGGCAACGATCTTAAGCTCCGGGTATTTATCCTTTATCAGAGCAGCCGCTTTCAGCAGATAGTGAAAGCCCTTGAGCGGATAATAATATTGGCTTATAAAGATCCTGTACGGTTCACAAGCCTCATACCGCCATTCGCCTTTATAAAAACTGCTCCTGAGTATATCGTTGCAGTGATAGTACGCGGCAGTAGGGTTGTACGATCTGAGCACAGCCTTATCCAGCGTCGATCTGCCGATAAAGTGCCGAGTCTCGATGATCGCTTCTTTTTCATTGACAGCCGCCTTGTACATATTTTTGATCTCTTTACAAAGATTGGTTCTTCTTAAAATATCACGCAACGTCCAATGCTTTATGACCTTTTCCGGCACGCCCTCGGCGTAGTGCTCGGCACAGGCGCAGGCAAGACCCTGAGCGAACAGAACGGTTTTATCCATCAGATTTGCCTGTACACATAACCTGACAGCAGAGAGTGAATAGTTCAGTTCAGTGCCGAAGATCACGATAACATCCGGATCTTCTTTTTTCATCAGCTCAGAAAACAGAACGGGATCGGTATATGAGGCCGCGTCGATCCAGCCGATCACGTTGTTCTCAAAAGTAACTGTATCGGAATCAGTCTTTCCGTAGGAAAACAGAGTGATATCATGCTTAGAAACAAGCTGAGAGATCATGCCCTTGATCCAAGAGGGACAGTTCAGTGTGTTGTTTTCAAAAGCCGCGCTGCATATCAGCATCAATTTCATTCGTTTCTCACCTTGCTCTGCAATACGTTCATTTTCACCAGCGGAGAGGGGCTTTCATCCATATCAGTTTGATAGATTTCATTACCGTATATGAAGCACAACAGGATCGGCGTGTACAAACACAGGTTATCCAGCCACATACCGGTGTTGATCAACGACAGAATGAGAGGCTGTATAAACGCCCAGAAAACCAGACAATAGCCCGGGTGACCTTTTATCGGTCTGAAAAAAGTGCGCCAGATCCCGCGATACATCAATATCATCGGAATACCGCCGAGCAGACCATAGTTCGCAAAAGTATCTAAGATAAAGGAATGACCACCCGTCACAAATCTGCCTTTTGCCAGATTTCCGAACAACGGATTACTCAAGAAAGCATTTATAGACAGCATATACAATGCGCCGCGGTCATCATCAAAGCCCTCTATAGCGTCCTTTCCGAGAAAGATCGCGTTGATCTTATCGGTCATTGTACTGTTCCCGAGGAAATTTCCTAAGGCGCTGACGATAGCCGCTACGGTCGTGCGAAAGAGAATTACCGCCAGCAAAAGAACAAGTATAAGTACGATAAATCTCTTTACTGTAATATCACGCGGGATAACGAGCATCAGCAAAGAGATCATCAGCAGCATGAAAGCATAGGTATACTCCGCGGCGATCGCGGTAGCAAACACTAATACGGTGATCAGTATCATTGGCACAATATGCAGTCGTTTCATCTTGAACGCTATAACGACAAACGGATAAAGCAGCACCATAGAGTATACAAAGCCGTAGCCGCCTATATTCATCCAGTTATACATTACGGCAATCGGATCCTGTGAGGTCGCAGTAGTAGCCAACACACGCGCCGCGTTTGGAAATATCATACAACCTATGATCGTGGTGAACGCGGTTATGACAAAAGCGATCACTATTACAGATGTATACAATCCGCAAAAAAAGATATTTGATACCAGGTAAAAGCCGATACATACAGGCAGCAAAAACAGCAGGACCTGATATCCCGACAGCAGCACATCACTGTTCTGATTTGCTATCAGCACGATCATTTCATAAATGATAAAAGGAAGTAAAAGCAGTATAAACTCTTTGATGTCAGTCATGCGGCAAGTGATAAACGTAAACAATACCGCTGCCACCACTAAAGCCATATAGGAGTAGGTGGTCAGATAAGTGCTCACCGCTCTGGGGATGATCGGCATGATCCCGAACAAAAGCAGAAAAATCAGGACAAAGCACTTATAATTCAGTTTTTTAAAGAATACTTTTACTTTGTCCAGATACATACCGAATTCTCGCTTTATCGTTCAGTTAATTATCAAAAAACTCCCGACTGAGAAAATCTAAGATCTTCCTCGCCTGGATTATATTAGACTTGTTTTCAAGCACAAACCGCCTTGCGTCGGCAGCCTTTTTCTTTCGCTCTTCAAAGGGCTGTGAGAAAATCTCTCTCAGCTTGTTCGCTACGCCGTCCGACGTTTCGTCCTCCAAAAGATACACATAAGGGTAATACTCCGCCGGCATACCCGGCAGTTTAGTAGTCATAGTCGGCGTTCCCGACACCATATATTCCATATTTTTGGACGGGAATGAATACTTCGTATACTCGGGCGCTGTCGGACGGGGATTGACGAGAAGAGACGCCTTTTGCTCCTCTCTTACGATCACTTCGTTGCCGGATCTTCCCATATACCGGATATTAGGGTGTTTTTCACACAGGCTTTTCAATCGTTCTCTATAATCACCGTCACCGTATACTTTTAATATTGCGTCAGGGATATCCGCCAAAGCAAATCCCTCTGCCAATGTCCCGATACCGTATTTAGTGTGGATATTGCCGGCATACAGTACGATCTTCTCTCCTGTCTGTTCTTCATAAGAAGCCTCCGGATTCGGATCGCAGACCGTAGGGTCAACGTGGCCCTCCAGAACGATATAGGGCTTGTTTTTACCAAGGTATTCGTTCATGTACTCTGTCAGAAAAACATAACCGTCAAAGCGTCTCAGCAGGAAGTTGCTTGCTTTTTTTCTCAGCCTGCCCGAATCGAACATTTCGGGAAGATCGGTAACGATAGCGATACAGGGGATCCTTCTAAGACGGCACGCAAAGGAAAACGCCGCAGCGATCGCCGCGTTGAGTCCGTCACATACTGCAAAGGTCTCTTTGTCCTTTTTTATCCTCATTATCCCGAAAAAAGCGCCGAAGAAGATCATCAGTTGGCGAACACCGGGATAATTCAAGGTAGTGATATAATGAAAATACGCGTTTCCTTCCTTCTCATCCTTCTCCCGAACCAGCTTTCTCGACGTAACAGCACGGTTGATCGGCAATCCGGAAAAGGCGCGAACTTCTGCTCCGTTTTGAGAAAAGCCTTTTATCATCAGACTGTGGTACTTCTGGTCCGGAACCATAGTAGGTACATTTCTCTCACTGACTATTCTGTTATAGGTCTTATCGGTACAATTAGAGTACCCGTAAAGAATACGCATTACAGCTCTTTGTATCCTCTCAAAACTATATTCGGTTGAGCGCCGTACGGCGGGATCGGATTACCTATAGGATAACCGTCCTCCATCCCTCGTCTGTCGACAAGTTTACCGTCCTTATCATAATCGGGATGGATCATGATCTCTGTATTATCGGGAACATTGAAACCGTCGATATCCATAACATAAGCAAAATATTTGGTGGTTACAAATCCCTGATCTCTCAGCCAGTTATTATAGCGCTCTTTTACCAACCTTTTAATAAAGTTGATATTACCCACATTGCGGTGGAGCCTGATCTTATTGATACCGTGTTCCTTACAAACCTTCACGGCTATGGGAGCGACAAAAATCCCTGTATGAATATGATGGTGCGAATCGGCATGAGTAATGGTGATGCCCGCTCTCTGTATTTTATCTGCCTGTGCCGAAAGCTCCTTATAGATCGCGGCACTTTCTTCGGCGGTCAGTCTCTTTGTGCGGTCATACTTCTTATTGAAGCGTCCCTCAGTCACAAAACGCGGACAGCTTTTAATATCGTCTGTAAGTGGAATCCCCTCTGTCAAATTAAGGTGGATACCGATCTTATCTATGAACCCGCGCTCCTTTGCCAGAGTGACCGCCTCATCAAAGTATTCGCCCGTCGCCATCATGGTGGTATCGGTGACGAGTCCCTGTTCAAAGGTTTCTGCGATCGCCTTGGAGCAATGCTCGTTCAAGCCGAAGTCATCGGCATTGACAATGATACTGTTCATTATTTCATTCTCTTTCTGATAATTTGCCATAAGCCGTCAAATGTATTTCGCGCCCACAGCATTGTTCGGTAGTAATGATCCATTCTTCGGGCTGAGCCCTTCTTATATAAACGGATAAACCGTTGATGAAGCTTATTATCAGGTGTTGTATTATTTACCCAAAGCGCAACATCTTCGCTGTCAAGAATTTCACGGTAGAAAGCCATTCTCCTGCTTTTCGAAAAAATGTGTCCCCTGCGGTACATATTCGGAACACATGAAAAAATATAGGCGAGGTTTCCTTTTGAAAGCAAGGAAAACTGAGAGTCATAGATCCCGAGCCCCTGATATAAACAGTTGCGATAGTCAATAAACATCAGATTCTTCTCATACAAATCATTTCGAAATCGGTTGGCGAGAGTGTCCTCTCCCCGGCGTACCCAGTGATAAAACGTCTCGTTTACCAGTGAAATGGATTTTGCTTTCATAAAGCACTCGCAGTTAAAGATCAGATCTTCTCCCGGCTCTGTATGGGGAGCAAAAAGCGTTTGCGGTTGTTCTTGAAGCAGCCGTGTTCTGTACACCTTCGCCCATACCATATTGAATCCGCCTTTTTCTTCCAACTCCCTTACAGCGGATGCGGAGTCTGCGGACGGCATTTCCGTAAGCTGCGTTTTACGGATCTGCTGTTTTTGGGTATACTCCACCTTGTAACCGTAAACAATAATATCGTCATTACTCTTGATGCGCTTCAGCACAGAGTCGGCATAACCCGCATCCACGGTATCGTCGGAATCCACAAAGGTCAAGTGTGTTCCTACGGCACTTTTGATTCCCGCATTTCTCGCGTTTGCCGGCCCCGCGTTTTTTTGATGGATCACTCGGATATTATCGAACCTTTCCGCGTATCGGTCACACAAGACGGGGCTTGAGTCCGATGAGCCGTCATCCACCAGAATGATCTCATATTGATTTGTCTTACTGTCCAGAAGGCTGTCCAGACATTCCGAAAGGTACTTTTCAGTATTATATACGGGAACAATGATACTCAGCTTTATTTCTGTGCTGATAGCGATCACCTCACCGGGCTAATATATTGCGGAAAATACGCAGATGCGTATCCGCCAGATTCTCATAGGTAAAGGGCTCAATAGTTTTGACGGCATTATTCATCATCTTCTCTCTGAACAGATCATTAAATAATACCTCACACATTTTTTTACGGAGCTGTTCGACATCTCCTACCTTGATGATAAAGCCGTTCTCTCCGTCTGTGATCAGTTCTATCGCAGCAACACAGCGATCGGTCGAAATAACGGGACAGCCCTTCGCCATCGCCTCGTTGATCACCAACCCCCATGTCTCGGTAGATGAAGGATGCACAAACATATCCGCGGCGCAAAAATACTCGCTGAGCTTTTCGGGAAGCATAAAGTCCATTAGCACAATATTCTTTACGCCCGATTCTTTGATCAAACGCTCATAGCTTTCTTTCTCTTCTCCTCCGCCGATGATATAAAGGACACAATTATCCGGCATATCCTTCCACGCTTTGATCAGAACATCATATTTTTTTAACTGAATAAACCTTCCGACTGCCAACGCGACCTTCTTGCCGCTCAAGTTCAGTTTTTCTTTATATTTCTTTTGAAGGGTACTCTTTTGGTTCGGAAGAATGATATCCTCTTTGTGCAGCGATGTAAACGGATGAACAAAGACTTTGTCCTCCTCAGCGCCGCCCTTGATCACAGTCCTTTGCGCGATCTCAGAGCCGCAGAGAAAATACGCTCCCGAACGAAAGACCCAACGCTTTACAGCATCCTTGATGATATCGGCTTTAGTCTTTTCTCTCCATATGTCGATACCGTCGATATTTATAAATACTTTTTTATGGTTTTTCAGGAGCGTGCTGATGGTTTTCAGTTTTATTAAAGACGAATAACCGTCAATGATATAAATATCAAATCCACCTGATAACGCTTCAGATAAAAAGCTCCTGGCAGGAAGCTCTCTTAATAATTTACTTCTCGCAGCCTTTTTTGTCGAAAAACAAGGTTCTTGAGAGTTCAGCCAATCCTTTTCTCTTGTTTTCTCATCTGAGGAAATATAATAAGCAAATATATCGTTTTCTTTAGAGAGGGCGTTCATCCATTCGATTCTATAAGGAGACAGCAAACCGGTAAGATAAAAGATTTTCAACTACAGCCCTCCCTCAGGTGTTTCGATCAATATTTTACAAATAGGGTATAAAGCGTTTTCTCTGATACAATTCCCAGAGTACAGAAAAGTTTTGATTTTGATGTCGGAATCTTCATCGCCTCTTGATAAGAAAAGCCGATTTCCTCTCTCAAAGAACGAAACTCATCAAATGAAAGCAGCTTCGCAGAGGAATGAAGCACGCCTAACTTCCACCGGTCAATAAGGATCTCGCTGTCAAAAGGCAGATTCTCCAACGAACGGATCTCACGTGAGAAATTCTCAACACCGGAGAGCAGGTTTTCTTTTTTTGTCGCAGTCATTATTGAGCCTTCGTGAGGATAATAGTGGTAAAGCTGTGAATAATTGATAGATATCCTGTTTGATACATCAATTACTTTCCAGATAAAGGCTCTGTCTACAGAAAACTTTACCTGCTTATTGAAACGAAACTTATTCTTATCCAGCAAGCTTTTCTTCACAAGCATACACCAGCACGCTGTTAAGAATTTTTTCCTCGGCAACAGCAACCGCATCAATTCCTGCTTGTCGATCAGCTCACCGCCGAATGTATCTTCAAAATCGAATAAAGTCTTTGAGTCGACATACTTAAACGAAGAGAAAGAAGCATCTGTATCAAAACGCTTCGCATCATCCATCAGGACTTCCAGATATTTCGGATGAATAACATCGTCTGAATCGACAAACACAATATACTCGCCCTCGGCAATATCCAAAGCCGCATTTCGAGCATCTGCAAGACCGCCGTTTTCTTTTTTTATCAGCTTGATAGTAATATCCGAAGTATCCTGCGTTGCTTCTTCAAATATAGCTTCAGTGTTATCTGTTGAGCCGTCATTGACCGCGATAAGTTCAAAATCTCTGAACGTCTGATTCAAAACAGACGTCACGCTGTCTTTCACATAAGCGGATACATTATACATCGGGAAGATAACAGAAACCTTAGGCATATCGTTTCTTCCTTTCCTTTATTATTCTTTATATGTTGCGCTCTCAATACATTCCGTATATTTTTGAACGGATATTTCCTTTGACGCGTGCTCAACAGCATATTCTCTTGCGCTGTTCTTACCTAAGCTAAGAGTGTCTCCTGAAACCTCCTTTATTGCTTTTGCAAGCATATCAGCGTTCTCGGGTTCTACACAAATACCCGCGCCGGATTTATCCAGTACCTGAGCAAGCTCACTGTCGGTATCGAACGACGCGATGATGGGCGTATCGCACGCCATGATACTCCACAGCTTACTCGGGACAGCCGACTTGCCGACGCCCTTTTTGCAGGTGATCAGCGCTACGTCTCCGAGACTGTATACCTGAGCTGTTCTCTCAACAGGCAAAAGATCAAAAAGCTTAACGTTATCAAGCTCCAGCTCCTTCGCAAGAGCTTTTGCGCTGTCAAATTCTGTGCCGCCGCCGAAGATGACAAACGAAATATCACGGTTATTTTTTAGCATATCAGCCGCGCGCAGAATAATATCGGCTCCCTGAGAAGCGCCGAAATTACCGGCGTATACCACGTTAAAGCTGTTTTTGACTATATTATATTCCTCAAACAGAGGGTTTTTGTCTTTGGGCACAGGAGCTACCGCGTCGGTATCTATCCAGTTGGATACGGCGATGACCTTGTCGGCGTCAGCGCCCCGGGAGACGACCTTGTCCCTCATAGCTTCGGACAGAGTTATTATCTTAGAGGCGCTGCGGTATGTCTTTTTCTCCATCCTCTCGCCTAAACGGAATAAAACAGAATTCTCACTCGCAAGACCGCTGGTCACCAATGAATCGGGAAAGAGATCCTGGATCGAATAGACGAACGGAACGCCGAGCTTCTTTGCCGCTCTGCCCGCCATACGTCCCTGGGTAGGCGGCGTGCTGACCGCGAATATAACGTCAGCGTCCCTGCGGCGTTTCGCGATGCTGTACTGCCTTAAGTTGCACCAAAGGTATCTTACTGCGCGCATCAGTGGGTTTTTGCTCTCGCGAGGCGCTGAGAAACGCTGTATCTCTACACCATTGTGAGTTTCTTTTTTTATGTTTTTATATCGCTTTATCTCATTATCTGAAAGCCCGCGCGTCGGCGTCGGACAAATGACGCTGACCGAGTGTCCTCTCGCGATCAGCCCATCGATTATATCTCGCTCAAGGTGACTGAACGCGATATTCTCAGGATAATAATAAGCGTCAAGTAGCAAGATGTTCATGTTTTACCCGATAATGATATTTATTCATCCTTCTGCCTTCAAAGGTAATGAACTCCTGAGAGAGTTTGAAGCCGTTCTTGTTATAAAATATATTGGCGTCATCGTTATCATCCGCGTCGGTTTCAAGAGTAATATAATCAAAATGAGTAAAGTCGACGCGCTTCTTCATTTCTTCGATCAATTTAGTACCTAAACCGTGCTTCTGGTATTCGGGGGCGACGCCGATGGAGAACACCTTGACATATTCCTCCTCACGCGTATGAGTATACGGCATACTCAAAGCGGAGAACATCTTAAAGAAGATAGAGGGCTTCTTTAAGAAAGAAAGAAAAGAGTACCAAACAAAGGGGAAGAAACGCCTCCACAGCATATATCTGTACACTCCTGTCGTGTCGTAGGAATACGCGATGAAGCCGACAGGCTTATCGTCGTTTAAAGCTACCAACAGTTCAGACTTCTTATGTGTTACAAAAGCCTTATAGAGTTGACGAAGAAATCCCGGATGCAGTGTGGACAGGAAAAAACCCTTAAACGATTGTTGATGCAGCTCTACTATCTTGTCGAGCAGCTCTTTTTCGCGGATATCAACGCTTCGAATAACAAGCACGGTTACTCCCCCTTGGATATGTGCAATGTCTTGTGCGAATGATGAGGCAAGCTTTAAAAAGCCACACTCCCCCATTTAAATTTTTTATGCTAATTATATCACTATGATGAACTTTTGTCAATTAATTACATTTTTTCTCTAAAATTTTATTTATCACTCACAAATTGACGTGCAAAAAAACAAATCCTATAATGAATAGAGGATAATAACAGGTTCAAAAAGATCAGCAAAGCAGATAGCATCAGACATTATGATGCCCATATATAAGTAATCGGTCGATAACTTTAAATATTTTTTGTGCCTATCTTGACAACAGCAGGTGCCATAGCGGCGCCCATATTGTTTTGATCGGTCACGGAAAGGTCGGTTATTCTGCCTATTCGGGCAGCGTTGATATACGGTGATCTCAGCCTGTCGGCTCGGACGTTGAGCTTTGATTTTGTATTCTCAACTACGCAGGCGCCTGCGCCCGTCACGGTCCACTGGGCTGTCGGCGGACGCTGAGAACCGTATTCGAGCGGGAACCTGTATTGCCGCTCCGCCGTACAATAATGCGAGGACGCGGCGCAAAGCGCTCGCTCAAACGCTCCGCCTTCAACGGATATCGCCGACATTATCAGCCCCAGTCCCATAGTTGAGCACGCTCCGTAGATACCCGCGTACGGGATATTGAAGCCCCTCATAGCGAAGCTTGATGCGACGCACTGATTGAGCAGATCGCCGCAATATGCGATATCGATATCTTCAGCCTTTGTGTCTGCTTTCTCTATAGCCTTGTTGACAGCGATCACCATCAGCTCGCTCTCAGCCTTTTCAAAGGTATCCTTTCCGACGTAGCTGTCATATATTATGGTGTCAAAGCTCTCTCTTAACGGCCCTTCGGCTTCTTTCTTACCTGCGACCGAGGCATAAGAAGTTATCACGGGCTTAGCTTCAAAATATATATTGTCTTTTTCTCTGTACATTTGCAGTCTCCTTTTGATGAATATATAAACGGATATCGTAAGTCGAAGTCATTATAGTATTCGCAGTTATTTTCAAATTATCTCAAATTATAATTAATATCTGACTTTGAAAGGATAAACAGCACATATTTCGCAAAGCAAAAAACTCCCCCTTCAATGATGAAGGGGGAGAGAATGATAATCAGCCTACTAATTCGCCTACGGGATAAGGAACAGCAGCACGAGTCGCGTAACGCTGGATAAATGTAGCGTCAAGGATAGCGATCTCGCCGTCGCCGTCGATATCACCGCGCATCATCATCTCGTTCGAGTAAGGAACCGAAAGACGGGTAGCGACACGCTGAACCAGAGTAGCGTCTAAAGCGTCAACCTCGCCATCGCCGTTAACGTCGCCGAGCTTATACTTCTCGCCAACGGGAGGTGTGGGAGGATCGAAGGAAGCAGCGCCGCCGATAGTCTTGCCGGAAACGACCTTGCCGTCGGTTACGATACGGGTAATAGCTGTATCGGCAGCCGCGACTGTGACCAGAGAGTCTCTGATTTCACCCTTACCTGCCGCAGTGACCTGATAGTTAGTTACCAGAAGTACACAGCTGTCGTTGCTGAAATCAAATCCGCCTGCGCCTACATAAGGTGTGCCGCTGTTGTATCTGACTTCGCCGCCGACTACACGACCGATAGCGGCATCCTTAAGGATCGGGAACATCGCTTTCTTATTGGTTACAACGCCATCTGAGTCAACAGCGTCTGTCTCTTTAAGAACAGATGTAGTGAAGGTCTGCTTGCCGTTGATAGCGCTGAGCATACCGTTGGTCGCAGCCTTGCTCGCGTTGAATGTAGAATAAACTGTGAATTTATCGCCTACGTTGAATGTCTTCTTAACAGACTTGCCGTCGATACCGTAGATGGTGATCTCTGCGGTCTTCTCAGGCTCGGGAGTGGGGTTACCGGGATCTGTGAACGATGAGAAGAGCTTGAAGCTCTGGCCGCTCTGGGTCTTGCCCTTAACAACGATCTTTGTAACAGCGCCGTCGGAGGCTGTCAGGGTCTTGAGCTGGGTGTTGATGGTAGCCTTGCCTGTACCTGTAGCCTTGTAATGGGTGACAATCAGCTTTGACTTATCGCTGTTGAAGGGGAAGCCGTGGTTGATCTCAGGCTTTGAAGCGGAGAAAGTAATAGTATCGCCCTGTACGGTGGCCATAGCCTTGTCGCCGAGGATGGGGAACATAGCCTCGACATCATCTACCTCTCCGTACTCGCTGTCATAGCTGTCGGTTACCTTGAGCTTGCTTGATGTGAAGGTCTGAGTACCCTCTACGTTTGCGATCTTTCCGTCAGCAACAGAGGATGTGTTCAGAACTGTATATACGGTAAACTCAGCGTCCTTATCGAACTCTTTGTCTACAGACTTGCCGTCGGGTCCGATGATGGTAACGGTCAGAGTTGTAGGAGCGGGACCTGAAGGATCGGTAAAGGAAGCGGGCATGGTGAGCTGAACGCCGTCCTTGATAACGCCGTTGAATACAAGTCTGTTAACGGTGCTCTCAGCAGTAGCAAGGATTACGAGGTCGTTTGTGATATCCGCGTATCCGTTAGCCTTGACAGTGTATCTTGTGGTGATGAGCTGGCTGTTGTCAGCAGAGAAATCAAACGCCTTATTGATATAAGGAGTAGAAGCGGAGTAAGTGATGGTACCCTTTGAGGAAGCGTTAGCCATGCACTTGTCGCCCATGATCGGGAATACTGTCTCTACGTCCTCGATAAAGCCTTCTTCATCGAGGGTCTCGGCAAGAGTGAGGACAGAAGAGGTATACTTCTGATTAGCTGTGACGGAGCCGATCATACCGTTAGCCTCGTTGACCTTCAGAGTAGTATAAACGGTGAAGGTATCGCCGATATTGAAGTTCATGGTCTCGGTCGTACCGTCGAGGCTGTGAACTGTGACCTCAGCGTGATCGATAGATACGGGATCCGTGAAAGAAGAAGCGATGCTGAAGCTCTTGCCTGTCTGGGTCTTGCCCTCGTATACGATACGGGTAAGATCATCGTCGGCGATCGCAAGGTTCTTGATAGCGTTCTTGATCTCAGCTGTGCCGGCTGCCGTTACCTTATAAGTGGTAACCATCAGCTTTGAATCAGCGGAGTTGAATTTAAAAGCTTTGTCCTTATAAGGAGTAGAAGCATTGTAGGTGATCTTGCCTGCAGTAGCGGCATTAGCGATAGTGTTATCGCGGGTAATGGGGAATACTGTGTTGAGATCAACAAATTCGCCGTATTCGCCTGCGACCTTATCCGTCAGAGCGAGAACAGACGAAGTATATGTCTGGGAACCCTGAACAGAACCGATCATACCGGACGCAACAGAAGAGGATACGTCTAATGTGGTGTAAACGGTAAATTCTTCGCCTACATTATACTGCTCTGTAACGGCATTGCCGTTCAGATCATAGACCGTGACGGTAGCAGTCGCGGCGGCGCCGGTTGAAACTACACCGATAGCCGCCATCGCGACTACCATAGCAACAACCAAAAGCATACTGATAATCTTTTTCATGTTAATCCTCCTTGGGATATATTTTTAGACGATATAATTTTAACATATTACAAAATAATATTCAACGATAATCTAAAGATTTAATCATAAAATTTTTTGTTCGTTTTATGTGTAATTTGTCATAATTTTGTATCTTTCTTACAAACATACCGTCTTTATTTTGCCACAGACGAGGGCAAAACAGGTAAAAATAACTAAAAGCTCCCTCTGAGCAAATCAGAGGGAGCCAAAGTATATGATCTATTACTTGATCTGTTCACCGATAGCGTAAACCGCGCTGAGTCCAACGAGATAACGCTGGATCAGTGTCGCGTCAACAGAGTTGAGTTCACCGTCGCCGTTGACGTCGCCGCGTAATACCATACCGGAATCGGGAGCGACCAGCTTGATAGCGGCACGCTGGATAAGTACGACGTCGATGATATCGACTTCGCCGCTGTTATCGAAATCACCGAGGATACCTTCTCTTACAACAGGGAGCTTGGGGATGACCAGAGAGGCCGCTGTGACCTCGGTCTTGCCCTCTGCGTCTGAGAAGAGCTTGTGACATACGGAGCACTCATAGTGAGCCTTGACGCCGGTAGCCTCTGTGGTAGCGGGAACCTCAGCAACGAAGCTGATGGTATGAGCCTTCTTAGCGATAGTGCCGTGTGTTCTGCTGAGCTCCTCACCGCATTCTGTACAGTATACAACATCGTCATAGCTGCCCCTTGTCGTGCAGGTAGACTTTACGATATTCTCACGAACAGCCTTGCCGGGTGTATGCTCGAGCTTAGTGATGGTCTTTGTTGTACGTGAGAGCTCCTCATGGCAGCCTGTGCAATAAACTACCTCGTCATAAGAGCCTGCCGCCTTGCAGGTAGCGGGCTTTACGTTCTCCTGAACAGCAGCGCCGGGTGTATGAGTATGAGCGAGCTTGGGGATGACCAGAGAAGCCGCTGTGACCTCGTTCTTGCCCGCCTTGTCCGAGAAGAGCTTGTGACATACAGAGCACTCATAGTGAGCCTTGACTCCGTCAGCCTTCTCTGTAGCGGGAACCTCAGCTACATATGAGATGGTATGAGCCTTCTTAGCGATAGTCTTGGTTGTTCTGCTGAGCTCTGCGCCGCAGGATGTGCAATATACGACCTCGTCGTATGAGCCTGCCGCTGTGCAGGTAGCAGCCTTTACGTTCTCACGTACGGCAGTAGCGGGAGTATGTGTATGAGCAAGCATGGGGATGATCAGCGAAGCCGCTGTGACCTCGTTCTTGCCTGCCTCATCCGAGAAGAGCTTTTTACATACAGAGCACTTATAGTGAGCCTTTGTACCTGTAGCGGTCTCGGTTGCGGGAACCTCAGCTACGTGTGAGAGTGTGTGAGCCTTCTTAGCGATGGTCTTGGTTGTTCTGCTGAGCTCCGTATTACATACTGTACAGTAAACTACAGCTTCATATGAGCCCGCGGCAGTACAGGTAGCTGCCTTAACGTTCTCATTCACAGCCTTGCCGGGCTTATGGCCTTCAGCCTTGATGACCTTTGTCTCGCGGGAGAGCTCCTCGTTGCAGCCCGTGCAGTAAACAACCTCGTCGTATGAGCCGTCTACGGTGCAGGAAGCGGGCTTCTCGTTCTCACGAACAGGCTCGCCGGGTGTATGTGTATGAGCGGGTGTAACAGTACCGGGAAGTGTGGATACTGTCCAATCCCACGTGGTCTCGATCTCGTTATTTGTGAACGCGTCATAGACCTGCTGCTTAGTAAGACCTAAATCCTTACCGATATCATCGATCATCTTCTGCTCGGTCTTGGTACCGGGCTCTACAACGTAATGATACGCGTTCGCGTACATGGTAGTTTCGGTCTTTTCGTTGATGACCGTAAGGAAGTCTACAAAAATATCTTCGGGGGTCTTGCCTGCCTCGGGACAGGTACCGACTACGTTACCGATAGAAGAAACCTGAAGAACGGGACCGTACTTAGATTCGTCCATGCCCTTCCAGAACGCCGCAAGGGTCTTCTTTGAGCTGTCGACAGGGTTCTCGTACTGCTTGCCGGTACAATAAGCTACGTGACCGAGACAATCGACAGTGAAGAACAGATCAAATGTCTGGTTTGTCCAGTTATTACCTTCGGTACGTGCAAAGATGATCTTGTACTGCACGCCGGGATTAAGTGTATACTTTACCTTTGTGGGATCAAATGAGAATATACCGTCATAGCCCGATACCGCGGTACCAATAAGCTTTTTAGAGCCCCAATCAAGAGCATTGGTCAGATCGCCGCCGAAGATATTGAACGCGATCTTGTTCTTGGCGCCCATCTCCCAACCTGTGGAATTTGCGTCAAAATACAGTAAGTTGGGGTCGGGAACGAACTTGGGGATAACGAGGTCAGCCGCTGTGACCTCCTGAGTGCACTCTTCGTCAAGGAAAAGCTTGTCGCAGCCTGTGCACTTGTAGTGAGCCTTAACGCCGTCAGCCTCAGTTGTAGCGGGTACTGCGGCTACAGTCTCGGGTGTATGAGTGTGGACGTCGCCGCCCTGATAACCTACGTGAACGCCGTTCTTGAAGTGGTCGGGGTTCTTGCAGACATCCTGCATATCGTCGGACCAGTTGTCTGTGCCGTCGGGATAATCTGTGTCGCCTTTGCCCTCTTTGAATTCTCCGCCGTAGCAGCCGTTGCCGTAGTAAACATAGGGGTTAAGGCCGCAGGTCTGCTTATGAGAGAGCGGGTTGATATCGACATTGTTGGGGTCTACGATAAAGATACAGCCGTCAAAATAGTCGGGATCGGGTGAGCCGTAGGGCAGAGTATCGAAATCGCCCTCATAAGCGCCCTCAACGTTGGTATCACCACTCTGAGCCGCCTCATAGTATATGGGCTGAGACGAATCCATACCGCCGTCAACGCCGTTGTTCCAGATCATGATAACTACATCTTTGGGGAGATCTACATAGTAGATACCCTGTTCGTAATCTTCGATCTCAGCGCGGTAGCCGCACCATGTATCGGCAGCGCCGGGTCCGCCCCACCAGTAGGCGCCCGCGTAATGCTGACCGTCAACGATGTTGTAATCGCTGTACCAAGAAGGAGCCTTGTCGCCTGCATGAAGAACAAGCTCGTCATGGGTGCCGATGACCTCTCCCGTCTCGGGGTCTAACTCATCAACGCTGACATATACGTCCTTATCTGCTGAAGAGCCGCGTTTGCCGTCGGGCATCTGGAAATAAATGCGCTGCTTCTCGAGCTCTTCTTCATTTTCTTCCTCATACGCTTTTACGACTTCGGCAGCAGAAGGAATGCCCTCATCCGATACGGAATAAGCGCTTACAGCTACAGTCATCATAGAAACGATCAGGAGGATAGCTAACAATAAACTGATTACTTTTTTCATCTTTAAGCCTCCTAATAGCTTTAGTTATTAAAATTTTATCATATTTAGTCCGAACTTTCAATATTATTTTAGTAGAATATTAGGATTATTTTTTGTGATATGTGATAAGCTATTTCAAAGCGTTTTGTAAAAACGATAAAAATATCAGTCTATATTTAGACAACTCAACGAGAGAGCTGTTATTTATCATAACGCAAAAGCTCCCCCTTCAAGAAGAAGGGGGAGCAAAGGCTATTCAGTTATACCGTTACGGTAAACTATTATACCCATTCGCCTATAGCATAGGGAACAGCAATATTGATAACGTAGCGCTGGATGAATGTAGCGTCAACGATAGTGAGCTCGCCGTCGCCGTCAACATCGCCCTGCATCAGTGTATCGGCATCATAAGGAACAGGGAACTGAGCGTCGTATCTCTGGAGAACAGTAGCGTCAAGACTGTCGACCTCGCCGTCGCCGTTAGCGTCGCCGAGCTTATAGCCCTGGAGCTTCTCGACCTTGATGCAGCCGTAGAACCAATCGTCACCGCCTGCGATGTCGGGACGGAAGTAGATCTTGTATACGCCGTCCTCGGTGATCTCGCCGTTCTCGCCGTAGTTGTTGCCCATACCGTCGGGCAGCCATGTCTGCTGACCGTCCTTAACGAATACTACCTTGAACTGAGACTCTGTTGTCAGAGGCATTGTGAAGGTGTAAGCGTCAACACCGTCGCCGTAGGTTGTGGGGAGCATCTTATAATCATCGCTGGGAGCCCAACCGGTCATGTTGCCTACTACATAGTAGGTGCCGAAGTCGTGAGGCTCGACCTTGATCATATCATAGAACCAGCCGTCCTGAGGAGTGGTGCTGAAGGTGATATCATAAGCGCCGTCCTCGGTGATCTCGCCGTTCTCGCCGTAGTTGTTGCCCATACCGTCGGGCAGCCATGTCTGCTTGTCGCCGGAAACTGCAACGATCTTGAACTGAGACTCGGTCGTGAGATCGATGTTCTCATAGGTGTAGGTACCGTCGCCGTTATCTGCCATAGCATAAGACTCGCTGGGAGCCCAACCGTTCATGTTGCCTACTACATAGTATACGGTAGGCTCTTCAACCTCGGTGGGCTGTGTGGGCTGAGTGGGAGTATGACCGTGGTCGTGGTTCGGGTTCTGACACATATCCTCAACAGTTGTGAAGTTATCGCTGTCCTCAGCGTACATACCATAGTGACCGTCGCCGTAGTAGATGTACCAGTTACCGTCGATGGTGTCCTTACCGGAGAACTGGTTTACATCGAGAGTATCGGGATCGCAGATGAAGATGCAGCCGTCGAAGTTATCTGTAGCTGTACCCTCGGGGATAGTATCGATCTCGCCGGCTTCTGCGCCCTGGCAGTTGAGGTTAGCTGTCTGGTGAGCTGCGGAATACTGAGGAGCATTCTTATCTGTACCGCCGTCGATAGCGTTGTTGAAGATGATGGTTGTGAGTACATCGGACTCATAAGGAATGTTAGCTGAGAAGATCTTCTGCTCAGCGTCAACCAGGGTCATCTTGAGGCCCGGCCAAGCAGCAGGGTTCAGACCCTGAGCGCTCTGCCACCAGTAGATGCCTGCCCAGTTTGTGCCGTCGGAGAGGTTGTATTCGTTCTCCCATGTGGGAACCTTGTTACCATCCTGGCCGTCAAAGCCGTTAGCGCCGTCGGGCATCTGGAAGTAAACTGTGAATGTATCTGCGCCTGATGTAAGATCGTCGATGAAGCCCATGTTGTCGATGGGTTTCTCATCGGAAGGCTCGGTATCGGGCTCTGTGGGGAGCTCGGGAGCGGGCATTCCGTCAACATAAATGCAGTTATAGAACCAGCCGTCGGTAGAGATAGCCGGATCAAAGTATACGTCATATACGCCGGGTACGGTAACTTCGCCGTTCTCGCCGTAGTTGTTGCCCATACCGTCGGGCAGCCAAGTCTGAACTTCGTTCTCGACCTTGACTACCTTGAACTGTGTGGTAGCTGTGATATCGAGATCCTTGAATACATACTTACCGTCATCGGTAGCTGTCATCTTAAACTCAGCCTTGGGACCCCAATCGCTGATGGTACCGACTACATAGTACTCGGGACCTGCGGGAGCGGGCTCAGTGGGAGCCTCAGTGGGAGTCTCGGTGGGCTTGGGAGCTTCTGTGGGAGCTTCTGTGGGAGCCTCTGTAGGAGCCTCTGTGGGAGCCTCTGTAGGAGCCTCAGTGGGAGCCTCTGTGGGAGCCTCTGTAGCCTCTGTGGGGAGAATTACATCGCCGGGCAGAGTGGATACGGCGTAATCCCAAGTTGAAGTAACGCCTGTCTCGGCAATTGCGTCATAAGCCTCCTGCTTTGTAAGACCTAAGCCATTGCCAACGCTGTCGATGAGCTCCTGCTCAGTCATTTCGCCTGTATCGACCTTGAACTGCTTAGCGTTCTCAAAGTTGTTCTTGAGGAAGTCCGCAAAGATCGTTGCGGGGGTCTTGCCCTCTTCAGGGCAGGTACCTACTACTGTACCGACGGAAGAAACCTGCAGAACAGGACCGTACTTAGAAGCGTCCATGCCCTTCCAGAATGCCGCGAGAGCCTTCTTGGAGCTGTCTACGGGGTTCTCATATTCGGTGCCGTCGCAGTAAGCGATGTGACCGAAGCAGTTTGTATCAAAGATAAGATCATAGGTCTGGTTGCCAGCGCCTGTGAAGATTATCTTATACTGTTCGCCTTCTTTGATATTCATACCCTTGGCAGCGGGATCGTAAGACCAAATGCCGTTGCCTTCGTCAGTACCGTTGAGCTTCTTGCCGCCCCAGGGGAGGAGCTCGCCGTCTTTACCGAATACATAGAAGCCAATCTTATCCTTTGAGCCGAGTTCCCAGCCTGTGCCGTTTACGTCAAAGTAAAGCTTGGTGGAATCGAGCTCGGGAGCTGCCTCTGTGGGAGCCTCTGTGGGAGCTTCTGTAGGAGCCTCAGTGGGAGCCTCGGTAGGAGCCTCTGTGGGAGTATCCTCGTGATAGCCTACGTGAACGCCGTTGACAAAGTGGTCGGGGTTCTTGCAGACGTCCTGCATATTGTCAGACCAGTTGTCTGTGCCGTCGGGATAATCGGAGTCGCCTTTACCCTCGGCGTACTCTTCACCGTAGCAGCCGTTGCCGTAGTAAACATAGGGGTTAACGCCGCAGGTCTGCTTGTGAGAAAAAGCGTTCATTTCAAACTGGTTGGGATCTACTACAAGGATACAGCCGTCAAAAAGGTCGGGATCGGGCGAGCCGTAAGGCAGAGTATCGAAATCGCCCTCATAAGCGCCCTCGATGTTGAAGTCAACAGTCTGAGCAGCCTCATAGAAGATGGGCTGAGAGGAATCTGTGCCGCCGTCAACACCGTTGTTGAAGATCATGATAACAACATCTGTAGGTACGTCTACATAATAGATGCCCTGGTCATAATCCTCGACCTCGATGCGGTAGCCGGCCCAGCTATCGCACGCAGCCGTGCCGCCCCACCAATAGGCGCCGGCATAGTGCTGACCGTCAACAACGTTGTAATCGCTGTACCATGAAGGAGCCTTGTCGCCCTTATGGAGAACAAGCTCGTCATGAGTACCGATGACCTCTCCCGTCTCGGGATCTGTCTCTTCAACAGTAATATAAACATCATGGTCGGCAGTTGCGCCGCGTTTACCGTCAGGCATCTGGAAATAGATGCGCTGTGTTTCGATTTCTTCACCGGCATCTTCAGCAGCAGCAGCTACTGCTTCTTTAGCGGAGATAACGCCCTCGTCCGATACGGACAGAGCAGACGCCGCTACAGTAAGCATAGAAGCGAGAAGAGTCAAAACTAAAAGTACGCTAATAAACTTTTTCATAATTTCCTCCTTATAAATATTTTATTGCGTAGCTTAATCATATCACAAATATTTGCAATATTCAATAATAATTTTTTATTGAAAACGGTTTTTTTATTTACATCTTTTGTCATTTATTCTTTTCAATACGCGTGTTTGGATGATTTGCATATATTTCAGTATGAGAATTATGCAATTCGACCATAATCATTGTCACACATCACAAATCCCCAGCCGCTTTTTGTCGGTTATTTCTATACAAGAAATCGCGCTTTGCGCGCATTTCGCATAGCCATCGCTCGTTGCCGCACAGCGGCAATCTGAGCGGGCATATAAATTATTTTTGCTTTACGGAAACGAGCAGTTTCCTGTAAAGTAAAAGAACTCCCCCGCATAAAACGGAGGAGTTGGTATCACGGATCATTACTCGGTGCTCTCAGCGGGTGTCTGCTGAGCGGGCTCTTCGGCAGTCTGCTGAGGAGCTGGTTCTTCAGCCGCGGGCTGTTCATTGCTTGACGTATCGCTGCCGGAATCGGAGTCGGATGACGATGAGCTGTTGTCGCTGTCGGACGAACCGCCCGAGGAGCCGCCCGACGAGGAGCCGCCCGATGACGGAGCCGATGTGTAATAGGTGGAAGAGGGCATCTCGTCTGAGCTGACCTTCTCGCCGTCCTTATAGAAGGTACGGGTGGTATGGACGGTATAACCGTTGCTGAAATAGGAGGGATCGGTGGTAGTTATCTTGACCTCGTCAAAATCGGGGTTTCTCAAACCGTACATCTCACAATTGAGCTCGGTGCCGTCCATCCAGCACTTCATAAACAGCTGATATTTGAAGGGGTTCTTCATCTTTAGGTCGATATTGCCGTAGTCGATAGTCGCGTCAAGACCCGCATCGACATAGGTCGACTTATAATAATGGCAGGCGCGCTCAACGACCTCCATGCCGCAAAGCATGGCAGCGTTATAGATAGTGGTAGACGACTGGCAGATACCGCCGCCGATACCGGTCTCGCTGCGTCCCTGGATGATAACGCCGGCGGGCTTGTAGCCGTTGGACTCGAGGTTGGAGTCGCCGGTGCAGTTGTTGAACGACCATGTCTCGCCGGGCTCGATAACAGAGCCGTTGCAGGCCTTGAGAGATATGCGCATATTCTCGTTGCCGTTGGAATTGTTGGTGGAATAGGTCGAGAAGGATGAGAGCTTGATTATATTTTCCTTAAGATAAGCCGCGGTATACTCGGGCTTGGTCTCTTCTACCTTGGCGTCGACCGTGCCTGAGATCTTGCCGCTCTTGATGAACTCCGACAGAGCGTTTGTACTCTCCTTTTTATTGAGAGTAAGACCGTTCTTTTCATCAGAGACGGTGAACATATTGTCGGCTGAGGGGTCAAAATCGGTGACCTGAGCGTCTTTGGCCTCGGTATCTACCTTATCGGCTATACCGTTGACGATGCTCTCGCAGGTGCTGTCGCTTACGGTCATCTTTATCTCATAGTTCTTATCCTCTTTTTTGATGCCTCTCTCCTCGGAGTAAGCCTTTGCCTCGGCGAGGACGGCGTCTGTATCAAAGGTGTATTTAAAATCATTCTTGCCGTAATCAAAGGTCTGATCCCCCGCCTTTACGGTCACCTTGATACCGTCGGCGAGCTCGTCCTCGACAGAAGCCATGAGCTTCTTAGCGTCTGCCACGGTAAGGTCCTTGAGAGACTTGCCGTTTACATAGACATTATCGGAGAAAGTGCTGTCGGGACCTGTACCGGAACCCGAATTCAGATAAAACGTGACGCCCGCTATCGCGGCTACGAGCACCACACCGGTAATGCACGCTCCTACTATAAGACCTGTCTTTCTCTTTTTCTTAGGCTGAGCCGCGACTTTCTTCTGAGTTTGAGCCTTTTTCTTAGGGCTTTTCTGCTGAGGGGCCGAATACTCGGAGTAATCGTCGTTTGTTAGGACAAAGTTATCCGCAAAGGTTTTGTCCGGATCGGCATAGACCGCTTTGCTGCGTGATATATTAGCTTTTTGAGGAGCGGACGCGCTCTTGCCCGCAGCAGAACTCCTGCGGCTGCGCGCCTCGCTGAGTATCGAATCCAATTCCATTGTGTTTGAATTATTATTATTGCTCATACAAACACTCCGTTCCGTAAAATTTATACAATAAAGCGCGTTGTTACGCGTCGTTCGACCTCGTCCGCAGACGAGATACATTTTGAGCCTTTGCCCCGCGGGATAACAGTCTGACCGCAAAGCAAAGATAACAGGTATCGGGCGGCTTGTCCGCCTATAGCTTGTTGCCGAAGCTACCTTCACATACTATACCTATTATAATTAATTATATAATAACTTAGATAAAATTGATTAATAATCTGTTAAGGAATTATAAAATAAAAAATATGATGATTTTACTACCGTTTCGGTTGGTATTATTATTTATTTTACACTAAGCGCATAAAAAAACTTATTGCTCTCTTTCAACAAATGTATTATAATGTATTTATACTAAATTTATACAGGTGATATATATGAATATTCTGATCCTAACAGCATCTACCGGAGGCGGACACAACCGCGCAGCCAACGCTCTCAAGGATTATATAACCACTCACGACCCTCAGGCGAAGGTAAACATAATGGACGCGATAGAAGAGTGCTCGTCTCTATTGAACTATACGGTCGTAAACGGATACAAGGCTCTTGTAACTTACGCTCCGTCGCTGTTCGGAGCCATGTACAAGGGCTCGGATAAAAAGTCGCCGCTATCGGAAATGATTAATATTCTTTATCAGCAGTGCGCGAAGAAGCTGTATCCCATTATACTGGAATACGCTCCGGACGCGATAATCAGCTGTCACCCCTTCGCGGGAGCTATACTGGGCTGCATAAAGTCCGACTTCGGATATGAAGCGCCCCTTATCTCCATCGTCACCGATTTTTTGCCGCACAGAACGTATATCGCCGAGGGCATCGACGCTTATGTCACCGCCTCTGAGAAGGCTAAGGATATACTTGCCGATGAATACGGCATTGAACGCGAGCGCGTATTCGACTACGGCCACCCCGTTTATGAAAAGTTCTATGAGGGCAACGGCAGAAGCCGCGAAGAGGTTTTGACCGAGATAGGGTTCAGCCTTGATAAACGCACGGTGCTCATCATGGCAGGCAGCTTCGGCGTCACGGATATACTAAAGATATATGAGAACCTCACAAGTATAGATATCGATTACCAGATAATCGTTATCACAGGCAACAACAAAAAGCTGTATGACGCGTTTGAAGAGATGCTCAAGGGCAACGACGTAGTCACCGAGGAAGAACCCGAGTTCGTAGGCTGGTCATCGGAGGATAATATCCTGCGTATACTTTATGAAGCCGGCGAATCTGCGGTAGAGCGCATCACCGATACCTATAAGCCGACTATCAAGAATCATAAACCCACCAAGCTCTTCTTCTTTGTGGATAATGTTGACGACTATATGCACGCCGCAGATCTGATTGTCACAAAGCCCGGCGGACTGACCACCTCTGAGAGCATAGCCTGCGCTCTGCCCATGGCGGTGTTCAAGGCGTATCCCGGACAGGAGACCCAGAACGCTGAGCTGCTTGAGGAAAACGACATCGGCGTTATAATCGAGAACAGCGCCGAAGCCGCCGATAAAGTCAGCGACCTGTTGGAGAACCCGGAAAAGCTGGATAAAATGCGTGAAAGCTGCCGCAAATATGTACGCAAAAACTCCTGCGGCAATATTTATGAGCTCGCAAAAAGGCTCGCCGAAGAAAAGCAAAGCAAATAAAAGACCGTTCAACGCCGCTTCTGTTGCTAAACTGAGCGGCGTTTAGTTGTAAAAATACCCATATAACAGCGCTCAAACAGAAAAAATATTAATTTTTCGTGAAACTTTCTGATTTTTTCTTTACACTGTCGGCAATTATATATATAATTAGTTTACGCTGAATAATGAGATTATATAGATATAATGAATAAATATGCGTTTATGTAAAAACTATCCCATCATGATAAGGAGATAGCGATGCTGCAGATAAAAGGTATAAGAAAAGTTTATAAGACAGGCTCGCTGGTACAGGAAGCGCTCAAGGGCGTTTCACTTAGCCTGCGCGATAATGAGTTTGTCGCCATACTCGGACAGAGCGGCTCGGGCAAGACCACCCTGCTCAATATCATCGGCGGTCTCGACCGCTACAATGACGGCGACCTCATCATCGACGGTATTTCGACAAAAAGATATACCGACCGCGATTGGGACAGCTACCGCAACCACTCGGTCGGCTTCGTGTTCCAGAGCTACAACCTCATCCCCCATCAAACTGTTCTGAAAAACGTAGAGCTCGCTCTGACCATAGGCGGCGTGAGCACTCAGGAGCGTACCGAACGAGCCAGAGAAGCTCTGATAAAGGTCGGTCTTGCCGATCATATCGATAAAAAGCCCTCTCAGCTCTCGGGCGGTCAGATGCAACGTGTGGCCATAGCCCGCGCGCTTGTGAACGACCCGAAGATACTGCTTGCCGACGAGCCTACCGGCGCTCTCGACAGCGATACCAGCCTGCAGGTAATGGACCTTTTAAAAGAGGTAGCCGAGGACAGACTGGTCGTAATGGTCACCCATAACCCCGAGCTTGCCGAAAAATACGCTACCCGTATAGTCACCTTGAAGGACGGTCAGATCACATCAGACTCCGACCCGTATAATCCTCAGGAGCAGGAAACCGTCCACAAGAACATGGGCAAGTCGTCGATGTCTCTGCTGACCTCGCTCTCGCTGTCATTCAACAACCTGTGGACAAAGAAGGCGCGCACCATCCTTGTATCCTTCGCGGGCTCAATAGGCATCATAGGCATAGCGCTGATCCTTGCGCTCTCAAACGGTGCGAATACGTATATCCGCTCGGTAGAGGAAGAAAGCCTCCAGGATTATCCTCTGCAGATAACCGATACAAACCTTAGCCTCACGTCAATGTATACCGGCGGAATGTCGCCGGCGGACAGCTCGGGCGCTACCTCCGACGAGAGAGAGGTCAAGGAATGGAACGCCATCACGAGCATGATGTCGGGAATGACCAACAACGACCTCAAAGCCCTGAAGGAGTATTTTGAAAGCGATGAATGCGACATAGACGACTATGTCCAGAATATCGAATACTCATATAAAATTACCCCGCGTATATATAAGGAAGACGGCGACAGCTTCAGACAGGTCAATCCCAGTACCGCGTTCCAGGCTCTCGGTTTTTCATCCGAGAACGCAACAAGCAGCCTGTTCTCCTCATTTGCCAACGGCGACACCTTCTTCCCTATGTCAGAAAATGACGAGATAGCCCGCAAAGGCTTTGACCTTAAGGCCGGCAAATGGCCCGAAAGCTACAATGAATGCGTCGTTACACTGACCTCCTCCGGCAGGATATCAGACCTTACTCTGTATATCTTAGGCCTCAAAGACCCCAAGGAGCTCGATAATATCGTCAGCGCGTTTGCCGAAGGCTCTGAGATAGAGACCGACGACTCGCCGAAATCATACAGCTATGACGATATACTCGGGGCTGAGTTCAAGCTCGTGCCGACCTCATCCTTATACACCTATGACAAGAATTATAAAATATGGACCGACCGCAGCAGCGACAAGAAATTCGTAGGCAATCTGCTCAAGGACGCCGAGACGATCAAAATAGTGGGTATCGCGCAGCCTAACGGAGAAAGCTCCGGTAACGCGCATATAGGTATCGGCTATTCCGGCGCGATGGTAAAGCACATTATGGGGATCGCCGCGAAATCCGATATAGTCAAAGCACAGCTCGAGAACCCCGATATCAACGTTTTGACCGGCAAAAGCTTTGACGATGAGAACAAGGACGACCTCTCGCCCGATCTCTCAAAAATGTTCTCGGTCGACACCGACGCGATCGGCGATATGTTCAAGCTCGACAATATAGATACCGACCTCTCGAAGCTCGATCTGAGCGGTCTGGACCTCTCCGGTATAGATATGAGCTCAGCCATATCGGCTGACGACTTCAGCGGACTTATGCCTCAGCTGAGCAAGAAGGATATCGAAGAACTGCTCGGCGGCATAAATATGAAGATGACAGAAGGAACGCTCGAGAAGCTCTTCAACGATATCCTCAGCGGCTTCCAGAGCTATATAAAGGACGATAAGCAGGCGGATATCTCGGCTCTTCCCATGTCGATATTTAATTATCTCGGCACCGATGAAGCAAAATCGATAATCCGCAGCAATCTGCAAAAGCTGCTGCAAAGCAGGCTCTCTGAGCTTGTCACCTATGACGATCTCTCCGAGATAGCCGAGAGCTATATTGCCGGCTACTCTGTATGGCTTATAGCTAACGGATATGACGAAAACGATTTCAGTCATATAAACGAGTATGTAAACTCCGCCGAGGCTAAAAGCATACTTGAAGATGGCTTAGCTTCTATTCGCGCCGAGCTTAACAAGCTCAGTCTCACCGACGAAGAGCTCAACGCTCTGGTCAAGGATATCATGAACGGTTATGAGAAATACGCCGAAGCTGAGAAGCTGCCCACCATATCCTATCTGCTCAAGGCGTTCGGTAAGTATCTGTCTACCGACGAGGCTCAGAAGCTCATCGGCGCGACCATAGCAGAGTCGATAGATACCTCAGGTCTCGAAAAGAGCGTATCAAAGTACTCTGATATTATTCAGGCGCAGATGGGCTCTGTGATGCAGGGCATATTCTCATCGGTCGGTTCACAAGTGAGCGCTGCTCTGCAGAGCAGTATGGCCGGCATGATGAACGGATTATCAAACGATCTGTTCAGCGGCTTCAACTTCGACGCCTCATCTCTCGCGGATATATTCAAGTCAGAGATGACCGCCGAGGAGCTGAGGGATCTGATGACCTCTCTGCTCTCGACCCAGAAGACCACCTATGACAGCAACCTCAAAAAGCTGGGCTACGCGGATATCAACAAACCATCAAGCATAACCATTTATCCGCTCGACTTTGACAGCAAGACCCATATCAAAGGTATCATCAACGACTATAACAAGCGTATGGAAGCCGCGGGTGAAGAGGATAAGATCATTGAGTATACCGATATCGTAGACGCTCTGATGGGCTCTGTCACGACAATCATTGACGCTATCAGCTATATCCTTATCGCGTTCGTCGCGATATCGCTGATAGTCTCGTCGATAATGATAGGAGTCATCACCTATATCAGTGTTCTCGAACGCCGCAAGGAGATCGGTATACTGAGAGCTATAGGCGCGTCAAAGCACAATATCTCGACCGTATTTAACGCAGAGACATTCATTATCGGAGCTCTCGCGGGCATATTGGGTATAGTTATATCTGAGATAATCATATTGATCGCGAACCCGATACTGCACTCGCTGACCGGGCAGGAGAATATAAACGCTATCCTGCCTCCTTTAGGGGCGATCATCTTGATCGTACTCAGCATCATACTGACCCTGATAGGCGGCATCATCCCCTCGCGCAAGGCGGCGTCCAGCGACCCCGTAGCCGCGCTGAGATCGGAATAACATCAATATAATAAAACGACAGAGACGGTTATCATAATCGTCTCTGTTTTTTAACTGAAAATCCTTGACAAAGTCTGTTCTCTGCCTCATACTAATATTAAGATTTTGAATTTGGATATCACATATAAAAGGAGGTTTTTATGATAAAGATCATCGATAAAGAATATCTCTCGTCTGACAAAAAGCATATGCTCAAGGGCAAGATCTATATTCCCGAGGGCGAACCTAAGGGACTGCTCCATGTGGTACACGGCATGACAGAATACATAGGCAGGTTTGACCCTTTCATGCGCGAGATGTGCGAGGATGGATATATAGTATTCGGATACGACCATCTCGGTCACGGTCATACCGCTAAAGATGAGAGCGAGCTGGGCTTCATAGCCGAGAAGGACGGCTGGAGACTGCTGATAGACGATGTATATATCTTCGGTACTCATGTCAGAGAGGAATACGGCAAAAATCTGCCGTTCATCCTCATGGGTCACAGCATGGGCTCGTTCATCGTGCGTCTGGCGGCTGCCCAGTACGATCACTACGACAAGCTGATCGTCATGGGCACGGGCGGCTCAAATCCCGCCTCAAGGATTGGACTTACGCTCTGTAAAAGAGAGATCGCGCGCAAGGGTACGCACGGCTACTCCAATCTGATACAGACAGCGGCGTTCGGCTCTTACAACAACAAATTCAAAAAAGAGAATGACCGTTACGCGTGGCTCTCTGTAAAAAAAGAGAACCGCGATAAATACCGTAATGACAAGCTGTGCACATATATGTTCACCAACTCGGCGATGTATGACCTGATAATGCTCAACAGGCTTTGTAACGAGAAAACATGGTTCTGGGGCATGAACAAGGTCAAGCCCATTCTACTTGTATCGGGATCGGACGACCCTGTCGGCGATTACGGCAAAGGCGTGACTAAAGTATACGACAGACTTAAAGCGGTCGACGCCAATGTAAGCATAAAGCTGTACGAGGGATATCGCCACGAGATACTCAATGACTATTGCCGTGATAAGGTAATAGCCGATATCAAGAGCTTTATAGAAAAATAAGATACGAAAAGAGAGGCTGTCAGGTGACAGCCTCTTAGCTTTTTCTCGTATTATATTACTTATTCTCTTTAATAACTACCGAGGTCTTAGCGGGCAGGGTGAGCTTTGTGCCGCTGAGCTTGGGAGTTTCCTTTGAGGGTTCTTTAGCGAGATCAGCAACCGACCATCCGCGCAGCTCGGGCTTGGTGACCATATCAACGGTCAGCTCGACAGCCTCTTTCTTGCCGTTGTGGATGATGAGCACGCGGGAACCGTCATACTCGGTGATATAAGCGCCGATCTCGGTATCGCCGAAATCAACTACCTCGCTGATGCTGCCGCGGGCGATCTCGGGGTTCTGCTGACGGAGCTTTATCAGCTTGCGGTAGGTATTGAGCAGGCTGTGATCATCGCTGAGCTGCTGCTTCACGCCGCCGAGCCAGTTCTGTTCTACGCTCGCAACGCCCGGAACGTAGATATCCGGCAGACTGTCGTTGTCCCAGATCATCGCCGTACGGTAAGAGGCGTCGTTTGAAGTATTGGGAGCCTCGATACCGATCTCCTCGCCGTAATAGGTGAAGGTGTTGCCGGGAGCAAGCATATACAGAGCCGCCGCCATCTTGTAATCATCCTCGTCGAGCATATTGGCAAGACGCACCATATCATGGTTAGTAAGGAAGTTAGCGTCGATAGCCTTCTCGTTATGCTTCTTGATATTGTCGTCATACTTCTTGAGCTTAGTGACAAATTCACCTACAAGACCGTGGCTTGCTACGACGAACTCGCCGCCGCTGTTGCCGAACTTGAAGTTGAACAGGCTGTCGATACCGCTCTCGTACATGGTATAGATGCTGCCGGCGTCATCCCAGTCCTCGCCGACCATATAGACGTCGGGGTTATACTTCTGAGCCATGGTGTAGAACCATTTGAGGAACTCTACGGCGTCGGTCTTACCGTCGTCAAAATACTTGACTGCGTCAAGGCGGAAGCCGTCGACGCCCTTTTCGAGCCAGAACTTGGTGACCTCTTCAAAATACTCGCGCGTACCCTCATAGCTTAAATTCCAGTCGGGCATATCGGTCGA
Organism: uncultured Clostridia bacterium; assembly: GCA_946183365.1. GTDB lineage: Bacteria > Bacillota > Clostridia > Oscillospirales > Acutalibacteraceae > Ruminococcoides. Next base: position 55,602 of record CAMHAH010000008.1, read on the forward strand.
GAAAGGTCCCTCATAGAAATAGTCGGAGCCGCTTATCGGGCGGTTATAGGTATCGTTTGAGGTCTTGGATACATTATAGTAGCGAGCGTAGCCGTCCTCTTTGCCCTCTCTAAGCTCATCACAAGCCTTGATGAAGAACTCATGGTCGTCGCCGCTGTGGTTGAGCACGAGGTCGATGATGACCTTTATGCCCCTGTCATGACACTCCTTTATCAGCTTGTCAAAATCCTCAAGCGTGCCGAAAGCAGGGTCGATATTGAAATAATCTCTTACATTATATTTATGGTAAGATTTTGAGGGCATCATCGGAGAGAGCCAGATACCGTCGGCGCCGAGGTCGTCACCCTTGTTTGGGTCGCCGTCGTTGATATAATCAAGCTTTGAGATAACGCCCGGCAGATCGCCCGTCTGGTCATTGTTGGAATCACAGAACGAACCGATCCATACCTGATAGAAGCTGCGGTATTTGTCAGAGGATCTCTCAGCCTTGATGTTTTGAGTAGGATCTCCGGAGCCGCCGCAGGCAGCGAGCAGAGACGCAAGTATACATACAACGAGCAAAACAGATAATACTTTCTTCATATAATCACAACCTTATTGATTAATAGCAGTATTCTTCTCAGCGTGTATAAACATCGCTGATTTATTCCTACGCGCTGAGCGTTATTTATCACCAATCCGCTCTAAACGCTGTTATTCTCAAGGTTATATCACAAAAGGGCGGAGAAGAGTCTCCGCCCTTTTAATAATTGTTCTATTAGCCCTTTACGCCGCCGGCGGTAACGCCTTCAACATAATATCTCTGTAAGAACAGGAACAGAGTGGTGATCGGTACGGCAACTACTACGGAGCCTGCCAGGAAGTTCTTGAAGTTGTTCAGAACGTGGTCAGAGTCGATGAGCATCTGCAGACCGATAGCAACGGTGTAGTTGGGGATATCCTTACCAACGATGATCTTAGCGAGGATGAAGTCTGTCCAGGGACCGATGAATGATGTCAGGACGGTATAAACTATGATCGGCTTAGACATCGGGAGGATGATCTTCCAGAAGATCTGGTTACGCGTAGCGCCGTCGATGGTAGCAGCCTCGTCGAGCGCTCGCGGGATAGTATCAAAGAAGCCTTTACTTATCTGGTAGCCAAGTCCGGCGCCCGCTGAGTAGCAGATGATAAGAGCAACCAGAGGCAGCTCGAGCAGACCCATAGCCTTTAACAGATAGTAGATAGCGATCATGGTCATGAAGCCGGGGAACATACCCAGGATCATACCGATGTTGATGAGGGGCTTTCTTGCCTTGAATCTCAGACGGCTGAACGCGTAAGAGACCATCATAACGGCAAGAGTAGAGATAATGCAACTGAAGATAGCTACGATAAAGGTGTTCAGGAACCATCTCGGGAAGTTCAGAGAGCTCTCAGAGGTAACAGTGAACAGGTCGATATAGTTCTTGAAGCTGAGCTTCTGCGGAATAAGGTAGGATACATACGCGAGACCCTCGTCACGGAACGAGTGCAGTACGAGGTAAACCAACGGAGATATCCAGATAAGACCGAGACCGGCGAGAAGGATGTAGACAAAGAAATTAACAACGCCTCTGCGTAATTTATAACTTTTGATCATGAGAATTCCTCCTCGTTCTTAGCGGACTTGGTAAGGTTGAAGGTCAGCAGCGATACGGTCGCGCAGACGATGAATACCAAGATACCGATAGCCGCGGCGTAGTTATAGTCCTGAGAGTTCATGGTCAGCTTGAACAGCCATGTAACAAGCAGGTCGGTATAACCCGCCTGGTATAGGTCGTTGGAGTTTTGCAGGTTCGACGTCAACAGGTAGATAACGTTGAAGTTATTGATGTTGCCGACGAAGCTTGTGATGAGGTAAGGCGTGGTAACGAACAGCATATAGGGCAGTGTGATCTTGAAGAAAGATTTAACAGGGCCCGCGCCGTCGATAGTAGCGCTCTCATACAGGTCTGCGGGGATATTCATCAGAATACCTGATGTGATAAGGATGGTATACGGGATACCTACCCAGATATTGACGATGATTACGGTCGCACGAGCTACCCACGGATCGCCGCCGAGGAAGTCGATGTACTGCGGTGTGACATGGAGCACGTCATGCAGAAGTACGTTGATAGCACCGCCGTTAACGTCGAGCATCTGGCTCATGAGAAGCAGAGATACGAACTGAGGTACCGCAACGGTAACAACGAACAGTGTTCTCCATAAAGCCTTGAGCTTGATGCCCTTCTTATTGATCAACAGGGCGACAACCATACCGAGGATATAGTTGAGTACTGTAGCCAGTACCGCCCAGATAAGAGTCCATTTAACGAGCTCTACGAAAGTCTTGCCCATGGAGGCGGCACCGGTATTTGAGAATACCTTGCCGAAGGTCTCGAGACCTACCCATGAGAACAGCTTGCCTATATGCGAGTGGTCATAGCTGGTAAAGGCTATGAGGATCATGAACAGCAGAGGCAGGATGGTGAAGATCGAGATAGTAAGGGTCGGGAACGCAAGCAGAGTGATATGGAACTTGCTGTCCAGGAATTCCTTTATCTCGTCAGTGAACTTGGGCAGTTTCTCGCCCGCGGCCTTCATCTGCTGAGCCTTATAGGCGGACTTGGTATTTGCAATATAGATAACGAAGAATATCGCTATAATGATGAGAGTCATAACTCCGTAAAGGAGAAGCTTCATCGAGTCGTCGCCTTCTACACGGCCCATACGACCGTTGGGAAGCTGACCCCAGCCCTCTTCATTGAAACCGATGGTTCCGTGATTGAAGAAACCAAGATTATAGATCTTGTCCCAACCGAAACCGACCATATAAAGAATGAAGAGAACCTCTGTAGCAAGGAACAATAATCCCTTGATGATCTGGCCTCTGACGATATTGCCGAAGCCCATAATAACGTAAGAAAGCTTGGTAGCCCAATCGCCCTTTACAAATCTGGAGAAATAACCGGCGAAGCCTTTGCCTATACCTACGAACATATTCTTGAAGAAGCGTCCGATGGCCTTGAATATCTTACCGATATTCGAGGGAAGGGCAACGATAAAATTCTTCAGGTTATACCAGAACTTCTGGAACGGGTTGAGCTGCACATAATCAATATATTTCATCAGTTCAACTCCCGGTGAGTTTTGCGTCTGCGGTGTTACTGTATCCACAGACGCTCGGTTAGATACAGTATATCAAACTACTACGGTCGGGCGGCGCGGGGGCACCGCCCGACCAAAAAACAATCCTAAAGCTTAGATGGGAGCGTACTCCCTAAAAACAAATCTAATAGATTACTGATCGAGGATGTTGAGCATAGCCTTGTCGAACTCTTTCTTGATAGCTTCGCGGCTGTAATCGTCATCCTTGAAGAGCTTGTTGCCCAGTGTGCCCATCGGTGACCAGAATGTATCAGCGATGTTGATCTGAGGAACAGAGAACTTGGACTGCTCGAGAAGAGCGGACAGAGCCTTGTTGTTCTTTACGAGATCAGACTCGGCAGCAGCCTTGTTGGAGGGCAGCCATGAGAGTTCCTTAAGTCTTGCGGTCTGAGCAGCCTCGTCTGTGAGGTAGTTAGCCAGAAGCTGAGCAGCCTCGGGGAACTTGGAGTGAGAGTTAACGCCGATGAGCTTGGAGCCGTTCATGGAGATGATCTGCTTGTCTGTGCCCTTGATGTTGATTGTGGGCAGCTTAGCAGCGCCGTAGTTGTCGCCCAGGACCTGAGCAACTGTAGCGGAGTTCCAGGAACCGTCAACGCCTGCGGCTACGGTTGAGGGGTTCTCAGCCATACCGGAACCGATACGGGTAGCGTCAGCGCTCATGAAGATGTCGCTGTAGTCATGGAACAGCTTAGCGAATGCCTCGAGAGAATCGAGAACCTCGTCTTCTTTGTACTCATTGAACTTCTGTGTGCCGTCCTCGGTCAGACCCTCGATGGTCATACCGCCGGTGAATGTGAACATGCAGGAGAAGAAGCCGTTACCTGCGTCGATGACGAACTTCTTGTTAGCAGCCTTACAAGCCTCGAAGATGCCCTCGAGAGTCTTAGCCTGCTCGTCGGATACAACGCTCTTGTCGTATGCGAGATAGTAGCCGTTCTCACCTGTCTCGGGGTAAGCCAGCAGAGTGCCGTCCAGAGTAGCTGTAGAAACAGAGAACTCTGTGTTGCGGCTTGTTACGCTCTCTTTGTAATCGTCGATTACGGGAGCCAGAGCCTTACCTTTGTTAAGACGGTTGATCTGGTCGCAGGCGAAGCTGAATACGTCAGCAGCCTTGTCAGCGTCGTTAAGAACCTGAGCGGCAGCGTCGCCCTCGCCCTGGGTCTGAACGTCGATGGTGATCTTCTTGTTGGGATACTGAGCGATGAAGTCGTCGCACAGCTGCTTTGTGGTGGTTACAGCGTTATCAGCTGCCCATACCAGCATGGTGATGTTGTCTTCACCGTAGAACGGATCTTCAACATTACCGCTCTGCTTTGTGTCGTTGTTGCCTTCTTCTTTCTTCTGGCCGCCGCAAGCTACGAGCACGGAAGCGATCATAAGAACTGCCAGCAACAGAGCAATTAACTTTTTCATTGGAGAATTCCTTCTTTCCAAAAAATATTTTTGGACAGATGTACCGAGAATCCGGACCGGCACACCTAATCACTGTATAAATTTTACCATATGTACATAGCTGATTTCAACTCCTTTTGTACTTTTTATCTAAAACATTAATTTTAAACCTGCATTTTAGTTGTTTTGCCGATTGATTTTTTTATTTCTGGTTATTATGCTGAATAATAGCTCTTGTTTTTGTGCGGTTTTACGAATTTGCTTTTGTGCAAGTTGTCAAGTATCTTAAAAAAACTTGGTGCATAGTATAGTCAGAGCGAGGAGTTTTAATTCTAATACAGAACTAAAGCCATATATATGTGATTTTCTGTTCTTTTTTCGTCTATTTTCACTAAATATTGTGATTTGGGTCGTATCCCGCTCTTTTTTCTTATCATATCTCACTTGTTTTTTGCCTTAAGCAAAAAGACGCATTGACATTCGCTCTGTTTTATATGTATAATATAAAAGTATTTTTAGAACCGATATGAGAACCCATACAGGAGGATTTGATATGAAACTTGCAGATTTACTGGTGAACAGCGAATACATACTCGACAGCGGCAGTGTCGACGTCGATATCAAGGACGTCATATATGACAGCCGCAAGGTAATAAAGGGCTGCGCCTTTGTCGCGCTTAAGGGCTATAACGTAGACGGCCACAAGTTCATCCCCGACGCTGTCGAGCGCGGCGCGAGGGCGCTGATCGTTGAGGATGAGGGCATAAGCTACGACGGCGTTACCGTAGTGCGCGTCAAGGACGCGAGGGCTACTCTCGCCCTGATGTCCGTTGAGTTCTTCGGCAGACCCGCCGAGGAGCTGACCACCATAGCCGTCACCGGTACCAAGGGCAAGACCACCACGGTAGCCATGATCCGCTCTATCCTCGAGACAGCGGGCATCAAGACCGGCACCATAGGCACTCTCGGCATACTTATAGACAACCAGATCTATAAGACCAACAATACCACTCCCGAGAGCTATGAGATACAGCAGGCTATGCGCCGCATGATAAACGAGGGCTGCAAGGCTATGGTCATCGAAGCTTCTTCTCTCGGTCTAAAATGGCACCGCACTGACGGCATAATGTTCGACTACGGCGTATTCACAAACTTCTCGAGCGATCATATCGGCGACAGCGAGCACAAGGATATGGCTGAATACCTCGCCTGCAAATCGCTGCTGTTCAAGCGCTGCAAGACCGGCATCATCAATATCGACGACGAAAACGCGAACGGAGTTATCGAGGGTCATACCTGTGATATCGAGACCTACGGCTACAGCGAGAAGGCGGACCTCGTCGCCCACGGAGATGAGCTCGTCGCGAAATCCGGCTTCATCGGCGTACACTTCAAGACCACCGGCGCTGAGGAGCTCAGCGTAGACGTCGCTATCCCGGGGCGCTTCTCGGTATATAACGCGCTCGCCGCTATCGCGGTCTGCCGCCACTTTGATATAGATAAAGAAAGCATCATCAAGGGTCTCAAGAACGTCAAGGTCAAGGGCAGGGTCGAGGTCGTTCCCGTACCCGGCAGATATACCATGCTGATCGACTACGCTCACAACGCCGTATCGATGGAGAACGTGCTGAGCACCCTGCGCGAGTATAAGCCCCACAGACTTATCACCATGTTCGGCGCGGGCGGCAACCGTCCCAAGAGCCGCCGCTTTGAGATGGGCGAGGTATCGGGCAGACTGTCTGACCTCTCGGTAGTCACAGAGGACAACAGCCGATTTGAGGACGTCATGGACATCATCGCAGATATCAAGGTAGGTCTCGACAAGGTTGGCGGTAAATATATCGTCATCCCCAACCGTATAGACGCTATCCGCTACTGTATAGAGAACGCCGAGGCGGGCGATATCATCGTGCTCGCGGGCAAGGGTCACGAGGACTATCAGGAGATACGCGGCGTCAAATACCATATGGACGAGAGAGAGATAATCGCCGATATCCTCGACGATAATCTTGAAGCAGAGGACGAGAACCCCAACTGATAACGCACAGCGCTCATGGCTTTGTCATGGGCGCTTTTTACTGTGTGAACCGACCTTTAAAAAAGAAAGTAAAATTGTAAAAATATATCTTGACAAATTATATTTGATAAAATATAATATTGACCAAAGGGTGATTGATTTTTGAATTAGTTTATGCTAATATAATGGTAGCCTGAGACAGACACAGGCTGCAAAAGGAGGAATATCCAATGCGCTTACAGGAATCGGGAGAGATGTATCTCGAAACTATTTTGATATTATCGCAGAAGAAGAGCTTCGTGCGCGCTATAGACGTAGGCGAGCACATGGGTTTTTCAAAGCCCTCTGTAAGCCGCGCCATCGGTCTGCTGCGTAACGGCGGCTTCGTTGAGGTCGGCGACGGCGGCGGTCTGATGCTGACAGACGCGGGCAGAGAGGTAGCCGAGAAGATATATGAGCGCCACACATATCTCACCAAGATACTCATGGATATGGGCGTGAGCGAAGAGACGGCAACCGACGACGCCTGCCGCATGGAGCACGTTATATCGGACGAGTCCTTCGCAGCTATCAAAAAGTATTTTCATTATGAATAAGAGATCACCCACTGCAAACAGTCGCAGTGGGTGATTTTATAAGATAAACTTATTTTGCGCTGTTGATCGCGTTGAGGATAGCGGTCTTGGGCTGAACGCCGATCATTCGTGAAACCTCGGCTCCGTCCTTGAATACGACAAGCGTCGGAACGCTCATGATACCGAAGTCCATCGCGGTATCCTCACACTCGTCGATATCGACCTTATAGACCTTGAATGAACCGTCGCACTCGGCGCCTATCTCCTCGATAGTCGGGCCGAGCATCTTGCACGGGCCGCACCATGTAGCGAAGAAGTCTACAAGCGTGACGCCCTGAGCTACTGCCTGAGCAAAAGTATTATCTGTTAAATGTTCAACTGCCATATTATTACCTCCTGTTTTTTATTTACACGATTATAACACATAAACTTCGCAAAAGCTATAATAATATATGAATATTTTAAAACATTATCAAAAAAGAAAGGAAGATGAATATGCATGACCTCATTATCATAGGCGGAGGAGTAGCGGGAATGACGGCGGCGATATACGCCGCGCGCTCGGGACTTTCCACCGTTATCATCGAGAAAGGCGGCTTCGGCGGACAGGCGGCGCTCACCGCAAAGATCGAGAACTATCCGTCGTATAAAGAGATCGACGGCTTTCAGCTTGCCGCCGATATAAAGGCTCAGGTCGATGCTTTAGGAGTTGAGAGCTACTCGGCGGACGTTACGAGCCTCAAAAAGGACGGAGATATCTTCACCGTCACAACAAGCGGAGAGAGCTTCAGCGCTCCGTCGGTCATCATTGCGAACGGCGTCAAGCGCCGTGAGCTGGGGATAAAGGGCGAGGACGCTTTAAGAGGCAGGGGCATAAGCTGGTGCGCGGTATGCGACGGCGGCTTCTTCCGCAAGAAGAAGGTCGCGGTGATAGGCGCGGGCAACTCAGCCCTCGGAGACGCTATCTATCTCGCGAACTTATGCGAGGAGGTCTATCTCATCTTCCGCAGAGATCATCCCACCGCGACAAAAAGCTATATGGATCAGCTCAAGAATTTTGACAACATCAAACTTATGCCGCGTCATATCCCGCTCGAGATCAAGGGCGAGAAGCGAGTATCGGCTCTGACAGTCAAAAGCCTTGATACAGACGAAGAATATGATATAGAGGTAAACGGCGTTTTCGAGGCTATCGGTCTCATACCCGACAATGATATATTCGGAGAACTCGCCGAGCTTGACGAGCGCGGATATATCCTGACCGATGATGAGATGCGTACCTCCACCCCCGGACTGTTTGCCGCGGGAGACACCCGTAAGAAGAGCCTCAGACAGATTGTCACCGCCTGCTCTGACGGCGCTCAGGCGGCTACCTCGGCTCACGAATATCTCAAGATGGGCAAGTAAGATGACCGGGATACAAAAAAGACTGTTCGATATACAAGACGAAGGCTATCGTTCGGGCTCAATAAAGCTAAACCCATCCGTTGACCCCGAAAACATCATCGGAGTACGCATACCCGCGCTGAGAGCGCTCGCGAAGGAGCTCAAGGGCACAGAAGAAGCCGATAAGTTTATCAAAGAGCTTCCGCACAGGTACCTCGAGGAGTATCAGCTGCACGCCTTCATCATCGGATCTATCAGGGACTTTGACAAGGGAGTGTATGAGGTCGAGCGCCTGCTGCCGTATCTGAGCAGCTGGTCGCAGACCGACTCTCTGCGTATCAACGCGTTTGACCGTTACCCCGAGCGCCTTTTGCCGTACATATATGAGTGGCTGAAAAGCGCGCATGCCTACACTGTACGTTACGGCGTGCTCTGTCTGATGAACTACTTCCTTGACGACAGATTCGATGAAAAATACCTCGCCGAGGTAAGCGGGGTAAAGAGTGAAGAATACTATGTAAACATGATGATCGCGTGGTACTACGCAACGGCACTTGCGAAGCAGTATGACAGCGCGGTAATGTACATAGAAGACAAAAAGCTCGGTAGGTGGGTACATAACAAAACCATCCAAAAAGCGGTAGAAAGCTACAGGATAACGGACGATCAAAAAGCGTATCTGAAAACCCTCAGGATTAAATAGCTTCTTTATCAAAAACTTTAATATGAATAAAAAATAATACTAAGTAGCAATAAAACGGCGGCGAGTGTAAAAAGCTCGCCGCCGAAATAATTTATATTGAGTTTTAAGCGGGATCTGCCACTACGCTCTTCTGGCGGTTGGGGATAGCGAAGGCTACGTTGATGGCATGGTCGCCGACGCGCTCGATATCTATCAGCATATTAAGGAAGGTAGCTCCCGCCACAGCGTCGCACGTACCCTCGTCCATACGCCTGATATGATTCTGCTTGTAGTCGTCCTTACAGTCATCTACGCTGTCCTCGGTCTTGATGATGCGCTCAATAAGCTCAGGCGAGCCGCCCTGAGCGTTGAACATCGCAAAGCTGAGCTCCATCAGGGTGCGGCACTTATCGCTTATATCACGCATCTCCTCTATAGCCGTATCAGAGAATTTGAGGTTTTCTTCGATCACGGTACGGGCATACTCTACGATATTCTCGGCATGGTCGCCGATACGCTCGAGGTCCTGTATAGCGCTGTACATAGCCGCTACGTTCTGTCTGTCGCGATCCTCCAGATCAAGCGCGTTGAGCTTGACTATGTAATCGGTGATCTCTTTAGAGAGGAAGTCGATTACCTTCTCTCTGTCGAGCACCTTATCTATAGAATCCTTGTCCTTATCAAAGAACGCGATCATCGAACGGTTATAGTTCTTCTGCACGAGACGAGACATACGCGCGACCTCCTTCTCACACTGGAGCACCGCCATGGGAGGCGTGGTGAGGATTCGGTTGTCGATGAATTCCACAGCCATCTTGTCCTTTTCGGGATCCTCATGGTAGGGCAGGATCTTCTGTGTCAGCTTGATCAACAGTCCGGAGAACGGCAGGAGGATGATCGTCATCGCGACATTGAAGAAGATGTGCGCGGCGGATATCTGAGCGGCAGTATTACCGGGCAATATTTTTTCGATAGTGTCCGCTACAGGCAGCATGATGGTCAGCGGAGTCATGATGATAACGCCCGACAGGGTGATCAGCATATTCAGGATAGCGACCTGCTTCGCGTTGCGCTTTGCGCCCGCGGCAGAGAGGAAAGCCGGCATAGTAGCGCCGAGGTTCATGCCGAATACGATGAAGATCGCCTGATCTACATTTATCGCGCCTGCCGCGGCAAGCGCCATAAGGATACCGACAGAGGCGGATGAGCTCTGTATAACAGCGGTAACAGCCGTACCGAGCAGGATACCGATGAACGGATTGTTCACACTGGATAAAATGCCGTCGATCAAACCGTTCTCGTTCAGGCTCTTCAACGCGCCGGACATCATATCCATACCGAAAAACAGGATACCGAAGCCGGCTAATATCTGTCCGTAATACTTATAATTGTTCTTCTTGACGAACATCATCACAATGACGCCGAGAAAGATGAACAGCGGAACGATGCTCTTGATATCGAACGAGAGCAGGACCGAGGTCACACAGGTACCGATCTTCGCGCCGAAGAGGATACCCACCGTTTGCCCGAGCTCCATAAGGCCGGCGTTGGTAAAGCCGACTACCATAGCGTCGGTAGCCGATGAGCTTTGGATAACAGCCGTGACGACCAATCCTACCAGCATACCGAGAAATTTGTTAGAGGTGATCTTCTCGAGCAGGGCGCGCAGCTTGTTACCCGCGGCAAGCTCCAGTCCTTCGCCCATGTATTTCATACCGAGGAAGAACAGACCCAAGCCTCCGAGCACTTTAAACAGACTCAAAACACTCATATTGAACTCCAATTTATGCGGTCCGGGGATAAATACACCGGACAGGTTAAGCAGGGTCTTTAGTTATCGACCCTATATTTACCACAGGGTATTTTTCAAATTACCCTATGATAATAATACAGGATATTTTTGTCAAATATTTTCTATATAAGAAAAATGCACAAAATCGGCAAAGTATACAATCATTACCGACAATGTGCATTGAAAATAACTAAAAATCAATCCTGAGCTTTGATTTTCTTCTCCCATTCCATATGAGCTCTGTGCCATTTTTCGTTATAAGCTCCGTAGATACCTATCTGGCGCGGATGAGCTACCGGCAGGACCTCGATCTTTTTGTCGCGGATAGTTACCTCGGTACGCTCGCCGTAGCCGAATTCCTCGCAATAATCCTGGAGCGATCTGTAAGGGGTCTTGGCGACTTTATACAGGAACTGACCTATAGCGATATCACCGAGCAGGATGAGGAGCTCAGCCTGTGACTCGACGATCTCCTGAGCGATCTCTCTGGCGCGCGCATCATCGCAGAAAACAACGGGTCTCTTGCGGATAGTAACGTCGTTGAGGTCATATTCCCTTATGAGCGGATTATACTTATCGCGGATATCCTTAGCCTCGCTCGGATAAAGGCGGGCTTCATTAAGACAGTCGCAGAGCCACGCGTCGTCGCGTATAAAGCCCAAAGGAGCGAGGATATCCTCATCGAGCACCTTTGAGGACGGACCGTTGACATGATTGCCCAGCGGCTCTAACACACCGAGAGCCTCGGGGATACGGACGCGGCTGATTATCTCTCTTTCCTCATCCTCGTTACCGTCCCAGAAGAGCCTCGGCTCATCCGCTACAGGGAGAGCGTCACAGACGACCTCGCCGTTTTTGACCCATCTCGCGCGAACGGCGCTGGCGTATACGCCGAGCACGAACACCTTCTTAGGCGATCTGTCCTGCTGTACCAAGGGATTGGAAACTTCTCCGAACGGATATTGATAGATCATGCTAAGGTCCTCCCGTTAATCGTATTATGAACAAAGTATAGCATGGGTGAATACAAAAATAAAGATGTTTTTCTATTTATCAATATTTTTATTTCCCGGCGTTACATAGACGGTATTATAGTTGACATAAATCACCTTGCCGGGCAGAGCGCCGTTAGGCTTGCTGACGTTCTTCACCCTTGTATAATCGACGGGCACCTGAGAGCTGTCTTTGCCCTTGCTGTGGGCGGCGGCGATACGAGCCGCCTCGAGTATAGCGGTGTCGGATATCTCTCTGCCCTCGCCGACTATTATGACATGGGTACCGTGGATGCCCTTTGTGTGCAGCCAGATATCGTTCTTTGACGCCGTTCGCAGGGTCAGCTGATCGTTCTGTCGATTATTCCTGCCGACCAGTATCCTGAACCCGTCCGAGCTTTTATATTCTATCGGCGGCAAGGGCTTTTCCTTGCGCTTTGAAGAGCCCTTGACGGCTTTGATGTAGCCCTGCTCCCTGAGCTCGTCGCGGATGGCAGAGAGCTCAGCCTCGCTCTCACAGCGTGAGAGGGCGTCCTGAACGCTCTCGATATAGCTCAGCTCAGCGACAGCCTTATCTATCTGCTGAGTGAGCATGGTCTCTCTCGTTTTAGCCTTGTTGTACTCCTTATAGAAGCGCTGGGCGTTCATAGCGGGAGAGATCGTCGGATTGAGCTGTATAGTGATAGGGGCGTTGTCCTCAGCGTAGAAGTTCTCTACGGTAGCCGAGGTGCTGCCGCGCGGGATGCGGTACAGATTAGCCTGTAACAGGTCGCCCTTGATACGGAGCTGTTCACGGTCGGCGCACTTTTTGAGATCAGCCCGCTGCATATTTATCTTTCGTGAGAGGCGATCAACTGTATTTGACAGCAGCTTATTAAGATCCGCCGACTTGGTACGCATACGGGCAATACGGTCGCGGTCTGAGAAAAAGGTGTCGAGAAGCTCGGAGTAGCTGTCAAAGCGTCTGACCTTCAGCGCGCCCTCATACTGGCGGATATCCATGAAGCAGAAATCCATAGGCGAGCCGTCAGCCTTATAAACCAAGGTCGGCTCTCCCCTGCCCTCTGCAACAAGGGCTTTGAGATACTCTGCCTGAGCCTTCATTGAGCTGCCGGCAGAGCGGTATACAAGCTCCCTCGCGATCATCGGCGATATCCCCTGTATCGCGTTCAAAACAGCCCGATCGCCGCCGCCGAGTTCATCTATACGCTTACACACGGTATCTGGGTCGCATTCCTCTATACACAGCTTATCCTGCATAGAGGGCAGCTCATACGGGAGCTTAGGCAGGAGCACGCGCTCCTCGCTCTCTGAGAAATCTATCCTCCTGACGGTATCTATCACCCTGTCATCGCCGTCGGTCAGAACGGCGTTGGAATAACGTCCCATTATCTCGATATAAAGGCGAAGGGTCTCTCGGTCGCCGATCTCGTTGACCGCCTCAAAGCACATACATAAAACGCGTTCGTTCTTGGGCTGGGTAATATCGGTGAGGCGGGCTCCGTTTAGGCGCTTTCTCAACAGCATACACATCATCGGAGGCGCCGCGGGGTTCTCTATCTCGCATGATGAGATGTGAACGCGCGGAGAATCGGTAAGGCGGATAAGCACCTTTTTTGTGCCCTCGTATGTCCTGAAGCTGAACACCAGCTCATCTCTCGCGGGCTGATATATCTGGCTTACTCGTGAGCCGACGAGCGCAGAGCTCATCTCGCGCCGCACCATAGTCATCATTATTCCGTCAAAAGCCATTTCATCACCCCTGTCCTATACTGTTATTTATGATATTTTGTACCCTTGCTTATCTGAAAAGCCCTGTAGAGCTGTTCTAAAAGCATCACTCTGCACAGCTGATGAGGGAAGGTCATCTTGCCCATGCTGAGTTTGAGATCAGCTCGGGACTTGAGCTTATCGCTCAGCCCCCAAGAGCCGCCGATCACCAGATCGACGGTGCTGCTCTGCATAGAGATATCCTCAATGCGCGCGGAAAGTTCCTCTGAGCTTATGTTCCTGCCCTCGACGCACATAGCTATCACATAATCGCCCTTTGAGAGCTTCTGCATTATCCTCTCGCTCTCGGCGGATACAGTGCGTTCTATCTCAGACTGAGAGGGGTTGTCCCCCACCCTCTCCTCGGGCAGCTCGATTATATTGAGCTTACAAAGCGGCTTCATCCGCTTTGAGTATTCATCTACAGCCTCGCGCAGATAGCTCTCTTTGAGCTTGCCTACGCAAATAATATTTACACTAAGCATAAATCACCTAAAAGAACATACTCTTACCGTCGGTGGCGACGGGAGCTACATCGATTATATAATCGGAATCGAGCGCCATACCCGCCTGACTGAGGGCGTCTATGGCTCCGCTGAGGGCTAAGTGAGGGGTGTTGTTCTCCTCGCTTAGATGTCCGAGTATTATGCGCGTAAGACCCGCTCCGACAAAGTCGGGCAGAGCCTCGTCACAGGCGGCGTTGCTGAGGTGTCCGCTGTCTGAGAGGATACGCTTCTTGAGGATATACGGATACATTCCCTCTCTGAGCATATCTATATCGTGATTGCTCTCGATCACCGCAAGGTGAGAGCGGGAAATAGCGGTACGCGCGTCCTTGGTAAGATAACCCGTATCGGTAACGATGCTAAGCCGTCTGCCGTCGGGAGTTGTGATTGAATATCCGCAGGGCTCGGCGGCGTCGTGAGAGGTCTCGACCCTGTGTATCTCAAAGCCGTTTGCCTCGACAACATCCTCGATGACGTTCAGTCGGGCTCTCACGGGAACTTTATCGTTATTGATAAGATATTCGAGGGTTCCTCGGGATGCGTAAAGCGGGATATCATAACGCTTCAAAAGCACCTTGAGAGCGCTGATATGATCGCTGTGCTCATGGGTGACGAATATCGCGCCGACGTCGCTCATCCTGATGTTGTTGACGGACATAGCAAGCTCGAGCTGCTTTAGATTGCGGCCCGCGTCGACAAGTATCGCCGAGCTGTTGCCCTGTATATAATAAGAATTGCCCTTACTCGAAGAGAAGAGCGGTACTATCTTAGCCATTTACTACCCCTGTTTAAAGAAATCGGGAGGAAACGCAACGTCTTATACGTTCCTCCCCTGTTGATGACCGGTATCTCAACAAAGAAGCCACCCTCAGGTGGCCTTTGTCATGCTGTTGTAGCTACGTCCTCGTTATCGGGGACATATATTTTTTTGATATCAGCGCCGAGGGACTGGAACTTTGTGACAACGTCCGAGTATCCGCGCTCGATGTATCTGATATTTGAAATGTTAGTGGTACCGTCGGCGACCAGAGCCGCGATAACCATTGCCGCGCCGGCTCTGAGGTCGGTAGCCTTTACGGGAGCTCCGGTCAGATGACCGCCCTCGATGATGGCGAGCCTGCCCTCGACAGAGATCCTGGCGCCCATGCGTACGAGCTCGCTGACATACTGATAGCGGTTATCCCACACGCTCTCGTTGACGATAGAGGTGCCCTTGACCGATGACAGCAGAGCCACGAACTGGGGCTGGCAGTCGGTAGGGAAACCGGGGTGAGGCATGGTCTTGATATTGACGCGGTTCAGCGGGCGCTGGGTGGCGTCTACGATGACGGCCTCGTCGTATTCCTCGATCTCACAACCCATTTCACGCAGCTTCGAGCTTATGCTCTCAAGGTGCTTGGGCGTGATGTTGCGCACGGTGATCTTGCCGCGTGTAGCCGCGGCGGCAGCCATATATGTGCCCGCCTCGATCTGATCGGGGATTATCGAATATGTAACGCCGTGCAGATATTCTACACCGCGGATCTTGATGACGTCGGTACCCGCGCCGCGGATATTGGCGCCCATAGAGTTGAGGAAGTTCGCGAGGTCAACGATATGGGGCTCTTTTGCGGCGTTCTCAAGTATAGTCTGACCCTCAGCCTTTACAGCGGCGAGCATCAGGTTTATGGTCGAGCCGACCGATACGGTATCAAAATATATCCTCGCTCCGTGGAACGAACCCCTGGTAGTGCTCTCGATAACAGCGCCGTTCACGAGCTCGTTATCAGCGCCCATGAGCTGGAAGCCCTTAAGGTGCTGGTCGATAGGACGTACGCCGAAGTTACAGCCGCCGGGCAGGGCAACCTTAGCGTTATGAAATCTGCCGAGCAGAGCACCGAGCAGATAGTAAGACGCGCGCATACCGCGCACGCTCTCGCCTGTAGCCTCCCATGTTTTGATGGGACGGGGGTCTATATCAAGGGTGTTCTTGTCGACCCTGCGGACCTGAGCGCCCATCTCCTTAAGGATATTGGCTATCAGTGAAACGTCGGATATATTAGGGATATTCTCAATGCGGCACGCTTCGTCACAAAGCACGACAGCGGGGATTATAGCTACGGCGGCGTTCTTGGCGCCGCTTACGGTAACCTCGCCGGATAGCTTTTTACCGCCGTTGATAACAATCTTTTCCAAAATCTGCACACTTCCTAAACAAATGTCAGTACGATATATAGTCACACGAAAACACAAGAAATCGTGCGCACCAAGCGCGCGATTTCGTCTACCCATCGCTCGTGCGCACGCAGTGCGCTACTGAGCGGGAACTATAAATTATTTTTTATTTGACAGATGCTACCGCTATATTACAATTTGTATAATTAGTCTTTGTATATTATCAATTATAAAGTTTGTTGTAGTTCCCTGTCAAATAAAAAATCCGTGCATTAAGCGCAATAAAGCCAACTTACCTGTACAGTAAGCCTGATTATAACTACACATAAGATTAATACAAACACGGCGCAAAGTCAACCGAAAAAAAGTTTTGTAATTATTTTTAGTTAAAATGTATGTATTTTGAACTATGCTCTGTAAGGTTTTCTATATTTATTATTCTTTTATGTAATTATTTTGTAACTTTAGGTCGACCGAAAGAAAGGGCAGAGCTCATACCGAAAGCTCTGCCTGATTTATTATGACAATTCTCGTATCAATCGTGCCAGTATTTGCGGTCGAGAGAGCGGTACTGGATAGCCTCGCTGATATGCACGGCGCGGATGATCTCGCTGCCGTCAAGGTCGGCTATGGTGCGCGCGACCTTCATTATCCTGTCATAGGCTCTCGCGGTCATACCCAGCTTATCAAAAGCCGCCTTGAGCATACGGTCAGCCTTGTCGTCCATCACGCAGATCTGCTCGAACTCAGCGGGCTCGATATGAGCGTTGCACTTTGTTACGCTGTTTTTGAAGCGCTCGGTCTGGATACCGCGGGCGGCGTCTACACGGCGGCGGATATCGGCTGACTTCTCCTCTCCGGTCTTTGAGGTCAGGTCGTCGTATTCTACGGGCGGTACTTCGATATGTATGTCGATACGGTCGAGCAGAGGGCCCGAGACGCGGTTGAGGTACTTGTGTACCGCGGTATCCGAGCAGGAGCAGGTCTTTTTGGGATGATTGAAGTATCCGCACGGGCAGGGGTTCATAGCGGCTATCAGCATGAAGCTCGACGGATAGGTATATGTGCCGTGAGCCCGAGAGATAGACACCGAGCCGTCCTCGAGCGGCTGGCG
The DNA here is from genome assembly GCA_946183365.1 of uncultured Clostridia bacterium. Lineage (GTDB taxonomy): Bacteria > Bacillota > Clostridia > Oscillospirales > Acutalibacteraceae > Ruminococcoides. Next base: position 73,153 of record CAMHAH010000008.1, read on the forward strand.
AAGCACCTCGAGAACATTTCTCGGAAACTCCGGCAGCTCGTCTAAAAACAGAACTCCGTTATGGGCGAGAGATATCTCGCCGGGCTTTGGATTGGTTCCGCCGCCGGACAGTCCCACCCTTGTGATGGTGTGGTGAGGAGCGCGGAACGGACGCACGGTGATAAGCCCCGAGCCCTTTTGCAGGGTGCCCGCGATAGAATGTATCTTAGTGGTCTCTATTGTTTCTTCAAAGGTCATCTCGGGAAGAATGGTTACCACGCGTTTCGCGAGCATACTTTTGCCCGCTCCGGGAGAACCTATAAGCAGGACGTTATGACCGCCCGCGGCGGCTACCTCAAGCGCCCGCTTAGCCTCAGCCTGACCCTTGACCTGGGAGAAATCGAGAGAGGTATCACGCGTAACCTCCGCAGCGGAGAACACAGCGGGCTCGATCCTGTTCCTGCCCGCGAGATGATCTATAAGCTCAAAGATATTATTGACGGGATATACCTCTATCCCGCTGACGACAGCGCCCTCGTTCGCGTTCGAAGCGGGGACATACAGTTTTTTGAGCCCCTGCTCACGGGCGGCGATAGCCATAGGCAGGACGCCGTTGACGCTCCTGAGCTCTCCCGACAGCGACAGCTCGCCGATAAACGCCGAGTCGTCGGTATTCGCGGTTATCTGGCGGGTAGCCTTCAAAACGGCGATAAGGATAGGCAGATCATATAAAGGTCCCTCCTTCTTGATATCGGCGGGAGCGAGATTGAGTATAAGGCGGGAGTTGGGGAACTCAAAGCCGCAGTTCTTCATAGCCGAGCGCACTCTATCGCGGCTCTCTTTGACGGCTGTATCGGGCAGGCCGACTATATCGAACGCCGCCATTCCGCGCGAGAGATCGGCTTCTATCTCTATAGCGTAGGTACTCAGTCCGAACAGTCCGAGACTGTTGCATTTTACGACCATAATGTGCCTCCTTATCTTATCGCTTTTATGTTCGATAGCTGTGATCTCATTATATCACAGTCATCTGACGATTGCACTACAAAAAATGCACAAAAATACTGTTTAATATGCACAAAATCTTGATTCTTGATATTATTTTGTAATCTTTTCATCACATTCTATTTCGAAAAACCTGTTGACTTTTGGCGCTATATTTATTATTATTACTTTAAATAGATAAAATATTGTGAGGTGCTGTATCCTGAAAGATTATTCCTACGGCATTGAGCCGCTGCTCAGCGATGAGGAGCTTCTGATAAAGTTCCGAGCGGGAAGCGACAATGCTTTTGAGATAATCGCCGCGCGGTATTTGGGGCTGATATCTTCAGCCGCTAAGAAATATCGCGGTAAGTTCACGGATACCGACGACAGCGATATGCTGCAGGAGGGCATGGTCGCCCTGCTCTCGGCGTGCCGCAGCTATGACAGCGACGGAGGCTCGAGCTTCAAGAACTATCTTATGCTGTGCGTTGAGAACCGCTATCGCTCGCTGCTGCGCTCTGCTAACAGAAAGAGCGCCGTGCCCGTGCGCAATATCATATCTATCGAGGACGAGCAGGATAACGCCGCTGACCCTACGGTCAGCTCTCCAGATGAACTCGTAGAGAGCATGGAATACATCGACACTCTGCGACGCGTCCTCAAAGACCGCCTATCAAACCTTGAATACAAAGTAGCAATTTTGCACTTGTCCGGCTATTCGTACAAGGAGATATCAAAGCGGCTGAACATTCCCCTAAAATCAGTTGACAATGCACAGACCCGTTTACGTCAAAAGCTTTCCAGGTAATACACCCCGAAGAGAAATCAGACGGTGCAACTCCGCCGCGGGGTAAAATATATACCAAAAAGTGAGGTACACGCTATGTACGAAGACAAGATTCTCCGTTGCAAGGATTGTGGAAACGAATTTGTATTCACAGCCGGAGAGCAGGAGTTCTACGCAGAGAAAGGTTTCGTTAACGAACCTCAACGCTGCAAAGACTGCCGTATAGCTCGCAAAAATGCAATCAGAGCCAATCGTGAAATGCACACTACCGTATGTGCGAAATGTGGCGGCGAGGCACATATCCCATTCAAGCCGATGGAAGGCAAGGATTACTATTGCAGCGAATGCTTTGCTAAGATAAAAGAAGCTGAAGAAGCGGCAAAAGCTGAGTAATAAAGTATAATTGCTTACAGCGTCCCCAAGGGGCGCTGTTTTTCTGTCAAAAACGCAATGATATCGGAATAATTATACTAAGTAGCAATAAAACACTTTAATATCTATTGCGGAGAATTCCGCATAACTGCGTTTCGTCGTCGCTCGCTGCACTCGGTAGGCATATCCGGTTGGTATGCCTTGACCTCGTGTTGCGGCTCCTCCTCTCCCCATAACGCGGGTCGTTATGGGGACCCCAAGAGTTGACAGGCGCCAGCAGTGACACTAAGCCAATCGCTTCGCTCTTGGAGTGTTGTTGCATGGGTGTTGTTAGCCAAATCAAAGATTTGGACAACACCTCAAGCCTGCCTGCGCCCTCCGCCTTGTTCTGCGATATTCTCCGCTAATATCTTTTTAAAGCTTTTTATTGCTACTTAGTATTAACGCTATGCGCTATTGTATTTTTGATAACTTTGTGATATAATAATACAGTAAAATAATTTACGGAGGTAATAATATGGCTGTTACAAAAGAAGCTATCATCGGCGACGTTCTCGATAAATATCCCGCTACCGCTCCCCTGTTCTTACAGATGGGTATGCACTGTCTGGGCTGTCCCGCGTCACGCGGAGAGAGCATTGAGGAAGCGTGCATGGTTCACGGAGCCGATCCCGACGCTCTCATAGCCGCTATCAACAAGGCTATAGGCGAATGAAGCATATATTGAAACCTGACGGGCGGTTGTCCTTATGCGCCGATATGACGCGAAAGGGCAGCCGCCTTGCGGATATCGGCACCGACCACGGCTATCTGCCGATCGAGCTGTGTCAAAGCGGCAGGATCCCGTCAGCCTTAGCCTGCGATATCAACCCGCTTCCGCTCAGATCGGCTGAGGAGAACATCGCGAGATACAGGCTGTCGGATAAGATACACACCCGCCTCTCAGACGGCCTGAAAAAGATCGCCCCCGATGAAGCGGACGACATAGTGATAGCCGGTATGGGCGGCGAGCTGATAAGAGATATCCTGTCAGCCGAGGAATGGGTAAAGGACGGCTCAAAGCTCTTTATCCTGCAGCCGATGACCCACCATACCGACCTGATAGAATGGCTGTATAAAAACGGCTTTGATATAGTTCGGCAGGCGGCTGTAGCCGACGCGGGCAGGCTCTATACCGCCTTAGCCGCGAGGTACACCGGAGAGATAAAGGATTGTGACCTGCTGACGGCGACGGTAGGCGCTCTCGATATAAGCGAGCCCCGCAGCAGAGAGTTCCTGCGAAGCTGTCTGAATAACCTCAACAACCGCTGCAAGGGAGATCCCTCTCTGAAGCCTGTCGCCGATAAGCTCGAAGAAATGATCGGCTGATACGTCGGAAAACGGAGGAACCAAATGAAAATAAATGAGATAATCAGCTTTGCCGATGAGATCGCGCCGTTTGATACCGCTGAGGAATGGGACAACGTCGGTCTGCTCGTAGGCTCTGAAAGCACGGATATAAAACGCGTTCTGCTGGCGCTCGATATAACCATCGGGGTCGTTGAAGAAGCGAGAGAAAAGGACTGCGGACTTATAGTCAGCCACCACCCCGTGATATTCTCGCCGATAGGCTCGATAAGTCCCGACAGCGCGGTATATAAGCTCATAAAATACGGCATAGCGGCGCTGTGTCTGCACACCGACCTCGACCGCGCGGAGAACGGCGTCAACACCGCTCTGGCAGACGCGCTCGGGCTTAAAAACGCCGTGCTGTATCCCGAGGATTTCATGGTCGTCGGAGATACCGAAAACACCTATACAGCGGATGATTACGCCGCAGTCATAAAGGAGCGCCTGAACGCTCCGTCGGTACGCTATACGAGCGGAAAAGTGAGCAAAGTCGCGGTGTCGTCGGGCGGCGGCGGAGAGGGCGTTGAGCTCGCCGAAAAATACGGCTTCGACGCTTTCGTAACGGGAGAGCTGAAGCACCACCAATACATATTTGCCGTCGAAAACGGCATAGCCGCCTTTGACGCGGGACATTTCCCGACCGAGGATGTGGTCATAAAACCGCTTTGTGATATGTTCCGTAAAAAGTTCCCAGACGCGGAATTCATCATCAGTCAAAGCTCGGCCTGCCCGTATAAGTCGGTGTAAAGTTCCATTCTATACAAACCGCAACTACCAACCGCCAACTAAATCTCAGCGTGTTTCTCTGTAAACACGCTGTCTTTTTTTGCTCTCAAAAAGCGTACAAATTGTTTACTGTTTTAACAAATTGTAAATTTTGGTCTGAATTGATATTATTTTTGCAATATATATGTAAAAAAAGATTGCAAATACCACAACTATTTGTTATAATGTTGTAGTGTATATAACTATATCATGTGATATTATGGCTTTTCGCGGATAATCTCACAGGACAGGAAAAGCGTTTTATATGAGGATAAGAAAGAAGAAATGGGCTGAACCCGAGCTTGCCGACTGCGGCTACTACACCAACACGCCCGAAGAATATAAGGGCAGATGGCGTGAGTTCTTCGGCAACGACAAGCCCATCGAGCTTGAGATAGGCTGCGGAAAATGCACCTTTATCGCCGAAAAGGCTAAGAGAAACCCCGGGATAAACTATATCGCCGTCGATATCAAGAGCGATATGCTCGGTGTTGGCAGGCGTAATATAGAACGGCTTTTCTCCGATACCGGCAAAAGCCCTGACAACATAGCTCTGGTTCGCGGCAACGTTGAACAGATAGATAAGATAATCTCGCCCGAGGACGGCATATCGGTCATGTACATCAACTTCTGCAATCCGTGGCCGCGCCTCAAGCACAACAAAAGGCGTCTGACATATACGAGGAAGCTGAGAATGTACACCGAATTCCTCTCTGACAACGCCGTGATATACTTCAAGACCGACGATGACGGTCTCTTTGAGGACAGCATAGGATATTTCAACGAAGCGGGATACACTATCCGCTGTCTGACCCGCGATCTGCACAACAGCGATATCAAGGATAATATCGTAACCGAGCACGAACAGATGTTCACCGACGAGGGGATCCCGATAAAATATCTTGAGGCTATACCGCCCGAGAAAAAGGATGACCCGGATTAATAAACCGACTTACGGCAGGAGCGAGCTCCCCGTAAGCAAAATTACTGACTACCGACAAGGAGTGGCTCTAATGAGAATACGGCGCTTAACAGCGGTGATCTGTACAGCGGCTTTACTGCTGACCGGCTGTACCTCACTGAGCCTGAACGGTCCCGATATACTGGCTCCTCCGAGAGCCGCCGGAGCCCGCGCCGAGCTGCAGAAGCTGCTCGAGGATGACTCAAGCGGCAGCTACTCGCTTATAAATCCCGTCTCGGGAGAATACAAAAGCGGCATGATACTGCACGATCTGAACAATGACGGTACGGACGAGGCTATAGCGCTGTATACAGCTAAGGACGGCAAGGCTAAGCTGCTGACCGCCGTACAAAAAGGCGGCAGCTACAAGGCTGTAGGCAGCTGTGAGCTCAGCTCAGCCAACATCACGGGTCTGAGCTTCGCCGATATAGACGCGGATAATACAGAGGAACTGATCGTCGGCTGTGACTCAGGCTCTCAGATAGCGCGGCTCAGCGTATGCTTTGTAGGCGATGAGCTTACAAAAACCGATATCGCCGAGGGCTTCACAGGCTATGTGACAGGGGATTTCGACGGCAATTCATCATCGGATATCCTCGTGCTCATGCCGGTTAATGTCGAAGCTACCGCGACCGCGGTGCTTAAGGTCTATTCAGACGGCGTGTTCAGCGATAAATCGACCTGCGAGACCGACCCCGATATAAAGGCGTTCGCGAGGCTGAGCTTCGGTAAAGCAGATGACAGCTTATACGGCGCCTTTGCCGACGGCGTAAACGACGCCGGCGAATACACAACGCAGCTGATATACTACGATCCCTCGACCCACGCGCTGATAAACCCGCTTCTGGTCTATACCGGATATCAAAAGACGCTCAGGGCGTCAAAGGTATTGTCAGCCGACTGTGACGGCGACGGTATCACCGAGATACCGCTTTGCGATACCATGAAATACGCAAAGGGCGAGGACGTATCTCAGGTTTGCAAGTCCATAAGCTGGTGCCGCTACAGTATCAAGCAATCGGCTCTCGAGCCTGTCGCTGACTCAGTGATATGCGACAGCATGGGCTTTGTGATAAACCTAAAGCCCGATACCGCGGGTACGGTCACGGCACGCTGTGCCGACAAGACCGCGATGACCCTGCATAAGGTGAACGAAAAGAGCGATAAAACCGCCGCTGGCGATATCCTGATGACGATCAGGTATTACGACAAAGGCGAGTTTGACAGCTCAAAGATCCCTGAGGCGGTGCTTTATGAAAGCTCCTCGGGAGTTTACACCTGTATCCTGAGCGATGACTCGGGCTACACCTATGAAGAAGTAAAAAACAGCTTCAAGCTGACCGAAAATATATAACATTATCCCGATCGGAGGTTAATATTATGAAAAAGATTCTTGTATGTGAAGACGAGGCGGCTATCAGAGACTTCGTTGTCATCAACCTCAGAAGAGCAGGCTACGAGGTAGTAGAGGCCGACTGCGGCGAGATGGCTCTCGAAAAATACGAGGAGCATAACGGCGACTTTGACGTAGCGATACTCGACATCATGATGCCCGGTATCGACGGCCTGCAGGTATGCAAGGAGCTCAGGAACAAGAACTCGGGCATAGGCATAATCATGCTCTCAGCCCGCACACAGGAGATGGACAAGGTCACGGGTCTCATGCTCGGCGCAGACGACTATATAACCAAGCCCTTCTCACCCTCTGAGCTTACTGCCCGCGTAGACTCGCTCTACCGCAGAGTATCTCTCTCTGAGCAGAAGAACGAGAACAACTTCAAGGAGGAGCTGCAGAGCGGTATCTTCACCCTCAATCTGCGCAACCGCGCTCTGATGAAGAACGGCAAGATGATAGAGCTCACTCAGGTAGAGTTCCAGATCATGGAGTACTTCTTCTCAAATCCCGGAGTAGCTCTCGACCGTACCGATATCCTCAATCACGTTTGGGGCGAGGCGTATGTCGGCGAGGAGAAGATCGTCGACGTAAACATCCGCCGTCTGCGCATGAAGGTAGAGGACGAGCCCTCTAACCCCAAGTACATCGTGACCGTATGGGGTCTCGGGTACAAGTGGGACACAGTCTGAGAGACTGAACAGCTTAACGGAATAACAGCCCTGAGGTTGCGGGTCTTATGCCCGCAACCGCTCATGTTACGCGTTTTAGGACTGTTATTATAATATTCGCGAAAGAAGGGAGTGACAGCGTATGTTCAAGGGTATCAACAAACGGTGGCTCATAAACACCTTCGGCGTTGTGCTGGCGATAATCGTACTGTTGGTGATAACCCTGTCCGTAGCTGTACACTCACTGTGCTACAATACCGTCGAGGGCGCGCTTGTGAGCCGCTGCGAAGAGCTCGGGTCGGTTTTTCCGGATTACACAGCCGAGAACACCGAGAGCTTCATGAGCAAGGCTACAGCCTATGCCTCAAACTTTGAGTACAAGGACGAGATGGAGGTCGAGGTCCTCGACTCAACAGGTCACATAGTGTTCACCTCTACCGGCTTTGAAGCCGATAACGAGGTGATCTCAGGTTATGACGACGCCGCAAAAGCAGAAAACGGTTTGTCCCGCTTTGTCGGGCGTTCATCATCGGGCGAAAAGGTGATGGCTTATGTCAGGGTCATCCGCAACGCTCAGGGCAAGGAGCTCGGAGCGATAAGATATGTCTCGTCTCTCAGGAACGCCGACAGCAAGGTGCTCATATATACTCTTATAGCCTCGGCTGTGGGACTTATCATCATCGTTGTAGTCGGGCTCTCGGGCTATTACTTCATCCGCTCTATCATAAAGCCCGTGCAGGAGATGACCGATACAGCCCGCCGTATAGCTCAGGGCGACTTCTCGGCTAAAATAGACAAGATGTATGACGACGAGATAGGCGAGCTGTGCGACAGTATCAACGACATGGCTAAGGAGCTTGACGCAAACGAAAAGCTAAAGAACGACTTCATCTCACGAGTATCTCACGAGCTGCGTACTCCGCTGACAGCCATAAAGGGCTGGGCAGAGACCATGCAGTACGGAGTGCCCGACCGCATAACCCTTGAGAAGGGTATGAGCGTCATCGTAAAGGAGAGCTCGCGTCTGACCTCGCTTGTCGAGGAGCTGCTCGACTTCTCAAAGCTGCAGAGCGGCAGACTGACCATGCAGATGGAGCGCATGGATATACTCGCCGAGATAGACGAGGCTGTGTATATGCTCAAAGAGCGCGCGCTGTCGGAGGGCAAGCACCTGTTATATGACGACCCCGAGGAAATGCCGATCATCTACGGCGACAAAAACCGCTTGAAACAGGTATTCCTTAATGTTATCGACAACGCTTTGAAATACACCCCCGAGGGCGGTATGATCGGCGTACAGGTATATCAGGATTTCAAAGAGCATACCATCAAGGTCGTAGTAGCTGACAACGGCTGCGGTATAAACGCCGAGGATCTGCCCAAGGTAAAAGATAAATTCTACAAAGCCAATCAGAAGATCAACGGCTCCGGCATAGGTCTCGCCGTAGCCGATGAGATAATAAAGATGCACAAGGGCTCTCTCGATATCGAGAGCTCACCCGAGGTCGGCACGACCGTCACCATATCGCTGCCTATCTTTAACGAGGCGGCGGCGCTGGATGACGACAGCCAGCCCTTAGGCGGTATAACGCCGCAGCAATAAGCGCTTAATCGCTGTCCTGCCGTAAGCAACCGAGAATAAATCCGAACACGCTGTAAATGGCAATATTTCGGAATAATTCGGCTTATCAATCTTGGCAGGCGCCAGCCTGCCTGCACTTTCTGCACCGAATTCTTCTCGAAATCTTGCACATTTTCAGTCCTTCGGAGTTTTGCCGGAGCAGATTTTCGTCTGATCGCGGCAAAACCACAGCGAACCCTGACGGGTTCGCGAGGATTTTAACAAAGAGCGGGCGGAAATATGCCCGTCAAAACCGGGTTCGGATTTGTTCTCGGTTGCTTAAGCGGACAGATATCATATAAATGATCACTCTGCCTGATCTGTACAAAAAGGTCACGCGGAGTATTAAGAAGGTATTTTATGGAAAAACAAAACGATAAAAAGCAACAAAAGCGCATCACCTCTATCGGCGGCTCTGCGCTGATAGAAGGCATCATGATGCGCGGACCCAAGCGCACTACGGTAGCCTGCAGAGTTGACAAGGACACCATACATACCGAGGATATCGAGGTGAAGCCGCTTTTCAAAAGCAAATTCTGGAAGCTGCCGCTGATACGCGGTATAGCGGGCATGATAGACAGTATGCGCCTGAGCTACAAGGCTCTGGGGCTCTCAGCCGACAAAGCTCTCGAAGCGGGCCTCGTCGAAGAAGAAGAGCCCTCGAAATTTGAGAAATGGCTTGAGGACAAATTCGGCGACAAGCTGATGAACGTCATAATGGTCATCGCCTCGATCTTAGGCGTTGTTCTGGCTCTGGGACTGTTCGTGTTCCTGCCGTCATTCCTCTATGACTGGCTGATAAAGCCCAATATCGGAGATATGAACGAAGGCTGGATAAGAGTTATCAAGTCAGCGTTCGAGGGCGTGTTGAAGATACTGCTGTTCCTGGGCTATCTGCTCCTTGTATCGCGCATGGAGGATATGAAGCGCGTATTCAAGTATCACGGAGCCGAGCACAAGACCATATTCTGTTATGAAAACGACGAGGAGCTCACCGTAGAGAACGTACGCAAGCAGATACGTTTCCATCCCCGCTGCGGAACATCCTTCCTCGTAGTCACCCTGCTCGTGGGCATATTCGTAGGTATGTTCATACCTCCCGAGCCCTTCGGCGTAGCTTTCCTGCGACCCGTGTTCCGTCTGCTGCTTCTGCCTGTCATGGTGGGGCTTGGCTATGAGTTCATCAAGCTCTGCGGCAGACACGACAACAAGCTCACCCGCATACTCGCTACACCGGGTCTGTGGGCTCAGCGCATCACAACAAAAGAACCCGACGACGAGATGATTGAGTGCGCCATCGCCGCCATGAAGGAAGTTATCCCCGACGACGGCTCTGACATTATAAATGACTGTTCCTGCGCTCAGTAACCTGATAAAGGGCATATTGACCCGCGCGGGAGTAGATAACCCCGACGGCGATACCCGCGAGATACTCTCGGCGGTCATCGGGTGTGACTATACTCAGCTCTTTGCATTTCGCGATAAAGAGATGGACGACGCTTCTGCCGAAAAGGCTATAGAAATGGCTCGGCGCCGAGCCGGCGGCGAGCCTATACAGTACGTCATCGGCTCATGGAGCTTTATGGGCAGGGACTACACGGTCGGCAAGGGTGTGCTGATACCGCGCGACGACACAGAGGTCGCCGTTACACAGGCGCTAAAACTGATAAAGAACGTGCCCTCGCCCGTTATAGTTGATCTGTGCTCAGGCTCGGGCATCATAGCTATAACTCTTGAAAGAGAGCTGAGCGGAGCTGAGGTTTACGCGGTAGAGAAAAGCCCCGAGGCATACGACTACCTAAAAAAGAATATCGGGCTCAATGGCTCCGATACGATCCCGATCAACGCAGATCTGAACGACTGCGTAGGGGATTTCGCCGATATGAGCCTTGATATGATAATATCCAACCCGCCGTATATCCGCACCGACGAGCTCAGCGACCTGCAGAGCGAGGTGCAGTATGAGCCGAAGATGGCGCTCGACGGCGGCGAGAGCGGCTTTGACTTCTACGATATGATAATCTCAAAATGGAGCACAAAGCTGAAAAACGGCGGCTATATCGTATTTGAGATCGGCGAGGGTCAGTTTGAATATATATCCGAGCTGTTAATAAACAACGGCTATACCGATATAAAGGGATATCCCGATATACAGGGTATCACCAGAGCGATTACCGCTAAAAAATAGAAATTTTGTTCGAATATTCCTTGATTATTTCAAACATATATGCTATAATATTGAAGTCGGGAACGATACTCAGTATCGGGAGGAGCAAACCCCGAATTCGGGAGGAGCAAGCCCCTCCCCTACAGTAATAAAAGACAGAAACCGAAGGAGAGATTAACAATGGCTGTTGATAAGAACAAGGCGCTTGAAACCGCGCTGTCACAGATCGAGAAGCAGTTCGGCAAGGGCGCCGTCATGAAGCTCGGTCAGAATTCTCATATGAACGTAGAGCATATATCAACGGGCTCGCTGAGCCTTGATATAGCTTTAGGTATCGGCGGTCTGCCCCGCGGCAGGATCGTCGAGATATACGGACCCGAGAGCTCGGGCAAAACTACCCTCTCGCTGCACTGCATAGCCGAGGGTCAGAAGAACGGCGGCAACGTAGCATTCATCGACGTCGAGCACGCTCTCGATCCCGTTTACGCCGCCGCTTTAGGCGTAGACGTAGACTCTCTCTTGGTATCTCAGCCCGACACAGGTGAGGATGCTCTTGAGATCGCCGAGGCGCTAATCCGCTCGGGCGCTATCGACGTCATCGTTATCGACTCTGTAGCCGCGCTCGTACCCAAAGCGGAGATCGAGGGCGAGATGGGTGAGAGCCATGTCGGTCTGCACGCGCGCCTGATGTCTCAGGCATTGAGAAAGCTCGCCGGCGCTATCAACAAGTCGAACTGCGTAGCTATCTTCATCAATCAGCTTCGTGAGAAGGTAGGCGTTGTCTACGGCAATCCCGAGGTCACCACAGGCGGCAGAGCGCTTAAGTTCTACTCATCCGTTCGTATAGACATCCGCCGTATCGAGACCCTTAAGGCTAACGGCGAGATGATCGGCTCACGCACAAGAGCCAAGGTAGTAAAAAATAAGATCGCTCCTCCCTTTAAGGAGGCGGAATTCGATATAATGTACGGCGAGGGCATCAGCCGCGTAGGCGAGCTGGTCGATCTTGCCGTAAAGGCAGACGTAATGCAGAAGAGCGGCGCGTGGTTCTATTACGGAGAGAAACGTCTCGGACAGGGCCGCGACAACGTAAAGGAGCTGCTCAGGAACGACGACGAGCTGCGCAACGAGATAGAGGCGAAGCTTTGGGAGAATATCGACAAGCTCAGTGCCCGCCCCAAAAAGGCGGCTAAGGCAACGCCCGTGACAGCTCCCGCCGCAAAGGTCGAGCCCGTCGCGGAGCCTGCTCCCGCCGAAAAAAAGAAGAAAAGCTCAAAAATCGACATCCTTGTTGAAGACTGATGCAGATAACCGCCATAGAGCCCCGCAGAAAGGGGCTCTCTGCTCTGTATATCGACGGTGAGTTCGCCTTAAAGCTCGACGCCGAGGTGCTGATAGCTCTGCGCTTTGACGTAGGGCGTGAGATCACCGACGAGGAGCTTCATGAATGTATAGAGACTTCTCAGCTAAAGCGCTGTAAGGACAAGGCTATGTGGCTTATATCCTACCGCGACCACTCACGCAAGGAGCTCATCGATAAGCTCAGACGGGATTACAGCGAAGAGAGCTGTATCAAAACCGCCGACAGGCTCGGGGAGCTCGGGCTGATCGACGACAGCCGCTTCGCGAGGCGCTACACAGCAGACCTTATTAACATAAAGCACCTTTCGGAGCGCGGCATACGCCAAAAGCTCAGAGAAAAGGGCATCGACCGCGACCTTATCGACGAGGTAGTGGACGAATTAAGTATCGACGAGGAAGAACAGATCAGAGCTATCATAGAGAAGAAATACGCGCGGGTGCTCTCTGACGAAAAGGGTCAAAGACGCGCCGCGAACGCTCTCGCCCGCCTCGGCTTCTCATATCAGGACATAAAGAGCGTAATGAGCGAATATATAGATGATATCGAATGATCCACTTTCTCTTTCTAAGCTCAAATTCAATACAGGCGCGGGCAGGACACGCGTGCCACGCCCTCCCATAACCATTCACCAAATAAAGCCATTCACCATTAAAAAAAGGATTGATAAAATGCCTGACACCGTAGGAATTGTTTCTCTCGGCTGCGCTAAAAACCGCGTAGACGCCGAGATGATGATGTATCAACTCAATAAAGCGGGCTTCAAGCTCGTTCAGGACGCCGCTATGGCTGTCGCCGCAATCATCAATACCTGCGGCTTTATAGAGAGTGCCAAGCAGGAGAGTATCGACGAGATACTTGAGCTTGCCGAGCTGAAGAAGGAAGGCAAGATCAAGGCGCTGATAGTGACGGGCTGTCTTGCCGAGCGCTATAACAGCGAGGTAATGAAGGAGCTCAGCGAGGTAGACGCCGTCATAGGTATCGGCAAGAACGCCGATATCGCCGATGTGGTAAGAAAAGCCCTCAGCGGCGAGAAATACGAGTGCTTCCCCGATAAGATGGAGCTGCCCCTTGAGGGCGGCAGGGTACAGAGCACAGAACAGCACTGGGCTTATCTCAAGATAGCCGACGGCTGTGACAACTGCTGTACATACTGCGCTATCCCGCTGATACGCGGACGCTTCCGCTCACGCAGGATGGAGAATATCGTCGAAGAGGCTCAGCGTTTAGTCAGAAACGGCGTCAAGGAGATAAACGTCATAGCTCAGGATACCACCCGCTACGGCGAGGATATCTACGGCGAGTTGAAGCTCGCCGAGCTGCTCAGGAAGCTGTGCGAGATCGAGGGTCTAAAGTGGATAAGGGTCTTATACTGCTACCCCGACCGCATCACCGACGAGCTTCTCGACGCTATAAGAGAAGAGAAAAAAATAGTTAAATATATAGACCTGCCGCTCCAGCACTGCAACGGCAGGATACTCAAGGCGATGAACCGCCGCGGAGATAAAGAGAGCCTGACCGCTCTCGTCAAACACATAAGAGAGAAGATACCGGGCGTTGTCCTGCGAACCACACTTATCGCGGGCTTTCCCTCTGAGAGCGAGAGCGACTTTGAGGAGCTTAGCGCGTTTGTAGAAGAAGCGCGCTTTGAGCGCCTCGGGTGCTTCGCCTACTCTAAAGAAGAGGATACCCCCGCGGCGCTGCTGCCCGATCAAATAGACGAGGACGTAAAGAACCGTCGAGCCGAGATAATCACCGAGCAGGAGGCTGTGATACTCAACGACTTCTGTGAGAGCATAGTCGGCAAAGAGATCGACGTTCTTGTAGACGGTTTTGACCGCTACGCCGAGTGTTGGTTCGGCCGCTCGGTATACGACGCTCCCGAAGTAGATCCCTGTGTGTTCTTTACCGTAGGCGATACCAAACCGAGAGCCGGAGATATCGTAAGAGTAAAGATAACCGACCATATCGACTGCGACCTGACAGGCGAGATGGTATGACCCGTTGAACGGTAAGTCATATTTAATACTTTTTCCGTTCACTTCAAACTCGCGGTGATACCGCGCGTACAGAGCGTTTCCAATTCTTTCATTATAAAGGTGCTTTTATGAACAAAATGAACCTGCCTAACAAATTGACTATGCTGCGTATCATTCTGGTACCGTTTGTCATCGCGGCTATACTGATCGAGTTCCCCTTTCACTTTCTTGTCGCGGGGATATTGTTCGGCATTGCTTCGATAACCGACGCCCTCGACGGCAGGATAGCCCGCAGAGATAACCTTATAACCGACTTCGGCAAATTCGCCGATCCGCTGGCGGATAAGATACTCGTGATATCTGTGCTGGTATGCTTCGTAAAGCTCGGACTGTGCGGAGCGGTACCGCTGATCATCATAATCTTCCGCGAGTTCGCTGTGACCTCGGTAAGACTTGTCGCGGCGGCAAAGGGCAAGGTCATAGCCGCGAATATGTGGGGCAAGGTCAAGACCGTATCACAGATAATCGCGATTTGCGCGATATTCACCATGATGACCGCGCTGGATATAATCTCGATCAATATTCTCGGTCATACCATGTCTTTGGATTGGCTCAACCCTCTGCTAATCGCTACAAGCAGCAATTCGGCAATGCACGACGTCTATAATATTTTCAGCATCTTCAACATCATCGGTCAGTCTTTGCTGTGGATAACGGCGATCATCACCGTCATATCGGGTGTAAAGTACCTAAAAGACAACAAAAACGTAATAAGCGATATGTAACACTACATTTAGTAGTTGCAAAAGTAATATAAATAGTATATAATATCATAGATATGTGAAAGGCATTGAGCAGGAAAAGTACCTGAGCGGAAGCTACCAGAGAGGACGGCGTATGCTGAGAGCCGTCTTAGTGAAAGCGCAGAGAAATGCGCCTGTGAGCCTGCGGCAGGAAATGGCCGCGCGTCGGGCCCGCGTTAAGGGCGTGAGCTTTTATACTAAAGTCCGCTTTTGGATTGAGATTA
Organism: uncultured Clostridia bacterium; assembly: GCA_946183365.1. Classification (GTDB taxonomy): domain Bacteria; phylum Bacillota; class Clostridia; order Oscillospirales; family Acutalibacteraceae; genus Ruminococcoides. Next base: position 88,611 of record CAMHAH010000008.1, read on the forward strand.
GTATAATGAGCTTGTAAAGAGCGTAGAGATACGCTGAATTTGGGTGGAACCACGGCGCTGTCGTCCCTTTGGACGGCGGCGCTTTTTTATCCTTGACAGAACCGTACATGACCGCTTATGTCGGGATCTATACACCCTCTATCTTCTCACAAGGATCTGATAATATGTTTGACACTATACGAGCCGACCTTGACGCGGTAATGCAGCGCGACCCGGCGGCGCGCAATAAAATGGAGGTATTCTTCCTCTATTCGGGCTATAAGGCGGTGCGGAAATACAGGCGCGCGCACTGGTTCCATATCCACAACATGAAATTCATCGCCCGATGGCTCAGTCAAAGAGCAAGGCACAAGACGGGCGTAGAGATACACCCGGGCGCTGAGATAGGCAAGGGACTGGTCATCGACCACGGTATGGGCGTAGTTATCGGAGAGACCACGATAATCGGCGATAACTGCTTGATATACCAGAACGTGACCCTCGGCGGTACCGGCAAGGACACAGGCAAACGCCACCCGACCTTAGGCAACAACGTCATGGTCGGCTCGGGCGCCAAGGTGCTCGGACCGTTCAAGGTAGGCGATAACTCGCGCATTGCGGCGGGCGCAGTGGTGCTGACCGAGATACCGCCCAACAGCACGGCGGTCGGTGTTCCGGCGAGGGTAGTACGCATAAACGGCGCTCGTCCCGACCTGCTCGACCAGATACATTACAGCGATCCCGTAGCTCAGGAACTCTGCAGGATGCATGACGAGATCCAGCAGCTCGGAAATGAATTACAATACCTCAGAAGGGAAGTTAAGAAAAAATGATCTTATACAACACTCTCGGCGGCACAAGACAGGAATTCAAAACTCACGAAGAAGGCAAGGTCCGTATGTATACCTGCGGTCCTACCGTATACCACTATGCCCATATAGGCAACCTGCGCACCTATATCATGGAGGATGTGCTTGAAAAATATTTCAGATACGCAGGCTATGACGTTCTGCGCGTCATGAACATCACCGACGTAGGACACCTGAGCTCAGACGCTGATACGGGCGAGGACAAGATGCTCGCGGGCGCCAAGCGCGAGCACAAGAGCGTTATGGAGATAGCTCAGTACTACACAGACGCGTTCTTCTCAGACGCTGAAAAACTGAATATCAAAAAGCCCGATGTGATAGAGCCCGCCACCAACTGCATACCCGAGTTCATCGAAATGGTACAGACCCTGCTCGACAAGGGATATGCCTATATAGCGGGCGGCAACGTATACTTTGATACCTCTAAGCTCGACAACTACTATGTATTCGGCAATATGAACGAGGATGAATTACAGGTGGGCGTGCGCGATGATGTAAGCGAGGACGAGAACAAGCGCAACAAAAACGACTTTGTTCTCTGGTTCACTCAGAGCAAGTTTGAGGATCAGGCGCTCAAATGGGAGAGCCCGTGGGGTCTGGGGTATCCCGGCTGGCATATAGAGTGCTCGGCTATCTCTATCAAGCACGCGGGAGAGTACCTCGACATACACTGCGGCGGCATAGACAACGCCTTCCCCCATCACACCAACGAGATAGCTCAGTCCGAGGCGTATCTCGGTCATCAGTGGTGCCCGCACTGGTTCCACGTACTGCACCTGCTCGACAAGCGCGGCAAGATGTCTAAGTCAAAAGGCGGCTTTTTGACCGTATCTCTGCTTGAAGAAAAGGGCTATGATCCCCTCGCGTACCGCTTCTTCTGCTTGCAGTCACACTACCGCAAGCCGCTTGTGTTCAGCTTTGAGAACCTCGACAACACCGTTCAGGCATATAACAAGCTGGTAGCGCGTATAGCTAAGCTCAACGCCGACGGCGAGCCCGATCTTGAAGCGGCAAAGCCCTATCAGGATAAGTTCAAAGAGGCTCTCGACAACGACCTGAACACTTCGCTTGCCATCACCGCACTGCACAACGTGCTCAAGGGAGATATCAGCGACGCGACAAAGCTGTATCTGATTGCTGATTTTGACAAGGTACTCTCGCTCGGACTTATCGAGGCGGCTCAGGCTGAGCTGAAAAAGGCAGCCGAGGCAGAAGCCGCGAAAGAAGCGCAGAAGGACGCTTATCTCACCGAAAAAGGCATAACAAGAGCGTGGGTAGAAGATAAGCTCGCCGAGAGAGCTCAGGCTAAAGCCGATAAGAACTGGGCAGTCGCCGACAGCGTTCGCGATGAGCTCAAAGCCCTCGGCATAGTCATCAAGGACAGCAAAGACGGCGCGAGCTGGGAGCTTGAATAATAAATATCAATATAATGAGCCTTCCAAAAAAAGGAAGGCTCTTGTCATTTTCACGGTTATCGCCGCATATGATTTATCGGTGATGATATGAGATTTATCGTACTTACACGCCGCAGGCTGAGCATACTATTCTCCTGCGTGCTTATAGGAGCTGTGGCTATGATAGTAGCGACATCCACCGCGGGAAAGATAGCTTCGACTATGTCTGAGACGCGCGAGATACCTATCTATTATGTGGATACCGAGGATAAGGTGTGTTCCATATCCTTCGACGCGGCTTGGGGCAATGAACAGACGAATACCCTGCTGGATATACTCGATGAATATGATGTGAAAAGCACATTCTTCCTCGTAAAGCAATGGGTCGATAAATACCCCGACGACGTAAAGGAGATATCCCGCAGAGGTCACGACGTAGGGAACCACAGCTCTACCCACCCGCATATGTCGGAGCTCAGCGCCGAAAAACAGCTAAGCGAGATAAAAGACTGCAATACAGCTATCGAGGAGCTGACAGGCTCATGCCCGACGCTGTTCAGAGCACCGTACGGCGAGTACGACAACAAGCTCATCCAAAACCTCAGAGCCGAGGATATGTACTGCGTACAATGGAACATCGACAGCCTTGACTGGAAAAACCCGTCTCCCGACGAGATGGTAGAGAGGATACACAGCAAGCTCGTACCCGGCTCAGTGATACTCATGCACAACGGCGCTGAGAACACCCCCGATGCCCTGCCGAGGATAATCGAGGCGATACAGAGCGAGGGCTATACGATAGTCCCGATAAGCGAGCTGATACCCGAGGGCGAATACTACACCGACCACGAGGGTAAGATGATACTGAAATAAACGATACACAAAAAGGGACTGCCGTGACAGTCCCTTAAATAATGCCTTTATTTTTGCTTTTCAAATACCATCTTGGTACCGGCGCTCTTTTCTTCCATCGTCAGCGTATTGCCGTCGACAGTAAAATGACTTGCCGATCCCGAGGCTGTAAACGTCATAGCCTTTGTATCCACCGTAAGCTCAGTGACGTCCTCACCCATAGTCAGCGTAGCCTTGTCGCCGTTCACCTCAAGAATAACATCGCCTATCAGCTCGAGATATTCGTTCATGCTCTCTCCGCCTACTACCATCTCAATAAGCTTGTATGAACCCGAAACATCAGTCCCCGAGTTTGAGCTGCTGTTGCTGCCGCAGGCCGAAAGGCTGAGCACAGACGCGAGCATGACTATAATACACAATATCGATACGATCTTCTTCATAATGATCTCCTAACCGCATAAAAGCGTTTGATTTCTGCTGTGGTGATTATATCACGGCGCAAAAAAGCTGTCAACAAGAAAGCGTGCGCTCGGAGCGCGCTTTCGTCTACCCATATTTATATTTATACGTTTTGTTGTAGTTTCCTGTCAAATAAAAAAACGGATCACTATTGACCCGCTTTTATAATGTGTTATTTTTTAGTGAACGTCATGCTTGTGCCGTCGAGCTCTATGATGATGCTGTCGCCGTTGACAGAGAACTCTATATTCTCTTCGATGCCGTCGGAATAGAGTATCTGCTTTGACTGATCGACTTTTAGATTTACGGTCTCATCATCCATCACGAGAGTACATGAATTACCCTTGATGGTCATGCTGTATTCGTTCTCAAGCAGGTTCAAAACGGAAGAATAATCCTGACCCTCTATTGCCATACCGGTTAGCATATATTCTCCGTCGAGATCTCCGGTCATGTTCACGATACCGGTATTGCCGTTATTGCTGCCGCTGCCGGATTTAGGCCCGGAGTTTGATATGATCAATGCGATAACTCCTACGACCAGAACTACCGCCGCAACGATTATCGCGACGATTAGGACCGTGTTCTTCTTTTTAGGCGGAGCCGCGCCGTACTGAGGGGCATTATAATTGAAGTTTGAGTACTGCGGGGCGTTATACTGAGGATCGGTATACTGAACACCCCCGTACTGAGGAGGATCGTTCTGAGGATAGTAGTTTTGAGGATAGTTATTCTGAGGGATATTATTTTGGGAGAAGTTGTTTTGAGGGATGTTGTTCTGTACAGCTCCGTACTGAACAGGCTGAACATACTCAGGCTGAACGGGTTCGGGCTGTGCCGTATTCACAACAGCGGGCTCCTCCTGAATGACGGGCTCTGCGGGAGGGGCGGCTTCGGGAGCAGCAGTCTCAACCGGAGTTTCGGGGATATCGAGCTTAGTGCCGCACGAAGTGCAGAACTTCTCGTTATCCTGAGCTTCATAACCGCATGAGGGACAGATCTTCGCCATAATAAAACCTCTTTTCTTGTAGAATTACTTGTTTAGATTTTACCCGCCGTTGATAACAGCGTCCAAAACCTGTTCCTTCAGCCTGTCAAGCGGCGATACCGAGGGATCGGGAGCGAGCTTCTGCATTGGCAGGCAAGAAGCCGAGTTAAAGCTCTTCATCTGTATCACGATATGCTCGTTTTTGACAAGCTCAAACAGCTTGTCGATAGTCGGGCAGGTCTCGACCGCCCTTATCAGCTGTTCTTTGGTATGTCTCTGATTAGGCGACGGAGCGCCGCTGAGCCGCGCCTCGTCCAATACCGCCTGGCGAACCTGTATCTTAAGGCTGTCGAGCGGAGAGAGATCGGGAATGAGCTTAGGAACCTCTTTAGGCAGTGAAGAAGCGGAGTTGAAGCTCTTCATCTGTATCACGATATGCTGGTTCTTGACCAGCTCAAACAGCTTGTCTATGGTAGGACAAGTATCTATTGCCCTTAGCAGTTCCTCTGTAGTCCTCTTCCTGTGCTGCTGAACCATAAAGAGCTTCCTCCTTTCTGATTATTTCTATAAACGGCGCTGTCGTTAAAACGCATTATTAATCATTATAATAGAAAATAAACTGTTTTTCAAGTAAAAGTAAACTTATTATGAAGTTTATTTACAATATACCCTGATTGTGGTATCCTATATGTATAAATTTGCAGAAATCAGGTGATACCGTGGCTTATTTAGACGATAATAACGATAATCTGTATAAAAGCGGCGATCCCTTAGAGGAGCTCGACAGCGAGCTCGCCGACCTTAAAGCGAAGCTCGGAGCTCTCGAAGCCGATAATAAAGGACAAGCCCCTGATATCCCGGAAAAGACCGAGGCTCCGAAGCCCGATATACCTACGCCCGATAAAGAGGAAGAGGTAACGGCTGAGGATAAAAAGCCCGAGATACAAGAGGAAGTTATGAAAAAACAGACAAACAAACCGGCTCACATGAGCTCATCCGGCGGCAAGAAGCCGCGCAAGACCTCTACGATCTTAGTAATAATCATAGCGGCTGTTCTGGTGATAGCCATAGCGGCAGGCTCAGCCTTCATCCTGTCCAAGCTCTTCGCGCCGAAAAATGACGGAGATACCGTCGCTACCTCAGGCGGCGAGAAGGTGACCATAAACGACTCGGTGATGGGCGATATCGAGCTTGACACCGTCAAAGGCGCCGAGATAAATACATATAAAAAAGAAAACCTCGTTACCGATGATAACGGATATTACGCATACTATGAGAACGGTAAGAAGATATCTCACCTCGGCATAGACCTGAGCGAATTCCAAGGTAATGTCGACTTTGACAAAGTCAAGGCGGCTGGCGTTGAGTTCGTCATGCTGCGCATAGGCGGACAATACTACGGCGATGAGGGCGGAATGTATGAGGATACTTTGTTCAACACCTATTATGAGCAGGCTAAGGCGGCGGGACTGAAGATCGGCGCATACTTCTTCTCTCAGGCGGCAAGCACCGAGGACGCGAAGCAGGAAGCCGAGTACTCCATCAGCAAGCTAAACGGAAAGAAGCTCGACTACCCCATCGCCTTTGACTGGGAAAATATAGAGGATGATAAAGCGAGAACAGACAATATATCGGGAGACCAGCTGACAGCTATCGCCGAGGCGTTCTGCGATACCGTTATCAAAAAGGGTTACAAGGCCATCGTATACTCAAACACCTCGCAGATGTTTGTGATGTACGATTTTGAGACAATGAAGGATTATGACTTCTGGCTCGCCGATTACCGCGACTTCCCCACCATGTACTACAATTTCGATATGTGGCAGTACGCTACCGACGGCAAGGTCGACGGTATAGAGGGTCAGGTCGATCTGAACCTCAGCTTCACCGACTTTACGGATCAATAATTTTCCTGTTTGCCGGATAAGTTCATCGTGACTGATAAAGTAAGAAGCTCCCTGTATAAAAGGGAGCTGTCACTTTTGGCTGTCATATGATATCCTGACGTGTTATAAACAGAATGTGTTTATCCTCCGACGCAAGCTTTACGAATCGTAGAAATGCTGTCCGTCGTCCGTTATTAGCCGCTCGGTCTTAGGATACTCAAAGATCTCGGGTCTGCCGGAGTTTGCTTCAAGGTATGCCGCGAATTCAGCCGCGTACCATTTCGCCATGCCGAGATTGTGCATAAGATAATGACCGCAGTTCACGGGAGCAGCGCCGGGGACCTCATCAGCGTCATCCACCGATCTGAAGGCTCTGAGGATAAGATCATATATATCCGCAGGCTTACGGCTGCCCTTGAGGATAAGGTAAAAACCCGTCAGACAGCCCATCGGACCCCAGTAGATCACCTCGTCCTTCCAATCGGGATCGTTGCGCAGAAAAGTCGCGATGATATGCTCGAGCGAGTGCATTGCCGCTACATCGATCACGGGCTCTCTGTTAGGCTTTTTAAGCCTGATATCATAGGTCGTGACCGTATCGCCGCCGACATGATCCTCACGGCTGAGGAAAATACCCGGGATTATTTTTGTATGGTCTACCGAAAAGCTCTGTATCAGTTCCATCTTAAACTCTCCTTTATGTTTGATTATGGCTTAAGTTTAACATAAAAGGAAAGAGATATCAACTCCCGACCGTGATCTGAAAAGCTCCCGCCGCTCTTTGCTCTCTCTTAAGATCTTATTGGAACATATTCACAGCGCTGTCGGCAAGGTTCTCCATAGCGTCGGCTACCTTCTCAGCCTTCTTTTGCAGAGCGCGTTTATCGCTGTTCATCAGGAATACGCCTGTCGCGCCGACCGCGGTGCCCGCTAATAGTCCGCCGAGCAGCAGCTTTACTCCGCTGCCTTTTTTCTTCTCACTTTTCATATTATTCATAAACAAACCTCCTTTGCAAGATTATTATCTGCACGGGAGCGACGCTTATACCAAATAAAAAGAGGTTATATAAATTGGCAAATAATGACAAAAAAACGCTCAATATCGTTCTGTTTGAGCCTGAGATACCCCAGAACACAGGCAACGTAGCGCGCACCTGCGCCGCTACCGGAGCAAGGCTCCATCTTGTAAGGCCCTTCGGCTTTGAGATAACCGACCGCAACCTCAAAAGAGCCGGGCTCGACTACTGGTATCTGGTCGACATCACCTACTATGACAGTATCGATGATTTCTTTGAAAAGACACAGGGCGGCGAATACTTCTTCTTTTCCACGAAAGCTCGCAAGACCCACTCCGACGTAAGCTACCCCGACGGCGCGTATATCATCTTCGGCAAAGAGACGCGCGGAATACCCGAGCACGTGCTTATGAATTACCCCGACCGATGTGTGCGGATACCGATGATAGACGAGGCGAGGTCGCTGAACCTCGCGAACTCTGTCGCCGTAGGCTGCTATGAAGTGCTCAGACAATGGAACTACCCCGAACTGCTGACAAAGGGCGAGCTGCACCGCCACCACTGGGAGGATACAGAATAATGGCTTCGACAAAAGACTATCTTGATTTCATACTCAGTCAGCTCTCAGAACTCGACGATATCTCATACCGCGCGATGATGGGCGAATACATAATCTATTACCGCGGCAGGGTGGCGGGCGGAATATATGATAACAGACTTCTTATAAAACCCGTGAAGTCCGCGAGGGAATATATGCCCGATGCGGTATATGAGCTGCCGTATGAGGGCGCTAAAGAGATGCTGCTCGTCGATAACGTCGATGACAGCCCCTATCTGTGCGGGCTTTTTGAGGCAATCTACCCCGACCTGCCCGAAAAGAAAAAGAAGAAATAAAGCAGATAAAGGCTCAGTTATAACCCGCCTCGGCTCATAAGTCAGCATCAAGCTCCCGATTGGGAGCTTTTTTGCTTATTTTTCCCAATAATCTTACAATTTGCTATTGCAAAGTTATACAGCTTTGTTATATAATTAATAAGTAAAATTATGGTATCGGGCGTCTGTGGTTAGCTCTGACTAACAAAACGGGCCTCCGCTACACAGAAAGGATGTTTTTACCATGAAACTGAACAAGTACACCGTTGATGACATCAACTTTAAGGGCAAGAAGGTTCTGTGCCGCTGTGACTTCAACGTACCGCTCAAGGACGGCGTTATCACAAACGACAACCGTATCACCGCAGCCCTGCCCACAATCAAGAAGATCATTGCTGACGGCGGTCAGCTCATCCTCTGCTCTCACCTCGGCAAGCCGAAGAACGGCCCTGAGGAGAAGTTCTCCTTAGCTCCCGTAGCGGTTCGCCTGTCTGAGCTGCTCGGTCAGGACGTTGTATTCGCCAATGACGACGAGGTCGTAGGCGAGAACGCCAAGAAGGCTGTCGCAGAGATGAAGGACGGCGACGTTGTTCTGCTCCAGAACACCCGTTTCCGTAAGGAAGAGACCAAGAACCTTGAGCCGTTCAGCTCTGAGCTCGCTTCTTTAGCCGAGGTATTCGTAATGGACGCTTTCGGCTCCGCTCACCGCGCTCACTGCTCAACAGTAGGCGTAACGGATCACATCAAGTGCACAGCTGTAGGCTACCTCATGCAGAAGGAGATCAACTACCTCGGCAACGCTGTTGAGGCTCCCGTTCGTCCCTTCGTAGCGATCCTCGGCGGCGCTAAGGTCGCTGATAAGCTCAACGTTATCTCCAACCTGCTCGAGAAGTGCGACACCCTCATCATCGGCGGCGGTATGGCTTATACCTTCGCTAAGGCTCAGGGCAAGGCTATCGGCACCTCTCTGGTAGACGATACAAAGCTCGACTACTGCAACGAGATGATCAAGAAGGCTGAAGAGCTCGGCAAGAAGCTCCTGCTGCCCATCGATACGGTATGCACAAAGAGCTTCCCCGATCCGATCGACGCTCCTATCGATACAGAGGTCTATGCCACGGGCGAGATCCCCGAGGACTGCATGGGCCTGGATATCGGTCCCAAGACCCGCGAGCTCTACGCAGAGGCTGTAAAGAGCGCTAAGACCGTTGTATGGAACGGTCCTATGGGCGTATTTGAGAACCCGATCCTCGCTGAGGGCACTATCGCTGTAGCCAAGGCTCTTGCTGAGACCGACGCTACCACCATCATCGGCGGCGGCGACAGCGCTGCTGCTGTTGTAAACCTCGGCTTCGCAGACAAGATGAGCCACATCTCCACCGGCGGCGGCGCTTCTCTCGAGTATCTCGAGGGCAAGGTTCTGCCCGGTATCGCGGCTATCGCCGACAAAGACTGATATTATAACTCAATAGAGCGGCGAACCCGCCCAATACAACAATTAAGAAAGGAAACAAAAAATGTTACTTGACGCTTTAACAAGAGATATGAGAAAAACCATCATCGCCGGCAACTGGAAGATGAACAAGACCCCCTCAGAGGCTACCGCTCTGCTCGAGGAGATGAAGCCTCTCGTAGCCGACGCGAAGTGTGAAGTCGTAGCCTGCGTACCTTATATTGATCTCGGTATCGCTCTTGAGGCTGCAAGAGATACAAATATCAAGATCGGCGCTCAGAACTGCCATTGGGAAGAGAGCGGCGCTTATACAGGTGAGATCAGCGCTGCTATGCTTAAGGATATCGGCGTAGATTATGTCGTTATCGGCCACTCCGAGCGCAGACAGTACTTCGGCGAGACCGACGAGACCGTCAACAAGCGCGTAAAGGCTGCTCTGGCTGCAGGCCTCAAGGTCATCGTATGCGTAGGCGAGCTCTTATGGGAACGTGAGTGCGACATCACAAACGAGGTCATCGCCCGTCAGATCAAGCTCGATCTGTGGGATGTAACCCCCGAAGAGATGAAGAACATCGTTATCGCTTATGAGCCTGTATGGGCTATCGGCACCGGCAAGACAGCTACAGCCGATCAGGCTGAGGAGGTATGCAGCTTCATTCGTATGTGCCTCAAGTCTTTATACGGCCTCGAGGTCGCAAGCTCCGTTACCATCCAGTACGGCGGCTCTATGAACGATAAGAACGCTGCCGAGCTGCTTACTAAGACAAACGTTGACGGCGGTCTCATCGGCGGCGCCTCGCTGGTAGCTGAGAAGTTCGCTGCTATCGTTAAAGCGGCAGACGCATCGACAACTTATTGATAAAGCGGGAGGAGCTTGCTCCTCCCCTACTCTATTCCTACATAGAAAGGGATAAAATATGAAAAAACCAATTGCTTTGATTATAATGGACGGCTTCGGCATCGCGCCTAAGTACGGCAACGCTATCGACTATGCCCGTACACCGCACCTTGACCAGCTGTTCTTCAAAAACCCGCTTACCATGATCGGCGCGTCGGGTCTGGACGTCGGTCTGCCCCACGGTCAGATGGGCAACAGCGAGGTCGGCCACACCAACATGGGCGCGGGACGTATCGTTTATCAGGAGCTCACCCGTATCACAAAGTCCATCGAGGACGGCGACTTCTTTGATAACGAGGCTATGAACAAGGCTGTCGACAACGCCTTGGAGCACGACAGTTCTCTGCACCTCTTCGGTCTGCTCTCCCCCGGCGGCGTTCACAGCCACAACACCCATATGTACGGTATCTTGGAGCTTGCTAAGCGCAAGGGTCTCAAGAAGGTATATATCCACGCCTTCTTAGACGGCCGCGACGTACCTCCCTCAAGCGCGAAGGACTATGTAGCCGAGGCTGTCGCTAAGTGCGAGGAGATCGGCGTGGGCAAGATAGCCACCGTAATGGGTCGCTACTACGCTATGGACAGAGATAACCGCTGGGAGCGCGTAGAGAAGGCTTATTCCGCTATCGTATACGGCGAGGGCGTCAAAGAGAAATGCCCCGTAGAGGCGGTACAGAACTCCTATGACAACGGCGTTACCGACGAGTTCATGATCCCCGCTGTCATCGAGGGCGGCGACACCGTTAAAGAGAACGACAGCGTCATTTTCTACAACTTCCGTCCCGACAGAGCGCGTGAGATCACACGCACCTTTGTTGATCCCGATTTCTCGGGCTTTGAGCGCAGAAACGGCTTCTTCAATGTATGCTATGTTTGCATGACCCAGTACGACGCTACAATGCCGAACGTAGAGGTTGCCTTCAAGCCCCAGAAGCTCGTAAACACCATGGGCGAGTATCTGTCAAAGAACGGCAAGACACAGCTGCGTATTGCCGAGACCGAGAAGTACGCTCATGTAACCTTCTTCTTCAACGGCGGCGTTGAGAAACAGTATGAGGGCGAGGATCGCATCCTCGTCAAATCTCCCGCCGTCGCTACCTATGATATGCAGCCCCATATGAGCGCGTATGAGGTCACTGAGAAATGTGTAGAGGCTATCAAGAGCGGCAAGTATGACGTTATCATCCTCAACTTCGCCAACTGCGACATGGTAGGCCACACAGGCGTATTTGACGCCGCTGTCAAGGCTGTCGAAGCCGTTGACTGGGGTGTAAAGAAGGTTTCGGACGCTATCGCCGAGATGGGCGGCGTGACCTGTATCACTGCCGACCACGGCAACGCCGACCGCATGATCGACCTTGACGGCACACCGTTCACGGCTCACACCACCAACCCCGTACCCTTCTGCGTTGTCGGCTATGACGAGTGCAAGGAGCTCCGCTCGGGCGGCGTTCTGGCCGATATCGGACCGACTATGCTGGATATCATGGGTCTGCCCCAGCCTGAGGAAATGACAGGAAAGAGCATGATAATCAGATAAACGGCATAAGCTGTATCGGATCTGTCATTTTCAGTCATATTTTTCGGCATATCATAACCGAATGATATTATTACAGCCCTCTCAAAAGAGAGGGCTTGTTTTATGCAATTATTTATGATAATATGTTGATATACATAATAATCTCAAAGGAGAGATCAACATGAAAAGGATCATCTGTTTTATTTGCGCTTTACTATTGACAGCCGCCGTGCTCGCGAGCTGCTCAGGCTCAAATACAAGGACGGTCGTCACCGACAGCGGTACTACCATAAACGTCGAGCTTGACAAGCTGACCTTCACCAGATGTATATACATAATAAACGACGGTGAAAAGGCGTTTATCGACGGAGATAAAGTCGCAGAACTGTTCAAAAAGGTAGACAAACTCCACAGCAACGAGCTCACGAACCCCGAGACAGGCGACAACCACGTTGAGCTGACCTTTGTTGTGCCTCAGGGTCACTGCGGACACTTCGTTTTTTATGACAACGGCGTTATGAGCTTCTCTCCCTCTCCCAAGACCGGGGAGGTAAAATGGTACGCATATAACAAGGACGAATACAACAATATCTTAGACGAGCTTAAGTGATATTATGAACGACAATAAGCTTAAATGGGAGATAAAGGACAGGCGTAAGCTCCTGCACACTCCCGTGTTTGACGTTATCGGTCAGTATGAGCGCTCGGCTACGGGCATTGAGGGCGAGTATGTCGCCATTGAAGCCCCCGACTGGGTAATGGTGATACCCGAGTATAACGGCAGCTTTGTCACGGTCAAGCAGTGGCGGCACTCGTCAGAGAGCCTGAGTATAGAGTTTCCCGGAGGAGTAGCCGACGAAGGCGAAGATACCGCGACCACTGCCGCCCGTGAATTGTATGAGGAAACGGGATTTAAGGCGAACAGCCTGACATATCTCGGCTCGGTAAGCCCCAATCCCGCTTTGTTCAAAAACCGGTTTCACGTATATCTCGCCGATGACCTCACCCCTACTGGCGAGCAGGCGCTCGACGATGACGAGTTGCTGACCTATGAGCTGATACCCATAGACGAGGTGATATCCTCATACGGCGATCAAATGTACAGCCACGCCCTGATGGGCGCGGCTCTCGCGATGTATATGAGAAAAAAGATGTTGAGGTGATATAATGAAATCTATAGGCAATATCTTATGGTTCTTTTTCGGCGGCTTTTTAAGCGGAGCGGCATGGTGCATAACCGGAGCGCTGTGGTGCGTGACCATTATAGGCATACCGATAGGAGTACAATGCTTCAAGCTGTCGGCTATGTCATTCTTCCCGTTCGGAAAACAGATAATTTACAGAGGCGGCGTTATGTCTACCTTAGTCAACTTTATCTGGTTCTTATGCGGCGGCATACTGCTCGCGCTGCTGCACTTCATCATCGGTCTTTTATGGTGCGCAACGATAATCGGGATACCCTTCGGCTTACAGTTCTTCAAGCTGGGTAAGCTGGCTCTCGCACCCTTCGGCGCTGAGATAGTGCCGATCGCCGAAACTAAATAAAGAATAACACATCAAAAGCCCGCGGCATAAAAACCGCGGGCTTAATTTTTCTGTCAAAACTGATTTACTGTACGCTGAACAGAAGCTGACCGTAGCTGGGATAAGGCCAGTACTCGGAGGCGGTGCACATCTCCATCTCGTCAGAGACGGCGCGCAGCTGCTCCATTGTAGCCAGCATCTCATTACAGCTGTACTCGGCGTGGCTCTGGATGTTCTTACGGTAGGCGATAGAGCCGCCGACCTTGGAGTCGAGTTCATCGATGGTCTCTGAGAAGCGCGCGAGCAGGTCGCTGAGCTTCTGCAGCAGCTTTACCTCAGCGTCAACACGGATATCGTCTGAGACCGCGCGCTTGCGGTTTATGGTATCGGCAAGCTCACCTGTGAACGCCGATACAGCGGGGAATATATCTTTCTTAGCCATATCGAGCATGGTCAGCGCCTCGAGGTCGATGATCTTGATATAGTTCTCAAGCAGTATCTCCTGACGAGCCTTGACCTCTCTCTCTGAGAAGATATGATTGCGCTTGAAAAGGTCGATGTTTTTCTTAGCTGTATAACGCTTAAGAGCCTCAGGGGTGGATTTGAGGTTCAATAGACCTCTGCTCTCGGCCTCCGCGATCCACTCGTCGGTATATCCGTCGCCGTTGAAGATTATACGGCGGTGCTTCTTGAGGGTCTTGCGTATCAGGCGGCGCACAGCGGCGTCAAAGTCGGTCGCTTTCTCGAGCTCGTCGGAGAATGACGACAGAACGTCCGCCACCATGGTGTTGAGCATGATATTGGGGCAGGATATATTCAGCGCCGAGCCTAAGGAACGGAACTCGAACTTGTTGCCCGTGAAGGCGAACGGCGAGGTGCGGTTGCGGTCGGTAGTGTCCTTGCGTATCTCGGGCAGAGCCTCAGCGCCGGTGTTAAGAGTGACCTTGCCCTGACTCTCGTAATCCTCTCGGTTTATGATCGCCTCTACGATAGCCTCGAGGTCGTCGCCGATAAACATAGAGATTATGGCGGGCGGAGCCTCGTCGCCGCCTAAGCGGTGATCGTTACCCGCTGTCGCGACAGAAAGCCTCAAAAGATCCTGATACTCGTCTACAGCCTTGATGACAGCCGAGAGGAACAAAAGGAACTGGGTGTTCTCCTCGGGCTTTTTACCGGGCTTAAGTAAGTTCTCGCCCGTATCGGTAGAGAGCGACCAGTTATTATGCTTACCCGAGCCGTTGACCCCTTTGAAGGGCTTTTCGTGGAGCAGGCACACCATACCGTGCTTTCTGGCGATACGCTTCATCAGCTCCATGGTGAGCTGATTGTGGTCGGCGGCGATATTGACGGTGGTGAATATAGGCGCGAGCTCATGCTGAGCGGGAGCTACCTCGTTATGCTCGGTCTTGGCGTAGATGCCGAGCTTCCACAGCTCCTCGTCAAGCTCGGTCATAAACGCCTTTACCCTCTGTTTGATAGCGCCGAAGTAATGATCGTCGAGCTGCTGACCCTTTGGCGAGCGCGCTCCGAAGAGCGTTCTGCCGGTATATTTCAGGTCTTTTCTCTGTTCATAGACCTCTTTATCTATAAGGAAATACTCCTGCTCGGGGCCGACGGTAGCGTCTACGCGAGTGACGTCAGTCCTGCCGAAGAGATGGAGTATACGCACAGCCTCGTGATTTATCCTGTCCATAGAACGCAGAAGTGGAGTTTTCTTATCCAGAACATCGCCCGTATATGACATGAACGCCGTAGGTATACAGAGGGTATTATCCTTAATGAACGCGGGAGAGGTGGGGTCCCATGTAGTATAGCCCCTCGCCTCGAAGGTAGCTCTGATGCCTCCCGATGGGAATGACGAAGCGTCAGGCTCGCCCTTGATGAGACCCTTGCCGTCGAACTCCATGATAACGTGACCCTCGTCGGCGGGGGTGATGAAGCTGTCGTGCTTCTCGGCGGTGATGCCCGTCATAGGCTGGAACCAGTGGGTGTAATGGGTACAGCCCTTTTCGATAGCCCACTGCTTCATAGCCTCGGCAACGGCGTTGGCGACCTCGATATCGAGCGGAGCGCTGTTCTCTATACTGTCGCGGTACGAATCATAGGTAGCTTGCGGCAGGCGCTCGCGCATTTTTTCATCATTAAAAACGTTTACGGCAAAAATGCCCGGTACATCTTTCATAATGACCTCCGAAAACAATGATTGCTCTTGCTTTTTCATAATAAAGTATATTCATAATTTAAGCCTGTGTCAACTAAAATCACCCTGTGCCGCCGATACTTTGTTAAACTCTCACATAAAGATATTGAAAAGCCGAGCCGTGTTTATAACTTGTTGACTTCAAATCTCACAAAGTGTATAATAATGCGCGGAAGGTGATCGAATGAAGCTGAAATTCACTAAAATGCACGGCATATCTAACGACTACATTTATATAAACGCTTTTGAGTATGATATAACCGACCCCGAGGCGCTCTCTGTAAAGCTCTCTGACCGACGCACGGGCATAGGCGGCGACGGAATAATCCTTGTATGCCCGAGCGAAATCGCCGACGCCAAGATGCGTATCTTCAACGCCGACGGAAGCGAGGCGAAGATGTGCGGCAACGGCATACGCTGCGTGGGCAAGTTCGTATATGATAAGGGGCTCGTATCACCCGACAGAACCACCGTCACCATAGACACACTAAGCGGCGTAAAGACGCTTGAGCTGACCGTTGAGAACGGCAAGGTCAAGACCGCAAGAGTAGATATGGGCGCCGCTATACTCGACCCCGCAGATATCCCCGCCGTATACGACGGCGACAGGATGGTCGACGCTCCGCTTACGGTCAACGGCAAGGAGTGGAAGGTCACCGCGGTATCTATGGGCAATCCCCATTGCGTTACCTTTGTTGATGATGTAGACGGTCTCGAGCTCGAGAAGATCGGACCGGACTTTGAGAACCACTCAGCCTTCCCCGACAGAGTGAATACCGAATTCGTAAAGGTCATCGACGACCATACCCTTCAAATGCGCGTGTGGGAGCGCGGCTCGGGCGAGACCTGGGCTTGCGGCACGGGCGCGTGCGCTACCGCTGTAGCCGCGGTCGAGAACGGCTTTTGCAAAAAGGGCGACGACATTACCGTACGCCTCAGAGGCGGCGACCTTGTGATAAATTACACCGACGACACCGTGATCATGACAGGACCCGCAACGACGGTCTTTGAGGGCGAGGTCGAGATATAAACAGATAATACTCCCTCTTTTGAGGGAGCTTTTTCTGCGTTTTATAAGGTTTTGTAATATCTACAAAAAGTTATGCACATATCACCCGCCGTCCGTCAAGATGATGAAAGTTATATACAAAACTTGACTTTACCGTGATAAAGTGATATCATAATAAACCGAAACGACAATCAGAAATGAGGATAATATATGGGCATACATTCAGAGTCTGCCGACAGACTTTTTAAGGCGATACTCAGCCTGAAGGATACAGAAGAATGTTACAATTTCTTTGAGGATATCTGCACCATAACCGAGATAAAGGATATGTGCCAGAGGCTTGACACCGCGTTCCTTATTGACAAGGGCATCAGCTATCAGAAGATATCCGATCAGATAGGCGTATCGACCGCCACCATAAGCCGTGTGAGCCGCTGTCTGAACTACGGCGCGGGCGGATACCGCGCGGTCATCGACCGTATGAAGGAGGATGAGGAATGAATATCAACGACAGCGTACTCAGCTACGCCGAACGCCTCACCTTCTCATTAAGAGAGCTGTACAGCCGATACGGCTATCAGCCGTACAGGATGAGTAAGTTTGAGGACTATGACCTTTACAGCCGCAATAAAGACTTCCTTATCTCAGATCAGGTAATAACCTTCACCGATATCGGCGGCAAATTAAAAGCGCTAAAACCCGACGTGACCCTCTCGATAATCAAAAACAATACCGACAGCGGCACAAAGAAGCTGTATTATAACGAGAATGTCTATCGCGTATCAAAGGGCACCAACACCTATAAGGAGCTCATGCAGGCGGGCGTTGAGTGCATAGGCGAGGTCGACAGCAAGCTCGTCGGCGAGAGCCTCTCTCTCGCGGCAGAGAGCCTTAGCCTTATATCTGAGAACTTCGTGCTCGACGTATCGAGCCTTGATATACTCAACTCGGCGGTAGAGAAGATATCCGAGAGCCGTTCCGTACAAAACGAGATAATCAAATGCGTCAGCGAGAAGAACGTACACGGTATCATCTCGGTATGCGAGAACAACGGTTTGGACGTACTCTCGGCAGACGAGCTGATAAAGCTGCTTACCCTGCTCGGCTCGCCAGATAAGGTAATGCCCGAGCTGATAGATATATGTCTGGAGCTCGGATGCCCCGAGGCTGTATATGAGCTCAAAGAGGCTTTGTCGGTCTTTGACGGCTCAGCTTATAAGAATAAGATAAACATCGATTTCTCGGTAGTCAGCGACCGCAACTACTATAACGGTGTGATCTTCAAGGGCTTCATTAACGGAGTTCCCGACAGCGTGCTCTCGGGCGGCAGATATGATAAGCTCATGCAAAAGATGAAGCGCTCATCACGCGCCGTAGGATTCGCGGTTTATCTCGATATGCTCGAGCGCATGGACGAGAACACAGAGCCGGAGGCAGCCGAATACAAGGATGATATGCTCAACGTAGCTTTGCCAAAGGGCAGACTGGGCGAGAAGGTCTACGCTATGTTTGAGGCGGCGGGCTTTCCCTGTCCTTCGATAAAAGAGAACAACCGCAAGCTGATATTCGAGAACCGTGAAGCGGGCGTAAGATACTTCTGGGTCAAGCCCAGCGACGTTGCCATCTATGTAGAAAGAGGCGCGGCGGATATAGGCGTTGCGGGCAAAGATATCCTGCTCGAGTACGAGCCTGAGATATATGAGCTGTTAGACCTCGATATCGGCAAATGCCGTATGGCTGTAGCCGCCCCCAAGGGCTTTGAGGACGACACCCGCCGCACCCTGAGGGTCGCGACAAAATTCTCAAAGATAGCCGCAGACCACTATGCCTCAAAGGGCAGAGATATCGACATAGTACACCTCAACGGCTCTATCGAGATAGCGCCTATCTTAGGCCTTACGGATGTTATCGTAGATATAGTCGAGACAGGTACAACGCTGAAAGAAAACAACCTCGAAGTGGTTGAAACGATAGTGCCTATCTCAGCCCGACTGATAGCTAACAAAAGCAGCTGTAAATTCAAGGGCGACAGCATTATGAAGATAACCGAGGAATTGAGAGAACAGGCATGAACAGACACAGCCCTCGCCCCGGGAAGGGCTGTTTGACAAAGGAGTAATTATGATAAAGATACTGGATTACAACGAGCTGTCCTATGATGAGATATTCGCGCGCTTTGAGCCGACCTCATCGGTAGAGGACGTTGTGGCGGATATAATCAAAAATGTCCGTGCAAACGGCGACAAAGCTCTGTTTGAATACACCGCTCGCTTTGACAAGGCAGAGCTTGGCTCATTACAGGTCACCAAAGAAGAGATAGACGAGGCGAGAGCCGCTGTAGAGCCGAGGTTCATAGATATCCTCGAGAGAGCCGCGAAGAACATCCGCAAGTTCCACGAGGCTCAGGTGCGCCGCAGCTTCATCATCAACGATGAGGACGGCATAGTGATGGGTCAGAAGATCATCCCCGTTGACCGCGCGGGCTTATATGTACCGGGCGGTACGGCGGCTTATCCCAGCACCGTACTGATGGACGCGATTCCCGCAAAGATCGCGGGCGTAAAAGAGGTAGTAATGGTCACTCCCCCGTCGGCTGACGGCAAAGTCAACCCCGCTATACTCGCGGCGGCGTCGGTCGCGGGCGTTGATAAAATATTCAAGGTAGGCGGAGCTCAGGCCATAGCCGCCCTCGCCTACGGCACAGAGAGCGTACCTAAGGTAGACAAGATCGTAGGCCCCGGCAACGCCTTTGTAGCAGAGGCTAAGAAACAGGTATTCGGCACAGTTTCGATAGATATGATAGCAGGCCCCAGCGAGATACTGGTGGTAGCCGACGGCAAGAGTAACCCCCGCTATGTCGCCGCCGACCTGCTCAGTCAGGCTGAGCATGACAAGCTCGCCTCGGCAGTGCTGGTCACCGACAGCTTTGAGCTCGCTCAGGCTGTATCAAACGAGCTCGAAAAGCAGATACCCCTGCTCGACCGCTCAGAGATTGCACGCGCGTCAATCGACAACAACGGCAAAATCATAGTAGCCGACAATCTCAGCGTAGTCATCGACATAGCTAACGAGATAGCTCCCGAGCACCTCGAGCTGTGCGTGGACAACCCGTTCGACTGGCTCGATAAGATCCGCCACGCGGGCTCTATCTTCATGGGCAGGAGCTGTCCCGAGGCTCTTGGCGATTATTTCGCTGGACCCAACCACACTCTGCCTACCTCGGGCACCGCTAAATTCTCGAGCCCCTTGTCGGTAGACGACTTCATAAAGAAAACACAGTACACATATTACACCGCCGACGCCTTGAAGCGCGTAGCCGAGGACGTAGCCTTCTTCGCTCGCAAGGAGGGGCTGACAGGTCACGCAAAGTCAGCGGTCATCCGACTGGAGGATGAGGCATGAGCCGTTTTTTCAGCGATAAATTCTCTTCCCTTGAAGCCTATACACCCGGCGAACAGCCCAAGGACATGAAATATGTAAAGCTAAATACAAACGAGTCACCGTTTCCTCCATCGCCCAAGGCGATCGAATACGCCTCAAGGGCGGCTGAGAGCCTTCAGCTCTACTGCGACCCCGAGTGTACCCGTCTGACCGAGGAATTCTCTAAGCTCTACGGTATAAAAAAGGACGAGGTGCTGTTCACAAACGGCTCCGACGACGCGCTGAACTTCTGTTTCTCTGCGTTCTGTGACGACGAGACCCCTGCCGCCTTTGCAGATATCACCTACGGCTTCTATCCCGTGTTCGCGCAGATGAACCGCGTCCCCTTTACAGAGATACCTTTGAATGAAGATTTCACGATAAACGTCGACGACTATATCGGCATCAACAAGACCGTATTCATAGCAAACCCCAACGCGCCTACGGGCATAGCCCTGCCGCTCTATGATTTAGAGCGCATCTTACAGAGCAACCCCGACAACATCGTTGTCATAGACGAGGCGTATGTCGACTTCGGCGCTCAAAGCGCGGTGGGTCTGATACATAAATACGACAATCTGATAGTCACCCAGACCTTCTCAAAATCGCGCTCCTTAGCGGGCGGCAGGCTGGGTATGGCTATAGCGAACAGCTCGCTTATCCGCGACCTCAACACCCTTAAATACTCGACGAACCCCTATAACGTCAGCAGTATGACCCAGGCGGCGGGCGTGGGCACGATAATTGACGACGATTATACAAAGAAGAACTGCGCCGTTATAGCCGAGAACAGAGGATATCTCACAAATAAGCTTGAGGAGCTCGGCTTCACCCACACGCCGTCGGTGAGCAACTTTGTGTTCGCAAAGCACCCCGAGCTTGACGGCGGAGAGCTGTATAGAAGCCTCAAAGAGAGAGGCGTGCTGATACGCCACTTCACCAAAGAAAAGATACGCGATTACAACCGTATAACGGTCGGCACAAAGGAGCAGCTTGACATACTGCTGAAAAATATCAAAGAGATACTACAGGAGGCGAGAGCATGAGGACCGCCGAGATAAACAGAAAAACAAACGAGACCGATATATCGCTCAGCCTTAACCTTGACGGCACAGGCAAGAGCGAGATAAACAGCGGCGTAGGCTTTCTCGACCATATGCTGACATTGTTCGCGCGTCACGGCAGGTTCGACCTGACCCTTAGGTGTGACGGCGACACCTATGTCGACGACCACCACAGCGTAGAGGATATCGGTATCGCGCTGGGTCAGGCGTTCACAAAGGCTCTCGGAGATAAGCGCGGCATAGTCCGCTACGGCAGCTTCATCCTGCCTATGGACGAGACGCTGATACTCAGCGCCGTGGATATCTCAGGCAGGAGCTATCTGAACTATGACCTTAATATCCCGACGCAGAAGGTAGGCACCTTTGATACCGAGCTGTGTGAGGAATTCTTCCTCGGCTTTGTCCGTAACGCCGACCTCACCCTGCACATAAAGCAGCTCGAGGGCAAGAACAGCCACCACATAATAGAGGGCACGTTCAAATGCGTAGCCCGCTGTATGAAGCAGGCTGCAGCGATAGACGAAGCGTTCAAGGATGAGATACCGTCCACCAAGGGGGTACTGTGATGATTGCTATCATCGATTACGGGGTTGGCAACCTCTTCTCGCTAAAGAGCTCCTTTGCCGCAATAGGCAAAGAGGCTGTCGTTACCTCTGATCCCGACGTGATATCAAAATCCGACCGCATAATACTCCCCGGCGTAGGCGCGTTTGAGGACGCCGCAAAGAAGCTCAGAGACAGCGGGATGGCTGATGTAGTCAAGCGCGAGGCGGCTCTCGGCAAGCCCGTGATGGGTATATGCCTCGGTATGCAGCTTCTCCTTGACAAAAGCTATGAGTACGGCGAGCATGAGGGCTTAGGGCTGATACACGGCAATGTAAAGCCTATCTCGGACGTTATCGACAAAGATCTGAAGATCCCTCATATCGGCTGGAACAGGTTGATAATAAAGAAGCAAAGCCCGCTGTTCAAATACCTCAGCGACGGCGACTGTGTATACTTCGTACACTCTTACTACGCCGCCGACTGCGACGACGTTACGGCGACAGCGGAGTACAGCGCCGAGCTGACCGCCTCGATAGAGAGCGGCAACGTATATGGCTGTCAGTTCCACCCCGAAAAGAGCGGAACGGTCGGTCTGAATATTTTAAAGGCTTTTTGTGAGATTTTATAACAATTAGGAGTTATGGTCGGGACACCACCCGGTTTTTATATTGATCCAAAACGCGGACACGCGTGTCGGTGTTTCCCTTAATTCCTCATTTCTAATTCCTAATTCAAAAAACGGAGTGTAAACCATGATACTTTTTCCCGCGATAGATATAGTAGACGGCAAGGCCGTGCGCCTTTATAAAGGCAAATACGATCAGATGACCGTATACAGTGAAAACCCAGCTCAGATCGCGCTCGACTTCAAAGCCTGCGGAGCGACGCATATCCATATAGTCGACCTCGAAGGCGCCCGCGACGGCGGCACACCCAACCTTAAGACCGTCCTCGAGATAAAGAAGCAGTCGGGTCTGTTCTGTGAGATAGGCGGCGGTATACGATCTATGGAGGTCGTAGAACGCTACCTTGAAGCGGGCATCGACCGCGTTATCATCGGCACAGCCGCTATTGAGGATGAGGTCTTTCTAAGACAGGCTGTCGATAAATACGGCGACAAGATAGCCGTAGGCGCGGATATCCGCGAGGGCTTCATAGCCGTAAAGGGCTGGATAGAACGCTCTCAGGTCACCGCGGACGAGTTCTTTGAGAATATGCAGAATATAGGCGTAAAGACCATCATCTGCACCGATATAAACCGCGACGGCGCTATGGTAGGCACTAACCTCGACCTCTACCGCACCATGAGCCGCCGCTACAATGTCAACATAACCGCCTCGGGCGGAGTATCGTCAATGGACGATATCAACGCTCTCAACAGCATGGATATGTACGGCGCTATCATCGGCAAGGCGTATTATATCGGCGCGATAGATTTAAAAGAGGCGGTGAAGGCAGTACAATGATAACCAAGCGAATAATCCCCTGTCTCGACGTAAAAAACGGCAGAGTTGTAAAGGGTGTGAACTTTGAGGGACTGAGCGACGTCGCCTCTCCCGTAGAGCTCGCCGAGTACTACAGCTCATGCGGAGCCGACGAGCTGGTGTTCTATGATATCACGGCCTCAGCCGAGGGCAGAGCGCTCTTCACCGATATACTCACCGAGACTGCGCGCAGGGTATTCATACCCCTTACCGTAGGGGGCGGAATAAATACAGTTGCTGACTTTGACCGAGTGCTCAAGTGCGGCGCCGACAAGGTAAGCGTCAACAGCGGAGCTATCCGCAATCCACAGCTCGTCTATGAGGCGGCGAAGATCTACGGTGACCAGTGCGTAGTGCTGTCGGCTGATATAAAACGCGTAGACGGAGTTTTCAGAGTATTCTCCAAGGGCGGACGAGAGAACACCGGTATGGAAGCGATAAGCTGGATCAAGTCTTGCGTAGATAACGGCGCGGGCGAGATAGTGGTCAACTCGATCGATACCGACGGCGTAAAGCAGGGCTTTGATATAGAAATGCTCAAAGCGGTCAGCGACGCGGTAAATGTACCCGTTATCGCCTCGGGCGGCGCGGGAAAGATCGAAGATTTTCTGACATTGTTCAAAGCTCTGCCTAAGGTAGACGCGGGTCTTGCGGCTTCTATCTTCCACTTCGGAGAGGTAAAGATAGCCGATTTGAAAGCGGAGATGGCAAAAGCAGGGATACCTACGAGGCTATAAGGAGGATCAATATGATAGATATAAACGAACTTAAATTTGATGAAAAGGGACTTATCCCCGCTGTCGTAGTAGACAGTATCACAAAACAGGTGCTTACCGTAGCGTATATGAACGCAGAGAGCCTGAAGATATCGATGGAGAAGGGGCTGACCTGCTTCTTCAGCCGTTCAAGGCAGGAGCTGTGGCTCAAGGGCGAAACCTCGGGAAACTATCAGCATATCGTAAGCATCACCGCCGACTGTGACAAAGACGCTCTGGTGGTAACGGTAGAGCCCGACGGTCCCGCGTGTCACTTAGGCACGACCTCATGCTTCACCAATCCCGTATGGGAGAGCGACAAGCTCAAGGAATTCTCTTATGAAGGACTGATGGAGCTTATAAAGGGCAGAAAAACCGACCCCAAGGACGGCTCATATACCACCTACCTCTTTGAAAAGGGACTGGATAAGATACTCAAGAAGGTCGGCGAGGAATGTACCGAAGTCATCATAGCCGCCAAGGCCGAGGACAAAAAAGAGACCATCTATGAGATAGCGGACCTTGCGTATCATGTGATGGTACTGATGATCGAGCAGGGAATATCCCTTGAGGATATCCACAAAGAGCTCGCCTCGCGCCATGTGATAGACAAAAAAGTCAAGCAGGAGAAGATGACAGGTGATAACTAAGGATCTGCATATGCACACCGCCTACTGCGACGGTAAGAACACCCCCGAGGAAATGGTGATAAGCGCCGTTGAAAAGGGTCTCGATACCGTAGGCATAAGCGGTCACAGCTACACCTTCTTTGACACGAGCTACTGTATGCAGAGCACCGATATCCCCCGCTATATCGCTGAGCTGAGGTATCTTAGAGCAAAGTATTTTGATAAGATACATGTACTGTGCGGCGTGGAACAGGATTATTACAGCGACTATCCGACCGATGAATTCGACTATATCATCGGCTCGGTGCATTATGTCAAGGTCAAGGATGAGTACATCCCAGTTGACGAGAGCGCAGATATCCTCAAAAAAGCGACGGATAAGCACTTCGGCGGCGATATATACGCGTTATGCGAGCTGTACTTCGATACTGTCGCCGATGTAATCAATAGAACCGACTGCGATATCATCGGTCACTTTGACCTTATCAGCAAGTTCATTGAGCGCGGGGAGCTTTTTGATACTCAAAGCCCGCGCTATATAAAAGCGTGGAAAGCGGCTGTAGACAGACTGATACCGTACAACGTTCCGTTTGAGATAAACACCGGTGCGATATCGCGCGGATACCGAACCTCACCCTACCCGAATTTGGATATAATGGAATATATCAAAGAGAAAGGCGGTAAATTCGTCCTGTCCTCAGACGCCCACAGTAAAGATAACGTTGCGTATAAATTTGAAGAATATGAAAGCCTAACTCTTAACAAGTCTAAGACTGCCCCATAAAGCTGTGAAACGTTTGCTGTAGGGGAGGGGCTTGCTCCTCCCGGGTAGGATATTGGACAACAGTATATCGGTTAAGGATACGGAAATATAGCTGCTACGCACAAGTGATTATTTTGACTTGCGTATCGGGAGGAGCAAGCCCCTCCCCTACAAATAGTAATTGCAACGCAAATAAGTAACCCGACAGGTTTTTGCTCCTGTCGGGTTCGTTGTTTATAAATGGAAAGCGTCTGATCTTCTTTGTGGGATTGCCGCGGCTCTTACGATCCTTGCAATGACACGTTGGATCAGAACTTTATCCTCTCAGCGATATACGCCTCGAGATCGGCTATAGCTACGCGCTCCTGCTGCATAGTGTCGCGGTCACGGACGGTAACGCAGTTATCCTCGAGAGAATCGAAGTCATAGGTGATACAGAAAGGTGTGCCGATCTCATCCTGACGGCGGTAACGCTTGCCGATAGAGCCCGCATCATCATAGTCGACGCAGAAGCTCTTAGACAGCTCGTCAGCGAGAGCGCCCGCCTGTTCGCCGAGCTTCTTAGAAAGGGGCAGTACAGCCGCCTTGAACGGAGCGAGGAACGGATGCAGTCTTAATACCACTCTGGTATCGTTCTTAGCCTCGTCGACGACCTCTTCGTCATAAGCTTCGGTCATGACCGTCAGGAACAGACGCTCAACGCCGAGAGAGGGCTCGATGACATAGGGGATGTATCTGGAGTTATCGGTCGGGTCAAAGTAGCTCAGATCCTTACCCGATACGTTCTGATGCTGAGTAAGGTCATAGTCGGTACGGTCGGCGATGCCCCACAGCTCGCCCCAGCCGAACGGGAAGAGGTACTCAAAGTCGGTGGTAGCCTTTGAGTAGAAGCTCAGCTCTTCTTTGGAATGGTCGCGAAGTCTGAGGTTCTCTTCCTTTATGCCGAGGCTGTAGAGGAAGTCGCGGCAATATGAGCGCCAGTAGTCGAACCACTCGAGGTCTGTATCGGGCTTACAGAAGAACTCAAGCTCCATCTGCTCAAACTCGCGTACACGGAAGATGAAGTTGCCGGGGGTGATCTCATTGCGGAAGCTCTTGCCTACCTGAGCAACGCCGAAGGGCACCTTCTTGCGGGTGGTGCGCTGGATGTTGGCGAAGTTTACGAATATGCCCTGAGCGGTCTCGGGGCGCAGATACAGCTCAGCCTTGGTGTCCTCGGTAACGCCCTGGAAGGTCTTGAACATCAGGTTGAACTGGCGGATATCGGTGAAATTTGACTTGCCGCAATTGGGGCAGGTGATGCCCTTCTCACGGATGTAATCCATCATCTGCTCGTTTGACCAGCCGGCTACGTTGGTGCCGTCAAAATCCTCGATAAGGTTATCGGCGCGGTGACGGGTCTTACATTCCTTACAGTCCATCAGCGGGTCTGAGAAGCCGCCGAGGTGACCGGAGGCTATCCATGTCTGAGGGTTCATCAGGATAGCGGAGTCGAGACCTACGTTGTACTTGTTCTCCTGTACAAACTTCTTGAGCCACGCCTTCTTGATATTATTCTTGAGCTCAGCGCCGAGAGGGCCGTAGTCCCAGGTGTTGGCAAGACCCCCGTATATCTCGGAGCCGGGATATACAAAGCCTCTGCCCTTGCACAGAGCAACCAGTTTTTCCATAGTCTTTTCAGTATTCTTCATTTTGACCTCCTGTGTCGCCGATGGCTTCGGCGCAACAATTTTTGACATATAATATATTACATTCCCGACAGTCGGTTGTCAAGGAATTCAGTCCTCTATCACTCCGCGGTTTGACGCCAAGCGTGAATTATTGTATCTGCGGTCAGATGTGACCTCTTTTATCAGTTTTACGCACGGCGGTATCGGTATCGGCGTATCCTCGCTCTCTACCTCAGCCTCAACGGTGGCCTTGTCCGACCAGAAGCTGTAGATATCAAGCTCATATGTAAGCCCCTGATAAGAGAAGCGGTGTCTGTCCTTCTCTATAGTTATCGTATCGGGCGTTTTGCGCGGCAGGAGCTCTCTGTACTCCCGCTCGCTTATCTCACGCTCAAACTCATGTCGCGTGACATCAGTCAGGCGCAGCTTATAATTATACTCATAGCGAACTGTATCGCCGTCGGTGATACGCCTGATACGCCCGCCGACGAAATCGCCCTCAGCCTTAAGATAGGTCTGCTCTATATGGATGACCTTATGATCGGGCATAGCGTCGACAGCCTCTAAATCGGGATATTCTATAAGATACCTGCGCTCTATCTCGAGCGGCGCCTTATTTATATCAAAGCTCTCCATATTACTTACCTCAGCGTTATCATAACAAGCTCGCGCGGATTGCGTACACGCGGCAAAAATACGGTGTTAGAGCACCCCGCCGACACTATCAGCCTGTTGTCAAAGAAACTGCCGTGGGCGTATTTGCCGAACAGCCCCTGGCTCGGGACAAAAAAGCCCATACCCTTATCCCCTATCCTTATCTGACCGCCGTGGGTATGACCCGACAGGGTGAGATCGATACCGCTTTCGGTGAGCTCGTCTGCGTACAGATCAGGCTTGTGGCACAAAAGTATCTTATAGCCGTCCTTAGAGATAAAGGTCGGCAGCCATTCTTCATAATCCCAGCACGACATACCTCCGAGACTGAAACGAAAGCCCTTTATCTCGACCTCGGTATCGGCGTTATCAAGGACTTTGGCGCCGTGCTCCGCCAGAAATATATAGTCCTCATCCTCGAGCTTCTGCTCATGGTTGCCGAGGCTCATGTATATAGGGGCTATCTTTGATAATCCGTTGAAAAGACGGACGACATTCTCACCGTCAGCCCTCATCCTCTTTGGCTCAATCGAAACGAAGAGGAAGTTAGTAAAGTGCATACCGTTGATGATGAGCTTCTTGATCGGTCTATGCTCAAACTCATATTGCGGGCGGTTATCATATCTCTCTAAGGTATCGCCCGTAATGAATATAAGATCGGGTCTCTGCTCTTTGAGCATTGGCAGGAGATAGTCGCAGTTGCGCTCATGGATATCCGATATATGGGCAATACTTATCGGCTCTTTGAGCTTTAAGCCCGTATCGATGTTATAGCGCGTTATAACAGCCTTAGCCATGCTATACCTCCGTAATACTGTATCTTTATTATTATATCTTATGTTAAACATAATTGCAATATGAAAACAGCTCCCTTATAAAAGAGAGCTGTATCATCATTATTCGCTTTGCCAGACTATAAGCAGTATACCGTCGGATACCGAGATCACAGCCTCTTCACCGATGAAGGAATTGCTCACGCCCATGTGAGAGTTACATGATAAGCTAAGTTTTTCAGCCTCATAGCTCAGCCCTTTGATATCAACTCCCACGGCGACTTCGCTCAGCGAGAACACCGAGATACGTCCGAGGTCTCTTTTATCAAAGCGAAACGAGCTGTTCTTGATAACAGTAAAGCTGTATTCGTCGCCGATGAACAGAGCCGATCCGCCTTTTTCAACAATGGCGCGGGCTATGACGATATTCGCCAAAGTATGATCGAGCAGACCCCCTACGGCGCCGTATACTACAAAATCGCTGCAGCCGCGCTCAAAGCCCGTTTCTACCGCGTGACCAACGTCGGTATCATCCTTGCGCACCTCGAGGGTGATAAGGTTATCGGTATCGGGAGCGCTCCCGCGGGAGTCAAAATCCCCCACGGTGATATCGGGCTTTATCCCCTTTGAAACAGCCACATCATAACCCCTGTCGGCGGCTATGATAAGGTCGCTGACTGTCGGCTTTTCAGGCATATAACCCGCGTTAAGCGCGCCGAAGATAAAGCACCTATGGCGTTTATCGATCTCTTTGTTCACGGTATCACTCAAGATTGCTCATGACCAGCTTGTTGAAGCTCGGGGTCTTGAACAGGATAACCGAGCCGATCATGGTGAGGATGGTCTCGGGCAGCATATAAAGGCCGTTGTAGCATATCGAATAGATGAACGCGTTGTTCCAACCCTCGGGCATCCAGATATCAAAGATGACCGTACCCGAGATAACATGGAAAACAAATCTCAGGAACAGCGCGAGGAATACGCCGCCGCAGATACCGGGTATACCCTTCTTTCTGAAAAGACCGGCAAGACCGATTGAGGTATAAGCGAGGATGTAATCGAGGATTATGGTACCGGCTATTGCCGCGGGCGACAGACCCCACGAGAATACAGCCGCGATATCCAGAAGCATCTGGATGATCGAATAGATGAACGCGCCCGTAAGACCCCAGCCCACGCCGTACTCGATAGAGATCAGCGCTATCGGCAGCATAGAGAGCAGGGTGATAGAGCCGCCAAGAGGCATCTGCCATATCTTGATAAGGCTCAGAGCCGTACCAAGACCGATGAGAACGGCTGTCAGAACCATTCTCTTGATGTTTGTTGATGTTTTGTTTTGCATAACATACCCTCCGAAATAAATCTTTTTTCCCTTTACGGAAACGAGCAGTTTCCTGTAAAGGAAAATGTCATAAGAAAAAGCGCCACACGATCGCATGGCGCTTGAATAAATCAGTCCAAAGCTCCCTACGACGGCATTACCCGTATCAGGTTAAAGGGTCAGGAAGACGTCTATCCCAATCTCAGCCCGGTTTAGCCCCGGCACCCCTGTGGTGTTTTTCGATTATTATATTATACCCGACAAGATTATTTGTCAAGTATTGTCTTATACTAAACCGACAACAAAGTTATGCGGAATTCTCCGCAATAGATATTAAAGTGTTTTATTGCTACTTAGATA
>CAMHAH010000009.1 GCA_946183365.1 uncultured Clostridia bacterium
GAGAGATGGAAGCGCCCTTTTTGTTGAGCCTTTCTCTTTGCAGAGACCGCGTATATTTCAAATCTGCCGACGCGTCGTCGGGATCGGCTTTTTCATTCGGCGTGTTCAGCTGAGAGATAAATCTGTCGAGCATGATCTTTGCCTGCTCGTCGTAGTTATAGTTGGTGTTGTTCGGATCGGAATACATTATCATATCATTCCTTTGTTAGAGTCACCCTAAGAATATCACAAAGCATAACAGGTTTCAACAACATTTCCATCTTGCAAGTCACATTTTTGGTTATCGTAATCATTGAACTGCTGCGATAATCATGGCATCACAAAAATCCTGTACAACAACTACCGCCATCAGTATAGCCATGATACCTACAAATATCAGTGAATAAAGGAACAGATCCCCCCACCTATGGATAACGATGTTATAGATAATAGCTGCCCCAACTATCAAGGTAAGCAGCCCCACTGCCCATTCTGTCAGCTTCAATGAAGTTTCCAATGCCCACCTCATAAAAAACAGAACAAAAGCAACCGGTAACAGCAAAAGCTTCAGGAGTTTTCTTAAAACAAACATATTAACCAATCCTCCCTTCACGCAGCTCATTCACCACCTTAAAAGCAATCAAGCGTAAAACATACTCCGGCATCGCTCTCCGACCAAGTTCCCACTCCTGCATGGTCCGATAAGGAACTCCCAGCCACACAGAAAAATCAGTCCTGCTCATACCAGACTTTTCCCTGATCATCCTGAAACAATAAGCTAGGCGACGACGCTCTGCATCCTTGTCACTCTTGTCATACTTTTCTACTTCAATCTCAATTCCTTCGAGGTTATACATTTCCTTCTTCATAGGCACCTCCTCTGTGTAGTCAATGCGTGTGCTTCTGTATTTATTATATGTAGTCAATGACTACATGTCAAAGCAAAAAGAAGAGCAGCTATATGCAGTAGCTGCTCTCAGACTGTAGACAAAGTGGGAGTGGAACTTCGAGTTCTGCTCCCATTTTTCTGTATTGAATGATATTTTCATCAGACACCCTGCTATGGATCTGTCGCGGAGAGCCAAGATATTTAACCCCTTTGATGCTTTGAAGGGATTTAGTGACGAACTGTCTAAAGCTCAGGAAGAAGTAACGGATACCTTCTTAGATGAAACCGGTCCCATCGAAGAGACTCCATAGTAAAAAAGCTATGTGTATCAGATACACTCTTGAAAATGATCTATATGTTGTTATTATCTCAGATGTACTGGATACTCTCCGGCCTCTAACCGTTTTTCAAATTCATCCAGGGGAAGAGGCCTGTCATAATAATAACCTTGGGCATATTCACAGGAATTGTCACGTAGGATCTGAACCTGCTCTTCAGTCTCAACACCTTCTGTAATACACTCAAGCCCCATGTCACAAGCCATTGCTGTTATATGCTTATACAGAATCGTAGAGAGATCCTTTTCATTCGTTGAAGACGTTGGAAGAAGGCTCCTGTCAATCTTCATTACATTCCAGGGTAACTCTCTTATAAGATTTAGTGATGAATAGCCTATGCCAAAATCATCAATGGACGTGTATATGCCAATCTTCTTCAGACCTTCGACCAACTTCTTTAGTTTATTATAATCGCCTTCTGTAGTCGTTTCAGTAAGCTCTATCTCTATGTATTCATATGGGATATCATATCGGTTTACTATATCTACTATTTTATCGAGGAGCTTCGGATCGGTCAGGTGCTTGCGGGAAATGTTAATAGATATCCTGACCGCATTTCTCCCTTCGTCAAGCCATTTCCTAATGTTTTTGCATACAAGATCCAGCATATAAAAATCCAGACGGAAAATGTCCGTACTCCTCTCAAGTATAGGAATGAACTCCATAGGTGTAATCATCTTTCCATCTCTGATCCATCTGCAAAGAGCTTCCGCACCTGTGATCCTGCCTGTTTCAACATTTACCTTTGGTTGATAATATGCCTGAAATTCACTATTCTTAAGAGCTTTCACAAAATCTCTGCGGACTCTCTTAGCATTCTCTTTATCCTCCAGATTCTTCATACTTGCATATACAAAGTCGGTTTCACCAGATACCTTGGCTGCCTGACAGGTAGGCATAATCATATCAACAATATCTCCCGGTCTTTCATATACAAAATCTTCCGGGATAACAAATATGCCGGCACATGCTGATACACTCACACTACCTTTAGTCTCCTGATCATATATGACCGGTGTTCCTTCAAGAAATGTGGTGATTTGCTCCAGTAATTCATTGGGAAATATAGCAGCAAAGTTATCTTCAACCACACGGCACACTGTACCTCTCTCTCCGATCATATCCCTTAAGGTTTCATAGTGGGCCTTCATAACTACATTACCACTCTCGAATCCTATATCCCGGTTTATGCCGGAAAAATCCTTAAGATTATACATAGCTGCAGTAAAACCTAAAAATCCGCCTGTTTTACTCATTTTCCCAAGATGTCTAAAGTAATAAGCAAAATTTGGATATCCATTGTTATCATGAAATGCAAGGATCTCAACCGCCGTCTGAAGCCGGTTTCGTCCGATAAAACCCATCATGGCACGGATACAGATGTCAAGCCGCTGCTCTTCTTCCCTGCTTAAAGGTTCCGTACCCTCAGCAGCATACGCTATTACTCGAACTATGGCCCCTGTTTTTAAAATGAGTTCTTTTTTAAGCACAACAATATCGGCGGGACCCTCATCGAAATCGCAGAGGATCTCACCTTCTCCGTCCTTCTCAGCTATCATGCTCTTATAAAACTCAGTGACAACTTTTGTCAGACGGAAAGACCGGGCCAGTCTGTTAAGAACATCTACCAATGCGTCTCTGGAAAAATGCTCATAATCAACCATGGCGTCGATAAACTTTACAAACAATTCTGAAAAACCATCTTTATAATTCAGTTTGTCATTATCTGTGCCTGTCATTTATTCTCGTATAATCCAATTATCCATTTAGGGTGATTGGATTTACTTTTCCTTTCCTAAATTTTCTTTGTTTATATTTAGAGCTCATATCCTTCTATCATTAGCATAGTCCTCATAAATCTCTACAAAAACTCATGATATATTATATACCTCCGAGCGAACAATGTCAATATTTTATTGTGCACTTCGTATATTTTTATGCGAATTGTCAGAATATGACTGTGCAGTTTTTTAAAAAGCCCTAACATCTACATTATGTCAAGGCTTTTTACCTAGTCATCCCTCTACTTCCGAGTTCTTTTTCTTCCATTCTTCCAATAATGAGAACAGCACCTTCTCCACCTGAGACTTACAAGAAAATCGGGAACGGGCTTGCCGTGCTCATCAAACTCGGAGCCCTCAATATTGCTTACGAGGGAAAAATCTATGCCGTACTTCTCGATTGAATACAGCAAGTCCTCCTCGGGCATATCAAAAATAAGCATTTTGCCGATATGCGCGTGTGTGTCAATAATCATTTGCGTTTTTTAATCTCCTTTTCCGCCTTAATCCACGCCCGTATAAACTTCGCTCCGCCGAACATCGCGAGCGCTACGCCTATGGCTATGCACAGGTACATCATTGTTTCCTTATCCATAACTGTCCTTCCGTGTAAAACACTTTTCGCCGTTATTATAAAATCAGGCGGCCAGATTGACCGCCCGATAATCATTCGTAAATATAAAATCTTTTATTTGAATCGCCCTTTGCGCGATACAGAGCCGTATCAGCCTTTTTAAGAAGCTCCGAATAGTTCTTCTCCAGACCGAAGTATCTCGCGACTCCGACGCTCACGCTGACCTTGCGCTCGTGGTCGGGCAGAAATACGGTATCGTAAACGCCCTTGACGATTTCATCGGCGGTACGTGAGGCAAGCTCGGCGTCGTTGGAATCCTTGATGAAAACGATGAATTCATCTCCGCCGATATTAGTGTTGACTTGCTTCACTCATATAATAGGGAAATATCCCAAGACAGTCTATTTCCCTTTCTTCAACTGTTCCGTAAAGAGTGTAGACATGGTCTCTTTTCCTTTTTTACTGTCAAGATCATCAATACTCATATCTCCCTTTGACACTAATTCCATAATGCCAATATATCTAATGTTGGCATCTTCCTATTTTCACACCTCGTCGCCAGCCAAGTATCTTCGGCACTACAGGGCTTAACTTCCGTGTTCGGGAAATGTGGTCTCCGAAAAGCCCCGCTTTTTGGAGAAAGGACGAGTGACGAAGCGATACGAGAGCGGATCGCAAGATCCGCTCTCAATGAGCGAAGTCCGCGAGGACGCGGGGTGGACCCCCTGCGTCATCAACACCAACTGTTGATAGTGAGTATTCTTTTTGGCTCCCCCAGTTGGACCTTTCCTGCGACAACTCGGTTAACAGCCGAGTGCTCTGCCGAACGAGCTATAGACGAATGCGAAAAGCGTGTTTATTCTTCATCAAATATCCTTAAATATTTTAGCTTTCGCTAAATTTGTTATTGAAATCTTCACATTGTTTCGGTATAATAAAAATGATATACGGCAAAGCTCTGCCGTTCACTACAACACAGAGGTGAGATTATGGCTGTTTCATACAAAAAGCTGTGGAAGCTGTTGATCGACAAGGATATGAAAAAGAAGGATCTGGCTGCCGCAGCGGGCATCAGCACCTATACGATCAGCAAGATGGGCAAGGGTGAAAATATCACCACCGAAGTCCTCGGCAAGATCTGCGGAGCGCTCAACTGCTCCCTTGACGATATCATGGAGTTCATTCCCGACGAGCCTAAGGAGGCGAAGTGAGATGACCATGCAGAATTACTACATCATGTCCGGCGATATCGCTGTGGCTAAGTGGGAGAACGGCAGCCTGACCGTGCTGAACGATATCCTTCTTCCGCTGTATCTCAAGCGCGTCCATAATGCCGATATGTGGCTGGAGACCCGCGCGATCGACTCTCACCGCGCTAACTCCCGCCTGTTGAAGAAAGCGCTTCGGCTCAAGGAGAAGGACGATATCTCCACCGTGATCCATGTCAACGGCGCAACGATTACCGATAACTACTGGATCAAGCCGCTCGACAGTGATTTGATTTATGACGACGTGAAGTTCAGCGACGATTATTTTGCGCGTCTTGCGCTCAAAGGCACCTATGACAGCTTCAACCGTGCCGCCAACTCCAAACACAGCCGCACTCCCGAGCTGACTAATATCGGCAGCTTTGAGAAGTGCTGGCGTCTGATCGACGGCAAATGGTGGATGTATAAATCCGCTAATCACGATGAGATGTTCTCCGAGCTGTTTATCGCGCGTTTCGGCGCGGCGCTCGGCATGAATATGGCAGTCTATGAGCGCGGCGATCACTGTGTGAAAACATTGGATTTCACCAATGCGGCTGAGGTCAACTTCGAGCCTGCCTCGACCTTCATGGACGACAACGACGACTATGAGGATGTGGTCGAGAGACTGCACGAGATCTGTCCGCAGGCGATCCCCGATTATGTCCGCATGATCTTCCTCGACACCATTGTCGCCAATCCCGACCGACACACGGCGAACTTCGGCTTGCTGCGTGATACTAAGACCGGAAAGCTGCTCGCACTTGCTCCGCTGTTCGATCACAACATGGCGCTGATCTCCCGCGGCTACCCGAAAGCGCCGAAGAAATCAGATTTGCTCATTCGCCTGTTCAATGAACTGCTCGACAACCACCCGGAGTATAGAGAACACCTTCCCACAGTCACCGAGGAGACCATCAGAGACGTAATATTTGACCTGCATATGCGCGTCAGGACAAACGATATTGTCAGCCTGATTATGGGCAGGTATGGGATGATATAAAAAAGGAGAATAAGGAAATGGCGGATAATAGCAATTATCAATTTAATTCTCTGTTAATCAGAACGTTTCAACCGGGAGCTGAAGACAATGCGAAAAACACGGATAAATTAAAATATCATTACACTTCGCCGGATGCATTATTATCCATCTTAAAAAACCAAAAAATCTTCTTTACAGATATCAGGTTTTTGAATGATAAATCAGAAGATATATATCTCGTGAAACTGATTCTGGATTTATTGGATGAAAAAGAGAAAGAGTATCCTACTGTTCGAGAGGTTACTAATGAATTATTTAAGAATAATAAAAACAGCGACCTGCAAAGCCTAAATGTAATTAATATCGATTATTCCGTTCCGTTGAATTATATTCCCATGAGAAAATTTGTTTTCTGCACAACAACCGAAAGCGATCAACTGAACATGTGGAATTATTATGTGCACAACGGGAAATATCAAGGGTATAACATCGGATTCAACATAGAAAAGCTCTTGAAATCATTCGATACAGAAGAACCAAGAACAGCGGATCCTTTTAAGGTCGTTTTCGGAAAAGTATTATATGACAAGAAAAAGCAGTACGAAGAGATACTTAGATTATTTGAAGAAATTGAGATTAGGAAGAATTTCTCTCAAAGCCTCGATTATATAGTTGTTCAACTTAGGTATTACATAGATAGTTATGGTGCCTTTTTCAAAAATCCAAGTTTTAAAGCAGAGAAAGAGTATCGTATATGCATCGAGATTGATGATGAAAGATTGAAAAAAGATAAATCACACTTTTCTGGAACCCACAACAGAAAGATGAAGTATGATTATCGTACTTCAAACGGACTGATAGTTCCTTATATTGCTGTTGAATTTGAAAAAGAAGCAGTATCTACGATTCATATGTCACCTATGACAGAGTTTCAAATTGCAAAAGAAAGCATTAGGGAAGTTTTGAATGATTATCATTACAATGGCGTTCAGGTTAGGAAATCAACAATTCCAATCCGATTTTAGTTCAGATAATTATTTGATAGTTCGCAAAGATTAATAATATGAAAATCGTTAGGAGTATACAGTAATGGCAAATAAATTAGAATTGACCTGGTATGGTAAGGATAAGCCTATTGTTGTCGAGCCGAGGATCTTGATTGAGAATACGGCTCTGTCCAACTGTGCCGATGATCCTGATACGGAGAATATGCTGATCCATGGTGATAACCTCTTGGCGCTGAAGGCTCTGGAGAGCAAGTATGCCGGACAAGTTAAGTGTATCTATATCGACCCGCCGTATAATACAGGCAGTGCATTTGAGCACTATGATGATAACCTTGAGCATAGCCAGTGGCTGAATTTGATGCGTCCGAGATTAGAGATATTACGAGCGCTCTTATCTGAGGAGGGAACCATATGGATAAGTATTGATGACGATGAGCAAGCTTATCTTCGAGTTTTATGTGATGAAGTGTTTGGTAGGACAAACTATATCGAGACAATAGTATGGCAAAGGGCGTACTCTCCAGTAAATCTAAAAAAGACAATCTCTCGTTCGCACGATTATATCCTTGTCTATGCAAAAAGAATGACAAAAGACTATAGGCTAAATAAACTGCCTCGAACTAGCGAAGCAAATGACCGTTATAAGAATCCGGATAACGATCCTCGTGGAGTTTGGAAAGCGACAGATTCTACAGCTCAAGCAGGACACGGAACTCCCAGTCAGTTTTATGTTTTAAAAGCTCCTAACGGAAAAGAACACCACTTAACACCGGGTAGATGTTGGGTCTATACTGAAGAAGTAATGAATCGTATGATAGCAGATAATCGTGTATGGTTTGGCCCGGATGGAAATAATGTTCCAGCACTAAAAAAGATTTTTGACAGAAGTTCGAGATGGAATTGTACCACAAACTATTTGGCCGTATACTGAGGTTGGTCATACTCAAGAGGCAAAAAAAGAAATCAAATCACTACACTTTGACTCAATTTTTGATACACCTAAACCCGAACGGCTTATTCAAAGAGTACTAACAATAGCATCCAACCCCGGAGATCTCGTGCTTGATTCCTTCCTCGGCTCAGGCACTACGGTTGCCGTTGCTCACAAGATGGGCAGAAGGTATATCGGTATTGAGATGGGCGATCATGCCTATACCCACTGTAAGGTGCGTTTGGATAAAGTAGTTGCCGGCGAAGATAACGGAGGTATCACGAAAGCAACTAACTGGCAAGGCGGTGGCGGTTATCGCTTCTATGAACTTGCTCCCTCGCTGATTAATGAAGATCCGTTTGGCGAGGCTGTCATCAACCCCGACTATGATGCAGATATGCTGGCAGCAGCAATGGCATTGCACGAAGGCTTTACTTATCAGCCGGATAGTGATCTGTTTTGGAAACAGTCTGTCGGAAATGAAAGCAGCTATCTGTTTGTCACCACTCGACATCTTAACAGTCCGTTCCTTGATTCTATCCGTGATACAATGGAGGATGGCGAATACCTGATCATTTCCTGCCGCTCCTATGACACCGGTCTTGAAAAGGCATATGATAATATCACGATCAAGAAGATCCCTCAAATGCTGTTGGATCGCTGTGAGTTCGGTAAAACAGATTATAATCTGAACATCATACATCCGCCCGTATATGACGATGAGGAGGAAGAATATGATGAGTGATCGATTTCCTCAATATACCACCGACTATATCAGCGGCGTCATGTCGCTGCGCAAACCACAGACAGAATCCCTAAAGATTCTGGAAGAGATCGTGAACAGCGTATCTCTGCGCAAGGGATTGAATCTGCGCG
Organism: uncultured Clostridia bacterium; assembly: GCA_946183365.1. Taxonomy (GTDB): domain Bacteria; phylum Bacillota; class Clostridia; order Oscillospirales; family Acutalibacteraceae; genus Ruminococcoides. The sequence goes on from CAMHAH010000009.1 coordinate 8,605, forward strand.
GCGCTCTCGGCGCTGTTCGCGCGATGTATCCCACCTGCACTGACTTTGAGCGCGAGTTTATGTCGCTGACATTCGCGCTCGCTACCGGCGTCGGCAAGACAAGACTGATGGGAGCTTTTATCGCATATCTCTATACCCAGCATAACATCAAGAACTATTTTGTCGTTGCGCCGAACACGACCATATATGACAAACTGAAAAGCGACCTTTCCGATCACAACAGTCAGAAGTATGTGTTCCGCGGGCTCGGGTGCTTCAGTACGCCGCCGCAGATCGTTACGGACGACGAATATAAGACAAAACAGATCTCTCTCTTTGAATCCGATATTCGCATTTTTGTTTATAATATTGACAAGTTCAACAAAGAGGGAGCAAACATGAAGAAGGTCAACGAGATTATCGGCGACTCCTTCTATCAGTATCTTTCCGCTTTGCCCGATCTGGTGCTGATCATGGATGAATCCCATCATTATCGCGCAGAAAGAGGCGCGGCGGCACTGAATGAATTACATCCGCTTTTAGGACTGGAGCTGACGGCTACTCCGCTTGTTGCTAAAGGCAGTAAACAAATACCGTTCAAAAATGTTGTGTATGAATATCCGCTCTCTAAAGCGATTGAGGATGGATATACACGGACGCCGTTTGCAGTTACGCGCTCCGATATTGACTTTTACAACTTCGGTGATGAGCAACTCGATAAGATGATGCTCATAGACGGTATCGCCTGTCACGAGAATATCAAGCGCAAGCTGCAAGTCTACGCAGCAAATAATTGTAAGCCTGTTGTAAAGCCATTTATGTTGATCGTTTGTAAAGATACGGATCACGCCAAATGGGTGGATAGCTTTGTCCGCTCAGACGAATTTCGAGACGGTGCATACAGGAATAAAACGATTGTCGTACATTCTAAACAAAGGGGCTCTGAGACCGAAGCCAACACCAGACTGCTCCTTGGCGTGGAAAGGTCTGATAATCCGGTTGAAATTGTAATTCATGTTAATATGCTCAAGGAAGGATGGGATGTAAACAATCTTTATACAATTGTTCCGCTGCGAACCGCTGCATCAAAGATTCTGCGTGAACAAATGGTTGGTCGCGGTTTACGTCTGCCTTACGGCGAGCGCACAGGTGACCGTGACGTGGATGCCGTTATGCTCACTGCTCATGATAAATTTACGGATATTCTGGCTGAGGCTCAGCGCGGAGATTCTATCTTCAAAGCAGGAAATGTAATCAAAGCCGAAGAAATCATCCCTGAGCAAGTGACCGCTGCACAATTGGCAATTGATCTTACACCGGAAGAGACACATGAGGAGGCGTATTCTTTTACTCAGCTCGAAAGGTCTGAACAAACGGATGCCGTAATCTCCAAAGCACACACTTTGATTCAGCAAGAGGTCTCCCGCCAAATTCAAACCGCTCCCGATCATACCGTCACCAAGACAACTGCTCAGGAAATAGTTGAGACGGTAGCAGCCGCAATTGCTGAAGATCAGGATTTAGGCGATACATTCCATGAGAATGAAATGCCTTTGACGGCGTGGATGCTTCATCAGACAGAACAGACCCATATCGCTGCCAAAGCAAAATTTATTCCGATCCCTCGTATCAAAATCACCGATGCGGGCGTTGAGGAGTATGTGTTCGTGAATTTTGATCTTGATTTATCTGACTTCAACCATGTTCCCATCCGAAATGAGATATTGGTTCAGAATCTGGAGGATATGACGGATCGTCAGCGCATCAAGGGCGACGCAATTGACTTTGATGGTTATCGCCCGGAAAAGGTAATTATGGACGAGCTGCGAAAGAAGCCCGAGATTGATTATGAGAAATGCTCTTCGCTTTTATTCAAACTGATTACACAGTTGTGTGATCATTACAGGACTCTCCATGGTGACAATGGAATGCGTAACATTGTTATGATGTATAAGCGAGACATTGCCAATAAGATATACAACCAAATGATGCAGCATTTTTATTGCACAAACGGTTTCCTACAGGAGGAAGTTGTCGATACCCGTGATTATAATCTCCAGCAGACATACAACTGGAGAGAAAAGGTCAATCTGTTTGACCCCTTTACCGAAGATATCAGAAATGTATTGTTCACCGGTATCCAGAGAGGAGTCTTCAGCGAAGCAAAATTTGACAGTAAAGACGGCGAGTTGACTCTTGCACGTGTTATGGAAACAGATCCTGATGTAATCAATTGGCTTAGACCGCATCCCCACGAGTTCAATATTACCTATAATCACGGGCACAACTATGAACCCGATTTTGTGGTAGAAACGAAAGATGTGATTTATCTGGTTGAGGTAAAGGGTGAGGATAAACTCAAAGAAACTGACGTAATCGCAAAGAAGGAACGCGGTATCCAGTATTGTGCAGTCGCATCCCGCTGGGGCAAGGCAAACGGATACAAGGAATGGAGATACCTGTTTATCCCCGCCGGGCAAATTCATATGAACTCGTCTTTTGCTCAGCTTGCCGAGAGATTCAAGGAATTGTAGTGTACTGTTTGAATTGTCCACTTCTGTGACAGAATGTACAATATACATTTGCCACAGATAATCAACGGGATTTTATCATATTGGATTAATCGGATACATTGCGGGTCATGAAGAGAAAGGAATATGTATGGATTTATTAATATCCGCTATTATTGATTTGTTAATAAGTACCGGTACTGATGCCTTCAAAGGAATAACGGGCAAGATAAGATTACATAAACTAAAAGCACGTTTAGAGAATGAGATAACCGATAAGATAAAAAAATGTTATGAAAATGAGATTTACTACAACGATTTAGATCAATTTTTAACTAAAAATAAAGTAATATGCAATCTTATCCAAAACTGCCTAAACACTTCCGTTTTTGATTATCAATCGAAAGCGGAAAGTATAAACTATTATGAGCAGTTGTTTGTTGAAGAGCACCCGACGTATTTTATTTATCAATCAGAGATAAAAGTAATCATCCAAAGATACTTTGAGGTCATCTTCATTGCTCTGAATCCTATAAAAGATGATCAAATCAGAGCAGTTAGTAATATTACAAAAGAGTTAGGAAAAGGATTAGCTTCTGATTTAGCAGAAATAAAAGATCGTTTATCGGAGATCGATCGAAAAGTCAGCGCAATAAAGATACAAAGCAGTGACGAATCATCTTTTGATTATAAGGAATACTTGCACTATTTATCAATATTGTCCTCTAAGCAAGTTAAGGAGAATTATTTAAATCGATCTCTTTATCAGCAGAATAATACAAATGATCATTATGATGCTATCGAAGCACTATTGAACGAAAAGCACATCATACTCCTCGGGGAAGCCGGTTTTGGCAAGACATATGAATCGATGGAATTGTTGAAGAAGACTTGTAATGATGAGCGAGTAAAATCCTTAATACCGGTGTTCCTTCCATTATACGAATACGGTCAACTCTATGATAGCATAATCAATGGAATAATCAGCAAAGTGAAGTCTTTTTGCACAGGGAATGTTGAGCTATTTATAGAATCTCTTCTTAAAAGCGGAAAAAACATCTTTATACTTGACGGAATAGATGATATAACAAACGAAAACAATAGAGCAAAGTTCTTTGCAGATGCAAACGATCTTCTTTCAAGATATGCTGATAATTACTTTTTCTTCACCTCACGCTTTAATCGGTATCATGGCAAACTTGCGGTTAACAAGGAATACACTTTATCGTCCATAGACGAAATGACTGTCCACCGCGAGTTTCAACAAGCAGGTATATATATCAACATACCCAGATCTTATTATAATTTATTTGCAAATCCCTTTTTCCTGTCAATCGGTAAAAGGATACTGAAAGGAAAAAGAAATAAAAATATTTTTGATAGGAGTCAATTGTTTTTAGAGCTGTTTAAGGAATTATATATCGGAATCAATGAAAAGAAATGTGGTTTATCATCACAAACTATTACCTATAGTGAAGCCTTATCCATCTTAGGTGAATTAGCATTCGAAACATTCGATCAACCGGCATATAGAATTATTGAGTTTGATAAAAGAATCTCTGAACTTGCAATGAGTGATAAATTTGAAACTATTACTTCGCTTGTATGTTCAGGTCTATTTATAATAACTGACAAAGTCATTTTTACTCATAAACTATTAAAAGAATTCTGTGCAGCATACCATTTGGTGAACCACTACCCTGTAACAGAGAATATTGATCTATACTGTAAGCTGATACAAGATGAAGAGTGGAAAGAAGTATTCATTTTCGCAAGTGGATTGTTTACAGATATTAATAAGCAGGATGAGTTCTTGGATTATGTTATGAGTGTCAATTTGCAACTCTATGTAGAATGTGTTAATTCAAAAGCTGATTTACTTGATAATTCTTCGCTAACGAGTATTGCTTATGCGCAAAGATTATTGTCTCAGCTATATTACTCATACACATATATTGTCAATACATACTTTAAACCGATATCGAATCTTTTTGATCCGCGAAATACAAATAAGATTTCTGATAAAAAAATCGGTATATTTGGTTGCCTATCGGAAGATAAAAAGCTCTTGAATTACTGGCTTGACTTTATAGATGATTCTGAATCTGAGATTAATTGTTTAAATCATGAAAGTTTGGCTGATCATCATCGAGCATTTAGAGATCGAGCTTTTTATCAGAGAAGAAGAATCACTTCATATTGCATTAATCTAGAATTGTCGGGACTTAACAAAGATAGCGGTAGATATATTGCGATTGATCTAATAAAACAAAGGCTTAAGGAGATAACGAATGAAAAGCTGTTAATGGAAAGCGATTATTTGTTGTGTGAAAGATTAACTTACATTAAAGAAAAGGTCAGACCAATTAGAAGTGCAAAAACTATCAAGGAAATGAGTAAGGTGATTGATAAAATAGTCAACGAAGCATTATGCGAGCACCCTGAAATTGTAGGCTATTCTTATGGTGACGGGATAGAATTGTTTGATTTGCAAGCTATGTTACATTATCTTTTAGGGAGGAACGTACAGTATTCAGACTGTATCCTTCCAGGCTATGATCAATCACTTGAGAATGGCGGATTCATATGGGATTTGTTTTCTGATGATCAGAAGAAAAAAAGAATTCAGCAATTCTTTTTCTTCCATCAGATTAGTTATTTAGAGATGGTGAAAAACAATTTTCCAAACATATATAATCAATTCTCAAGAGTTAAGGATGCACCTTATCAGGATATTATTCATATAAACTTAAATAAATGCAGAAATGGAATATCTGCCAATCCTTCAATAGTATACTATTACAAGGCATCTGCAGATAGCAATGTACCTTTACCGCATATTATTGAAGAAACAGACGAAATTCATTTACACAATATTACTTCCACCGCCTTTAGAGATAATCAATTGAGTTTTAATCAACTCGGGAAAGTATCTCATATGAAAAGTGTCACGCAAACGGGGTTTTCCTTCTTAGTTATCAATGGTGGAAACGGTAAAAGAAATCCTTTATCTGAATACGTTTATGAAACTATAAGAGAAAGTCTGGAAGAGGTATTTGGTGAGTTAGGTTAATAGTCGGTAATATTATTGCAAGATAAAACACGCGGCAGGAGCCTTTCGGCTCCTGCCTTGTTTCGTTTTGTGCTATTTCATAAAGAGATACTGATACTTCTTCCTCTGAGCATACAGGATATCCCTCGCGCGTTCGATGATATCCGCCGGATAGTACTCGGCGACCTCGTTCAGCGCGGCATCGATATCGGCGCGGGTAAAGCTGAGCCTGACCTGCGTGCCGAAGAGCTCCTCCGCTGCATCGAGCTGGGTATCGAAATCACGGTCAAAGGGCTTGGCGTGGATCTTGCCGATCAGCTGATATACGTCCTCTCCGAGCGGATAGTCCTCGGCCGTATCGGCAAGGAGCGATAGTCCGAAATCGAAGTACGGACAATAGCGGTATTCTCCCGTGTCGTCGTTGAGGATGAAAGCGATATTGTTTGTGTGCCTGTCCTCGTTGAGGAAGAACGCGTCCAGCTCCAGCATAGCGGTCAGATACGCGCCGACATTTTCGAGCTTCGTGACCTTTTCGATGAATTCTACCGTGTGTCTGATCTTATCCTTCGGCTCCTCGTATCGCAATAGTTCTTTGGCAAAGGAATTCGCCAGCCATTGCTTTGAAAGATGTTCAAGGGTAACGATGCTCTCGTTTTTCGCCCTGAAATTATCAGAGTAACAGCCCGTGTATTCCTTGGAGTCAAACACAATCATGACGGGCTGATAGCGCACAAAATCTTTGACGCTCGACTTTTCCAACAGCCGTGAGATCACGACCTCACACAGTCCCTCATAGCCCATATGGTCAGCCTTGTACCACTTCTCGCCGACCAGCCATTTGAGCTGATTGCCCTTCGACGACGTCGCTTTGGTGTCGATCAGGGATTCATTTGATAAATCGATTCGGTTGATCACAGCGCAATCCTCGCTTTCCTGGTGATGTTGAGATACTGGTTATCCTCTGCCATTCTGCCTTTGGTTTTCTCGACGATCTGCAAGGGGTCGAAGCTATCGACGCCGATCCCCTTGAGAAGCGCCTTGCGGTGCGCTCTTGTACGCGGGAAACACCGATCCTCGAGGAAGCTCTCGAAGTCCTCCCATGTCGGGTTCTCGTTGACGCCGAAAGCGCGCTTCATGATATCGTCGGTGCGGTTGACGATGTGGATTTGCTTGTGCTCAAAATCCACATAGATCTCCGTGCAGACCTTCTGCCGGAACATGAAGTCGATCCGCATGACGTAGGCATCATCCAGCGGTCGGTTGAGGTATTTCGAGATCGTCTGACGGCTGACGCCAAAGCGCTCGGCGATCTCCTTTGTTGTTTTGCCGTCCTTCTGCAGTTGAATGATCGTCGCGATATCCTGCTCGGACAGCGCCTTTCTCCGACCGCCCCGCAGTCGTCCCGCGATCTTCCTGAGCTCCGTTTCATCGTCCGTTCCGAACAGCTCAATGCACAGCTCACGATAGTCTTTCATATTATCACCTTATAAGTGTAAATTAACATTCTTTACACTATTATATATTGTGAATTATCTTTTGTCAACTATCCAGAATACTCGAAAATACAAAAGTCGTTGTATTTTTTGTGACGGAGTGGCAAAAACTCGGTGTAAAAAGTGTAATAATACAAAACTCTCTGCCCGTAATATCTTGAAGCAGAGATTAATATCGTATGGCTGCTTTTGTTCAAACTGCGTATTATATAGGATTCGGCAGAAATGAAAACGCGCATTGTTGGAAAACTGTAGACAGTTCGATGTTTTTCGGTAATTTGTGAGTTTTTTATTCGGCAATTTGTGATTGTTACAAAACACATAACCGGTCTTTTGCTTCTAAAAAATCGGCTGAATAAAAGAATAGAGAAAGGAGAGCTTTTGATGGCTCTCCTTTTGGATAATAGTTTATTGATTATATTGTTCTTGTAAATATTCCTCGACTCTGGAAACAAAACACTCTGCATTTTCAACTTGCAGTGACACTTCTTCCTTTGAAATCAAATAGAAATCATCATAATCACTACTCTGTCGCACATCTTTCAATGAGTCTATGATATGCGATAGTTCAGCATCGAAAACACCCGTCTTGATATAACTCTTTCTGAACTCGGAAATCACTCCCGAATGTCTCTTGAAGTCAAGTCCATCAAGCGCTAATACTGCTCTCATTGCGGAAAACGCGGCATAATAGGAGCGGTTTGCAGCAGCTTTATAGTCACCGGCGTCAATCAAAAGTTTTGCCGATTGCAAGCGCTCTTTCGCGACTTCTATTCGATGCTTAGAAAGAAACACTCTGTTTTCGTCAAGCAACCTTGATTCCCTCCCTCAGCACATTCTGATAAAACGGCAGAACCTCTAAATACTTGTTGAATGTTTCAACATCCTTAATAGTGGCGGAAATCAGCAGATCGTATTCCAGTCCCAGCTCAGATTCCTTTCGGATGATGGGATCCTTATACTTCCATAATTCCTCGGGAGCTATTCCACGCACCAAAATCATGATGTCTACATCCGATTCAGGCGTGTAATCGCCTCTGGCATAGGAGCCGTAAAGAATAACGGAATCCAGCTTCTCGCCGAAGGTCTCCTTCGCTGCAGCGGCTATTTCGGAAAGGATGATCTGTAATTCATTCTTTGAGCACATAAGAACAACTCCTTTCATTAGTTTAACCTAATTATAGCATATGATAATTATTTTGTCTATCATTCTTTTTTCCTTTACTAAAAGAAGTAATAGTGTGAAAGGTTTTATTCTCTCAATTTGCAAATCTTTTCAAAATGCTTAATTTGACTATATCTTTTACTATTTTGTGGTATAATGAGTATAAGAATCGCAATTGGAGGAAACTATGAACTATATTGAACTGAACAATAGGCATCAAGCAAAAATGCGTGGTATAATTGCATTGGATTCGGAAACAGAATTTGAATGGGTAGACAAAAACTTGGATAATGCTTTTCTTCGGATTATACCTGAAATACGAAACACAATCAAGAATCGTGAATTAACAACTGTATTCAACTCACTCATACATCAATTCAATCATAAAACTATTGATACTGAATCGTTTTTACAAAGAATAGATGCATTAACTAAGGATGTTGCGCTCCCTTATAATATGACTATCCAATACTATAATACGATTATTTCTGAGCAAGAATCTATGCTGATTAGCGGAATTGGAGGGATAGGAAAAAGTCATTATGTATTCTATATTGAAAAGGAACTCTCCCGGTATCGAATTCCTCATTTATGCATATACGGTAAATTTCTGGACAATAACAGTACAATACCCTGGGATGAAATCTTTGAAATTGCTTCTCGTGAAGACTTCGTTCTTGTCATTGACGCCTATAACGAGTTGGATGAAAGCTTGCAGGAAAGCTATGTTTCAAAACTAAACGAATTCATTAACAAAGGCTTTGGAAGGTTGTTTGTGACATATCGTACAAATACATTGTCTGAATCCATTGTTGAAAAGCTAAATGAGATAGAATTCTCTCAGTGGGAATTTCTTGGTGTAAGCTATGATGAAACAGTCAGTAACCTTGTGTTGAATTACGGATTAGATATTTTTGAATATGAAGATATTCTCTATTCAAATAACGCACTTTGGCTTAAAATGCTGGTAAAAACCGCAGGCACATTACCTGAAAACAAGAATCTCAAAACGATTTCAACTGCTGATTACTTAATTGAGAATTATATCAAAAATACAATCAGTAAGGCGGTGTGGTTAGATACCAAAGCATGCATAAAGCAAATGTATAATTCTAACACCACTCGATTCACAACAGAAAGTATTAAGGAGGTTGTCAACGATTGCAATTTATTCATTAGCAGTATGATGCAGTTGGGCTTTATTGATTGTTATGACAACATGTATTATTTCTCCAACGAAACCATACTGAACTACCTTTTGGCTCGATACTTTATTCAAGACTTGCGTGATAATCCTCAAAACGAAACACAAGTAATACAAAAATTTGAGAACCGGAGGGATATCCATGAACAGCTGATTCTGGCGTTATTTGACTATTATTCTGAAGATATCTCGAGTGCTCTGGTGTTAATCGGATCAACTTATCTAAAAGAATCACTTAACACAGACTTGTTTAGAAAGCTAAAAGTTTCAGAAAACCAAATCGAAGAGTTCAACAAATATATTCAGACAAACCTTTCAATCACCGAAAGATTTATATCATTTGCAGGCTATGATGAACGTGTGTATAACTGTACAAACCATTTGAATGATATTCTATTTAGTAACCAGAAAAATCTAATTGATATCTCGAAGCACTATGCAAATCTGTTGTTTGATAATACTCAGCAACACCTATTTAATATCCTAATGCTGTTGAAGCATATTAAACAGGACTGTTCACGACTAAAGGAATACTTCTGGTATGCTATATGGATTTCCTGTATTCCAAATGAAGGGTCAAGAAAAATTGCCACAAAGATACTGTTCGAAATAGCTTTACATTTTGATGGGTATATTGAAATGTTGATAGATATTTACCCTCAGATTAATGATGATTATATTAAACTATCGATTGTCAAATCACTCTCGTTCCAAAGCGCTCAGCACAGTGATCTCTTAGTCCCTTTCTTCAGCGGCATACTTAATGATCCCTCTGAAACAAACAGTATGATTCTCGGGTATTGCTATTTATATCCTCCGATGGAAAAGAGTTACATTCATTATTCAAAAAGAAATGTTGCTGAAGAATTCATTCATACTCGTCCTACAAAAGGCTTATATTTCCATCTTGATCGTGCTGATATGTTCCAACAGTACTGGATCGGTTTCAGATTAGAATGGGGTTCTGACGAAAGCTATGGAATTAAGATGAATGATAAGTTCTTAAAAGCTGATAAAAAACCTGTAGAAAAGTGGAATGAAAAAGTTGACGCACAATTCCATTGTATGCTCAATGGTGAGTGCAGCGGCTCCATCGGACTAATAGAGAATGTGTCTAGAGAAATACCACCGGATTTTGATTTAGAAGACTGTTTTGGTTCTAAAGAATTATTCTCTATGATTCAAGGCGTTTATAATGAGGTTGTTCAAGAATATCAATATATTGAAGGGGAGGATGAAAACACTGATCCTCGTTTCTTTACGAGTACATACTTGTCAAAGATTCTAATGATAGCTTCAAAAAGATTCTTAGGCAGTCTTATGTGCAATTATTATCTTAATGAATTGATTAACTATCCTTCAAAGTCGAACTGTGTCGGTCTTAAAGTTTATGACCCTCTTGATTATATCGATTATGATATTATTTCACCGATAAGTAACTTCAGCAAGACAACATATGACCTGAAAAACCGAATCCATAAGGTGTTTGATTTCGAAGGGGAGAAAGATGAACACTGGGCAAATGATATCGACACGGTTAGAGAAAATCTACTGAAGATCGTCAATGATCCTATTATGTATTATAGCGTCGAGTGGTGCCCTATCGCTGTTGTTACAAAAATATCTGAAAGGACACAAAATGATGATCTGCAGAATTCGGATGATTGTAACATTTACGCGACATTCAATGAAAGCTATAACTTGGATGATACCAGCAATAATAGATATTATACAATCGAAATAGACACAGCTCATACTAATTTGAATGATTATGCGGATATTTCTGCTAATACCAGATGTTATTATGTTGACTGCTTCGTTGTTGAGTACGATTCAAAAACTCAGTCAAGGTTGATTCTTCCTCCTCCTATTATTATAAAAGAGTTAAAACTGAAATTTGATTATGCGAAGTGTGAATGGATAAACGAACACGGGGAAACAATTATTATTTGTGATAACAACAAGTCAAATATTTATCGTTCCGATATTCAAAGTATAACTTTGATACGAAAAAGTGAATTGGAAAAACTAAATGAAAAATTTCATTTGAAATACTTTGCTTTTACTGAGAGATATATTCAGAATATCGGTTTTAATAACGTCTGCGATAACCATTATCAAATTGAAAATGGAGTTATAGTAAATGAAATAAAAAACACGGGTAAAAGCGGTTATGAAGGAAAATGCGAATCGTGTCCATATGGGCTGAGTGAAGAAGATGAATCAAGTAGGGAGTTGCTGGATGAACTACTAAAAGCATACGAGTAATCATACAAAGATTGTTCTAAACGAATGTGAAATGTGATTGTCCACTTCTCAGCATATTATCGAATGAATGATATTTCAACAGAGAAAGGAGAGCTTTTGAAGGCTCTCCTTTTTGTTCTTCACATGCGCGTAAACGTGTGACATATAGGCTATTCTGTAACAATCAAAGTGCTTTGACCTGCTTCCAACGAGGGGTGATTTTGAGCATTAAACCGCCAATAAGTATTCGTATGTAATCCGCTCAATTTGCCCTTTGTTATGCCAATTTGTGCGGATGAATTCTATGTGCCGTACAGGGCACACGACGTTGACCATCTGACCGCCGACAGAGCCTGCCTGCTTAGAGGTCAGGTCGCCGTTGTAGCCCTGCTTGAGGTTGACGCCTACCTCAGAAGCTGCTTCCATCTTGAAGCGCTCGAGAGCGTCCTTAGCCTCGGGAACTGCGATGCTGTTCTTAGACATGGTATTTCTCCTTTACAAATTTGCGGCAGCGGAGCTGCTGTTCTCCCGAGCCGCGCTGCCGCGAAAGGAGAAATTCTCAGCCGATAGCTGCCTTAGTCGGCGCTCACCGTACATCACCGATATCTCGGAGGATCGCGCCGCAATAGTATTGTTAGCAGAGATCATGAAAATATTGATAGAAAAATTTGACAGCGAGATATGTTTAGTTTTGTAATTGGCTTTTAGTTTATCGTGTATTTAAGACAGTGCTTTGCGCACATTTCGGATCGCCATCGCTCGCTCTCGAACAGCGGCAACGAGTGTAACGTTGCGACCGCCGCCTGTGGCGGGATACAGGGAGCAAAAGTGCTGTGCAATCATAAGGAGAACTGCGAGCTCGCACCAAGAGCGAAGCAGGACGACTATATGATTGTACTGAAAGCTATGCGAAATGCGCGCAAAGCGCGATTTCTTGCTTAAATCACGCTATAGCCTGACTTTGAGAGAGCATAAAGAGCCCTGTCGAAATTCTCATTCTTCACGAGCACATAGTCGGTGTTGTAGGTGGATACCGCGAAGATACCGATCTCATTATCCGCAAGGACCTTTGAGATACCCGCTAAGATACCCGTCAGAGAGAAATCGAGCTCACCCATTATCTTAAAGCCTCTCCAGCCGTCCTCGCGCGCGAGGGTATCGGCGGGGGTGTTCTCAGTCCTGCACACAAGGGATATCTCCTCGTCCGTAACGCCGATAAAGCAGATATCGGGGCTCAGCCGAATATCGCTCAGCCGTTTGAGTTTACAGACCGTGAAGTCATATCCCAGCGCCTTTAATTCCATAGTATTACTCCCTGTTATCTGCTCTTGCGCTTATTGTGCTCGAGTATCCGGTTTACATAGGGCACGAAGTCCGCCTCGCTGCCGATAGTGAAACAGCCTTTTTTGAACACATATACGAGCTTCGCGTCGGTCTGTATCATATAGAAGCTCTTGGTGGCGAATGTCTTTCTGAAATTCGCGTAGGGGACTACGGTCTCCTTGTCTCTGTCAGACGACTTGCTTATCAGATCCTCACCGTCGAGGATAGCGGTGATCTCAATGTCGGTCGCTCCGCGGGTGTCCTCTCTGAGGCGCTTCTCGGCGGTCTTGAGCGATGAATAGTATCTGAAGAACATGACGAAGATCACTATCACGCACATGATAAATACTGCCATATTCACATACGCGAAGCCCGCGATAATGCACATCACGAGGTTTATAACGGCTGCTATGCCGAGTATCACGAAGCAGGCTATGCTGCTCGGCGACTGCAGGTGCATATACTTATACAGCTCTCGCTCTACGTCAAAGGTGCGTGTGAATTTGTTCTCAAATTTAGGTTCCATATTGACCTCCTTGTATCGGCTTTATCTGCTGATATAATAACACGGATCTATCGGGTTATCAAGACCGTAATTCATCGGCTGTCGCATTTGCCGCAGCCTGAGCAGCCGTTGCAGATGATCCTCATCCCGCAGGTCCCGCACTTCTCTCTGAAATGAGGCTGATACAGCCGCGAGCCCGGTACAGGCGAGCCAAAGCGGTCACACAGCTTGAACTTAATAGGCCTGCCCTTATAGCTCAGCCCCGAGAGATACGCCTGCTGAGCCTGCACTGAGCTGCCCTCTATCTCATATGTCCTGCCGTCCTTTATGAACCGTCTGCCCGTGCCGACAAAGGCAAAGGTGACGTTGTATTCCTCGCACTCGTCCCTGAGCGCCTTTACCCACTCATAGCGGCACGGCCTCGAGCCCGAGTAGTTCTCTCCGTCACAGATCACCTGTTCTATCTGACCGCTCCCGAGGTACTCCTTTAGGCTCACCGCGCCTATGAAGGGAGCGCACATCACGCCCTTGTGTTTGAACGGGAGTGATAGCAGTATCGGTATACGCTCGTCGGCCCGCTTCTGGTTCTCGGCGCTTACGTTGAAGAACACGTTCTCCCAGCCGTCGCCCCAGTCGTACGGCAGACAGTCCCTTACCCTCTCGGGGCGCTTTGTCAGGAGGAAGAATACTACGTCGGGTCTCTCGCGGATGACGCTCCACGCGTCCTTGCGCCATTCGTCGGCTTCTTCGAGGAAGAAGTCAGAGGTCATGCACACTCGTATCTGTTCGCCGCTCTGTATTTTATAAGCGCCGTTTTTGTCCTTTGACAGCGGGTATGAGAAGCCCGATTTAGTGCGGTATATATCAGCGCCGCTCTTGCCGCGCTGAGCGTCAAGAAAGTACATATAGCAGTTCTGACAGCCCTCGCTGCATTTTCTGCACCCGTGCCACGGGTTCCATATATCGTGCATGAGCTCACCTCTTTTCATCTTGATTATACGATATTTTTGCGGGATTGTCTATATTTTATGACCATTCGGGCGGGGTCTGGGCCTTAAGGTTTATTACATTTCGCCGAAAAACGCGAAAGCTATTGTTATTTGTAGAATTTTGCGGTATGATATCAGCGTTAAGGAGGTTCATTATGAAAAGATCAATTGTTTATATCCTGACAGCGCTCATGATCGCTGTCGTACTCATGCTTACGGGCTGTAAGTCAGACACAAAGCCCACCGAAGCCTCAAAGACCGAGACCGCAGCTCAGACCGAGACCGCAGCTCAGCAGAGCTCGGGCGCTTTATCAGCCGCCGACGTTGTGTTCAATTACAACGGCAAGAGCGTAGAGCTCAACTGTGACGAGGCGGCTATGACCGCGGCTTTGGGCGAGGCGAACAGCGTATCCTCTCAGCTAAGCTGTCACGGCGAGGGCGAGGACAAGACCTATACCTACAACGGTTTCATCGTCAATACCTATCCCTCAAACGGCGTCAACCGGGTTATGGAGATAGTGGTCAGTTCAGCCGATTACCCGACCTCAAAGGGTATCAAGGTAGGCGATACCGCGTCGGCTGTAACGACGGTATACGGCGATAACTACAAGAAGGTAGGCGCGTATTATTCCTACAGCGCCGGCGGCGACATGGCTCTGCAGTTCTTCATCGAGAACGGCACCGTCACCGAGATAGACTATTATTACAACGTTACGACAGTTTCGTGATAAAGCAAAGCAGTACCGTGAGAGCGGTACTGCTTTTTTGTTTGACAGGAAACTACAACAAACTGTATAATTGATTATTTACAAAGATAGATTATACAAACTGTATTATTGTGGTAACATCTGTCAAATAAAAAATTGATAGTCCCCGCTCAGTAGCGCACTGCGTGCGCACGAGCGATGGTTAAACGAAATCGCGCGCTTGGTGCGCACGCTTTCTTGTGAATGGATCATTGAAAGTTGAGAATGGAAAACTGAT
Source organism: uncultured Clostridia bacterium (assembly GCA_946183365.1). Classification (GTDB taxonomy): domain Bacteria; phylum Bacillota; class Clostridia; order Oscillospirales; family Acutalibacteraceae; genus Ruminococcoides. The sequence goes on from CAMHAH010000009.1 coordinate 24,056, forward strand.
ACTTAGTATGAGGGAGGATTTCGTCCTTACCTGATCGTAGGGACGTTCCTCAGCCCTCCCCGGGGGGAAGGCTCGTGTACGCTCAACAAAAAAGCCCCCTCTGCCAAAGGGAGCTTAACTATTGATAGTTTCCTTTTATAAATCGGGTGCGGGCAAAGCCCGCCCTTCATTCTTCATTCTTCGTTCTTAATTATTCACTATTTCTGCCTAAACCCTCCGCCCCTGTCGGGGCACCTCCCTTAGAAAAGGGAGGCATATAACTCCTAATTCCTAACTCCTCGCAGTAGCTCTCAGCCAATCAGCGTTCGAGCTATGCTCTCCGCTTCTTGGGAGAGCCTTGCATGGGTGCTGTTAGCCAAATCATAGATTTGGACAGCACCTCAATTCCTAACTCCTAATTCCTAATTCCTAACTCCTAACTGCCAAACTAAACCTTCACCCTCATCCAGGGCTCGCCGGGGGCTATGCCGCGCTTATAATTCACCTCGGTATTGTTGTTGTTATAATCGACGCCGAAGTAATCGCCGCCCTCGTCCTTGTGGTGCAGGCTCCACTCGGGGTCGTATACCAGGCCGTCTACCTCAGCCCAGCCGTGGCCGCCGCTGTTGCAGGCATAGCACTCTGTATAGCCTATCGCCTTAGCCATATAGGCGAACGCCGCTCCGTAGCTGAAGCAGTCGCCCTTGCCGTATACAAGCAGGTCGTTTGAATAGAGAATGGGCCAGTCCATGCCCTTGTAGTCCTCGCGCCTTACGCCCTCAAAGTAATCGGTCCTGATATGGTCGTAACAGGCTCTGAGCTTCTCTTCCTTAGACATAGAGCTGTCGGTGAAGCCCGCTACCGCCTTGCACGCGTTGAACAGAGCGTAGTCGGCGTCGCTCTGCGCCTTGGTCGCGACGCCGTTGATGACTATCCAGTCCTCGCCGTTCACGTTCACGCCGTCGCAGTAGCCGAAGTCTATCACTCCCTCGCTGTCTGTGTAATAATTTACGCCGTTATCCTCGACGACGGAGTTCTTGACAGCCTCGCCGCCCTTGAAGTAAGAGCCCTTGTCGTCGCCCTTGTTCAGCCCCTCGGTGCGTCTTGTCAGATGTATCTGCATACCGTGGGTGACATGGGCGGATTTATCAACGTCCGCGTCATACTCGGTGGTTTTGAAGCCCGCCTGAGCTATCGCGTCGTCTACCGTGCCGCCGTAGACCTCGACCTCGTTGCTCTGAGCGCCGTCGGTGACGAACACCTTAGCGTAGTGATCTATTGTTATAGCGTCAGCGCCCGCCTGCGACCATTGGAGCTTCAGGTCGGGCGTGACCTTGTCGCGCGAGCTGACCTTTACATCAGCCTTTCTCAACAGCGACTGTACCGTCATCCCCTCGGTGCCCTCTACGCTCAGCTTCTCGCCGTCAGAGTAGATGGTGACCGTCACGGGGTCGCCCTTTAGCGCGCATGAGCCCAGCGAGGCGACAGCCGCGATGATGATAAGCACGGATATTATACGAGAGATAAAAGCCCTTGACTTCATCTTGTTCCAACACTCCTGTCGATCCTAACTCTGTGGATTATGCCTTTTGAGGATAAAATACTCCGTATCGGCAAAATCATAAATATCTCGTCGAAAATTTGATTATATATCATTATTATAAATATGCTGTCGAGGTTTGTCAATGATCGGAGTAGAGTTAGGAGTTGGGAGTTAGGAATTAGGAATTAGGAGTTAGGAGTTATATAAGCCTCCCTTTTCTAAGGGAGGTGCCCCGACAGGGGCGGAGGGTTTAGGCAGAAATAGTGAATAATTAAGAACGAAGAATGAAGAATGAAGAATGAAGAATGAAGGGCGGGACACCCGCACCCATTTGTAGGGGCATAACTTAGCCTTTTGATTGCTATTGAAAAACCTTGCTTGGTGTGATAACATAGGTTTATAAAACCAATACCGATCTTTGATCTGTATAAGGAGCTGTGACATGGATAAGTTTTATGACGTTGTGATAATCGGCGCGGGTCCCGCGGGTATGGGCTGCGCTGTTGAACTCATGAAGAACGGCGTTTCGCCGTGCGTGATAGACAAGGCGGTGTTCCCGCGAAAAAAGACCTGCGCGGGGCTCGTGACAGGCAAGACCTATAAGCTGATAGAGGGTATCTTTGACGGCAGGGATACCGACGGGCTGTTCTGCTTTACTTCGTCGCGGGTCAGACTGTTTCAAAGGAACAGAGAGCTTGTGAGCGCTCAGCCGACCAACGCCGTCCGACTTGTGAACCGCGACGTCTTTGACAACGCTCTTGTTGAGCGGTACAGGGCTCTCGGCGGAGCTATCCTCGAGGGCGAGAGGAATTATGAGATAGATTATGACGGCAGGAGGATAAGGCTCAGCGGCGGCGATACTATCGGGTATAAGTACATCGTGTTTGCCGACGGCGCTCTCAGCCGCTCTCATAAGCTGCTGAAAATCGACAAGAGCCGCATGGCGTGCGGTATCGAGGTCTATGTGCCGTCAGATGTGTATTATACCGACAGCGTGGACCTGTACTTTGACTACCTCAAGGACGGCTATATCTGGGTGTTCCCTCACGGCGACACCGTGTGCATAGGCGCGGCGAGCCTCTTTGACAGAAAGCTCAATTATAAGGATATACTCTCTGAGTTCGTCGCGGATCTCGGCGTTGATATATGCGGCCGAAAGCTGATCGGGGCGTTCCTGCCATACGGATATGTCATCCCTCAGCAGAAGCTTGGTGACAATATCCTGCTGGTCGGCGACGCGGGCGGCTTCGCCGATCCTATCTCGGGCGAGGGACTGTATATGGCGCTTGAGACAGGCGCTCAGGCGGCTCGGGCTCTGCTCACCGATAAGCCGAAACAGACCTATATGAAGTCAGTCAAGCCGCTGATAAAGACTATAAACGACGGCAGGAGCCTGCAGAAGATGTTCTATACCCCGACCGTGCAGAAGGCGTTTTTCTCAAAGGTCAGGGGCAGGTCGGACGCGGTTGAATTCTTCTTCGATAACCTTGTCGAGGAATACCGCTTCGGCTATCTTAAGGCTCTGAGTATGTACAAGGGTTATAAGAACAGGTGACCCGTTGAAAGGTGATGATAACATGAACCAAAGCGAGAGAAGGATGTATCTGATAAAGGAGCTGTTGAACGAGAGCCCGAGGTACAGAGATATGGCTGTACCCGCCGACAGTATGGATCAGCGGCGGCTTCTGCGCTCCTTGATGAACGTGCGTATGCCCGCCCCCGTGAGTGAGGAATTCCTCAGTGTACAGGATGAGTATCTCAGGACCGTCACAGCCGAAAAGGGGATAACCAAGCTCTCAGAGCTGAAACCCGTTGAGAAAGATATATATGTATGGCAGGGCGATATCACGACCCTCGAGTGCGGGGCTGTCGTAAACGCCGCCAATTCTCAGATGCTGGGCTGTTTTCAGCCGCTGCACAGCTGTATCGACAACGCTATCCACACCTACGCGGGTATCCAGCTCAGGAACAAATGCCATGAGATCATGACCGCTCAGGGTCATGAGGAGCCTACGGGGCAGGCGAAGATAACTCCCGCCTATAATCTGCCGTGTAAATATGTCCTGCATACGGTGGGACCTATAGTCGCAGGCAGGCTGTCGGATAAGGAGCGCTCTCAGCTCAGGTCAAGCTACCTCTCATGCCTTGAGCTCGCCGATGACAACGGTGTTGACAGCATCGCCTTCTGCTGTATCTCTACGGGTGTGTTCGGCTTTCCTCAGCTCGACGCGGCTCGGATAGCCGTCGAAACCGTAAAGGAATATAAGAAGAACGGCAGCGGTATCAAGGTTATATTCAATGTGTTCAAGGATGAGGACCTCGTCATATATAGGGGACTTCTCGGAGATTGACGGTTTTATTTGAGATTAGTATTAGTCAAGAATTAGTATTAAACTCCCTTTGTGAAATAAATGATACAAAAAAGTTAATTTTTTGTGAAACCTGCCCAAAAGCATTGACTGGCAGGTCAAATAATGGTAATATAGAATAAATCAAAGAGGGGTAAAACTTTACCTCTTGTAAATAATGCACAATAATCTATACGATTTTTGTATATGTTTCCCACGGAGAGATTATGAAGAAGATCATTCGGTTCGCGGTCTGCGCTTTTTTGATAATCGCGCTTGTGATCGCAAATATCTGTGTCTCGTCAGCCGCCGATAAGTTCTTTTCAAAGACGGATATGCTCCTGATAAAGAACCACATCGAGGACGACGCCGACGCCAATGAATACGCTAACATACAGGGCGCCTGTACCGACGGCAAATACGCGTACTTCGCTCTTATGCAGAGCGGTACCACCATAATGAAATATAATATCAGCTCTTGGGAGTTCGTAGAGAAGAAGAAGGTCTCTAACGTAGGTCACGCCAATGATATGACCTATAACCCCGACAAGGGCTACATAGTTATCGCGAACAACGCCCCGTACTATGACAGGCTCACTCTGCTTGATCCCGATACGCTCAAGGTGATCAAGGACGTACAGATCGATGAGGATATCTACTCTATAGCCTATAACGCCTCTATGAAGCGCTATATCGTGGGGCTCTCGGGCGGGTATGACTTCGCCATGCTCGACGAGGACTTCGACGTTATCCGTGACGAGGATAAGGTAAAAGAGAAAGAAGAGCTCGAAGAGAGCGATAAGAAAGAGGACAGGGAGAAGGCTGAGAAGCTCAACACCACTAAGATCTATGAGGGCGTGAGCACGGGCTATACCCGCCAGGGCTGCGACTGTGACGGCGACTATATCTATTTCGTCCAGAGCGGCGGCAACAACCTGCTCGTGATATATGACTACAGCGGCAATCATATCGCCAGCATACCGATGGCGAGCAAATATGAGGTCGAGAACATCCTGCATATAGGCAACACCTTCTATACCACCACCTACCACTACGGCAACAGGCTGTACAGGATAGGCTTCAACAGCGCGACCGATATCTCGTATAAGGTCAGCTATGACCCCGCCGGCGGCGAGGGCGAGATGGAGCCCACCACCGTGCATTACGGCGAGAGCACAAAGCTCAGGAAGAATGAGTTCAAGCGGGAGGGTTATACCTTCTACGGCTGGAGAGTACATCGCGACAGCGACGACAAGGTGATCGGTTATCGCCTCGGCTCTGATAAGTACGAGTGGCTGTCTGAGGATGATCTGTATACGGCGCTCCCGTATTTTGACGAAGAGAGCATGGCTGAGACCGTCCTCTTCGGCAACCTCAAGCTCAGCGCTATATGGATAAACGACGAGTACGGTATCGATTTTGATACCGACGGCGGCGTGGGCGAGATGGAGCCCGCCGTCGCGAAATATGACGGGGAATTCGTCATCCCCGAGAACGGCTTCTCAAAAGAGGGCTATGTGTTCAGCGGTTTCTCTGCCGTCAGGGATTTGGACGGCAGGACCTACGGCTACCGCGAGGGCAGCGACGAGCCCGAGTGGCTCAAGAGCGACGATATAATCCGTCCGCACCTTTTCCGCCCCGGCGATACGGTCACCAAGCTGACTACCGACGGCAGGGTGAATATGACCGCGAGGTATAAGTTCGCCTATACCTTCGGCGACGACGGTTCCACTCTGGTCGAGTATGTCGGCGTTGACGAGAAGGTCTATATCCCCGATAACTCGGGTGAGCTCAAGACCCTTGCCGAGGGAGCTATCAAGGATAACGAGACAATGACCGAGCTGTATATACCCGCGGGCGTGAATGATCTGCAGAAGCAGGCGGTCACCAATTGCCCGAAGCTCAGGAGCATTTATTTTGAGGGCAGTCTGCCTGAGAAATTCGACTCCGACGGGGTGAGCGGAGCGGATACCCCCGCTGTGTACAAGGTCAGAGACGGTCAGGCGTTCTGTATCGGATTTTACGCCGATGAAGCCAGCGCCTCGCTGATACGCTGTCACGCGGCGTCTCTCGACAGAGCGCTCAAGGCGAATATGCTGACAAGATGATAAAGGATAAGGCAGGTCGGTGACCTGCCTTTTTTGTCGGTGGGTTTGTTTGGTTACGGGTTACCGGATACCGGTTGAGGGCGGGACACCCGCACCCGGTTGTAGTACGTAAGTCGTTAAGCGAGTAGGGGAGGGGCTTGAGGTGCTGTCCAAATCTTTGATTTGGCTAACAGCACCCATGCAACAGCGCTCCAAGAGCGAAGCGATTGGCTAAGCGCCACTGCTGCTCCTCCCGCGTTCCGCAGGAACATCCGCGAAGCGAAAGAAGCCTTCCTCGAGGGGAAGGCTTAGGAACGTCCCTACGGCGGGGGATATATCACCCCCGAGGGGGCGGCTTGAACCCTCCGCCCCTGCGGGGCGCCTCCCTTGGGAAGGGGAGGCTTTATGTCTATCTGTTGCTGAAATCAAACTCGAGGGCGGCGTAGGGGACTTTCATCGACCTTATCCTGCCGTTCTCGGCGGTGAGCTCAGCCTCGCCGTAGGGGGTCGGGAGAGTATAGATATCCTCGCCGTCCTCTGTGCTTTGGTACTCAGCCTGTGAGAGATAGCTCAGCGCGTCGTGCAGTACCGACGGTACCGCCCTTGACGGTATATAGTCGCTGTTCGCTTTGGCGCTCAGCCCACCGCGGCTTATGCTCATGCCATCCACGTTATAGGTGAAGCTCATACCGCTCACGGTGTACGGCTCATTAAGGCTTATCGTCATCCCGCTTTCATTAAGCTCAACGCTGCCCGAGTAATCCATATCTCCGTCTGTTACCGAGAAATCGGAGATAAAGGCGCTGTCAGGCCCGGGCGGCTCAGCCTTGCATGAGCTCAGGCACAGAACGGAAATCAATGTGATAAACAGGACAATAATTCTTTTCAAGAAATATCAACACCTTTATGAGATAATAAAAACCGACGGAGCTTTTACATTCCGTCGGTTTAAACATCCTGTGTTTTATACTTGATGAGCCTATATCGGTATCGCTGAGATCAGTACTTCTCCGCCTTCGCGTATATCTCGGGCAGGGCCTCGATTATATCTCTCGGCAGCATAGCGGTGCGCGAGAGCTTTGCCGCCGCTATATCGCCCGCAAGAGCGTGGATGTGCACGCCCATCACAGCCGCGTCAAGAGCGCTTGCTCCCTGAGCCGAGAGAGAGGCTATTATCCCCGCCAGCACGTCGCCCGAGCCGCCCTTAGCCATGCCGCTGTTGCCGGCTATGTTCTCGAATATCTCTCCGCCTTTTGCAATATAGGTGCGGTGACCCTTCAATACCAATGTCACCCCGCCGTGCTCGCGCGCGAAGTCAGCGGCTCTCTCTGCGGGGGCTTTGAGTATATCTTCAACGCTCAGACCGCTCAGCCGTGAGAATTCCTTGACGTGCGGCGTGAGTATTATCTCTGCGTTCGCCTTATTCAGTATATCTATATGCCGGGAGAGCGCGTTTATGCCGTCGGCGTCGATTATTATCGGGACCTTTGAGCTCTCTGTTATCGCCCTGAGCACCGCGGCTGTATCGTCGCTGTTGCCCATGCCGCAGCCTATCAGGACGGACGTAGCCTTTGAGGTATATTCAAGTATCTTCGGTATATCATCCGCGCATACAGTGCCGTTCTGATCGCACTTGACGGGTACGCATACGCTCTCGTAAACGGAAGAGGCGAATATCGGGTAGATACACTCGGGGAGTATCTGGTACATCAGCCCGACGCCCGAGCGCAGAGCCGACATAGCCGACAGCACCGCCGCTCCCGAAAAGCCGAAGCTCCCCGTGACCGAGCACAGTGTGCCCATAGTGCCCTTGTGGGCGTCTGACGGGCGAGGGGGCAGGCGGTTCTCTATGTAATCGAATTCTACGCGTCTCATAGCTCTTTGTTGAGGAACAGCTTTTTCCTAAGCTCGTTGCTGAAATACGGCTTCATGCCCTCTAAGAGCTTCTCGTTGGGTGTGAAGATTATCGCGCATTTGCCCTTGGCCTCGTTATGGAAGCAGGCTACATAGTTCTCCTCTGAGAACTCCTTGCCGCTGACATGGTATACCTTATTGAACTTGCGTGAGGACATCTCCTTATCGTCGTAGCGGAAAAAATCGGTGAAGCTCTTTACATCTACCTTGACTATAGCCCTGCGTCTGCGCTTGGCGATTATCTTGTCTATCCTCAGAGTGGACGAGAGAAAGGCGTATTCGTACTCGACCTTGAGCGAGGTTATCAGATACCACGCTCCGTATACTAAGAAGAGCAGCAAAAACAGCGCGATCACCGCTATATACGCTACCTTGGTTATCTCGGCTATGATTATCAGCGTAGCGGGGATAGCTATCGCGATCAAGACGATAACGGCTATCTTGAACCCGTATTTAGCGGTCTTTTCTCTGGGTACGACCTGTTCTATCAGTGTGTTATTGTCCATTTTGAACACCTCGTTTGTTGTTATGAGCCCGCAGGCTACCTAATTACTTTACCATATAATAAGATATTTTTCAATAAAGACTTGAAAAAATCCTTTTCAGATGTTACAATAACTCTTGATGTGTATTTCATCGACAAATGAAAACAAAAACGCGGCGACGGAGAGAGTAACCCGCAGCAAGGCTGAAAGAGAGCTTGTGTCATTGGCTGAGAGCACGGGCGAGTTGAGCGTGGGCGAAGTTCACTCCCGAGCGGCAGAGGTGAAAATGATCGGAAATGATGATCGTAGTCTCTGACGGCTGACTTACGTTACAAGTCGACGAGCGTCCTGTATGTTATAATTCTGTACGGGAAATTTGGGTGGTACCGCGGTTCTTCCGTCCCTTGTGGATGGGAGAGCCTTTTTTAATTAGGAATGAGGAGTTAGGAGTGAGGAGTTAATGGAAACGCTGACGCGTTTTGGATTTATATAAATCGGGCGCGGATGTCTTGCCGTAAATTCTTCACTATAAACGGGTGAGGGCACAGCTCTCCTTAAACTCCTAACTCCTCACTCCTAACTCCTGACTAAACAAAATCGGAGGTAAATATGAAAGAAAAGCTTGAACAGTTAAAAGAACAGCTCTCAGCGGAGCTGGGTGCGGCCGCTGATCCTCAGGCTCTTGAGAACCTGCGTGTAAAGTACCTGGGCAAGAAGGGCTCTATCACCGACCTGTTAAAGGGTATGAAGAGCCTGTCTAATGAGGAGAAGAAGAGCTTCGGCCAGATGGTCAACAGCTTGAAGCAGCAGGCTGCCGAGAGTATCTCTAAGCGCGCCGAGGAGCTCAAGGAGCTCGAGATCAAGAGAGAGATCGAGCGTATGCCCGAGTTCGACCTGACCATCCCCACAAAAGAGGACAGGGGCTCTTATCATCCCATCACTCTCGTACAGCGCGAGTGTGAGCGCATCTTCACCACTATGGGCTTCAATGTTGAGGACTACCCCGAGGTAGTCACCGACTACGAGTGTTTTGAGGCGGTCAACGTGCCTAAGAACCACCCCGCCAGAGATATGCAGGACACCTATTATCTCGAGAACGGCGAGCTGCTGAAATCTCAGACCTCTGCCGCTCAGAACGCCATCCTCAAAAAATACGGCCCTCAGCTGAGGGAAAAGGGTATGCCTATCCGCGCGATATTCCCGGGTCGCTGCTTCAGAAACGAGGCTACCGACGCCACTCACGAGAACACCTTCTTCCAGATGGAGGGCGTGATGGTGGACAAGGATATCTCTATATCCAACCTTATCTATTTTATGAAAACAATGCTCTCAGAGGTGTTCCAAAAGGATGTAAAGGTACGTCTGCGTCCGGGCTTCTTCCCGTTCGTAGAACCCGGCTTTGAGCTGGATATCTCATGTCTTATCTGCGGCGGAGAGACAGGCTGTCCCTCTTGCAACCACAGCGGCTGGCTCGAGCTGTGCCCCTGCGGTATGATCCACCCCGAGGTGCTCAAAGAGGGCGGCATCGACCCCGAGGAGTACACGGGCTTCGCGTTCGGACTGGGTTTGACACGACTTGCCATGATGAAATACGGCATAAAGGATATCCGCGATCTGAACAGCGGCTCGCTCAAGGTAATGAGCCAGTTCACGGACGATAAGTAAGGAGGGTGAAGTTATGTTTTTATCAATGAATTGGATCAAGGATTTCGTAAACCTCAGCGGTCTTGACGAAATAAAGCTTATCAATCAGTTCTCACTCTCAACTGCCGAGGTCGAGAACGATATACAGTTCAAGGGCTCGGATATCAGCGGTATCGTTGTGGCTGAGATCATGAGCGTTGAGCCTCACCCCGAGTCAAAGAAGCTGCACCTCTTGAAGGTAGACGCGGGTGAACAGGAGCTTACCGACGTAGTATGCGGCGCTCCTAATGTAAGAGTAGGTATGAAGACCGCCTTCGCCAAGGTCGGCGCTAAGATAGGCGAGATAGAGATCACCCCCAGACCCTTAGCGGGCTATATGAGCCATGGTATGTGTTGCTCCGAGAAAGAGATCGGCATAAGCGACGATCACTCGGGTATCATGGAGATCACCGACGACGTAAAGAACGGCACCGATATCAAGGATATCTACGCCGTAGACGATATAATCTTTGAGGTAGACAACAAGTCGCTCACCAACCGTCCCGACCTGTGGAGCCACTACGGTATCGCCCGCGAGTTCGCGGCTATAGCTCAAAGACCTCTCAAGGAGCTTGAGTTAGACGATCTAACCGTATACGGCGATCTGCCCAAGGTCGATATGAAGATAGAGGACCCCTTGTGCTACAGATATTCATGCTTACAGTTTGAGAACATCAGCCGCAGTATAAGCCCCGTCGATATGCGTATCAGGCTGTTCTACTGCGGCATGAGGGCTATAAACTTCCTCGCCGATATGACCAACTACCTCATGCTCGAGATGGGTCAGCCCATGCACGCCTTTGACAGCCGCAAGGTCGAGAACATCCGTATCAAGCGCTTTGACAAGGACTTTGACTTTGAGACCCTCGACGGCGTTGAGCGCCATATCGACACCGATACCCTCATGATCTGCAACGGCGACACCCCCGTAGCTATCGCGGGCATCATGGGCGGTCTCGACAGCGAGATCGTGGACGACACCCACACCCTCACGCTTGAGTCGGCTACCTTTGACGCGGCTTCTATCCGCAAGTCCACCGTCCGCCTGTCTCATCGCACCGACGCTTCTATGCGCTATGAAAAGAGCCTTGACCCCGAACTGACCACAGCGGCTATCGCGAGATTTGTATTTCTTTTAAAGAAATATGACAGCGGTATCAAGGTGGTTTCCTCGCTCACCGACGAGTACGCTTATCACTATCCCGAGGTCACACTGAGCTTTGACAAGGCTTATGTAGACAAGTACACGGGTATTGAGATAGACAACGATACCATAGTCAGCACGCTCAACCGACTGGGCTTCACGGTTTCTTGTAACGACGATAAGTTCGAGGTCGGAGTGCCCTCATGGAGAGCTACCAAGGACGTCACCATCAAGGCTGATATAATCGAAGAGATCACCCGTATCTACGGCTATGATAATTTTGAGATACACACCGCCGACGCTCCGCTCTTTCCGACGCGTCCCGAGCCGGTCAAGAAGGACGAGGACAATGTCAAGGATATCCTCGTAAAACACTTCAACCTGCATGAGCTTCACTCTTATGTCTGGAACTACGCCGACGAGCTCAAGGAGCTTGGTATCGAGAACATCGGCGAGATAAAGCTGATGAACGCTTCTAACCCCAATATCGAGACCATCCGCAAGACCATGATCCCTACTCAGCTGTGTCAGGTCAAATCGAACCTCGGCTGGGCTGACGAGTTCGGTATCTTTGAGGTCGGCAGAGTGGTCAAGGGGCTCGACAGCGAGAACCTCTGTATAGAGGAGAAGAAGCTCGGTATCACCCTGTATAAGAAGGGCTCTGACGTTCGCGGTCTGTATTTTAAGATGAAGGCGATAGTCGAGACCTTAGTTGATGAATTGAAGCACAAGGACGTTCAGTACAGCAAGGCTGAGCCGGGATTTGACTTTGAGCACCCCGTGAACCTCAACAACGTCATCGTGGACGGCGAGGTCATCGGCAGGATCGGTCTCATCCATCCCTCGGTAATGAAGAAACTCGATAAGCGCGCCTGTGTCGTTTTCGCAGAGATAGACATGGATAAGTTCGCCGCTGTCGAGAACGCCTCAATACATTATGAGGAGCCCTCAAAGTTCCCGTCTATCGAGATAGATCTCAGCTTCCTCACCTCGCGCTTTGCTCCTGTCAGCAAGGCTATCGAGAACGCTGCCTGTGAGCTTATCAAGAGCGTAGAGGTCATCGATATCTATGAGGCGGGCGACGCGTCGTCGATCGCGGTACGTCTGACCTTCTCAGACAACAGCCGAACCCTCACCCGCGAAGAGGTAACCGCTGTCAGCGACGGTATCGTTGCCGACCTTGAGAAGGACGGCATTATGCTGAAGAAGTAAGGAATATTTTGATACAAAGAGCTGTCCGGGAGGATGGCTCTTTTTTAGTGAGGAGTTAGGAGTGAGGAGTTAGGAGTTCAGGGCGGGACACCCGCACCCTGATCATAGGGACGTAAGGTGGTAAATGAGTAGGGGAGGGGCTTGCTCCTCCCGAGAAAGTTAGGAGTTAGGAGTGAGGAGTTAGGAGTTGTGGGCGGGAAACCCGCACCCTGATCATAGGGACGTAAGGTGGTAAATGAGTAGGGGAGGGGCTTGAGGTGCTGTCCAAATCATAGATTTGGACAGCACCGCAACTCCTAACTAAAAAAACGACCGCCTGCCGGTTGACAGACGGTCGTTATATTTATATACTTTAGCTCTTATTTTGTCATGAACAGTACGCCCATGGTGTTGGGACCGCAATGGCTCGAGATGGTGCAGGAGGCGCGGGTGAGGAGGATCTCTTTGAATATCTTCTTCGCTTTCAACGCCTTGTATACCGCGTCTACATACTTTTGATCGGTGCCCGCGTGGGTGATGAATACGCGGTCGGTGTCGATATCGTCGTACTTCGCGATGGTGTCCTCCATGTACTGGATAAGCACCTTATCATACTTGCCGCGGTATTTCTTGCCGACTACCATAGATCCGCCGTTGTCGTTCTGTACCTCGATAGATGGCTTGAGGTTCAAGAGGTTCGCTCCCAGCATAGCGACGGCTGAACATCTGCCGCCCGCGTGGAGGAAGTCAAGACGGTCGAGAACGAATGAAGCGTGAGCCTTAGAGGTCATAGCGGTGATCTGTTCGGCTATCTCCTTAGCGCTGAGCCCCTTGTCGCGCAGCTCGCACGCCTTGATGACCAAGAGACCCGAGCCTGTCGAGAGGTTCTGTGTATCTACCGAGTAAACGCGGCCGCCGAAATCCTCAGCCGCGATAACGCTGCTCTGGTGGGTGACACTCAGCTTAGAGCCGAGGCTCAGGTGTACTACGTCCATACCCTGATCGGTGAACTGCTTGAAGAACTCGGTGTATTCGCCTACGCTGCCGGCCGTGGTGTGGGGCAGCTCCTTGGTTTTGTAGAAGATATCGAACAGCTCCTCCGGGGTGATGTTTACCCAGTCCTCATAGCTCTTTCCGCCGATGACGATGTGCAGCGGGATGGTGGTCACACCGTAGCGCTGCTCGAGCTCCCGGTTAAGGTCGCAGGTTATATCCGATGTTATAACGACTTTATTGCTCATATCATTACCCTCCTGATACCGCGTTTGCAGATTTATACTAATTTTTATGCGGTTCATTATTGTATATACATTTGTTTTTTGCTATACTTATTATACATAAAGGATCAAAAAAATCAAGTGCGGAGGTGTTTTTATGATAAAAAGATATTCATACAGCCCGTTCATCGATACGGGTGCGGTGGTCACAAAGGTAGATATCACCTGCGGTAAGCCCGATTTCTTCTCGGTTTCTGAGGATGGTGTGTTCAGCTTTGTTATGGATGATAAGACCCGCGTCTACGGCCTCGGCGAAGCTGTCAGGGGTATCAACAAGCGCGGCTGGATATATGAGAGCTTCTGCACCGACGAGCCATTCCATACCGAGGATAAGCGCTCTTTATACGGTGCTCACAACTTCATCATAATCGACGGCAAAGAGAGGTTCGGCGCGTTCTTCGATACTCCCGTCCGCCTTACCTTTGATATAGGCTACACCGACAGCGATATCATCTCGATAAAGCCCGATAAATTCTGTCTTGACCTGTACATAATCACCGCCGATACTTTAAAGGGTATAGTAGGCGAGTTCCGCGCTATGATCGGCAGGAGCTATACGCCGCCGCTGTGGGCTTTCGGCTACGGACAAAGCCGCTGGGGTTATGTAAATCAGGACGATATCCGCGCCGCCGCGAACAGGTATCAGGAGGCAGGCATACCGATAGATATGATCTACCTCGATATAGATTATATGGAGGACTTCAAGGATTTTACCGTCAGCAAAGAGAGGTTCCCCGACCTTAAGGGGCTCTCGGACGAGATGGGCGAGAGGGGTATCCGCCTTATACCCATCATCGACGCCGCCGTAAAGAAGCAGGAGGGCTACTCCGTCTATGACGAGGGTCACGGGAAAGGCTACTTCTGCAAGGACGAGAACGGCGAGGATTTCGTGGTCGGCGTATGGCCGGGTATGAGCGTTCTGCCTGATTTCTTCAACGATGAAGTGAGCCGATGGTTCGGCATGAAATACAAGGCTCTGACGGATCTCGGCATACAGGGCTTCTGGAACGATATGAACGAGCCCGCGCTGTTTTACAGTGAAAAGGAGCTCAATAATGCTTTTAAAGAAATAAAGACCTATGAAGGCAAAACGCTCGGAGCGCTGACCTTCTTCGGCGCGAGAGAGGTATTCACCCGCCTTGCGAACTCCGACAAGGATTATGGCAGCTTTTATCACAACACTCCCGACGGCCGCTTTGTACACAGCGACGTCCACAATATGTACGGCTACATGATGACCAAGAGCGCTCATGAGGCGCTCTCGGAGCTGATACCCGACAATGATTTTCTGCTCTTCTCGAGGGCGTCTTATATCGGCGCTCACCGTTACGGCGGTATCTGGACGGGCGATAATCACAGCTGGTGGGCACATATTTTGCAGAGCCTGCAGCAAATGCCCGCCTTGAATATGTGCGGCTTCATGTTCGTCGGCAGCGATATAGGCGGCTTCAACGGCAGCTGTACGCGCGATCTGCTGATAAGGTGGCTCAGCTTCGCTCTGTTCACTCCGCTCATGCGCAATCACTCGGCGGTCGGCACCCGCTCTCAGGAGGCGTACGCCTTCGGCGATACCGAGGTGTTCAGACATATAATCGAGCTGAGATACCGCCTCTTGCCGTATCTGTACAGCTCATATATCCACGCCGTCGATAATAACGAAATGTATTTCAGACCGCTCGCCTTTGACTATGAGGATGATGACGTCGCGGCTCAGGTCGAGGATCAGCTTATGGTCGGCGACAGCCTTATGATAGCCCCCATTTATACGCAGAACGCCGACGCAAGGCACGTTTATCTGCCCGAAAGTATGCGGCAGATACGAATGAGCAAGGGCGAAATTTCTACAGAAGAATTAAACAAAGGCTGGCATTATGTAAGCGTGCCTTTGGGTGACGTAGTGTTCTTCTCAAAGAAGCCCCTGCCGCTCGCAAAGCCCGCGATGAATACAAGCGAGCTGAAGCTTGATGATGTGGAGTATGTTTTTTAGTGAGGAGATAGGAATTAGGAATGAGGAATGAGAAATTAGGAGGTAAGTGAGTAGGGATGATGGGCGTTGAATGGTTTTTTTACCTCGGATAGATAATAAATCTTATCTGATAAAACAAAAGCTCCCCTTTATCGGGGAGCAGAATGATTTGTTTTCTGATTTGGAATTATAAGATGATCTCACCGTCTGTGGTGCCCATCAGACCGGCGGCGTTAGCCTCGTCTGTATCAAGGTGAACAGCGGGAGCGTACTTGGGTGATACGCGGACGATAACATCGTCAAAGATCACCTTTCTGCCGTTGTCGCCTACAGCTACCTTGACTATCTGCTTATCCTCTACGCCGTACTCGACAGCGGTCTCGGGTGTGAGGTGGATGTGGCGCTGAGCTACGATAACGCCGTGATCGATCTCGACCTCGCCCAAGGGTCCTCTGAGGATACAGCCGGGTGTGCCTGCAAGGTCGCCCGACTCACGGATGAAGCCCTTTACGCCGAGCTTGCGGGTCTCTGTCATAGAGATCTCTACCTGATCCTCGGGACGGAAGGGTCCTAAGATAGACATTGTGATCTCGCCCTTGGTACCTACTACGGTGACCTTCTCTTCACAGGCGAACTGACCGGGCTGAGAGAGATCCTTTTTGTTTGTGAGCGTTTTGCCCTCGCCGAACAGTGTCGCGAAGGTCTCGGCTGTTACGTGCAGATGGTGAGCCGACGTCTCTACCATGATAGTTGATTTCATAATGATTACCACCAATCGTTCAGAATTAGTATTACGGTTCGTTTATAACCGTCATCATTACAATTGTACAACAATATAAAACGGATTTCAACATATTATTAGAATTAAGGTGAAGAATTTGAGTAACTGGCAGGAACTTGAGGCGCGTTGCATGAGCTGTGAAAGGTGCAGACTGTGTGAACAGCGCAGGAATGTGGTTTTCGGCGTGGGCAACAGAGAAGCCCGCGTCATGTTCATAGGCGAGGGCCCCGGCGAGCAGGAGGATATACAGGGCGAGCCGTTCGTAGGCAGAGCGGGTCAGCTCCTCGACAAAATGCTCTATGCCGTCGACCTCGACCGACACAGGAATATCTACATTACCAATATCGTCAAATGCCGTCCGCCTAAGAACCGGGACCCCCGGGAGGATGAGCAGGACAGCTGTATCAGCTATCTCAGAGAGCAGACCAGACTGATAAGACCCAAGATAATCGTCACCCTCGGACGTATAGCCGGAATGAAGCTGATAAAGCCCGACCTGAGGATCACGAGAGAACACGGCAGTATTATAGAGCGCAAGGGGATCTATATGATGCCCATGCTGCACCCGGCGGCGCTGCTGAGAAACCAGAGCCAGATGGAGGGCGCGTTCAACGACTTCTTAATTCTTAGAGAGAAAATAAAAGAGGTGTGTCCGGAGACGTATGAGGTTGAATAAATAAGAACTAAGAAAGAAGAAGTAATGGTTAACGGTTAACGGTTAACGGTTAACGGTGAAGGGCGGGCGCTGCCCGCACCCATTTGTAGGGACGAGCAGTGCTCGTCCGAGTTTGGATGAGAGCAATGGTAAGTCGTTAAGTTAGTAGGGGAGGGGCTTGAGGTGCTGTCCAAATCTATGATTTGGCTAACAGCACCCATGCAACAGCGCTCCAAGAGCGAAGCGATTGGCTAAGCGCCACTGCTGCTCCTCCCGCGTTTCGCAGGAACGTTCGCGAAGAGAAAGAAGCTTCCCCCCCGAGGAGAAGGCATTAACCGTCCCCACCCGAAAGTGTATAAATACAGCAAAAAGCCTGTCCGAATTTAACGGACAGGCTTCTTTTCTGCGTTATTATGATTTCAGCGCTCTCTCGAGCCATACGTCGGCTATATCGAGAGCTACATAAAGACCGCTCTTCTCGCTTGACTTAACGAGCTGTTTGCGGGGGCTTAAGTCCGGGTCGGTAGCGAGCAGCTGGATAGCTACCTTGTCGGCTACCTCGATGCCGTTCTGCTCTTTTTTGGTCTTTATCTGCATTCTGATGACAAACTTCTGATCCATACTGCCGTAGTACAGCTCGTCGCCGCACCTTACCAGAGGCTTGCCCTTATAGGTCGAAAATTCCTTTTCAGCCATATTATCGATCCCTTTCTTCCGGTTATTATCAGATATTGAGGTAAGACTTGACCATGACCTCCAAGAGGTCGTCGCGGTCTATCTTACTGATGATGTTACGGGCGTTGCCGTATGTAGT
The DNA here is from genome assembly GCA_946183365.1 of uncultured Clostridia bacterium. Classification (GTDB taxonomy): domain Bacteria; phylum Bacillota; class Clostridia; order Oscillospirales; family Acutalibacteraceae; genus Ruminococcoides. The sequence continues at coordinate 41,923 of CAMHAH010000009.1, forward strand.
GATATAGGTGGGGTCCTCGCTGAGAATATAGCCGACTATCTGGTTGATAGGGTTATAGCCCTTTTGCTTAAGAGCGTTGTAAACCGTGGTCAGAGCCTCTTTCATCTCGTCGTCTCTGTTGCCGCCTAAGGAAAACACCATTGTCTTATCTAACATACGAACACCTCCGCCGTAAATCTATATATCCTATTATACAACATTCTTGTTAATAATGCAAGTCTTTATAAATCTTATCATGTATAGTCGTGACAGCCTCGTCGGATATGGTACAGCCGAGCTTGTACATCTGTACGCTCTCTATCATCCTGCCCAAGAGATCGAGCAGAGTCGACATATCCTTGCTGCTGTCGGTCGGCAGCACCGTCTGCTGCATGAGAAGGCTCAGCGCCTCAAAGGGCTTCATATCCTCGGCGATATTCTCATGCTCCTGTCTGATAAACACAATGGCTCTGATAGGAGCGCTGATGTTACTGCCGATACCGTGCTTGCCTCTCCACGGTGTACCGTATATATAGAAGCGGCCGTCTTTCTCTCTGACGAGCGGCTTGTCGTCGTTTATCATCTCGACCTCGTCGCCAAAGTGCCTGCGCCACAGCGACGAGTGGGTGCTTTTGCCTGTGCCAGACGGAGCGGTGAAGATTATCGCCTCGCCCTTATATTTAAGGCATGAGCAGTGCAGGAAGAACCCGCCCTTGTTGATTATATAGTCGCATATCACGCGCAGTATCGCCACCGACTCACACATATAGTCGCTCTGGACTCTCTGATGTATCTCTTCGCCTATCTGCCGCTCGCGCTCGATCATCTCGTCGTCAGGCTCTATATACAGCTCGTATTCATCGCTGTCGGTGAGATAATCCCGCATATATTCATAGACCCTTTCGTTCCTTGCCTCAACGGCTATGTTCATCTCGGCTATTCTGTAAACCTTCATTCATTTTCTCCGTTGTTCAGTATTATATATATTGTAACACAAGTAAAAATATTTGCAACAGGTAATGTTGGGGGAGTTAGGAGTTAGGAGTGAGGAGTTAGGAGTTAGGAGTGAGGAGTTGAGGTGCTGTCCAAATCTATGATTTGGCTAACAGCACCCATGCAAGGCTCTCCCAAGAAGCGGAGAGCATAGCTCGAACGCTGATTGGCTGAGAGCTACTGCGAGGAGTTAGGAGTTGTGGGAGGACGCTGTCCTCACCTGATTTGTATAGATACGTGTTACCGATTACCGGATACCGGTTGAGAGTATACACCATTTGCTCTCGGCTTGAAAGGACTTGTACAGATGCTTTCTATTTTCCAAAATATAATAATGACGAAAATGTAATCTGAATATTATAGAATTGTGGTTGACACCACAAGATATAGTTGCTATACTGGAATTCCACACCAAATATTGTAGCGATTTATATAAACAGAAACTAAAGGAGAAACATATGAAAATCATCAAGAGAAACGGCTCCGAAGAGACCTTCAACCCTCAGAAGATAATCGACGCCGTAAAAAAGGCGGATCTCGCCAATGTCAACGGCAGACTGCTCACGGACGCTCAGATTGAGGGCATAGCCAAGACCATAGCCGATACCGGCGCCTGTGTATCGCGAGCCCTGTCCGTTGAGGAGATACAGGAGCTCGTCGAGACCGAGATCATGAAGCTGGGCGCTTATGAGACCGCAAAGCTCTATATCCGCTATCGCTATACGCGTTCTCTGGCTCGTGTAGCCAACACCACCGATAACCAGATACTCACCCTCATAGAGTGCAATAACGAAGAGGTAAAGCAGGAGAACAGCAACAAGAATCCCACCGTAAACTCCGTACAGCGCGATTATATGGCGGGCGAGGTCAGCAAGGATATCACCAAGCGTATCCTGTTGCCCGAGGATATCGTAAAGGCGCATGAGGACGGTATCATCCACTTTCACGACGCCGACTATTTCGCTCAGCATATGCACAACTGCGACCTCGTGAACCTCGAGGATATGCTGCAGAACGGCACCGTTATCAGCGGAACTATGATAGAGAAGCCCCACAGCTTCTCGACAGCCTGCAATATCGCTACCCAGATAATCGCTCAGGTAGCCTCTAACCAGTACGGCGGTCAGTCTATCTCTCTGACCCACCTCGCGCCCTTTGTACAGGTATCGCGTCAGAAGATCACCAAGCAGGTTTTAAAGGAATTTGACGAGCTGGGTGTTGTCCCGACAAAAGAGAAGGTCGAGCCTATCGTAGAGCGCAGGGTGAGAGAAGAGATCAACCGCGGCGTTCAGACCATCCAGTATCAGGTGGTCACCCTGCTCACCACAAACGGTCAGGCTCCGTTCATCACCGTGTTTATGTATTTGGGCGAGGCTCGCAGCGAGCAGGAGAAAAAGGACCTCGCCATGATAATCGAAGAGACCCTTGAGCAGCGCATACAGGGCGTAAAGAATGAGAAGGGCGTTTATATCACCCCTGCGTTCCCGAAGCTCATCTATGTCCTCGAGGAACAGAATATACACGAGGACAGCCCATATTATTATCTCACCGAGCTTGCGGCGAAATGTACCGCTAAGCGCATGGTGCCCGACTATATCTCTGAGAAGAAGATGCTCGAGCTCAAGGTGGATAAGAACGGCGAGGGTCACTGCTACACCTGCATGGGCTGCCGCAGCTTTTTGACCCCTTATGTCGACGAGAACGGTCAGCCTAAGTATTACGGCCGCTTCAATCAGGGCGTCGTTACCATCAACCTGCCCGATATTGCTCTCTCCTCCGGCGGAGATATGGATCGCTTCTGGGAGATATTCGACGAGAGGCTCGACCTCTGCTACAGGGCGCTTATGTGCCGTCATAACAGATTAAAGGGTACATTATCAGACGCCGCTCCGATACTCTGGCAGAACGGCGCTCTTGCCCGTCTCAAAAAGGGCGAGACCATAGATAAGTTGCTCTACGGCGGCTACAGCACTATCTCTCTGGGCTACGCGGGGTTGTATGAGTGCGTCAAGTATATGACAGGCAAGAGCCACACCGACCCCGACGGCGAGCCCTTTGCACTGAGCGTCATGCAGCATATGAACGACGCCTGCAGAAAGTGGAAGGAGAAGCATCGCATAGACTTCTCGCTCTACGGCACGCCGCTCGAGAGCACAACATATAAGTTCGCCAAATGCCTGCAGAAGCGCTTCGGTGTTATCGAGGGCATAACCGATAAGGGATATATCACAAACAGCTATCACGTACACGTCACCGAGGAGATAGACGCCTTTTCAAAGCTCAAATTCGAGGCTAAGTTCCAGGCACTCTCTCCGGGCGGAGCTATCAGCTATGTAGAAGTCCCCGATATGCAGAACAATATCAAGGCTGTCCTGCAGGTCATGAAGTTCATCTATGACAACATCATGTACGCCGAGCTGAACACCAAGAGCGACTACTGTCAGGTATGCGGCTATGACGGCGAGATATCCATAGTCGAAGAGGACGGCAAGCTGATCTGGGAGTGCCCGAACTGCAAGAACCGTGACCAGGATAAGATGAACGTAGCCCGCCGCACCTGCGGTTATATCGGCACCCAGTACTGGAACCAGGGCCGTACGCAGGAGATACGCGACAGGGTACTGCATCTATAATAAATGAGGAATTAGGAGTTAGGAGTTAGAAATTCAGGGAACACTGACACGTTTTGATTTGAACAATGACGTTTGGTATCGGAACTGTATACTGTTATAGCATATCGTTTTTCAGAGTTATAAATCGGGTGAGGACGAATCCATTTGTTAATTCTAATTCCTAATTAATCAAAAATGAACTACTGCAACATTAAATTCAACGATATCGCCGACGGTGAAGGGGTACGCACTACGCTGTTCGTGTCGGGCTGTACCAATCGCTGCAAGGGCTGTTTTCAGCCCGAGACATGGGATTTCGGCTACGGCGAGCCCTTTACCGATGAAACAGAAAACACCATATTGAACAGTCTTGAGCCTTCATATGTAGACGGGCTTACGCTCCTTGGCGGCGAACCCTTTGAGCCGTCCAATCAGGTGGCTCTCCTGCCGTTTGTCCGCAGGGTAAAGGAGCGTTACCCGGATAAAACCGTCTGGGCTTTTACGGGCTTTGTGTATGAGCGCGATCTGGTCGACGGCGGCAGGAAGCATACCCACTGTACGGATGAACTGCTCAGCCTTATAGATATCCTCGTTGACGGCCCCTTTATCGTGGAGAAGAAGAGCCTGATGCTCCAGTTCAGGGGCAGTGAGAACCAGCGCGTCATAGATATGAAAAAGACCCTGCTCAGCGGCAAGGTCGTTATATGGGATAAGCTGATAAGATGAAAACAGGAGCTGTGAAGAAATGAAGTGTAACACCTTCAAACTTCACAGCTCCATTATTGTTCTAATACGGAACTAAAATGTTTACGATGATCGCTATGACCATTATCACCGCGTCTGTGATAAGACACGCCTTGAGCGACATCTTTTTTGACAGCCCTTCGAGCTTCCTCAGCGGTATACTGAATACATTCAGCGAAAGTATCAGCGCCGCTATGACAGCTATGGTCAGGACGGTTATCTTCCACAACGGGTCGCCCAGCGGCAGCAGCAGGTCAAAAGCCCCGAAGTGCCACAGCAGCAGCACCAGCGGATAGTGCCAGAAATACGCGCTGAGCGTGTTTCTGCCCATGTTGGTGAGTATCGGCGCCCTGCGGTTGGGCAGGATGGCGATAACCGAGATTATCAACACAGCCGATATACCGTAGCACAGAAGTCTATGGTAGAAGGTGCAGCCCTCTATCGGGACTATGCTGTATGGATTGCGGCCCGTGAACAGCATTCGCATTGGATAGATGACGTCTCTTGCCCTGAAGCACAGCACGAAGTATATCACCATGAACGCTATGCCTGCGAGCTTTACGTTCAGCTTATGAGAGAACTTGCGTACTCTCCACGGCGTGAGGTAGTAGCCGGCGGCGTAGAACGGCAGGAACACAAAGTACCTCATCAGGTAGAATTCGTCTCCCAGCGGCAGAAAGCCTGCGACTACTCCCAACACCACGGTTATCGGGAACACGATATACCTGTGTACGTCCTTGACCAGATACATGGTCAGCGTGTACATGACTATGACGAACAGGTACCATTCTATCGTAGCCGAGCCGAACATATCAAGACCTACGTCCTCGCCGTTCCACCTTCTCAGCAGGAAGATGGCGAGCTTTAAGATGTAGCCGAGTATCAGGTAATAGGTTATCTTCTGCAAATTTGGCTTAGAGCCCTTTTTATACTGCTTCTGGAACAGGCCGCTGAGAAAGATATACAGCGGAGCGGAGAAGGATGATACGAATACAAACCAGCTGCGGAACATATCGCTGCGGTCGGTGAAGCTCTCCGCAAAGCTGCCCACCACCACCAGAGTTATGACCAACAGCTTTACGTTATCAAATTTATATATGCGCGGTCTGAGTTTCTCGCTCATAATATTCCTCTTTTGGGTTATACTGCTTTTTAAGTATCGGTATAATGCGATCTCACGCGGGTCAGCGTGGATATGTTTATGATTGGATTATAATAAACTTGTCCGAAAATGTCAATTATTGTTTGATCTTGAGATATAAGACCTGTATATAATTAATACGCGAATTTCCATTGACTTATGCCGCGGGGTGTGATAAACTTAATATGCAAAAATACCTGACATAAAGGACGGCTGAGCTATCCTGACTGAAAGGTGCCGTAATACTGCTTTATCCCTCGTTATATCGGGATAGGTATATTTGCCGCGCCTTTTCAGCGCGGCTTTCTTTATTCAGAGAAGGAGGATACCGTCATGGATACAAGGGTAGCTGTTATCAGTATCATAGTAGAGGATGACAACTCTACCGCCGAGCTCAACGCCCTGCTGTCGGGATTTTCGGAATATGTTGTCGGCCGTATGGGCGTACCGTATAAGGAACGCGGCGTAAGGCTGATAAGCGTAGCGGTCGACGCGCCGCAGGACAAGATCGCCGCTTTGAGCGGACGTATCGGCTCACTGTCAGGCGTAAGCGTAAAGACCGCGTACGCGAGTATCTAAATATAGTGAGGAGTTAGGAGTGAGTAGTGAGAAGTCAGCAGAAACAAATCTGTTTACTTGATACTTATCGGGTGTGGATAATAAGCCCGCCGTTTATTCCTCGTAAAAAAACATCACATCAAGGAGATTATCATTATGGCTGTCTATAATCCCGCTTCATTACACGCGGAAGAATTTATCAACGACGAAGAGATCCGCGAGACCCTTGAATACGCGGAGAAGAACAAAAACAACATGGAGCTTATCAACGAGATACTTGAGAAGGCTCGTCCCATCCCCACGGCTACGGGCTGCCGCTGCAACGGACTTACTCACCGCGAGGCGTCCGTCCTGCTCGCCTGCGACGACCCCGAGGTCACAAAGAGGATATATCAGATCGCCGAGGAGATCAAGCTCGCCTTCTACGGCAACCGCATAGTTATCTTCGCGCCGCTGTATCTCTCTAATTACTGCGTCAACGGCTGTCTGTACTGCCCGTATCATATGAAAAACAAGACCATCCCGCGAAAGAAGCTCACTCAGGAGGAGGTAAAGGCTGAGGTCATCGCTCTGCAGGATATGGGTCACAAGCGCCTCGCTATCGAGAGCGGCGAGGATCCCGTCATGAACCCCATCGAATATATCCTCGAGTGTATCGACACCATCTACAGCATAAAGCACAAGAACGGAGCTATCCGCAGAGTAAACGTCAATATCGCCGCGACCACGGTCGAGAATTATACCAAGCTCAAGAACGCGGGTATCGGCACATATATCCTGTTCCAGGAGACCTATCACAAAGAGAGCTATCTGCACCTGCATCCAACAGGTCCCAAGCACGATTATGACTATCACACCGAGGCTATGGACCGCGCTATGTTCGGCGGTATCGACGACGTAGGCTTAGGCGTTCTGTTCGGTCTTGAGATGTATAAGTATGAGTTTGCGGGTCTTATCATGCACGCCGAGCACCTTGAGGCTGTCCACGGCGTAGGCCCTCACACCATCTCCGTACCCAGAGTAAAGCGCGCCGACGATATCGACCCCGACGAGTTCGACGGCGGCATCGATGACGAGACCTTTGAGAAGATCACCGCCTGCATCCGCCTTGCCGTACCGTACACGGGCATGATAATCTCTACAAGAGAGAGCGAGGCTGTACGCTCAAAGCTGCTCAGACTGGGTATATCTCAGGTATCGGGCGGCTCGCGTACCTCGGTCGGCGGTTATACAGAGAAGCTCAGACCCCATGATACCGAGCAGTTCGACGTATCGGATCAGCGCACCCTCGACGAGGTCGTCGCGTGGCTCATGCAGAACGGCCATATCCCGTCCTTCTGCACCGCCTGCTACCGCGAGGGCAGAACAGGCGACCGCTTCATGTCGCTGTGCAAGAGCGGCCAGATACTCAACTGCTGCCACCCCAACGCTCTTATGACCCTTGCCGAGTATCTGGTAGATTACGCTTCGCCCGAGACCAAGGCTATCGGCTTTGATATGATAGAGAAGGAGCTCAGGCGTATCCCCAAGGATAAGGTCCGCGCTATTGCGGCTCAGAATATCGAGGATATCAAGAGCTCAAACCGCAGAGATTTCCGCTTCTGATACAAAACAGGGGAGAGCGACGTTTTGTCGACTCTCCCTGTATTTAGTGTATAGGTGATAATATGTCATTGAACAATACCGTTTCAGCCGAGCGTCCGCATATCGCCTTCTTCGGCAGGCGCAACGCGGGCAAATCCAGCGTAGTCAACGCTGTTACAAATCAGAGGATATCGGTGGTGTCTGATACTCTCGGCACTACCACCGACCCCGTTTCAAAGGCTATGGAGCTCTTGCCGCTCGGCCCTGTCGTGATCATCGACACCCCGGGCTTTGACGACGAGGGCGCTTTGGGCGAGCTCAGGGTCGAGCGTACCCGTGAGGTGCTGCGCAAGACCGATATAGCGGTTCTGGTGGTAGACGGCACCGAGGGGCTGTCAAAGGCTGACGAGAGCCTGCTGAGCGAGTTCATCACAAGAAAGCTGCCGCATATCATCGTATATAACAAGATGGATCTTTTGAGCAGGCTTACCAAGATAAACGATAACGAGATGTTCATCAGCGCCAAGACGGGCGAGGGGATAGACGAGCTAAAGGAGCGGCTCGCAAGGCTCATAAAAGCCGACAGCAAAGAGAAGCTGATCGTCGCCGACCTTGTCAATGAGGGCGATACCGTTATCCTTGTCATTCCGATAGACGCCTCAGCCCCTAAGGGCAGGATCATACTGCCCCAGCAACAGACCCTAAGAGAACTCCTTGATCATCACTGCTCGGTCGTCTGCTGTCAGGATACCGAGCTAAAGGCGACCATAGAAAAGCTCAGGGACAAGCCCGCTTTGGTTATAACCGACTCTCAGGCGTTCAATAGGGTCGCCGCCGACACTCCCGAGGATATCCCGATGACCTCTTTCTCGATCCTTTTCGCAAGGTATAAGGGCAGTCTTGACGGACTTATAAAGGGCGCCGACGCCTTAAAGAGCCTTAAAGACGGCGATAAGGTGCTCATCAGCGAGGGCTGTACCCACCACCGCCAGTGCGGAGATATAGGTACGGTCAAGCTCCCTGAGTGGATAACCGAATATACGGGAGCTCAGCCCGAGTATACCTTCACCTCGGGCACGGGCTTTGTGACCGATCTGTCTAAGTATAAGGTCATCATCCACTGCGGCGGCTGTATGCTGAACGAAAAGGAGATGCAGTACCGCCAGCAGACCGCGAAGAAAGCGGGTATACCCATGGTGAATTACGGAATAGCCATAGCCGCGATGAACGGCATACTCGACAGAGCGCTGGGTCCGCTGATGTGACAGTATTCAAAACCGCTTAACGATATATAACTGCCATGAGCAGATAAGCCGTTTTGTCGGCTATAATTCTAAAAATTTGTAATTTCAGATTACAAAATTATAACTTGCCAACACTGCCCCAATATCTTATAATTTCTATTGTAGAAATATACTGGATATTGGGGTGTTATTATGAAGTGTCCCTATTGCGGATTTGAAGAGAGCAAGGTAATCGACTCGCGTCCCGCCGACGAGGGCGAGCGTATTCGCCGCCGCAGAGAGTGTCTCAAATGCGGCAAGCGTTTCACAACTCACGAGGTCATCGAGACCGTCCCGATAGTTGTCGTTAAGCGCGACAAGAGCCGCGAGGTGTTCGATCGCAATAAGCTCACGGCGGGTATCCTGCGCGCGTGTGAGAAGCGCCCTGTCTCTATCGAGCAGATAGAGAAGATGGTGGATAGTATTGAAACTCAGCTCCAGAGCTCCCTCGACCGAGAGGTCACATCTATGACCATAGGCGAGCTGACCATGGATCAGCTCAAGAATATCGACGAGGTAGCATATGTACGCTTCGCTTCTGTATACCGCCAGTTCAAGGATATCAACACCTTTATGGAAGAGCTGAACAAGCTGTTGAAAGAAAAATAATTTCCTCCCACATATAGCTTGCTGTATAACGATAGAAATCCCGACGTTCGACGCGTCGGGATTTTTGTTGTCGGTGGATTTATCGGTGAACGGTGAATGGAGAATTGAAAATGGAAAATGGAAAATTGTGGGAGTACTTCGTCCTCACCTGATTTGTAGGAACGTAAGGTGGTGAATGAGTAGGGGAGGGGCTTGCTCCTCCCGAGAATGACGGGCATTTATTCTTAATTCAACCTGGGATAGAAATGCAATCTCTCTATTAACGGACGACTACCGTTAGTCCCTACGAATAAATGTATCTCGCTTACGCTCGGTCAATTTATACAATCCCTCAGTCACCGTTCGGTTACAGCTCCCTTTACCAAAGGGAGCCTTAAACCCTCCGCCCCTATCGGGGCACCTCCCTTGGAAAAGTGAGGCTTTATCGCTTTTCTCGAAAGAGCTGCTATTCCGATTGTGCTACATGAATTTTTTGCTTTCGGCTACCGCCATGCTGTCACATCGCTCGTTCTCGGGGTGACCCGCGTGACCCTTGACCCATATCGGCTCTACCTTATGAATATCGCACAGCTCAAGGAGTCTCTGCCATAACTCGGGGTTGAGGGCTTTTTCTTTTTTATTGCGCATCCAGTTGTTCGCCTGCCATTTCTTAGCCCAGCCGAGCTTTAAGGCGTTGCATACATACTGGCTGTCTGAATACAGCTTGACCTCGCACGGCTCTTTTAATAGGCTCAGCGCCTCTATCACCGCCATCAGCTCCATACGGTTGTTGGTGGTGTGGGGCTCGCCGCCAGAGATCTCTTTTTCTCTGCCGTTATAGCGCAGTACCGCGCCCCAGCCGCCGGGGCCCGGGTTGCCTGAGCAGGCTCCGTCGGTAAATATCTCTACGGTTTTCACGTTGTTCACCTCAAAATAAATGTCTATATCAGAATATATCACATTTTCTCTTGATTTACAATAGCGTGATAGGATTACAGCTCCGATATTCTGCCTATAATGTTAGTATAATTTACCAAAAGTTCATACGTCAGCTATTGACCAAAAAACGTTTTTGAGTTATTATATACCATGTATAAGTGGGAGTATGCTTCTTTTTATCCATAAACGAAAAAACAGCGTACGAAGCTCTCGTATAGTATTTTGATCTGCTCTCGGACGGTATGGGAACAGATATACATATTTTGATTGAATTTATAATAAGGAGGTATTTGTTTGAGCGAAAAGAAGAAAAAGCCTCAAATAAAAAAGACAGGCAAGACAAAGAAGCCTGTCGGCGCGGTCAAAAGCGCCAAGAAATCAGTGCCTAAGCGCACATATAAGCCCACGGTCACAGCGAATACCAAGGGCAGAAAAACCAACAGAAGAGAGAAGAAGGCCCCGCCCAAGCCGCCTGTAAAGGTAGCGTTCCTCGGCGGTCTGAATGAGATAGGCAAGAACCTCACCGTTTTTGAGTGTGAGAACGATATCGTGATAGTAGACTGCGGTATGGCGTTCCCCGACGGCGATATGCTTGGCGTTGATATGGTCATCCCCGATTATACCTACCTTGAGCAGAACCGCGACAAGATACGCGGCGTGGTCATCACCCACGGTCACGAGGATCATATCGGCGGCATACCTTATCTGCTCGCTAAGGTAAACGTACCTATCTACGGCACTCCGCTGACCATAGGGCTTATCGAGAACAAGCTGCGTGAGCACAGCCTTTCAGCGCCGCCTGAGCTTATCAAGAAGAATGCCGGCGAGCACATAAAGCTCGGCTGTTTTGATATTGAGCTCATCCATGTCAACCACAGCATACCCGACGCCGTAGCGGTAGCTATGCATACTCCCGCGGGCATCATCATCCATACGGGCGACTTCAAGATCGATTATACGCCCATTGAGGGCGCTATGACCGACCTGAACCGTTTCGCGGCTCTCGGCGACGAGGGTGTCCTCGCGCTGTTCTCAGAGAGCACCAACGCCGAGCGTCCCGGCTATACTCCCACCGAGCAGAAGGTGACCGACAGCTTTGACCAGCTGTTCTCAAAGGCTCGCCGCAAGCGCATAATAATCGCGACCTTCGCCTCAAATATCAGCCGTATCCAGCAGATAATCAACTGCGCTCAGAAGTTTGGCAGGAAGGTAGCCTTTTCCGGCCGCTCCATGATAAACTACATGAAGGTTGCTCAGGAGCTGGGATATGTAAAGGTGCCCGATAATATAATCATAGATATAGATCAGCTTAAGGAGTACCCGCCCGAGAAGATCGTGCTTGCCACCACCGGATCTCAGGGCGAGCCTATGTCTGCTCTGTCGCGTATGGCTTACTCGGATCACCGCAAGGTAGAGGTCGGAGCGGGAGATTTCATTATTATCTCAGCTAAGCCTATCCCCGGCAACGAGCGTACCGTCGGCAACGTAGTCGACGAGCTCTTGAAGCGCGGCTGTGAGGTCGTGTATGAGAGTATGTATGAGGTGCACGTATCGGGTCACGCCTGTCAGGAGGAGCTAAAGCTCATCTATTCGCTTGTAAAGCCCAAGTATTTCGTGCCTATCCACGGCGAGCAGAAGATGCTGCAGAAGCACCGCGCTCTGGCTATGTCGATGGGCATGGACGGCAAGAATATATATATTGGAGATATCGGCAAGGCTGTTGAGATCAGTGAGGACGGTATCAAGGAGCTTGATCCGGTAACAGCCGGCAAGGTATTTGTAGACGGTCTCGGAGTAGGCGACGTTGGTTCAATAGTCCTCAGAGACAGAAAGCACCTCGGTCAGGACGGACTTATCATCATCGTAGCTTCCTTGGATGTATACGACGGTCATGTCATCAGCGGCCCCGATATAGTATCGCGCGGCTTTGTGTATGTGCGCGAGAGCGGCGATCTTATGGACGATATCCGCACGCTGGCTCTCGATATACTTGAGGACTGCTCCCACCGCAACATCCATGAGTGGGGCGTCATCAAGAACCGCGTCAAGGACGACGTGGCTAAGCTCATAGTCAAGTCTACCGGCCGCTCGCCGATGATACTGCCGATACTGATGGAAGTTTGATGTTAGTTTGCAGTTGGCATTTGAATTGCCGACCGGCTGAATATCGGGAGGAGTTATCCTTCCAATGTAAATGAGTAAAACAATGAAGAAACGTATCTGGACGGTAATGCCCGTCGTTCACCTGCTGACTATACTTATGGTGCCCATGGCGGTGACAACATTCATCTACAATAGAATATTGGGTATAATCGAGTTCGTCGTGTGCGTTATCGCCTTCATCATCGTGACTGTGCTCTCTCTGCGTTTTAAGTCATATATCCGAACCGTAGCGGCGTCGGCGATGGCTGAGTGTTACTCGCCCGACAAGAAATCGCTCGAGACGATGAAAACGCCCGTAGCGGTGTGCGGCGAGCACGGAGAGATCATAGCATATAACAGCAGGTTCAGAAAGAACTTCTTGGATAATCTCGAAGGCGAGAACAACAGTATCGCTCCGTTTATCTCGGATATAGAGCCCGAAACGGCGCTCAGGAGATCTACGATAGATACAGCTTTCGCAAACAAGCGATATACCGTTTTTGTCCGTGAGATAGAGAAGGGTATGCTGTTTGAGTTCATTGACGATACTTATCTCAAGAATACCGCCGATAAGTATCACGAGACCAAGAAGAGCGTAGCTCTGGTCGTCTTTGACAATATCGAGGACTTCTCCGCCGAGGCTGATCAGGAGGCCGCCGCGGCTCACCTCAAGGCTGAGGATATGCTCTATCGCTGGGCGACAAAGAACAGTATCCTGCTCCGCAAGCTGGGCGAGAACCGTTATATAGCTGTATTTGAGGAGCGGGTTCTGACCGCTCAGACCGAAGAGAAGTTCAAGCTGCTCGATAATATCCGCGGCATAATCTATAACGGCAGACCCGCGACCCTGTCTATCGGTATCGGTCACGGCTGTGAGAGCCTTACAGACAGCGCGGCTCAGGCCCGAAAGGCTCTCGAAATGGCGCTCGGCAGAGGCGGCGACCAGGTAGCCGTGCTTACAAACGGAGATTATACCTTCTACGGCGGCGTAGCCAAGGGCGTAGAAAAGACCTCTAAGGTCAAGGTCCGCGCTATATCTCAGCAGATAGCCGAGGCTATAATGCAGGCTGACCATGTGCTTATAACGGGTCACAGGTTCTCTGACCTCGACTGTATCGGCGCCGCGGCGGGTATGTACGCTCTCGTGACCCGAAAATACCACAAGCCGTGTAATATAGTTACCGATACAGACCGTACCATGGCGCGCAATATGATAGACAGACTGAGAAAGGGCAGGCGCGATATGTTCGTGTCTCTCGAGCGCGGCTTTATCCTTTCAGGATCGCGCACTCTGCTTATCATCGTAGATACCCATTCGCCCGATTTCATCGAGAGCGACAGGCTGTATAAGAATTGCGGCAACGTTATTATAATCGACCATCACCGCAGGATGGTGAATTATATAGATACCGCGAGCCTTTTCCTGCACGAGCCTAATTCTTCTTCGGCTTCAGAGCTGGTCACAGAGGTCATCGGCTATCTTGCCGACGATGTGCTCAGCCATACCGAGGCCGAGGCTCTCTTGGCGGGTATAATGCTCGATACAAAGAATTTTATCATAAATACCGGCGTGCGTACCTTTGAGGCGGCGGCTTTTCTGAGAAAGAAGGGCGCCGATACCGTTGTGGTGCGCGACGCGTTCGCGAATTCTCTTGAGAATTACCGCGATAAGAGCCGTCTTGTCGCTTCGGCTCAGATAGTTAACCACTGCGCCGTTACCGTTGCCGCGGGAGAGATACATAATTCCCGCATGGTATGCGCTCAGGCGGCAGACGATCTTTTGTCTATCCAGGACACCTACGCGTCCTTTGTTATCTCAGCTATCGACGCTCACACCGTCAATATCTCGGCGAGGTCGTTCGGCAGGATGAACGTGCAGGTGGTCATGGAGAGCTTGGGCGGCGGCGGTCACCAGACCATGGCGGCGGCTCAGCTCCCGGATATCAGCCTTGAACAGGCTAAGGATAAGCTGATAGATGTAATAAAGGAATATGAGTTCAATTGATACTGATCCATTATAAAAAGCTTTATCAAGGATCAGTATAAACTCTGAATACAGGAGGTACATGAAAATGAAGGTCATACTTTTACAGGATGTAAAGAGCTTAGGTAAGAAGGGCGAGCTCGTCAATGTATCCGACGGCTACGCGCGCAACTTCTTGTTCCCTAAGAACATGGCTAAGGAAGCCAACGCTCAGGCTATGAACGAGTTCAAAAACGCCGAGCAGAGCAAGAAGTATAAGATAGATACAGCTATAGCCGCGGCTAAAAAGGCTAAGGATGAGCTCGAGGGCTCTAAGTTCGTCATAAAGGCTAAGGCAGGCGAGAGCGGCAAGCTCTTCGGCAGCATAACCGCTAAGGAGATTGCGGCTGAGGTAAAGCGTCAGAAGCACGTCGATATCGACAAGCGCAAGGTCACCCTTAAGGACGATATCAAGAACCTCGGCGAGTATGAGGCTGAGCTCAAGCTCTACTCCGGCATCACCGCCAACGTTACCATATCCGTAGAAAAAGCATAAAAGATTAAGGAATTATCATGCCTGATAATAACACTACTGTTTATAACGGACTGAGGCTGCCGTATTCTCCCGAAGCGGAGCAGGCGGTGCTCGGCGCTATCCTGATGGATCCCGAGTCCATAGCCCGCGTGGCAGAGATACTGCCGTCCTCAGAATACTTTTATATAGCTAATCACCGCACGATATACAACGCGATGATGGGGATGTTCACTACCGGCAAGGCTGTGGACCAGATCACCGTGCTCGAGACCCTGAAGCGTGAACGCGACTTTGACGAGGCTACGGGCAAGACCTATCTGGTACAGCTCGCCCAAAGCTGCCCGTCTATCAACAATGTTGAGAACTACGCCCATATCGTGCGCGATAAATACGACGTGCGCTCGCTGATCACCGCTGCGCGCGATATCATCGAGGACAGCTCAGAGGGTGAGCTTGAGCCGCAGATGCTCATCGACTCAGCCGAGCAGAAGATCTTTGATATCCGCCGCGGAAAGAATATACAGGGCTTACAGCGCATAGATGAGGTGCTCTTCCAGACCTTTGACCGTCTGGATATGCTCAGCCGCGAGGATGAAACGGTCAAGCCCGTTTCGACAGGCATAGGCGACCTCGACAGGGTCATCACGGGTCTCAACCGCTCTGACCTTATCCTGCTCGCCGCCCGTCCCGGTATGGGCAAGACCTCTTTCGCTCTGAATATAGCGCGCAACGTCAGCGTCATCACCAAAAAGACGGTCGCTTTCTTCTCTCTCGAGATGACCAAGGAGCAGCTCGCCTCGCGTCTGCTCTCGTCAGAGGCTCTCGTAGGCGGTACCAAGCTGCGTACGGGCAGGCTCAACCAGGAGGAGTGGAACCGCCTTATCGGCGCGGGCGATATATTGAAGAATGCTTCTCTTTATCTCGACGATACGCCCGGTATCACCGTGCCTGAGATGAAGGCTAAGCTCAGAAGGCTCAAGAACGTCGACCTTGTTGTTATCGACTACCTGCAGCTGATGTCTACCGGCCGCCGCGACGGCAACCGTGTACAGGAGATATCCGAGATCACCCGTAACCTTAAGATTCTCGCTAAAGAGATAAACGTGCCGGTCATTTGCCTGAGCCAGCTCAGCCGTGCGTCCGAGCAGCGGCAGGATCACCGTCCTCAGCTCTCTGACCTGCGTGACTCGGGTTCTATCGAGCAGGACGCCGATATCGTGCTCTTTCTGTATCGCGACGGATATTATGAGAGAGAGAAGGGCTCTGAAACCGCTCAGGCGGCTGTAGACCAGAACAGCGGCGAGTGTATCGTCGCCAAGAACCGTCACGGCGAGACTACCATAGTCAAGCTGCATTGGCAGGGCGAGTTCATGCGCTTCACGGGTCAGGAGAGAAACCGTGAATGATAAGGTAAGGCGCTTCATCGCCGAAAACAGCCTTATCGGCGAGGGTGACAGGGTGATAGCAGCCTTGTCGGGCGGCGCTGACTCAACCTCTTTGCTGTATGTGCTTAATTCTTTAAAAGAAGAATTAAAGATAGAAATATACGCCGCTCACTTCAACCACGGTATCCGAGGGGCAGAGGCCGACCGCGACGAGAGGTTCGCCGGGGAATTGTGCGATAGGCTTGGGATCAGGCTGTTCACCGAGAGAGCCGATATCCCCGCGGTGTCCGCTCAGACGGGCGAGAGCGAGGAGCTGTGCGGCCGCAGACTGCGTTATGATTTTCTCAACAGGGTCGCAGACAAGCTTGGCTCGGCTCTTATCGCTACGGCTCATAACCTCGACGACAACTCAGAGACGGTGCTGTGGAACCTTACCAGAGGCTCGGGTATCGGCGGCTTATGCGGTATACCCGCGCGGCGCGGTAATATCATCCGACCTTTGCTGTCTTGCTCGAGGGCTGAGATAGAGGAATACTGCAGAGAGAACGGCCTTGAGTTCGTCACCGACTCCACCAACCTCGACGATAAATATACGCGTAACAGGCTCAGGCACAGGGTCATGCCCGTGCTCAGAGAGCTGAACGAGAACGCCGACGAGAATATCGCTCGTACATCGGCGCTCATGCGTGAGGCTGACGCTTATCTGAATGATATTTCTAAAAAGGAATTAAAGGCGGCGAAAACTCAATACGGTTATTCGTGCTCAAAGCTCCTTAAAGCTGACAGCGCCGTCCTTAAATACGCGGTCAAAAATGTGCTGACCGAAGCTAAAGCGCCCGTTGACAGCCGCCATATAGAGCTGACAGTCGAAGCTATGAATAACGGCGGAGCGGTTAAGCTCGGACAAGGCTACACAGCGATATGCGCTCAGGGGATATTGAGGATAGCTGCTGATAAAGAAGATGACGGGGATATCTGTATTCCCGCAAAGGAATATATCAAAGAACACGGCGCGGTTTTTCATGTTCGTAACGGGGTCATAGAGTATCCTGACGGGTACGGTGAGCTCAGCGCCGAGGAATACAAAAAAATTAACAATTTGTTATTAAAACACGGGGTACGGTGTGATATAATCACATCTGATACCTTTATGCGCCGCCGCAGAGCGGGCGATACCTTCACCGATAAGCGGCGCGGCGTTACCAAAACAGTCAAGAAGCTGTTGAATGAGCTTAAGATCCCGCGTGAGTTAAGAGATGATCTGAGGGTTCTCGCAAGGGGTTCTGAGGTGCTGTGGCTCGAGGGCTGCGGCGCGTCGGCTCAGGCCAAGGCGGATCTGACCCTTGACGGGGATATAATATTATTAACGGGGGATAAGTAATGCATAAGGATTTAGAAAAAATACTGATTACCGAAGAAGAGATACGCGATGCGGCAAAGCGGCTCGCCGCTCAGATAGAGAGCGATTACAAGGACGCCGAGGATATAGTCTTTGTCGGTCTGCTCAAGGGCAGCGTACAGTTCATGGCTGACCTGCTCAAGAATATCGGGATGATGTGCAAGATCGACTTTATGTGTGTTTCGAGCTACGGCAAGGGCACCAAAAGCACAGGCCGCGTGAATATCATCAAGGATTTATCAGAACCTATAGATGACAAGAACGTTATTATCGTAGAGGATATAATCGACAGCGGCAACACGCTGAATTTTATAAAGAAGTACTTTTCGGCTAAGAACGCTAAGTCGGTGCGCATATGCACCCTGCTCAACAAGCCCTCACGCCGCGAGGTAGAGATCGATGTGGATTATATCGGCTTTGACGTACCCGATGAATTTGTGGTAGGCTACGGTCTTGATTATCAGGAGTATTACCGCAACCTTCCCTACATAGGCGTACTCAAGCCTGAGATATATGAATAATAAAGGCTCCCTTTTCTAAGTGAGCTGTCACCTGACGCTTGCGTCGCGGTGACCGAGGGTTGAGTTTTAATATACCCTCCACCGCTGAAGCGGTACCCCTCCCTTTAGAAAGGGAGGCATACAAAGGAGTGAAACGTATTGAACAACAATAAAAATCCTAATTCGGGCAAGATGAAAAGCCTGCTGTTATATCTCGGCATCCCGATCATCGTTATACTGATACTGTCGTTTGTGCTTACTCAGACGCCTAAGGATACAACAAGCTATTCTGAGGTAGTGGGCTACTTCGCGGATCAGAAGGTAACCGAGTTCAAGGTCGAGAGCAGCGGCTCGTCTACCAAGATCCAGATGAAGCTGGATGACGATAAGGTCATCACCCACAGGGTCATGGATTGGTATACCTTCTGGGACGATATCAAGGATGATATCGCGAAATATAACGAGGATCATCCCAAGGAGCCCATGAAGTATGACCTGACGCCTGTCAGCGATAATTCGTTCTGGATCGAGCTCATCCCGACCATCATACTTGTGGTAGCGCTCATCGCGTTCTGGTTCTTCGTCATGCGCCGTATGGGCGGCGGCATGGGCGGCAGAGAAATGAACTTCGGCAAGGCTAAGTTCAAGAACCAGGCTGACGAGAAGAAGAAAACGACCTTCAACGACGTCGCGGGCGCCGATGAAGAGAAAGAAGAGCTCGAGGAGATCGTCGAGTTCCTCAAGAGCCCCGAGAAGTACAACAAGCTCGGCGCGCGTATCCCCAAGGGCGTATTGCTCATAGGCCCTCCCGGAACAGGTAAGACCCTGCTCGCCAAGGCTGTAGCGGGTGAGGCGGGAGTACCGTTCTTCTCTATCTCAGGCTCGGACTTCGTCGAGATGTTCGTCGGCGTGGGCGCTTCTCGCGTGCGCGACCTGTTTGAAACAGCTAAGAAGAATTCTCCCTGTATCGTATTCATAGATGAGATCGACGCCGTCGGCAGACAGCGCGGCGCGGGTCTCGGCGGCGGTCACGACGAGCGTGAACAGACGCTCAACCAGCTGCTTGTCGAGATGGACGGCTTCGGCGCTAACGAGGGCGTTATCATGATAGCCGCCACCAACCGCCCCGATATCCTTGACCCGGCTCTGCTCAGACCCGGTCGATTTGACCGTCAGGTCATGGTCGGTTATCCCGATATCAACGGCCGTGAGGCTATCCTCAAGGTCCATTCAAGAGAGAAGCCCTTATCTCCCGACGTCAAGCTGCGGGACGTAGCTAAGCAGACAGCGGGCTTTACCGGCGCGGATCTCTCTAACCTTCTGAATGAAGCGGCTCTGCTCGCTGCACGCAAGAACAAGAAGGCCATCACTCAGACCGAGATCGAAGAAGCGGCTATCAAGGTCGTAGTCGGTACCGAGAAGAAAACCAAAGTCATGTCGGATCACGAGAAGAAGCTCACCGCTTATCACGAGGCGGGTCACGCTATATGCTTCTACTCATGCGAAACTCAGGATCCCGTTCACCAGATCTCTATCATCCCGCGCGGTATGGCGGGCGGCTATACGATGCCTCTGCCTACCGAGGACAAGAGCTATGCCTCTAAGCGAGAGATGGAGGAGGATATCATAGTCGGCTTAGGCGGCAGAGTTGCCGAGGCGCTGGTAATGGGAGATATCTCCACAGGCGCTTCAAATGATATACAGAAGGTCACCAAGACCGCTACCAATATGGTCGTCAAGTACGGTATGTCTGAGGTGCTCGGACCTATCAACTACACCTCGGGCGACGGTGAGATATTCATCGGCAGAGATATGGGTCACACCAAGAACTATTCTGAGGAGACCGCCGCTAAGATTGACGAAGAGGTACACCGCATAGTTACCGAGGCTTATAAAAAGACCGAGGATATCCTCAACTCGCATATGTCTAAGCTGCATGAGGTAGCCGCTTATCTTATCAAGCATGAGAAGATGACCGGCGACGTATTCTCAGATATGATGGCGGGTATATATAAAGAGCCCGCTGAGGTCGAAGAGGAAACCCCCGAGACGACCGTTACCGAAAATTCTACAGAAGAATAATAAATAGCTGTCATTGCGAAGCTCCGTGTTTGGGCTTCGCAATGACGTTTGTCTTATTAAGAAGTGATATAATGCAGGATAAAATAGTAATAAAAGGCGCTAAAAAGCATAATCTTAAAAATGTCGATCTCGAGATACCGCGCGATAAGCTGGTAGTGCTCACGGGTTTATCGGGCTCGGGTAAGAGCTCTCTGGCGTTCGATACCATCTACGCCGAGGGTCAGCGCAGATATGTCGAGAGCCTCTCTTCATACGCGCGTATGTTCCTCGGTCAGATGAAGAAGCCCGAGGTGGACTCTATAGACGGTCTGTCTCCCGCTATATCGATAGATCAGAAAACTACATCCAAGAACCCGCGCTCGACCGTCGGCACGGTCACTGAGATATATGATTATTTCAGACTTCTGTACGCGCGTATCGGTATACCTCACTGCCCTAAGTGCGGACGGGAGATATCTCAGCAGACGGTAGACCAGATAGCCGACAGTATACTCGCTATGCCCGAGGGTACTAAGATACAGGTGCTCGCGCCGATGATCAGGGGCAAAAAGGGCGAGCACAAGGGGGTATTTGACTCTGCTCGCAAATCGGGCTTCGCGAGGGTCAGGGCCGACGGCATAATGTATGATCTCAGCGAGGATATAGTTCTCGAAAAGAATAAAAAGCACAGTATCGAGATAGTAGTCGACCGACTTGTAATAAAAGAGAGTATACGTTCCCGCCTCTCTGACAGTCTTGAGACCGCCTCAAAGCTCGCCGACGGTCTTGTGCTCATCAGCGTGGTCGACGGCGAGGATATACTCTATTCTCAGAACTACGCCTGTCCCGAGCACGGCATAAGCGTGAATGAGCTCACGCCGCGTATGTTCTCGTTCAACAATCCGTTCGGAGCCTGTCCCAAGTGTACAGGTCTCGGCGTGTTCCTGCGCGTCGACCCCGCTCTGATAATCCCCGACCCGACCAAGACCATATCTCAGGGAGGTATAAAGGGCTCGGGCTGGGCTATGGAGGGCAACACCATAGCTCAGATGTACATGGACGGACTGTCTGAGAAATACGGCTTCGATTATTTCACTCCCATCAAGGATCTGCCCGACGAGGTCGTCGATAAGATACTCTACGGCACAAAGGGCGAGAAGCTGCACCTTATCAGACGTACTCCGTTCAATAAAAGCGAGATGTACCGAGAGTTCGAGGGCATTATCCCCAACCTTGAACGCCGTTTCAGAGAATCGGGCTCGCAGTGGGTCAAGGAAGAGATACAGAGCTACATGACCGAGATACCCTGTGACGAGTGCGGCGGCAGACGTCTGTCTGAGATATCTCTCGCCGTTACGGTCGGCGGTATGAATATATCCGAGCTTTGCGACATGAGCGTAGTCAATATACTCGATTTTGTAGACGATATAAAGATCACCGAGCGCGAGCGCATGATAGCGGGCGAGATACTCAACGAGATAAAGTCCAGACTGAATTTCCTTAAGTCGGTTGGCTTAGGCTATCTGACCCTGTCCCGCGCCTCGGCTACCCTTTCGGGCGGCGAGAGCCAGCGTATACGCCTTGCGACCCAGATAGGCTCAGCGCTGATGGGCGTTCTGTACATCCTTGACGAGCCGTCTATAGGACTGCACCAGCGCGATAACGATAAGCTCCTCGGAACACTGAAGCGACTGAGGGATATCGGCAACACGGTCATCGTGGTCGAGCATGACGAGGATACCATGAGAGCCGCCGACTATATAGTAGATATAGGCCCCGGAGCGGGCGTCCACGGCGGCGAGATAGTGGCGACGGGTACGGTCAAGGATATCGAAGCCTGCGAGGGCTCTGTCACAGGTCAGTACCTGAGCGGTCTGCGCTCGATCCCTCTGCCCGAGAAGCGCAGAAAGGGCAACGGCAAGAAGCTGACCATCAAAGGAGCTCAGCAGAATAACCTTAAGAACATCAATGTTAATATTCCTTTAGGGAAATTTGTTTGCGTTACGGGCGTATCAGGCTCGGGCAAGAGCTCTCTGATAAACGAGATACTCTATAAGCACCTCGCCCGCGAACTCAACCGCGCCAAGTGTACTCCGGGCAAGTTCAAAGAGATAAAGGGTATCGAGAATCTCGACAAGGTCATCAATATCGACCAGAGCCCGATAGGCAAGACCCCGCGCTCAAACCCCGCGACATATACGGGAGTATTCACCGATATCCGCAATCTGTACGCCTCGACTACCGACAGCAAGATGCGCGGCTTCAATTCGTCGCGATACTCCTTCAACGTCAAGGGCGGCAGGTGCGAGGCGTGTCAGGGTGACGGCATCATCAAGATAGAAATGCACTTTTTGCCCGATATTTATGTGCCTTGCGAGGTATGTAAGGGCAAGCGCTATAACCGCGAGACCTTAGAGGTGAAGTATAAGGGCAAGTCCATCCATGATGTTCTTGAGATGACCGTCGAGGAAGGTCTCGAGTTCTTCAAAAATATACCTAAGATACAGCGCAAGCTACAGACGATCTATGACGTTGGCTTGGGCTATATCAAGATCGGTCAGCCCGCCACGACCCTCTCGGGCGGCGAGGCTCAGCGAGTAAAGCTCTCGACAGAGCTGAGCAAGCGACCGACGGGCAAGACGGTATATATCCTTGACGAGCCTACAACAGGTCTGCATATAGCCGACGTCCACAGACTTGTCGAGGTGCTTCATAAGCTTGTAGACAGCGGCAACACGGTCATCGTCATCGAGCACAACCTTGAGCTTATCAAGACAGCCGACCACATAATCGACCTCGGTCCCGAGGGCGGCGACATGGGCGGCACGATAGTGGCTGAGGGAACTCCCGAGCAGATAGCCGAGTGCAGAGAGTCCTTCACGGGACAGTATCTTAAGCCCTTATTAAACCACAGCTGATAACAAAGAGCCTTGAAAAGCTTCAGGGCTCTTTTGCTACTGTTATTAACATGATTTGCAAAGTCCGGTTGATTGAAACGGCATTTATTCTGTGATATACTCTGTTACAAAAGGAATAAAAAATATGATTTCTTCAAACATAAAATATCTGAGAAAGCAAGAAAACCTGACTCAGGAGGCGTTTGCCGAGCGTTTCGGCGTTTCGCGCCAGAGCGTAGCGAAATGGGAGAGCGGCGAAAGCACGCCCGATATTATGAAATGCGGCGAGATAGCCGAATACTACGAGATAACTATCGATACTCTCGTCTTTTTTTCGCTTGAGGGCAAGGAAACGGTGAACAATGTTAACGGCGGCAAGTACATCTTCGGCATGACCAAGGTGGGCGACAGGGGACAGATAGTGATCCCGAAGCACGCAAGAGAGATTTTCGGCATCTGCCCCGGAGACAGGCTGATGGTTATGGGCGACACCGACAAGGGCGGCATAGCTCTGGCTAAGGTCAGCTTCGGAAAATTGTTCACAGGAAGATAAGGCGGTTGATCATGGAAGCGATAAAAACCTTTGAGCTTGTAAAAAAATATAAGGATATCACGGCGGTGAATAAGCTTCAGCTTACCGTTCATAAGGGCGAGCTGTATGCACTCTTGGGAGTTAACGGCGCGGGAAAATCCACAACCATCAAAATGCTGTCCTGCCTTACCCGGCCTTCCTCGGGCGACGCTGAGGTCATGGGTCACAGTATAGTGACCGAGAGCGATAGGGTAAAGGCTGTTATCAATGTTTCTCCTCAGGAGACCGCAGTAGCGCCGAAGCTGAGCGTAAGAGAGAACCTCGAGCTCATCTCGCGTATATACGGGGCTGATAAAACCGAAGCCCGATCAAGGACCGATGAAATGCTCGATCGCCTTTCGATGAGGGAGATAGAGAAAAAGAGAGCGTCAACACTCTCGGGAGGCTGGCAGCGCAGACTGAGTATAGCTATGGCTCTAATAACTCAGCCCGAGGTGCTGTTCCTTGACGAGCCTACCTTGGGGCTTGATGTGCTCGCCAGAAGAGAACTGTGGAGCCTTATCGAAAAGCTCAAGGGTAAGATGACTGTCATTCTTACTACGCATTATCTCAAAGAGGCTGAGACGTTGTCTGACCGTATCGGTATCATGGCTCACGGCGTTTTGTGCGCCGAGGGTACGGCTGAAGAACTGAAGGCTAAGGCGGGCAAGGACGATTTTGAAGAGGCGTTTATCGTTCTTGCGGGGGAGGCGTTACAATGAGAATGATGGTTTTTGCCGCGAGGAATACCAAAGAGATCATAAGAGACGCTCTGTCGCTTATCTTCGGAATAGTATTCCCGATCGTTTTGCTGGTCCTGCTGTCGGCTATCAATAAAGGTATCCCCGAGGGCTACGGTCCCGACCTGTTTCATATAGAGAAGCTGGCTCCGGGTATTTCGGTTTTCGGACTGAGCTTCATGTCGCTGTTTTCATCTATGCTTATCTCAAAGGATCGCGGCTCAAGCTTTGTACTCAGACTTTTTACCTCTCCGATGAAGGCCTCGGATTTTATCTTAGGCTATACTCTGCCGATGTTGCCTATGGCGCTTATACAAACAGCGGTTTGTTACGCCGCGGCTCTGTTGTTCGGGCTGCCTTTATCGATAAACCTGATACCGGCGATATTTGTGAATATACCGATAGCGTTGGTGTTTGTGGCACTCGGCTTGCTGTTCGGAACGGTCCTGAGTGAAAAGGCGGTAGGAGGAATATGCGGGGCTTTGCTGACAAATCTTTCGGCGTGGTTCTCAAACATTTGGTTCGATACGTCAATGGTAGGCGGGGCTTTTAAGACAGTCGCGGATATTCTTCCGTTCTCTCACGCTGTTAACGCGGCGAGATACGCCGCGGCCGGAGAATACTCAATGATTTTCCCTGAACTGTGGTGGGTGATAGCTTACGCGGTCGTATTGACAGCGGTGGCTGTCGCTGTTTTCTCACATAAGCTTAATACTAAGTAGCAATAAAACACATTAATATCTATTGCGGAGAATTCCGCATAACTGCGTTGTCAGTCTTGACAGGCGCCAGCCTGCCTGCGCCCTCCGCCTTGTTATGCGAAATTCTCCGCTAATATCTTTTTAAAGCTTTTTATTGCTACTTAGTATAAAAAGTATTGATATCGATTTATCCATAACAAAAAGGCGGCATTGATTTGCCGCCTTTGAATTATTTTAGGATATTATTTCTTTCTTGTGACATTATCGCCGTAGATAGTTGTCCAGTCGTCCTTCATGGATACAGCGGTATAGCCGTTCTTTTCACAGCTCTCGCGCATTTTATCAGCCTTTGAGATATTGCCGTTCTCACGCTCGAGGTCATCGCAGCACAGCATATAAGCGCCGCTCTTATAGGGGTTGTTATTGATGGTGTAGTTCGCCATAGCCTCGTCGCCTGAGCTGTTGCCGAAGCACAGTACGGGCTGTACGCCTATCTCGCGCTCGATAACGCTGACCTTGTTCATCTTAAGATTCTTGATGATGAAATCGCCGCCTGTGATGAGCTTATCATCCTTTTTGAAGGTGTATTTAAGACCGTCCTCATCGCCCTGTCCGCTGGCTACGAAGGACTCGTCAGAGCCGATCATGTGGCCTACGGGGATGTTTACGACGCCCTCAGCCAGACCGCGTGTGATAAGTCTGTCTGTACCGCTGATGATGTAAACGGTAAAGTCGTTTGCCTGCAGATAGTCGATGACCTGAAGCATGGGCTTATAGAACGCCTCGCCGATAGTCATGTTGTTGTAGCCCTGAGCAGGCTGATTGCGGTAGTCCTTGACATATGCGTCAAACTCCTCGGGAGTCATACCCTTGAAGGCTGTAGCTACGGCTGTGCCGTGCTTGACGTCAAGGCCGCTGGGATATTCGCCTGTCTCAAAATAGGTCTTGATGATCTCGGCGGTCTCCTTCTCTTCATCGCTTGCCTTATCCTTGTAATCGGGATCCTCGGTCACGCGGTGATACAGCAGCTTGTGGTCAAAGTAGCCGGGGTCGGTCTCACATGTCAGTGTGCCGTCCATATCGAATACCGCGATACGTCTCTCGACGGGGATAAAGTCGGCTGAGCCTTTGTCGGTTATCGCCTTGATATAAGCTGTCAGCTCGGCTTTGAGCGGAGCTTTTTCAGTCCAGAGCGACAGAGCGTCGGCTGTCTGATTGACCGTTTCTGTAACGGTGGTCTCTGCTGAGGTGCTGCTTGCCGCTTTTTTGTTTCTTCCGATAGAGGTGAAGATCCATGTGCAGGATACAGCGACCAGCGCTATAGCCAATACCAAAGAAACTATCTTCAAAGCGGTATTTGTGTTTTTGGTTTTCTTTTCCATTGATTGTCCTCCTTTTTTATTACTATAGATTATACAGCAAATACATAATGATTTCAAGCGTTGAAATATGTTTATTCACAGTTGTGTTAGTTTATTTGTATAATATTTTGCCTTATTGCGGAATATTTTTCTTTTTACGAATACTTATGTAGGAGTTTTATAGTATAATAGAAAAAATATAGGTAGAAACAAGGAGGTTGAAGCTGTGAGAAGGTTTGTCTTGTTGTTCTCGGTGATAGTGATGGTTTTGTCCCTTGCCGGCTGTAAAAGCTCGGTCTACAATAAGCAGAACGAGACAGAGGCTCCGACTGAGGCAGCGCCCGCGTCTCATATGATAGACGGAGCCGCTGACAAGGTCATCGTTCAGGATGAGCTAAAGGCAGGCTGCGAGACCTACGCCTGTACCATGCTGTTCAATATCCTCGGCTTTGACCTCAGCGAGTTCACCTTTGCTGATAATTACCTAGACTGCCATTATGTTTATAGGGATGAAGAAACCGGATATATGGAAGGGCCCGATATGTACAGCGCCTTTGCCGGTACCGCGTATGCCGGCTGGGGAGTATACGCGCCTTCTATGGCAAAGAGCATGAACAGATACCTCGCGGATCAGAAGTCGTCGCTCAAAGCGTATTATTACGAGGACGTTCCGCTTGAGGAGCTGTGCGAGGAGTATGTCTCGCGCGATATCCCTGTTATGGTGTGGGCTACGACAGATATGCAGGAGCCTTATGTGTTCGATACATGGACGGTCAACTATGTGGATGAAAACGCGAGGACAAAGATAGGCGATACCTTCAACTGGTATGCTCACGAGCATTGCCTTACTCTGGTCGGCTATGACGAGAAGGAATATTTTTTCTGCGACTCAGCCGCCGGAAAGGTATCTCACTTTGATAAGGCTCTGGTCGCTGAGCGCTATAAACAGCTCGGCTCACAGTGTATAGTAGTCAAATAAATCTCAAATGATACAAGCCCGGTTCTGAACTTTAACAGAACCGGGCTTATCGTTTTATATATTCTTAATTTTTACTCGGTGCACAATGCCTTGAGGGTATCTCTCTGTCCTAAGAACTCGGATAACAGGTCTGAATAATCCATCTGAGTGCGCGCTCTGAGCAGCTCGGTTATCTCACAGCATTTATCATACATAGGGGTGAGAGAGAGGTTGCCGAGCACGCCCTTCAGAGCGTGAGCAGCCTCAAACGCCTTATCGAGATCTCCGTCCTTTAACGCTTCTTCGAGCGTATTAAAGCTACCCTCATCGGGTATCATGTTTACCAGGCGCAGATAAAGAGCTTCGTTGCCGTAGCAGCGTGAGAGACCTTCATCGGTATTCGCGCCGAAATCCTTCAGCTTATCAATTGTAATCATAGTATTCTCCTTAATTGATATCTTTTATTGTACAGAGAGCTCTCAGGCTTTCTGATCGGTTGATGATTGGTTTTCTGCCGTTTGCGAGTTTTTGATCTGTTCCGAGAGCGTGGCTATCAGCTCTGTGGGATTGAACGGCTTTGCGATGTGGGCGTTCATGCCCGCGTCAAAGGCTTCTCTGCGATCGTTCACAAAGGTGTTGGCAGTCACGGCTATTATCGGTATTTTAGAGTTCGCGCCGTCCATAGCCCTTATCGCGCGGGTGGCTTCATAGCCGTTCATGACGGGCATCTGGACATCCATCAGGATCGCGCTGTAGTAGTTCTCGTCAGAGGCTGAGAGCATATCAACGGCTATCTTGCCGTTCTCTGCTACATCGACCGAGAAACCCTCCTGAGAGAGTATCATGGAAGCGATCTCGCTGTTGATAGGATTATCCTCGGCGAGAAGTATGTGAGCTCCGCTGAAGTCTACCTGCTCATCGGTCGAGGCGTCCGCGTCAGCGTGCACATCATTTTCGGCAGAGAGCGGGAACTTGAGGTGTATTATGAAAGTGGTGCCCTTGTCCTTGACCGTATGTACGGTGATCGTACCATCCATCAGCTCGACCAGTTTTTTTGTGATAGCCATGCCGAGGCCGGTGCCCTGGATGGAGTTTACGGTTCGGCTTCTCTCACGCTCAAAGGCGTCAAATATATGCTCGGCAAACTCCGGGCTCATTCCTATTCCCGTGTCGCTCACTGTTATCTCATAGGAGCCCTCGGCGTCGGTCGCGTCAAGCTCTCTTATAACCGCTTTTACGCTTCCGTTCGCGGGTGTGAATTTATACGCGTTAGATATAAGATTGAGCAGGATACGGTTCAAGCGGTTCTTATCGCATATGACATATCGGTGTGTAAGCCCGCTGTGGTCGATTGTGTATTCAATGGGCTTTGACTGCATTTGCAGATCGAATATATGACAGGTCTCGTCGAATATCTCGCAAAGGTCGGACGGCGAGAGATCAAGCTCCATCTTGCCGCTCTCTATACGGCTCATATCGAGTATGTCGTTGATCAGCGACAGAAGATGCTTGCTCGAGGTATCGATCTTCTCAAGGTAGTTTCTGGTGGTATCGGGGATATCCTTCTCCCTCAACGCAAGAGAGGTGTAGCCTGTGATTGCGTTCATCGGAGTACGGATATCGTGGCTCATGTTTGAGAGGAAGGTGCTCTTGGCGCGGCTGTTTTCTTCAGCGAGTATACGCTCTGCCTCTATTTGCTGCTCCCGTTTTTTGATGATGGTGAAGATGCTGAATATAAGAGCCAGCGAGCCCAGTATCAAACCCGAGAATATAAGGATATAGTTTCGTGTGGTTTTTGATAGATCGTCAAAGGTGTTTGAAAGGTATCTGTTTGTTTTGATGACATTTTCGTCGTCGCTGTCAAGCCCTGCCTGCTGAGCAATCTCAGTATGGACAGTTCTCGCTTCAGCCGAGACCTGAGCGGTTCTGTCATATATCGAGCGGTTTATCCATGAGAATGATACCAGCAATATAAGACAGAAAAGGATGATCCATACGACCGTGCTTTTTCCGAATCGCCGCGTTTTATCTCTTTTCATAAGAGCGCGGAATACTATCATCCCGATAACGCTCCACAATATGAGTATCAGATATGACTCAGCTGCAAGCGAGCTTTGAGTACTGATGTTGGGCAGCAAATAGAACGCGGCGAAGATGAACGATATGATCGCTCCGACTATACCGAAGATCACAGCTGTTTTTTTCTTTTCGCGTCTGCCGGTGATGAAGGCGCAGATAGATACATACGCGTATACTACGGTCGCGCCTATGGTAGTTACGTCTACTATCCAGCCGATCGCCGTTCTGCCGAACAGCGGTATGACGGCAGATACAGCCGCTATGCACAGTATCGCCCTTGAGGGGACGCCTCTGCCGTTGAGCTTGTTGAGCTTTTGCGGCAGCATTCTGTCTGATGACAGCCGATAGATAAGACGGCTCAGCGCTATGATGTTGCCGATGAGACCCGTCATTATTCCGCAGAAGGCTGAGATGCCGAGTATCACAAGACCCGTTTCACCCATAGCCTCTTGAGCCGCGTGGAAGGTCGGCAGCCCCTGTACTCCACCAAAGACCGAGAGAGCTCCGAGGTATTCTGTCCAGCTTCTGAAGCCGTCGGGTACAGCCATAGATGCGCTCAGTGTGAGCATCGAGTATGATAAGGCGCCCGTGATGAGAGCGACGACTATTATCGGAAGCGATTTTTTTATTTTAAATCTGAATTCTCCCGCCGAATGGGATATGGACTCAAAGCCTATGAACGCCCAAGGCGCAAGTAGCACTATTGTGAATATCTGAGAGACGGGGTCGCCCTGAGCCGAAAACGCGGGGGTTATACCGCTGAGCCCGCCGCGATGTATCATGAGAGCCGTAAAGCAAGCCGCTATACCGCCGAAGAGCAGTACGGCGAGGATTATCTGGATAACTGCGGATATTCTTTTTCCGGCAATACATATAAGGGCGGCTAAGGCGAGGATACCGATAGAGAGAAGCACCTCTCCGAGATAAACGGTATAGCCAGCCGCCTGATACAACTCGCCGAAGCAGAAGAAATCTCCGAACAGATATCTGATTATCAGCGAGAGCGCCGTGCTGTTTGCCCAGATTATAGCCGCGTAGGTGAGTATCAGCATCCACGCGCATAAAAAGCCGTGGTCGCTGCCGAGAGTATTTGCGGCGTATGTATATGAGCCTCCCGCGTCGGGGTAGCGTTCCATAAGGAATTTATAGTTCAGCCCGATCAGCAGCATTATCGCCGCTCCGATGAACAGACCTATTACTGAGCCCCACGGCCCGGCTATAGGCAGGAAGGTAGTGCCCGGCATAACGAACGAGCCCCAGCCGACCGCGCTGCCGAAGGCAAGCGCCCATACAGCGAGCGGCGAGAGGTATTTATTCAGCGGTAAGCTGTCTTGACGACTATCCTGTATATTGATCATAGTTCGCTCCGTAAATGATTATCTGACCGCGCCTATCAGCTCTTCGAGGGTGGTGTACAGTCGGTCGGGCTCTACAGGCTTTGAAAGATGGGCGTTCATGCCCGCCTGTAAAGAGCGTTGTACATCCTCGTCAAAAGCGTTGGCTGTAAGCGCGATTATCGGTATGGTCTTAGCGTCATCGCGATCAAGCTCGCGGATCGCTGCCGAGGCCTCGAGACCGTCCATGACCGGCATACGCACATCCATAAGAATGGCGTCGTAATAATTCGGCTCGCTGCTCCTGAACATATCCAGAGCCTTCTCGCCGTTTTCGGCACGGTCGGTGACGATACCCTGGATAGACAGGATCTTCTCCATGATATCGGCGTTGATCGGCATATCCTCGGCAAGCAGGATGTGTCTGCCGTCTAAGTCTATCGCTTGTCGCTTGTCCTTTATCGGCAGGCTCATTACCCTCTCCATCTCTTTGCGGATCACCTTGGGGAATTCCGACTTTGAGATAAAGCTGTCTACGCCCGCGTTGATAGCCTCGTTCATGATGTCGTCGCTGTCATACGCGGTCAGAGCGATGACGCGCGTTTCGTTGCCGTAGGTCTTTCGGATATCTCGGGTAACGTCGGCGCCGCCGCGCTCGGGCATCTTCCAGTCGACGATGATCAGATTATAAGGATCCTGCTTCGCGTTTTGTATCTCTATCGCGTTTAAAGCCTCGTCGGCGGATAAGGCGGTATCGGCTGAAACGCCTATACCCTCGAGTACTATACAAGCGTGCTCAAGCGCGATCTCGTCGTCGTCGATAACGAGCACCTTGACCGACGCGGGGTCAAAGTTCTTTAAGTCGTTTTGCTTGTCCTTACAGTTTTTCAGCGTTACGGTAACGGTGAACTCAGAGCCTTCGCCCTTCTTGGACTTGATGTCTATAGTGCCGTTCATCATCTCGACGATGCTCTTGGTGATCGCCATTCCCAGACCCGTGCTGCCGTATTTGTTCTTTCGGCTGGAGTCCTCTTGAGTGAACGGCTCAAATATACGAGACAAAAACTTCTTGTCCATGCCAATGCCCGTATCGCGGATGATGAACCTTAAGGTGGTTTGATTTTCATAGGATCGTACTTTTTCTACGGTGAAAAATACGCTGCCCGGAGCCTCGGTGAACTTGATAGCGTTGCTCAGGATATTTATTATGACCTGCTTGAGCTTTGTATCGTCGCCGAAATACCAGCCTTCCGCCTCGCCTTTGATCGTGTATTCAAAGCTCAGTCCCTTGTCGTTGCACTGGGACTGTACCATTGTGTTTATCTGATCGAGCATATCCGTGAAGTTGAATTCCTCTTTATGAAGGGTCATCCTTCCCGATTCGATACGGCTCATGTCGAGTATATCGTTGATAAGGTTCAGCAGATGCCCCGCACTCTCGCCGATCTTGACAAGATACTCTTTTGTCTGATCGCTCAGGGTATCGTCTCTGAGAGCTATGCTGTTCAGTCCGATGATGGCGTTCATCGGGGTGCGTATCTCATGGCTCATACTCGAGAGGAAAGAGGTCTTGGCTATATTTGCGTGCTCAGCTTCATTCAGAGCCAGCGCAAGCATTTCGTTGCGCTCATGCTCATGTCTGAGAACGTCGGTGACGTCGGATTTTAAAAGAAGGAAAAAGCGTGTGGCTTTGTCGACTACATAATAGGTGAAGCGCTTATAATATGTCGCGCCGTCAATCTCACAGGTAACGTTTATCGTATAAGAGTCGTTATATTCAAGGTTCTCGGCGATAGCCTCGGGGGAGAGGGAGCTCTCGAGCTCGGATATATCGTGAACGCTCTTTGAGGCGGCGGGCAGCACCTGATCGTGGATGTAATCGGTATAAACTCCGTCGTGGTGCTTCGGGAAGATACTGCCCTTGCCGATCTTTGAAGCGTCGCCGATGACTACGCTGTAGTTGTTGTCTACGATATAGGTGACCATGTCGTACTGCTGAACAAGGACCTTTTCGTTGAGTACCTCGGATACCTTTTCGTTGTTGTACTCGCTCTCAGTCCCGAAGAGTATCAGATCGCCCGTGGTAGGGTCATGCGCCACCGAGCGGGTGAAGCGCACAAAGCACTGGCGTCCCGACTGACGGCGGCAATAAGCTACGAAGGTAGCCGGAGGAGCGCCCTTATAGAAGCGATCCATCAGCTCCTCTATCCTGAAGCATTCCTCAAAGAGCTTTCTGTCTCTGTAAACGAGCAGGCTCTTGCGGCGCGCCTCTTCACAGGCGTCAAAGCTCTCGCCAACGGCATCGGTCTTATACGGATCGCTGCCGCCGGTCTCTTCTATCAGACCGGTGGTCAGGTTGCAGCGTATTACAGCAAGGCTGCTGTCGGCAGCCGAGCGAAGCTGCTCGAGCATAGAGTTATATACTCCTGCCCGACGATAACTCTCTTCCTGAGCGAGATACTGCTCGGTGATATCGCTGATGAATACATAGAAAACATCACCGTAGCCCGGAAACTGAGCGAAATGGCCGTAGTCGTCTACCCATCGCACGCTCCCTTCCTTGCGTATTATGCGGTATTCGACATGATCACGGTTAGGAGTTTCGTTTGAGAGGATCTGTTCGTCTATGGATTTTTCTATAGCTGAATAATCCTGCGGATGTACCATGCCCTTGAAGGTATTGCCCGTCAGCTCTTTGAATTCATCCTCGGTCTCGCAGCCGTACATATTGATTACCGCGTTGTTGACATACAAGAGCTCGGCGCTCTCGTCAGCCCGATAGATGAAGAAGCCTCCGGGTATTTGCTCGCCTATCCATTCTATAGCCGAGGTCATATAGCCGCTTTGAAATAATTCGCCGGTGATGGACATCTATAAACTCCCTTCGTAATTATCATTGATTAAATACATATTATAATACTTTTTTACAGAAATTTCAATAAAATCATTAAAATAATAGTAAAATAAACCAATTAGCAAAGGCTTGCATGCGTTTATGCTTCCAATAAAGAATTATAATCCGAAATTTATCACTTTCTCTGTTACACTATGCACGATAATGTGTTAAATCTGCATATGATATTTGTAAGAAATGTGAATATAAAATTGATTTTTATTTATCAGTATGATAAAATAAACATAAATACAGCTTATTTCGGAGATCAGGGTCGAATATCATCAATAATCGATTGTGCCGCAGAGCGCAGACGGTGTATGAGTTGACCCATATTATGTCCGATTTCTATCCGCCACGGAGGTTTGTTTATGCATAGCGTAAATAACGGAGAGAGACGCGGCACAGCGCGTATTATACTGTGTGTGATATGTGTGCTTTCTATAACTGTCTCGATCTTTTCGGGCAATTTCTCAGCCGGGAGCTCCGATATAAAAACAGTAAAAGTCGGTTACTATGAGAACGAGATATTTCAGGAGGGCGCTGCCGAAGGCGCGATCAAAAACGGCTACGCCTATGAGTATTACCGAAAAATATCAGAGTATACAGGCTGGAAGTACGAATATATCTACGGAGATTACAACGATCTGTATCAGATGCTGCTTGACGGCAAGGTGGACCTGCTCGCGGGTCTCGCGTGGAAGTCGGACAGGGCAGAGCTTATCGGTTATCCCGAGGCGCCTATGGGTAATGAGACCTATAATCTCATCAAGCATATCTCGGCGGATGATATAACTGCAAATCCCGAGACGCTCAATTCTAAGACGATCGGCGTTCTGGACAGCGCTATGGTAGATGTACTGAACCAATATCTTGACAAAAATCAGGTAACAGCGTCCGTTAAGACGTACGGTGATTACTCGGTTTTATTCAGCGATTTTGACAAGGGTGAGCTGGACGTCATAGCTGTAGAGGGTGACGGAACATACGGACGCAATAACGCAGAGGTGCTCACTTCTTTCGGGACCTCAGATTATTATCTGTGCGTAAACAAAACAAGAACCGATCTGCTCGGCGAGCTGAACGACGCCCAGACCGCGTTGGCGGTAGAAGAGCCGAACTGGCTCCATTCTCTTGGTACAAAGTACTATCCGGTCAGTATCTCGGCGCGCGCTTTTTCAGCCTCCGAGAAGGAATGGTTATCCTCACACGACCTGCTCAAGATCGGATATCTCAAGAACTACCTGCCCTACAGCGACACCGACGATCAGGGACAGGTAACCGGTATCGTAAAGGATATGATCCCCGAAATGCTCAAGGATCTCGGCTTGACCGAGCTCAAGATATCCTATACGGGTTATGAGAATTATGATGATATGATCGCCGACATCTCGTCGGCAAAAATAGACGCGGCGTTCCCTGTAGGCGGAGGTTTGTACTTTTCTGAGGAGAACGGTATCTATCAGTCTATCCCGGTGACTTCCGCTTCTACCGAGCTTGTCCATAAGGGTAGTTACTCCGATGACATAACTTCGCACTTTGCTGTCAACGAGAATAACCGAATGCAGTATTATTTTGTGCAGACTAATTTCCCGAATTCAAAGATCACTTTCTATCCCTCGATCGACGCCTGTCTGGACGCTGTAGCCGCGGGAGAGGTCAACTGCACGACGCTTAACGGGCTCCGCGCTAATGATATATTGAAGAACACAAAGTATAAGGATCTGGTGCTCCATCAGCTTACGCGTAATGATGACCGCTGTTTCGGTGTTGAGATAGGCAACGAAGGATTGTTGAAGCTATTGAACCGCGGCATCAATGTTGTCGGCGGCGATTACGCTCAAAATATCTCTTACCGTTATACAAAGGAGCTTTATTCCTACAGTCTATGGGATGTTATCGCAGATCATTTCGTGCTGTTCATATCCCTGATAATCGCGATCAGTCTCGTTATAATATTCCTTCTTGTCCGCGACAGGATACGGACTAAGAAGCAGGTCGCTGAAAAGGAAGCTGCCCGAATAAGCCTCGAAGAGAAGAACGCCGAGCTGGAGAAAAGCCGGAGAAAGCTGGCTCAGACAGACGAGATCATCTCAGACGCCGGCTACGGAACATGGAGGATAGTTTTTCAGAAGGACAAAAAGCCGAGGCTGCGCGGCAACGCCAAGATGATGCAGCTGTTGGGCGTAGAGGGTCAGGAGCTCTCAGAAGAAGAGATCTATGAAGCGTGGTATTCAAGGATACTGCCCGAGGATGTGCAATCTGTAGAGGCGAGCGTACGGGAGATGCTTGAGGGCAAGCTCTCTGAAAACACCTATCGTTGGGAGCATCCGACAAAGGGCGTTCTGTATGTCCGCTGCGGCGGTACGGCAAAAGAGGTGGATCCCGATCGACAAATGCTCCAAGGCTACCACAGCGACGTTACCGAGCTTGTGCGCGAGGAAGAAGCTCATAAGGAAGCTCTCAAGAACGCTCTCGTAGCGGCTGAGCACGCTAATCAGGCTAAGACGATCTTCCTCAATAATATGTCGCATGATATACGTACACCGATGAACGCCATAGCGGGATTTACAGCTCTTGCGGCGTCTCATATAGATAACAAGGATCAGGTAAAGGACTACCTGAGCAAGATATCGGTATCCAGCCAGCATCTACTGTCGCTTATCAACGACGTACTGGATATGAGCAGGATCGAGAGCGGAAAGATGACGCTTGAAGAAACAGAGGTCCATCTGCCCGCGCTGATACACGATCTCAGGACTATCATCCATGCCAATGTCACCGCAAAACAGCTTGACCTGTTCATCGATACTCAGGACGTCGTGCATGAGGATATAATCACAGATAAGCTGAGATTGAGCCAGGTCCTGCTGAATATCATGTCGAACGCTATAAAGTTCACGCCGAACGGCGGTATGATAAGCTTCCGCTTGACAGAGAAGCCGTCATCATCCAAAGAAATGACAAATCTGGAGTTTCGTATCAAGGATACCGGTATCGGTATGAGCGAGGAGTTCCAGAAGACGATATTCGACGCGTTCACGCGCGAAAAGACGAGCACGGTCAGCGGTATCCAGGGTACGGGTCTCGGTATGGCTATCACCAAGAATATCGTCGATATGATGGGCGGCACTATCTCGGTACGCTCTCAAAAGGGCAAGGGCAGCGAATTCACCGTTGAGATAACCTGCCGCATAAGCGGTCAGACTGCAAAGCCCGAACCGATACCCGAGCTGAACGGTCTGAGAGCTCTCGTAGCCGATGATGATACAGACACCTGTCTCTCGGTATGCTCTATGCTCAGAGAGATCGGTATGCGTCCCGATTGGACGAACTACGGAAAAGAAGCCGTTATCCGCGCTAAGGACGCGATCGACAGCGCTGATGAGTTCAAGGTTTATATCATTGACTGGCAGATGCCCGATCTCAACGGTATCGAGACAGTGCGCCGTATCCGTAAGCTTATCGGCAACGATGTGCCCATCGTTATCCTTACAGCTTATGACTGGGCTGATATCGAGGAAGAAGCCTTAGAAGCGGGCGTCACAGCTTTTTGCTCAAAGCCCTTGTTCATGTCTGAGCTCAGGAGCGTTCTCGCCGCGCCTTTCGTTGAGAAGGAAGAAAAGCCCGAGGAGGTTAATGTTGCTGATTTTACCGGTAAGCGCGTTCTCCTCGCAGAAGATAACGAAATGAACCAGATCATCGCCGAGACTATACTGACAGAGGTCGGATTATCGGTGGATATCGCGGGAGACGGTGAGGTCGCTGTCGAAAAGGTCAATGAAGCTCCCGCCGGCTACTATGACATCATACTGATGGATATACAGATGCCTAAGATGGACGGCTATACAGCGGCTCAGATGATCCGTGAGATGGATGACCCCGTAAAGGCAGGTATCCCGATTATAGCGGTCACCGCCAACGCTTTTGAAGAGGATCGCAAGATCGCTCTCGAAGCGGGTATGGACGGCCACCTCGCAAAGCCCTATGATATCCCGAAGATGATGGATACGCTCAAGAAGCTCTTAAGTTGATCTAAGCTTAAAGACCATAAAGCTGTTTGAGTTAATACTAAGTTTCCATTAAACGCTTTAACAAATTTATTAACGGAAAATTTCTTAGAACAAGGCGGACGACGCAGGCAGGCTGGCGCCTGTCAAGGAGGACAACGAAGTTATACGGAATTTAACGCAATAAATGTTAAAGTGTTTTAATGAAACTTAGTATAAGTCTGTCAGATAATCAGAGTTTCAGAAACAATAATAAAACGAGCTGTCACAAAACTTTAGTTTTGCGACAGCTCGTTCTTGTGAAAGACCGCCTGATACTACGCGGCGTTATAACTCTGTATAAAATGTATATGCCAAAAACCGTTACGGTCGCCGGCGCTTTTTATGTTCTCTGAATATGCAGTATTTCTTAAGTAGACAATGATTAATTCGGGTGCGTAACCAGCCGTCAGGCGTGGGTCAATCAGTGGCTATTTAATTCTAAATGATGTCATGTTTCTTCACTGCTGTTTTTCATTAATTCAAGTATGTGTGAAATACGAAACGGCATTAATTCTTGAAGTCCGAAGTGGTAGTTTACGACCACACCTTTGTGCTGACCGTTAACAATATCTCCGTATCCTGATTTGCGCTTAAAACGCCTGGCGTCACCGTAGTGATAATAGATCTCTCTGAGTCTTTCGATGTCCTGATAGTAGTATTGAGTTTGTCCTTCCGGAACGACACAGGGCCTTTCTAACAGACACCAAAGAATAAAAACGGGCTTGCGCTCCTTGTCATGGATTTGAAAATACCTCACTAAATCACTCAAATTCAGCGCCATCGTCTGTGAAGGAGTCAGATCTGCATCGGGAAGCAATCTTTCTATCGCCATAAATGTTCTTCTTTGAACTTTGACTTCTATAAAAAAGCGCTTGCCGGTCGGCAAGTATTCTATTTCTATATCGGGGTAACCGTCTTTTTCACATTTCTGAGCAAAAAAACCTTCGACCGAGTTTATTTGTTTTATGAGCTGATTTTCTCGGCTTTCAGAAAACTCAACATCATTATTAAACAGGTATATACCCTTGCTTTTTCCGTCACACCTGTTGATGCACGAGGAGCATTCATAATCGTAATCCGGTGATTTGTCAAATGAATTCATTGTTTGCTACTCCTTAGTATTTAATTTTAATTCACATTATTATTCTGAAAGGATCACACATAGCCGTGCTGTAATATGTGAAAATGTAT
This sequence comes from uncultured Clostridia bacterium, assembly GCA_946183365.1. Taxonomy (GTDB): domain Bacteria; phylum Bacillota; class Clostridia; order Oscillospirales; family Acutalibacteraceae; genus Ruminococcoides. The sequence continues at coordinate 81,106 of CAMHAH010000009.1, forward strand.
AAATCATTATATCATAGCGGCATATAAAAATCAATCTGCTTCGCGGGATTTCGTTTCCTTTTTAATTGCGGTATGATCATCCGGTTTCTGATATGTATGAGCACAGGCAATAAAAAATCCGAACCCATCTCCAATCGGAAACAGGTACGGATTTGTACCGCTTGGTGCGGGCGACATTTGTATCAATCATCGGAAAGACCGCGATCGTTTATTGTACGCTGCTCCCGTGCCGCCCTCCTTCTGCTCTCTCCCTAAATACAGTCCTCAGGACTGTATTTGCCTTCGATATGCGCTGACGCTTATATCTCAGCACGGTCGCCTTCAAGTCCTGTCTTCCCGCACTTTATTTTTGAAAAAGGGCATCCTTACGGATACCCTTTTCTCTATGGTGCGGGCGACAGGACTTGAACCTGCACGGTGTTGCCACAAGAACCTAAATCTTGCGCGTCTGCCAATTCCGCCACGCCCGCATATGTTCTGTAAATGATTATACAGTTTAAACTCTGCTTTGTCAAATGTTATATGTACAAAAAAGCACTGCCTCTCGAATAAGGAAAGGCAGCGCTGCTGTTTTGATAAGAAAAGCGGATTATTTTTTTGCTTTGTCGGCAGCTTTCTCAGCTACGTCAGCTGCTTTGTCAGCGACCTTCTCAGCTACGTCAGCTGCTTTGTCGGCGACCTTCTCAGCCGCGTCGGCTGCTTTATCGGCAGCTTTCTCAGCAACGTCCTCAACCTTTTCCGCTACCTCTTCAGCCGCGTCGGCAACAGCCTCTTCACAGGGAACCTCGGTGCCCTCGGCCTGTACGTGGGGGTTATCCTTCTTAGCCCACTCAACAGCAATGTCTACGCCTGCTTTGACTGTATCAGCGACTGAGATACCCAGATCGTTGAATGCCAGAACAAAAGACTTAGCGGTTTGTCTCCATACTTTTTTCAAATCTGCCATAATGATAACTCCTTTATTATTTGATGAACACATTATATTGATATCTCTATAACGCGTTAAATATATGGTGCCGGTAGTGGGACTCGAACCCACACGCCCGTGAAGACAACAGATTTTGAGTCTGTCTCGTCTGCCAATTCCGACATACCGGCGACTTCATGAGTTATTATACAACAAAGCGTCGGATAAATCAAGAATTATTTATCGCAAAGCTCATTAAGCTATCGCAATACCGAGATTGTCGACCGATCAAGCGGAATGTGTCGGGCGGAACAATTGATGAAACAGTAGGATTTTTGTTGCAAAGTTGAGCGGCTGTGTGTTATACTCTGCATAAGGAGTGATTAATATGGCTCGAAGTTTTTCAGGCGGCGACGCTAAACGCCTTTTACGTGTACAAAAGGATACCGAACTGCGTTTAAATCAGATCAATTCCGCCGCGGATCGTCTGCGCGGCGAGATATCCTCTGCTGTAGAAGACATGACCATTGACAGCTCCTTTGATATTCTGAAAACCATCCCCGTAGAGGAGCTCAACCGCGACAAAAAAGGTATAAGGGTTAAGGCTCTGAGAGATAACGGCTACAACACCCTTGCGGATATCATAAGAGCGAGCGATTATTCTTTGTCAGCAATAAACGGTATCAGTCCCGAGGGAGCCCGGTCAATAAAGCAGGCGGCTGTTGATTTAGCTCAAATGGCAAAAACAGGAGCTAAAATAAGACTCAGCTCGGATGATAAGAATTTTAAATCTACCGCGTTAGTGACCGCTTTGTGCAGATACAAACGCTCACTGCCTTATTTTAAGAGGGCTGAGGATTTCGCACTCAACTACGGCTCGGCGATAACAGCCGCTTCAAATGACTTAAGAGCCGCCGCGGGCAGTATAAAATGGCTCTTCGCTTCATCAGCAAAGAGAGCCAATGCCGAGAACGCGTATCAGGCTCTGTCGGCGATACTGACTGACGCGAACGTTGCCGCCATAGAGAACGATCTGAGGGCGGTAAACACCGCGGCATATACCTCGCAGAAGGACGCGTGGGATGATTTTTCGCGCGACAGTATTCGTTATATCAATATTTTGGAGACCGTCGTGCCGGAGGCTGTCTCAGGCGGCGACGAGGTATACGGTCTGCCCGAAGAGCTCGCCGAGTCGGTCTCGGACGTCGAGCCCGATTTCACGGGGCTCAGGTGCACCCTGCGCCGTTATCAGGAGTGGGGCGTAAAGTATATCATCGCTCAGCGCAGAGTACTGCTCGGAGATGAGATGGGTCTCGGCAAGACTGTACAGGCTATAGCAGCCATGGTGCATCTTCGCAATAAAGGAGCAACGCATTTCGCCGTTGTTTGTCCCGCTTCGGTGCTGACGAACTGGTGCCGCGAGATAGCTAAGCACAGCGACCTCTCTGTGATAAAGGTTCACGGAAACGGCAAAGAAGCCGCGTTGAGAAGCTGGCTTGCAAGCGGCGGAGTAGCGGTGACCACATATGAGACTACCGCTGTATTTGATATCGAAGAGAGCTTCAGGATCAATATGCTGACCGTTGACGAGGCTCATTATATAAAGAATTCGGGCGCTCAGCGTACCGTAAATGTCAAGAAGCTATGTACCCATGCCGACAGGCTGCTGTTCATGACGGGCACAGCCCTCGAGAACAGGGTGGGGGAGATGGCGTCGCTGATAACCGTGCTGAACCCCCAGGTCTCGGCAGAGATAGCTCCTATGCTCTCTCTTTCATCAGCGCCTCAGTTCAGAGAGGCCGTAGCGCCTGTGTATTATCGCCGTAAGCGTGAGGACGTACTCACCGAGCTGCCCGAGCTTGTAGAGAGCCTTGAGTGGTGCGATCTTACGCCCGAAGAGAAAAAGGTATATCGTGAAGCGATAGCCGAACAGAACTTCATGGCGGCACGCAGGGTATCGTGGAATGTTGACGATCTGTCTCAGTCGTCAAAGGCTCAGCGTATGCTGGAGCTCGTAAGCGAAGCCAAGGAACAGGGCAGAAAGATACTGATATTCTCTTTCTTCCTCGATACCGTCGCGAAGGTCGCTTCTTTGCTCGGCGATAGCTGTATGGAGCCCATCACGGGCTCGGTATCTCCCGCAAGAAGGCAGGAGATAATCGACGAGTTCGATAAGGCTGAGCCCGGAGCGGCTCTCGTAGCCCAGATACAGTCGGGCGGTACGGGACTGAATATCCAGAGCGCCTCGGTCGTTATCCTATGTGAGCCTCAGATAAAGCCGTCTATAGAAAATCAGGCGATCTCCCGCGCGTACCGCATGGGTCAGTCGCGCTCCGTTCTGGTGTACAGACTGCTGTGCGACGATACCGTTGACGAGCGTATCTTACAGATGCTGGCTCAGAAGCAGGGTGAGTTCGACGCCTTTGCCGACGAGTCCGTTGCCGCCGACGATACCCTGGAGCTCGACAACGCCGCGATCGACGGTATAATGAAGGCTGAGCAGGCTCAGGCGGCTCGGCAGGAATGATCTTAATTAAAGGAGTTGTATGTATGAAACATCTGAAATCATTTTTATCCGTACTGCTTTCGATTTTGATAATTATGCTCAGCTGTATGCCCGTTTTAGCGGCTGAGAGGGATATCGCGCCTGCGGGGCTGTGTCTTGAAGTCGCCGACAAATCGGTCACTACGGTCATAAGCTTTGAGAACGGCGGCAGTTATACCGCCAAGGGTACTGTCGATCTATCTGCTACCGAGAAGAACAAGATCATCGAGAGCATTGAGAGCTGCGACGTGATGTATGATAATGAGCTCGTCATCAGGATAGAGCCGCATGACATAAGCGCGACCGGCTCATCTGAGGATCTCGGCAACGGTTATTACTCCGTGACCTTTGATATCCCCGATACCACCGAGGAATGTTTTTTGACGGGTCTCTTGCCGGAAAAGACAGAATACATACAGCAGCTGTTGCTGAACTCTTATATCAATGACGGGTATTTTGAGATAGAGGATATCGATTTTATCGACGCTGAGAAGCTCGGTACAAAGATCTCGGGTGACAGTGATCTGTGCTGGGCTGCCGCAACTTCGAATATGCTCAGGTATTCCGGCTGGGGCAAAAGGGCAGGCTTTGACACCGAGGATGATATTTTTGAGGAGTTCATCGGCTCATTTGATAACGATGGCAATTATATCGCAACAGGATTGAATTGGTTTTTCAACGGCAATTCATCTGATGTCGATGGTTATCAGAACACAGGCGGTTATCTGCACGAATATGACGCGACTGAACTCTACAAGGATGTAAGTGTATCGGCTGAAAGGAACAATACCGGCACAGGGCTACCGACGATAACAGATATGACCGAAGCTCTTAAAGAAGGTAAAGCGGTAGGCTTGTCTGTTCAATGGGAAGGTCGGACTTCGGGCCACGCCTTGACCCTGTGGGGCTGTATCACCGATAAGAGCTATGATGATACAGAGCCCGAGCACTACTCGAGATTAATCGTATCCGACTCAGATAATCATGAAACCGGGACTGCCGACAGAAGGACCGCTCCGAATACGATGGACCTCCACCCTCTGACGGTAGACGAGGATACACATGAACTTTTTCTAAAGTATGAAAACTGGTTGACGGCTGAGCTGTCGGGGTATACCGTTCTCACACCCTATTCCGCGGATATCCCGTACGAAACGGATGAAAGAGCTACCCTTGACAGAGAAACCGATCCCGACTTCAAGGCGAACTCCGTTCAGCTTACCCATTATATGGACGAGATATATAAGCCGAATTTGAACGCTTATTCGGGCGACGTATATCTATTCGCGGATATAACCAACTCAGGGGCTAAATTCACTGACGGATTGCTGCCTGTTGACGTCACCGTTACCGACGGCGACGGTAAGACGGTTTATAAAGAGCGTCGCTCCGTAGATACTATGAAATATAGCTACAAGACCTATATTACAAAGCTCAGCGATATGAAAAAGGGAAGATATAAGCTGGATATAGTGCTCAATCCCGACGCGGAGATCAATGAAGCGCTTTTATATAACAACCGTTACAGCGCTGATATCGAGATAGAGAATGAAATGCCCGATGTCTCAGGGATCAGCATAACCGCCGAGGTGGATAAGATATCAGGGTCATCAGCCGATATCAAGCTCGCTTATCCGGGCCTTAAGGAGAGCGGGTTATACGGCAGATGCGACAGCGCCGTTTTATGTAATTCGCTGATGTTCGGCGGTAGCTGGTCTGAATTAGCCGCCGCTGATCATGAGGTTTCTGCAGACGCTCTGCCTCAGATTGTGAAGATACCCGTATTCGCTGAAAAGGTCAGGTTCGCTGTCTTTTTGTATGAAAACGGAAAAGCTATAAAGATACAAAGCGACGAGTATGAGTTTGCTTTGCCGCGTTTTACCATAACTCGCGACAGAGACAATCCCATGAGCGCAATCAAGCTTGAGTATAACGCGAGCGGTTTCACTCACGGCGAGAAGCTCGGGTTCGGTTTGATGAACACCTCAGGCGAGAAGGTGCCCGTGATTGACGGAGAGCTTGAGATATTCGCTGTTGATTACCAAACGGGGACCGAGATAAGGCTGAAAGAGCCTGAGTATGTATCCGTTTACAGGAACTCGGAGCCAATGAAGTTTGAGCTTACATCATGGGATGAAAATGTAAAGCTGCACGGTCATTACTCTATCCTGATAAGGTTCGTGTGCGACGGCTTTGATAATTCCTATTTTACCAATCAGATAGGAGAGGTCACCGCGCCCGAAGAGAAGAGCGGCGTCGTGACCGATATCTGGGATATAGTCGATGAATTCGATAATCAGACCTCTTTGAGAGAGGCTGTCGCCTATTGTGAGAGCAGCGGCGATACCGTGACATTCTCAGATGGTCTGAGCAAAGTGTACGTTGAGTCTCCTATCAGCATAAACGGCTCTGTGACCCTTGACGGCAGGACCTCGGACAGTAAGGGAGAGCGCTTCGTGCATATTCTCAGCTCGCTTGAAAATACTATGTTTGAGATAGCTGAGCAGGGCAGGCTTGATATAAGCAATACACTCATAGGCGGCATAGACACCTCGAACGGAGCTATAATCTGTAACGGCGGTGAACTCTCGCTGAGCAACTGCTTCTTAGACAGGTGTACAACATCCGGGGACTGCGGCGCGATATATTTCAACGGCGGTCGGGGCACTATCCGTGATACCGCTTTTTATTTGGGCAGCGGAAAAGACGGCTCGGTCATCCTTATGGATAACAGCGCCGAGGTCGAGATGCTCAACTCGATAATGTACGATAATACCGTTAACGGGACCTGCGCTGTTTATAACAAGAGCGGAAGCCTGAATATTATAAACAGCACCTTGGCGGGCTTCAAAACCGATAACGAGGATAAGACCTTTGATATAATCCTTTCCGAAGGTGAAACGAATATCGTGAATTCTATCATCACCGATACCTATGTTCAGTCGCGGTCTGTCGCGGGCAAGTGTCATGTATACGGCTCCGCCTTACACAGCGCCGCTGAGAGCGTTATCGTTGATGAGCTCACGGCTTTTTATGAAAACAAAGAGATCATCCTGCCTGATCAAAACGGACAAGCGCCCGATTGTACCGTTTATCTGACCGTCGGAGTGTTATACCCGAGGTTATCAAAGACCGCTCTTAACGGATATCTTGTAAGCGAGCGGTACGGTATGCTGAGCCTGACAAAGGACGGTCAGAGTTTAACTCCGATAGAGGTAAAAACCGTGTTTACAAGCGAAGAGCTCGCAACTGACAGCGTCGGCAGACAGCGCCGCGGGATATACGGCTCTTACAGTATGCTCGACGGAGAATACTACCTCGGCGACGCTGACGGCAACGAAACGGTCGATATCATCGACGCCTCTGTGGTACAGCGCTTTGACGCGCGTATCTCTGTGCCCTATAACGATGATACCGTTATGCACGGCGATATCGACGGCGACAAAGAGATCAGTATCACAGACGCGGCGTTCATCCAAAGATACTGCGTAAGAATAAAGACCCCTTATCCTGTCGGAAAGCTGAAAAGCGAAGAATGATCGGATATCTGTATTGCTGATTTGATAATGATATATTGAAAAAGGCTGTAACGATCAGCGGATCAAACGTGTCAAGCGCGTCTGATCCGCTGTTTTCTTTGATAATACTTATTGTTACAGAGATAGATCTGTAAGGCTTTTTCTCACAGAACTACTTTTTATTCTTAAAGCACTTTTTGTCAAATGAAGGATTGAAGGCATAGAAGTTCTTGCTGTCAAGCTTATCGGTCAGCAGTCTGAGGTTCTCGCCGAAGCGCTGATAGTGAATGACCTCTCTCGCTCTCAAAAAGCGTATGGGATCGATAACATCGGGATCGTCGCAAAAGCGCAGGATATTGTCATATGTGGTTCTCGCTTTTTGCTCTCAAAAGGCTTCGTAAACATGACGTGCCGTTAAGCCTTGTTTTTCCTGATATGAAGCCCTATTTGAGCCTATAATCTATATCGCACAATAGCCAATAATGTCTTAAACATATATATGAAACATTCTTAAGACCGTACTTTGAACAGCGGTGAATAAAAGGCTGAGCATAGAACGGTCTTGTGCGAAAAAACCGCCTTAATTCATCATCGATCGTAAAGACGCAGTGACGATGTGAAACATTGACGATCTTAAAAGACATGGCGGTGGTACGGTCAATAGAGTATTTGTTACCGTAGGAAGGGAAAAACCGACTTTTGCATCGAAAGGGAACAAATTTTATATGACCGCATTCGTCGCAGCCGAACAAGGCACCGCCGCAAAATGAATTACCGCAGTGTATCATTTTGTCTACATTCTTAACTATTGCTTGTCTGGGATGTAGTTCAAATATGATTCTTTCATAATAATCCGTAAATATCTTTTGTAAGATGTTCATGGATTTATTATACCATAGCTACCCTTAAAATCTAACCCCCTCATGATTGAGGGGGCTGGGGGAGCTGATGTGTCCTCGACACTTTTTTATTATCGGTTAATTATTCTTTCGATTGTTGCCAACTGGTAATGAAATCCGAAGATTTATATGGTAAAATAACAACAGAACAATCGGATCATAGAAGGTTTATTTATGGAATTTACATTTCTTGAATTTCTGAAATATGATTATCCGTCGATCTTATTGGTTTTGGGATTGATCGTATTGATGCTTTCCAACAGAAAGAATAAGCTGCCGGCGGTGTTCACGCTGTGGATCATGACGATCATCATGGTGCTGTCGCTGTTTGTGGAGTTCGTCTGCAAATGGTCGGAGAACGATCCGTCTCTTGCGGATATACGTTATTGGACAACGATCATCAAATACCTGATCCCGCCGACGATCCTGATGATGCAGATCATGGTGTTGGTGGAGAACAAGGTGATTCGCTGGCTGTTGGTGATCCCGAATCTGATCAGCGCGCTTGCCGTGACGGTCGGGCCGAGCGTGACCGGTCTTACGGTGCTGTCCTTTAGCAAGGAATACTATTTTGTGGAAGGTCCGTTGCGGGCATTTCCGTTTTGCGTGTCGCTGTTCTATCTGTTCGTGCTGGTGATCGCTTCGCTTCGATATTTCTATGATGTGACGTCGGGATACAATACGATCATCATGTATTTGGCGGTAACGACAGTCATTACCTGTATGCTGGAATACTTCGGCGTCGTCAGCGGTATCGTCAAGTATGTTCAGATCATTGATATTTACCTATACTATTTCTTCCTTAACTTTGTTTATCAGGCAAGGATTCGTGAAGAAAGTCTGAAAAAGGAGCTTGCGCTGACGCAGAAGGAGCTCGAGCTGTCTAATACGAATCTACGACTTCTGCAAAACCAGATATCGCCGCACTTTATCTACAATGCCCTGTTTATCATCAAGGCGCTGATCTGGACAGATCAGAAAAAGGCGTCCGACGCGGTTGATGATTTCTCCCTGTATGTCAGACACAACATCGACGCGATGCGCTCAAATGAGCTGATCGAATTCAGCAAGGAGCTGGAGCACATCAAGGCGTTTTTGAACATTGAGAACGTAGATGATGAAACGGGCTTAGTGGTAGAGTATCAAACCGAAGAGCTCGACTTTCGTATTCCTCCGCTGACGGTAGAGCCGCTGGTCGAGAACGCGGTCATCCACGGGATCGGCACCTTGGAGAGCGGCGGCGTCATCACGATCTCTTCCCGAAAAACAGAAGGCGGATATACGGTTACTGTTGAGGATAACGGCGTCGGCTTTGATGTGGAGCATACAGAACTCGGCGTAGGGTTGGAAAGCGCGAAAATACGGCTTGAATCACAGTGCGGCGGTAAGCTCACATTTGACAGCCGCTCCGGCTGTACCAAAGCGATGGTCTTCGTGCCGGAACAGGAACATGATCATAATGATTAAATATCACATAGGAGTTACAACATGATGTCTATTGCGTACACTTTTTCAGTAATTTCATGCGCAGGTCATTCAGGTATAATAAAGCGTACTCTGCGGGACGGCTTGATCCCGTGGAGTGCGCTTTGTCGTTTTTAAGGAGATAAAATCATATGAACATCATTATTCTGGATAATCACAAGCTGATTATTGCCGAAATCAAAAGGCAGGTGCTGGCTGTTCTGCCCGGCGCTGAATGTGTTTGCTTCACCAAACAGAGAGAGGCGATCGAGCATGTCAAAAAGTATCGCGTCGACGTCGCTTTGCTCGACGTCGATATGCCCGGGCTCAACGGGATAGAGGTCGCGGAGCTGATGTGCCGGATCAATCCGAAACTGAACATTATCTTCGTGACGGGCTATCCCGAATACGCTCTGCAGGCGTTCTCCGTCCCGGTCAGCGACTTTATCGTAAAGCCTGTTTCGGAGGACGCGCTGAGAGCTTCGTTTCAAAAGCTGCGGTTTCCGCCCGAGGAAGCGATCGACAGCTTTCAGTATGACGACGTCAAGGACGCCAAGGCGATCGGCGAACGTCTTAAAATCCTCAGAAAAGAACGCGGCATGACGGCAAGAGATCTCGCCGATGAAATCGGAGTATCCTACACGACGATCTATCGATGGGAAAACGGCGACAGGGTACCCGACGGCTTCAATATGGGTAAGCTGATGAACGTGCTCGGCGTCAGAATGAAGGATATTATTTCAAATATTGACATCTATGCCAAATCCGATACAGGAGGTGAACAGACTTGAATTATCAAGTCGAATTGATCTGCAACGGTTTACTGTGCCTCGGCGCGTTGACCGGTTTTGTGTACTCACTGATCAAGTTTTTTAAACCGAAAAAAGCAATGTATAAAAAAATGGTGGGCTGCGCGCTTGGCTGTTTGTTCATTGAACGGTTATATGAAATCGTCCAATACGTTGTAGCCGGAGATCTTCCGCAGCTCTTCCAGATCGGAACCTTCGGAAACATCGGATGCTACATGTTTCTTTTCTCGGCAAACTACGGCGCGATCGACTCGCTGATCGACGACGGCTCTGCAAAGCTGAAAAAATATCGGCTGATCGCTCTGGCTGCGCCCCTCGCGGCGATAACCGCCGCAACGGTGATCCTTTTCTCGCCCTCTGATCCGGGACGCAAGATCACCTGCGCGATCGAGATGTTATTTGCCGGAGCTTCATCCTATTACAGCCTTAAGCACCTGATCATACCCAAAAAGTATTCGGACTTTTTGTCAGGCATGAGAGCGTTCCATATCATATCTCTCGTGTTGGCTGTCGGCGTCGCGGTCGAAGACATTATCTGGTGTTATCAGGTCAGTGTTCAGGCGGTGTGGTTCATCCCTTACACCATCCTGTTTGCGGCGATGATCGCTCTGGCGCCTGCGCTTGAAAGGGGGACAAAACAATGGAGAACATAAGTTATATCGTTTTTATGTGTTTTGCGCTTCCGTTCTTGCTCGGTATCCCGATAGCGCGCAAGCAGACGCGGCTGGTGCTGCTGTACATCTTTATCGGAATGTGCTGCTGTCTGTTCATCTCTGAGGTCAACGGCTTGATCAACAGCTTGATCGGTCAGGATATGTTCTATTTGACGACCAATATAACGCCGATGACGGAGGAGCTGATCAAAGCGCTGCCGGTATTGGTATTTGCGATTTTCATCTCTTCCGAACGGCAAACGCTTTTAACGATCGCGTTTATGACCGGCTTGGGCTTCGCGCTGCTCGAGAATGGCACGATATTGGTTGAGACCGTGGTCGTACAGGGCTCGGTCGATATCCTGTGGGCGCTGATCCGTACGCTCGGCGCGGGACTGCTCCACAGCCTGTGTACCACCGCGGTAGGCGTGGGTATCTCGTTCATACGCGATCAAAAGAAGATGTTCCTGTGCGGCTCGTTCGCGCTGTTGTCTATGGCGATCGTTTATCACTCGGTCTATAATACTTTGATCCAGTCCGATTACAAGTATCTCGGCGCCGCTATGCCGATGATCACCTACATGGTTGTGATTGTGATCTTAGTTATCGTATATAAAAAAAGGATCCATAAAAAGACAAAGGAGACTGCATGATGAAAAATTTGAAAAGCGTAAGAATTTTTGTAGCGTTGGTACTGACGCTGACCTTTATCGCACTTGTCCCGATGAATACCGTTGCGGCGGCAAGCGGCGGCAAATATGTATCAGAGGTCTACGTCGCCTACGGCAAGGACGCGGACGAGGCAAAGAAAACGCTCAATGACAAGGGCTACACCCCCGTAAACGGCAACCTCAATGAAGGCGGCAAGACCTACGCCATGCTGGGCTACAAGACCACAGACGATCCTCAACAGGCGATAACCGATCTCTCCGTTATGAATATGAACGGAGGCTACAGTGTAACCGATTACAAACATCTTCTTACACAGCAAAAAACAAATATCGCGAACTTCCTGACTGAATTTATGCCGGCTATAAAAGAGTACCGCGCAAACCTCAAGGCAGGCAAGGCAAGGGCGGTATTTGTTCACGATATGCTCAATAAATATACCGAAGATGACAGCAGCAAAAAGCTCGGAGATCTTTTTAATTCAGAGACGCTGCAGGACAAGCTCGGCATAACCGAGAGCATTAACGCCGAGAATCCGGATAAGCTGCCCGACCTCATCACTCTGCTTATGCAGGGAAACACCGCTGTGCTCAATTCTGTTGAAAAACTGCTCGCGATCTCCGCGGACAGCGGCGAGGGGACCTTCCTTGATCGCTTTGCTTCAAAAAGCTACGACGATCTTCTCGATGAGCTCGAGGATAAGCACCCGGAGCTGAATACCGAGACCAAAAGAAAACAGCAGCTTGACAACGAGTATGAGGATATCGTGCTCGGCTTTACGGAAGCAGCGGCAAAGCTGAGGAATGATCTTGTCGCATATGAAAACGGAAAGCTCAAGCTTGAGAGCGCCTCGGAAGAGGAGATCAAAAAGGAGTTTGCGTCTTCCGATAAGGACGAAGAGGTAGCCAAGATCGAATCTCAAATGAAGATTAACCAATTTGCCGAGATAGGCTCTCTTTACCTTGCGCTGAAGGACTATGAGGGAGGAAAATTCAAAAAAGGCGAACTGCTCAACTTCTTTATGCGCGACGAAATCGACGCCGAGGAGCTTTATCCTATGGCTGCGGCGCTCTCTGACGGTCAAAAAGCCGGACTTAACTATGTTTCGCTTTCTGACCTTCTCCGCTATTCGCTCATCGACGATGACGCTTGGAAAAAGGAGCTCGATCAGTTAAAATCGAGCCTCTCGGAGATGGGAGGCATGTCGGTATATGACGGCGTTGACCGTAATGTGTTCAAGGAGGACGGCTCGGTCGCGATGACTGACAAAGCAATGCGCTCCGAAAACGTGAAAAGCCTTGAAGAAAACGAAGATTCCAAGTGGTCAGCCATCGCTACCGCGTCGGCTATCACATGGGCTTGTACGGCTGTATCGCTCGCGTCGTTCATCACTTTCTCAAAGATTGCCGCGCATTTTGATGAGTCAAAGGGTTTTCCGGTTTATGTTAGGAGAGAAACAATCCTTTTGCCTGAGAATGAATGGAAGACCATCACACTCAGCCACGGAGATGAGACACTCGAGTTGATAAAGAAATATGATGTAAAAGACATCTTTATTGACGATCCCGGCGCTGTTTACACAAAGTATATCTCTAATTTCTTCAAGTTCGCTACGATCGTTCTCGCTGTAGCGTCCGCCGTAATGACAGTGATCTCTCTTCTCAAGACGGATGATACAGAGCAGCTTCCGATCCCCGATTATATGATAGACGTCAAAGCAGGCGGCGACGAACCTAACACGGTGACATACAAGGCGGTACAGTGTAACCGCGAGGAGTATTTCGGAAACGGTTATAAAAAGCAAAAAGGGAATTGTGCCGATCTCCTATGCGACGAGGGTAAACAGTGGCTTGTGCTTTACGCGACAACAGACAAAACAAACGGAGTGCCGATAACTACCGATATCGTTGTACAGAAGAGCAAAGACGCGCCTCAGGGTTATGAAAACGAAATATCGATCATAGGCGAATTGGGCGCAGTGAACCTGGCAAGCGCCGCGTTCATGGATTATTCGGCGTTCAGCCGGACATGGCAGAATATCACCAGCAAATACAGCGTCTATGTGTTCTATAAAACAGACAATACCGTGCTCCCTGCGGGCGAGCCGCAGGAAGGCGACGCTTCTGATTTCGGCGCAACCGGAACCGCCCAATCCTTCAACGTCGGCACAGCAGTGCTGTTCGGCTGCATAGGCTTGGTGCTCGGCATAGCGCTCGGCGCGGTTATTGCCGTGTTGGTCAACAAAAAGAAGAAAAAGGAGCCGGTATGATGGAGGCTCCCCGTCGAGGAGATTCCCCTGTTAGAAAAGATGTCCGCATTGCGGATAGACTGATGAGGTGTAAGCGCCAAGCGCAGTAGGAAACGCTCCTGCCTCAACACGAAAATTGATAGAGGGAAAGGCTTCCGCTTCATCCGAACTTTTCGGCGGACACGTTGTGTCCTTTGAAAGGCAAAAGCCATATAAAGGAGACGGTATCATGAAAAGATTGAAAAGAGTAAGAATACTCGTAGCGTTGGTTCTGACGCTGACATTTATCGCGCTCGTTCCGCTGCAAACAGCGGCGGCAGCGAATAACGGTTTATATGTTTCCGAGATCTATGTCGCCTACGGAAAGGACGCTGCCGAGGCGAAAAATACACTCAGCGCCAAGGGCTTTACCCCTGTAGACGGCAACCTCAACGACGGCGGCAAGACCTACGCCATGATGGGCTACAAAATCACAAACAACATCCGCGACTCTATCACCGATCTCGCCGTCATGAATATGCGCGGCGACTACAGCGTGGAGGATTACAAAAAACTGCTCAAGGATCAAAAGACCGAGATCGCAGATTCCCTCAATGAGCTCATGACGGTGATCAGGGAATACCGCGCCAATCTCAAAGCAGGTAAGGCAAAGGCGGTCTATGCTCACGATGTGCTCAACAACTACACCGATGACGATACCGGCATGCAGATGGGAGACCTGCTCAATAGCGAGACCTTACAGGACAAGGTCGGTATCGACGAGAGCGTTGATGCGCCGAACCCCGAGAATCTCCCGAACCTCGTCACCATTCTGTTACAGGGCAACCCGCAGGTCATCAAGTCGATCGAAGTGATGCTCTCGATGGCGACCGATACTGCTGATAACAGTTGGATCGACCGTTTTGCCGAGTCGGATTATGATACCCTGCTCGACAAGGTCGAGGAGGAGCGTCCCGAGCTCAATACAGAAACCAAGCGCAAACAATACATTGAGAATCTGTATGAATTTGAAGCCGGACTTCTCGGCGCGGACGTTTCGGAACTTCGCGGTAAGCTCATGGATTATGAGGCGATGGATCTGCATATCGATTTGGCGACCGCGGAGGATATCGAAAAGGCCTTCGGTGATACAAAAGCCGGAGGGAAAGCGGTGTTCCAAAAGCAGGAGTGGCTTATGATCGCTGAGATCTATGAGAATCTGAAAAACTACGAGGGCGGCAACTACAAAAAAGGCGAATTGCTCGCTTTCTTCCTTGAGAAACACGACCCCGAGAACACGGAGCTCTTTATTCCCATGGCGGCGGCGCTTTCGGAGGGGCAGCGTTACGGTCTGATCTTTGTTAATTTCGAGGAGCTGCTCAGCTATGCGTTCTCTAATGATGAAAGTTGGAAAAAGGTATACGAAGATTATAAAAACAAACTGGCCGCTCCTCAGACTGTGTCGGTATATCAGAATATCGACCGCGATCTGTATAAGGAGGACGGCTCTGTCGCGCTGACAGGCGCGGCACAGCGCGCGAACAACACCGCAGACGGTACGACCGGCAGCAAAGATGAACAGATGGATACCTATACCACGATCACCGCGATCACGTATTTTTCGACGGTGTGCGGCGCGGGATTAGCGTTTAGTTTTAATACTATCGCAAACTCGGCTGTCAGAGCTGCCGCTTACGATTCTTTTCTGGATGAGTTTCTCCAGCCAAATATGAATATCATCATGGACGATGACACATTTGAACTGTTTAAGAACGCGATCACCGAAAATGATTTTACAGCGGAATTCAGCAGATCGGGTAACGTGTACACAGGAGTCGAGCAGCTGGGGCTGTATAATAGGGCGCGATTTATGATACGGCTCACAAAGATCGTATCGTTCATTACGATGGCGCTGGCGGTTGCCTCAGCCGTCCTGACGATCATCGACCTGTGCCGCGACAGGAGCGTAGAGCAGCTCCCGATCCCGAAGTATCTCGTCAACAACTATACCGACTCCGACGGCGGCAGCTACGCGCTCAACTATAAGGCGGTCGAGTGTAACCGTGAAGAATACTTCGACAAGGACTATAAAAAGCAAAAGGGCAGCTGTGCCGATCTCCTTGCCGACGAGGGCAAGCAGTGGCTCGTCCTCTACGCTTCCAAAAACTCTAAGGCGGGCAGACCCCTCACGCCCTACTTTGTCATACAGGACAGCAATTCAGCTCCGGACGGTTATGCGGGAAATGTCCACCTGATCGGCGAAAAGGGCGCGGTCAATGTGGTCAGCAAGGCGTTCAAGGATTATTCCTCAGTCAGCACGATATGGCAAAACCTTACGGGCGACTACACCAAGTATATTTTCAGCAGGGTCAGCAATAACGTCAAGACCTATGACGAAGCGGCGGGCAACATGACCGCCTCCGCTATGAACGGCGGCACGGTGGCGATCATCGGCTTCGGCGCACTCATCCTCGGCGGCGCTCTCGGCGCGATTATTACTGTGTTGATAAATAAGAATAAAAAGAAAAAGGAGACGGCATGATGAAAGTATTAAAAGGCTTAAAAGCACTGGTAGCGTTGGTACTGACGCTGACGTTTATTGCGCTCGTACCGCTGAACACAGCGGCGGCAGCCAACAACGGCAAGTATGTATCCGAGGTCTACGTCGCCTACGGCAAGGACGCAGATGAGGCGAAAAAGACCCTCGAGGACAAGGGCTTTACCCCGGTAGACGGCAACCTCAACGACGGCGGCAAGACCTATGCCATGATGGGCTACAAGACCACCGACGACATCCGCGACTCTATCACCGATCTTGCCGTCATGAACATGCGCGGCGACTACAGCGTAGAGGATTACAAAATGCTGCTGAAAGGTCAACGGACCGAGATCGCAGCGTTCCTGGACGAATTTATGGAGGTTATCCGTGAATACCGCGCCAACCTTAAAGACGGCAAAGCAAAGGCGACCTATGTTCACGATCTCTTGAACAAATACATCGATGACGACACCGGTATGAAGATGGGCGACCTGCTCAATTCCGTGACCTTGCAGGATAAGGTCGGCGTTTCGGAAAGTATCGAGGCGGAGAACCCCGATCATCTCCCCGACCTCATCACCATTTTGCTGCAGGGCAACGCGCAGGTGATCAAGTCGATCGAGACCTTGCTCTCGATGGCGACCGATACCTCGTTTAATACATGGCTCGACCGTTTTGCAGACGTTGGCTACGACGGCGTGCTCGGTTTGATTGAGAACGAGCGTCCCGAGCTCAACACCGAAGCAAAACAGATACAGTATGCCGATAATGTTTACGGAGAAACCGCGGACTTGCTTGCCGCGGAATCCGCTAAGCTGGGCGAAATACTGAGACAATATGAGTACAGCGGTTTCTGGATCACCGACACGACCGACGAAGAAATCAGAAATAAGTTCGGCGACATCAACAACGATCCTAACGCCAAAACCAAATATCTGGATTGGCTCACGATCGGTACGATCCGCGAGGGCTTGTACAACTTTGAGTACGAAAGATTCAAAAAAGGCGAGCTGCTCTCTTTCTTTATGACTCCCGAGGATTATGCCGACGAGCGTGAGATCTACATTCCGATGGCGTTCGCGCTCTCGAAGGGTCAGCGTTACGGACTGCCCTTCGTCAGCTTTATGCAGCTTATGACCTATGCGTTTGTTTCCGATGAGGGTTGGAAACAGAGCGCCGAAAAGATCACCGCCGGTTTTGACGGTCTCGATCAGATCTCGGTCTACCAGAACATCGACCGCGATATATATCGCGAGGATGGCTCTGTCGCCCTGACCGGCGCGGCACAGCGCTCAAACAACACCGCCGACGGTACGACCGGCGAAAAAGAGGATCAGCTGGATACCTTCGGAAAAATCACGGCAATCAGCTGGGCTGCTACCGCGGGACTCAGCGCTGTCACCTTTGCTTCCATAGCGATCAAAAACTCTTATGTCAACGCATATGAGGCAAACCCGTTCGTGTCTTATGAGAATGCGATTTTTAACAAAGATAACTACAACAGTATCAAGACAAACGAAATGACCAGCGTTTACATTAGCGGAAGAGACTCCACTATAGATATATTTCCGATGCAAGAAAAGGACGCCGCCTCTAAGCTGGCAAGGCTCGAAAAAGGACGTTTCGCGGTCAAGCTCGCCGGTGTCATTATGGTCGTGACGCTGGCTGTCGCCGTATTCTCCGCGGTCATGACGATCATCGACCTGTGCCGCGACAAGAGCTTTGAGCAGCTCCCGATCCCGAATTATCTGGTAGATAATTATACCGACGCGGACGGCGGCAGCTATTCGCTCAACTACAAGGCGGTCGAATGTAACCGTACGGATTACTTCGGCGAGGATTACACAAAGCAGAAAAGCAACAGCGCCGACCTCCTTGCCGACGAGGGCAAGCAGTGGCTCGTGCTCTATGCCTCCAAGAACTCCAAGGCGGGCAAGCCCCTCACACCGAACTTCATCGTGCAGGAAAAAAGCGCAGCCCCCACGGGCTATGAGGGCGTAGTCCACCTGATCGGCGAAAAGGGCTCGGTCAACGTGGTCAGCCCCGCGTTCAAGGATTACTCCACCTTCAGCACCGTATGGCAGAACATAACAGGCGACTACTCCATGTATATTTTCTCTAAGCTCAGCAACGACGTCAAGACCTACGACGAATCGGCGGGCAACATGACCGCTTCTTCCATAGGCGGCGGTATGATCGCGCTTATCGGCTTTGGCGGACTCGTTTTAGGCGGCGCTCTCGGCGCAGTCATCGCCGTATTGATCGTCAAGAATAAAAAGAAAAAGGAAAATGCTTAATGAAGGTATTGAAAAGTGTTAAAATTCTCGCAGCGCTCATATTGACGCTGACATTTATTGCGCTCGTTCCGCTTCAAACAGTCGCGGCAGCGGAGAATAAAGGCAAATTCGTCTCCGAGGTCTACGTCGCCTACGGCAAGGACGCAGAAGCGGCTAAGAAGGCGCTGGGCGACAAGGGCTTCACTCCGATCGAGGGAAACCTGAATGAAAACGGCGATACATACGTTATGATGGGCTACAAAACCACCGACAATATACGTGAATCGATCACCGACATCGCTGTCATGAACATGGACGGCAATTTCAACACCACCGAGTATACTGAGGTACTGCGCCAGAGAAAGACGCAGGTCGCGGAGCTTCTGAACGACTTTATGGCGACAATACGTGAATATCGCACGAACCTCAAAGCGGGTAAAGCCAAGGCTGTTGCCGTTCACGATCTTCTCAACAAGTACACAGATGATGACTCCGGTATGAAGCTCGGCGATCTGTTCAACAGCGAGACCTTGCAGGATAAGGTCGGCGTGAATAAAAGTATCACCGACGAAAACAAAGGTAAGCTGCCCGACCTGCTGACGATCCTGATGCAGGGAAACTCCGCTTATATCCTGACTATCGAAAATATGCTTTCATTAGCGGCGGATACAAACGATAACACTTGGATAGATCGTTTTGCGGAAAAAGACTTTGACGATATGCTCGACGAGCTGGAGGACAGCCGTCCCGACCTGAACACTCCATCAAAGCGCGCGCAGTTTCTTGATACGGAATACGGCGATATAGCAACGGATCTTTCATCGTCAGTACCCACGCTGCGCAGCGAGTTCCTTGATTATGAAGCGACCGGGATATCTGTAACCGATGCGACAGAAGCCGACATCAAGGCTACTTTCGGTGATCCCGACACAGCCGATGAGGAACAAAAAACGGAGATATTGAAGAACATTATAGATTGGGAGGATACAGGCATCCTCTATGAAGCCCTTAAAAACTATGAAGGTGGTAATTTCGACAAAGGCGATTTACTTGACTTCTTTATGGAAGATGTCGATGAAGACGACGTCGAACGTTACTACCCGATGGCGGCGGCGTTCACCGAAGGTCAGCGCGGCGGCATGGACTTTGTATCTCTCAAGGATATGATCCGCTACTCTTTCCTTGATTATGATTCGTGGAAAGCTGATATCGAGAAAAAAGCAAAGTTCCCGGACGATTTCAAAAGCTCGATTTATACAGGCATCAACCGCGAGATGTTCAAGACTGATGGTTCGATCGCCAAAACCGGCGCGGCAGCCAGAGAGGAAAATATCTCCTCATCAGAGACAACAAGCGCATGGGAAGAATCCAAGAGCACGATTTATACTATGCTGTTCTTCACCGGTTTTTCCGGATTTATGTACGGTATTGCAAAAATCGGTGAGAAAGTCAACGAAGATTTTTTGCTCGAATATCTTGGAGATGTATTGGAACCACAGAGCGGCGCAAGAGATTTTGGTATTGTGAATAATGCGACCGAGGGATTACAACAATCGATTGTAAATAGAAGAATAGGACCGATCAGTGGTGAGTATCAGCTTTTCTCGTACGGTGTAACGTTTTTTAAGTTCGCAACCATCTTCCTTGCGGTCGCGACTGCGGGATATACGATCTATACCCTCGCGCAAAAGGATGAGGTCAAACTCAAGCCCATTCCCAAGTATTTTGTAGACAACTATACCTCAGAGGACGGCGAGAGCTTCCAGCTCAACTATCAGGCAGTGGAGTGCAACCGCGCGGATTATAATCAGAATAAAAAACAAACCGGCGACAGCGCCGACCTCAACGCCGACGAGGGCAGGCAGTGGTTGGCGATCTATGTCTCAAAGAACTCGATGGCAGGCAAGCCCATAATGACCGATTTCAAGGTCGCTGAGACCGCTTCCGCGCCCGGCGGTATGGACGGCAATATCCATACGCTCGGCGAAAAGGGAGCCGAAAATCTCACCAATGCTGATTATATGAACTACTCCAAGCTGTACTCGGGATATAAATCTATCAAGGATAAGGTCTTCGGAGAAAGCAAGGCGTATGTATTCTTCAAGCTCAGCGATATCTCAAAGACCTACGACGAATCCGCAGGCAATATGACCGCGACCGCTATGAACGGCGGTATGATCGCGATCTGGTTATTCGGCGGATTGGCGCTGGGCGCAGTCCTCGGTATCGCAGGTACCATCTTTGTGAAAAAGAGGAAGAAAACAGAGGCGTGATAAAAAGGCGCTGTCATTTCGAGGAGTCGGCATACTACCGACGATGCGGGGATCCCCTTCCTTCGGCAGCCGGTCGTAATAACAAGGGGATCGCCGCGTGCCAAAGCCCTTGCAATGACTCTTTTGTGACTATTATAATAATATACGGAGGTTCCTATGAATAAGACCTCAATCAAACAAAAAAAGACAGGATCTCGGATTAGCAGGCTCTTATCCGTCGTCCTCGTTCTGCTGATACTGCTGGCGGCGCTGCCGGTCTGTATCCCGGCGAGTGCTTTGACGTCCGTCACCTACAAGCTCGAGATCACGACCGATTCCAAGGCTTCCTCATGGAACAAAGCGACGCTGAAAATCGGCTATAAGTCCGGCGGAAGTTCCGATATTCTGGATATCAAGGACGACTTATCCGAAGGCAAAAAGGTGGAATGGACGTTTGAGCGTTCGGACACGGTTCCGTACTACCTTCAGATGTACCTTGATTTCGGCGGCGGCTTTACCATTCGCCATCACAGCGGCAGGATCAAGCTTTACGCTGACGGCGAGGAGATGCTCAACGAGCCGTACAGCGCATACTCGTATCCGTTCAACAGTTCTAATACGACGCTGGATTTCACCGTCTGGGGCATGGCGCAAACAGAACTGGTCGATTCTAAAGGCGATAAGGCGGTGTATCCTACCTTCCGACACGCGTGGAAACGAGCGTTGGGACACAAAGACTTAACGGTGAAGCTCACGGAAGATACGACCGTGAATGAAACGCTGGAGACCGAAGAAACCGTCAATGTTGACCTGAACGGACATCTGTTGAACAACGCCGCGACGAATTCGCTGTTTGTCATAAAAGACCGCGGCAAGCTCTCTATCATCGACTCCGATCCGACGCGCGATACCGGCGAGACCTTTCTCTGTACGACGGGAATGACGAGTATGGATGAAGCGGAAGCCCGCACCTATCCATTGAAAGGCGGCGGTATCTATCACGGCGGTTCAAAAGAGAGCGGCGGCTTTGCCAAAGTGGAAAAGGGCGGCACGCTGTCCATGAACGGAGGCACCATCACCGACTGTCATTCAAAGGAGGGCAACGGCGGCGCGATCTGCTGCGAAGGAAAGCTGGATCTGAAGGACACCGAATTTATCTTCTGTACCGCATTGGAAGGCAACGGCGGCGCGATCTGCGTTTCGGGCAAGCCCGATATCAGCCTTGAAGGCGTTACCTTTGAAAGATGCTCGGCGGAAAGCGGCGGCGCGATCAGCTTTGAGAACGTTGAGACTGTCGGAAAGGTCAACAAGTTTGACAACTGTACCTTCAATAACTGTCAGGCGGAGGATTACGGCGGGGGGTATTACAATATCGGCAGAAGCACGATCACAGCCGACGGGCTGTCATTCAGCAATTGCCGAGCCGAGTGCGGCGGCGGTCTGTATATAACTTCCGGCGGCTCCCAGTTCGACTCCGTCGTGTATCCGAACACGATCGGTAATTCTAAGTTCGAAAACTGCTCCGCAGAAGAATTGGGCGGAGGCATAGGTTATCGCAATGCCGCGGAGCTGACGCTCGATAATGTCGAATTCAACGGATGTAAAAGCGAAGATGACGGCGGCGCGATCTCCTTGCTTACCGACGTAGCTTACGGCCGTAACGATTACGGTCAACATGATATTCGCATAGACAACTGCGATATCCATCACTGTACCGCCGCAGACGAAGGCGGCGGGGTTTATATCTATGATGAGCATAGTACCGAAGAAAGAAACGATACGGCGCTTTACAACACTTCCGTTCACGATAACACCGCAAAAACAGGCGGCGGCGTCTATGTCGAATCCGGTTTTGTATATTTAGTTAATTCAGCCGTTACGGATAATACGGCGACCGGCAAAAACGGCGGCGGCGTTTATGTTGATTCCATGTACGATATCGATGTCGCGGGAACAACGGTCATCCGTGGCAACATCGCTAACGGCGCCGCGAATAATCTCTGCCTGCAAAACGGCAATTTTTCATCCGCTAAGCTGTACAGCGGCGGCTTGGAGGACGGCGCCTTTATCGGGATCAGCTCGACCGGCAGCGGCTCGGCGACCGTAGGAAAGAACATCAGCCTATATCAGGTGAACAAATATCTTCACGCCGACGATTACGCGCGATCCTTATCGATGACAAACTTAAGAGAGGTCTCGACGCCGCTGTTTGCGTCTGTGATCACGAATCATAGTTCCCTGATCATCATTATCGGCGGCGTGATCATTATCGCGGGCATAATATTGATCTTGTATTTCAAAAAGCGGAGAAAGGAGGGCAAGAAAGATGAAGCAAAAAATGAACAGACTGACACAAGTGCTGATGAAGAAAACGAATAAGTTTCTCTTTGCGTCCCTTGCCGTCGTACTTGCCCTTGTCATAGGTCTTTTGGCGCATTTTCAGATGTTCGGGTTCCTTGTAAGAGCGGAAGAAGCCAAGGCGCTGTATGTCGGCGAGGTGCGTGTCTATCAGGGTAAGACCGCAGACGCCGCGGCAGACGCTTGTAAGAAGGACGGCTTTATCCCCATAGAGGGCAATCTGAACGAAGGTACGGATGAAGACGCGGTCATCCTCGGCTACAGCACCACCGAGAATAAGGACGAGGCGATCACCGACGTGCGTATGATGCAGATGACCTCGGGCTTCAGCACGATCAACTATAAGGATCTGGTCGCGCGGCAGTATCCCGGTCTGGATTCTGTGATCGACGAACAATACAACATCATCAAGGAGTTCAAAAGCAAGGTCGAGAACGGCAGCTATAACGCAAAGACGGCGCTGAGATTCCTCAATTTGTATGAGATCCCCGAACTCAATATGAAGCTCGGCGACTATTACCTGAGTGATTCGCTCAATAAAGAAATGCTGCAAAAGCTGCTGCTCCAAACAGCTGCCGCAGTCAGCACGACCGTTTATAATCAGCTCGCGCTCGGCGTATCGGATTGCTCCGAGGATAACTGGGCAAGCCGCGTTTATCAAAACAAGGATATCCTCGAATTTCCCGAAAATGAGGACGGCGTCGAGGCGGGCGTCGATCCTTACGCACAGCTCGACAGAGACTATCTGTCAAGTGCGGAACGGCTGGTTGACGTGATCCATGATTTCTCGACAAAGTATCAGACCGGTATCGCTCGGGTGAACGAGAACGACGGCAAGATGCCGGATCCCGATCCCGAAGAAGCCTCAAACGAAGAGCTGAGCGAGATCGGCTCCGAATCGCTCGCGCTTACAGCTTACGGCGTCCTCAATCAATACAAATATGACGACAATACGCTGCTCGGTGATTGGCTCGTGGAAATGGGTAATCTGACGCTCAGCAATAAGGCGGAGCTGAGAAACCTCTATCCGCTGATCGCTTCCATGACCCACGGTCAGATCGTCACGACACAGATGGTCGGATTGCCGGTCAGTACACTTTATCTGAACGAGCTTTCGGGCTCTGAAAATGATTTTGCCGATTCGATAAACGAAGCTAAAAAAGAGTGCCGTGATTTTAACAACGCCGAAACGATCTCCGTTTGGACGGGCGTGGATCAAAAGATTTTTGATCAGGAATGTGCCGTCACGGGCGACGCGCAGCGCTACACAAACCTAAAGGATACGGTGGAGAACCTTACAAAGCGCAACAAAGTTATCGCGACGCTCGAAGCCATTTCTTCCTGGTGTTCTACCATAACCTCGATCGCCGGAATAACGGCGCTTGGTATGCTCCCGAAAATGATGGTCGGCTGGTTTGCCAAGGACGCGGCGATATGGGCGGCAAATCATACGACCTTAGCATGGATCTTCGGCGGGCTCGCCAAGGGCGCCGCGTATGTGAGCGCGGGATGTACCCTCATCACCCTTGCTATCCTGCTCATTATGCTCGTTGTGTTCCTGTACGATTGCCTCAAGCCCGAATGCGACGATCTTAGCTATACGGATATCCCAACGGTAACGATGGATCTGAGCGCTGACGTCAACGACTCTGACAACAGAGGAATGCTGCGGTATGATCTCATTCAAAGCCCCGACGGCAAAGCCGATCTGAACGCTTACGAGGGCAAGCAGTGGAACGCGCTTTACTCCTCGCAGAATACGCAGGCAGGCAAGCCTATTGCTGTGCCGAACGACGGCGCACCGTTTATCATAAAGAAAAACGACGCCGAGAATCCGGCGGGATATAAGGCGGTCAGGAACTTTGACGAGATCTACGCCGCCAACGTCAACGCAAATGTCAAAGAAAAAGACGCTCCCGCGGTATATCTGTTCTATTCATATCCGGGAGAGTCGGCAAACACCACAGAAGTAAAGGACGGGGATAAGCCCACAGAAAATCAGGACGATGATCCTCGGGAGACGACCGCTCCCACGGAGGCACAACCCGATCCCGCTGAAAAGAAGCAGTACATCGCCTCGGTCTATCTCTCCTGTGAGGGAAGTGAGACCATAGCCAAAAGCAAGCTGACACAACAGGGCTATAAAGTCATCGACGTCAACCTGACGCCGGAGTTAAGTGCGAATAAAAGATCGTATTCCTATCTCGGCTATACCGTCACGTCCAATGAGAAAGCGGCTGTCACCGATATCAGGATGGCAAAGATCAAATCGACCTCACAGGCGGTGATGTACGGCACGGTAAAATACACGGCGGCAGGCTTTGACGGACACGGCAACTCCATCTGCTATACAAAGGATACGAGCGTCGGTTCGCCGATCCTCGCCGATGATATCCAGATCGCGGATCAGCTGTCCGACGGCAAAAAGGGCTATGTACCCGTTTGCTATTTCGGCAGCGCGGCATATAACTTTGACGCCTGTGTGAACAACTCCAAATGGGACAAGGCAAAATATATTTTCTTCTCACCGTCCGAAAAAATCACCTCGGGCACCGAGTATATCTCCGGCTTGTATTTTGTCAGCGGGGCAAACGCCGAGGAAGCAGGCTGGTCGCTTACCGAATACGCTGAAAAGCTCGGCGGCAAGCTGCTCGGAGAAGAGAATTTCACTAAGGGAAGACAATGGCATAAGAAGGTCATGGGACCGGAATACGGTATGAATTGTTATGTCAAGGATATGCAGACATATCTTTGCTATACCACTACCTATGATCCGAAGCGCGCGATCTTTGACGTTCAGTTTTACGCGGGCACTCCGCGTATGCAGAACATGATGACGACGCTGACGGCGTATACGGGCAACAAGGATACGAACTATGCCCAGACCGGCTACGGCATTACGAACGTGTTTATGCAGAGCGCAAAGTCAATGCCTGAATATCAGGCTGCCACCACGGAAAAGGAGTACCTTTCGCATTACTCGGTCAATAACTACGACGACTTTACCGTGGGCATCAACGACGCCTTCGGATGCGACAAAAAAGAAATCAACAATATCATCCCGGGAGTAAAGTGGCAGACCGTTCTCAATCAGCCCCATATGCTTTATGCCTGCGGCTTCAAGCAGGGATATCAGCCGTTGGTACCGGGCGATCTGGTGCTCAGCGGCAGTAACGAGGTACCCGATGGCTTTGCGTCTGTTCAGGATGTGAAATTCCCCTATGAACAAGAACCGCTCAACCTCGCGTATTACTATCACGAGAAAAGCGGCGAGTGTTCTCCGGCTTATCTGTATATACGCCGTGCCGCTCCCGTGAGAGGCAAATATATTGCCTCCGTCAAGGTCGCGACCTATAACCCCGATCCGAAATGGGAAGAGGAAGAACGAAAGGCGAACGACGATTTCTCGAACGATTTATGTTATTATTCTCTGTTAAGTGCTTCTTCAGAGATACTTCTCCAGAATCTGAGACAGTATTCCGTGAATACTTGGTATAACAAATCCGACAAGGGAGGAGAATGGGCTGCCACAGATTATGAAGAAGCGGCGGCGTATCTGGGTGTGACCTATACCGATAATCCCGCAAAAGCGATCCACGGCTTGCTGCGAATGAGAGCGGATCTCAATGCGACGCCGACAGAGACCCTGACGGTGAACGGCGCCAAGTATTCGCTTGTCCAGAACGTTACAAACAAAGAGCCCACGCCGATCGTTTCCGCAAACGGTGAAATGTATTATCTGTACGCTACCGTAAGCTCAGGCGGAAGCTCCACCGGCGACGCGCTGACTGAGATCGAAGTCTCCGATAATGTCTTTGAGCCCGGAATGGCTACCGTACTGACGGTTGACCACGGCGATATACCGGCACAAAAGGACTTCTACGGCAACGTTACGGCTCAGGCGGAGTATGCGGTTCCTTACGGCGATACACAAGACGTCCTCTATATCCATCAAAAGACAAATTCGAGTCTTACCGGTATCGACAGCTTCTTTGTCGGCGTCGGCGATACAGAGGCAGCGGCGCTTAAGGACCTGCTCATGCAGGGCGCGACAAACTGCCTGCCCCTGAACCTCAACAAAGGCTCATCGTCCGACGCGAGCGTTTTCATCGGCTACCATTATTACAATCCCGATTATGTCAATACCAGGCGGACAAAGTATTATATGGAGAGCGCGGTCAAGGACCTGTACGTTTATGTCGGAGAGAATCCGGAGAAACGTCTGACGATCGACAAGCGCAAATATACCCTCTGCGGCAACCGCAATCTCAATTACGGCACAGGCGGCACGCCGATGTATCTCTACCAGACGACGGCGTTGATCAATGATAAGGACAAGAACGACGCGTCCTATATCACATCCGTCGCCGCGGCGCAGTATGACAGAGTACCGGAGGATATTGCGGATAACAGGTGGGAAAACCTCTTGACTACCGAGAACAAACGTATTAATATGAATGAAGGCTTGAACGCAGGCGTCAGAGGCTATGCCAAGGATGATAAAGGTCAGCACCTTATTGATTCGAGGATCTATGTGTTTGTTCACCGAAACGATAACTACGTCAAGCCCGAGGCGGTCATCACCGGAGGTTATTTCACGGATACCACCGTATTCGGTGATCTGGTCTTGAACAAGAAGCAATAAAGGAGATCAACCCATGTTGAATATCAATAAAATCAAGCAAGACGATGTGATTATATTTGAGCTTGAAGGACGTTTGGATACTGTATCGGCGCCCGCGCTGCAGGACGCGGTAGATGAAGAGATCGGTGACGCGGCAGCAGTTGTATTCGATTTCAAAAAGCTGGAGTATTTATCCTCGGCAGGACTGAGAATACTGCTGACAACACAGCAGGACATGGAAGAAACAGGCCGCCCCGACGTCACGGTTCAGGGCGCAAATGCCGATATCCTGAGTGTCTTTGCTGTCACCGGCTTTGACAATGTTTTGAACGTAAAATAACGGAGGTCGGATATGCCGAAAAAAAGCGTCAGAGAAATGACAAAGCGGGAGCGTATACGCCACTCTCTGTCGAGCCGTATTTTTCGCTTTGTACTATTGGGCTCGGTGCTGCTCGGGATAGTCTGTCTGTTGATAGGACTCAGCTTATATACCGTAGCGGTCGCAAGACAAGATATTTCTACAGCGTTCAATCTGTCGCGCAATGCTTCCGCCGTTCTGTCCAAAGCAGCCAATACCGAACCTCTTTCCCGCGATGTGATGAACCGGTATCGCGCTCTGTCCGAATCGGAAAGAGCCGATCCGTCGTCCGAATCCTACAAGGCGCATTTTGCGGATCTGACCAAGCGCGAGGATTACAAGATGATCCTGTCGGTGCTCAGCGATTACAGGCAATCAAGCGATGTATATGACATCTATCTTGCCATGTATGATATCGACACCGATGCGATGGTTTATATCGCCGACCCCGATTCCAACAATCCCTATGAACCGGGCGCTTGGGAGAGCGTCCGGCACGAGGGCATCAAAAAGTTCCTTGAGTGGGACGGAACAGGTATGCTCTATGATATCGGCAAACCGGAAAAATACGGCTGGATGTGCACCTCCGGCGTTCCTGTCCGGAGCAGATCGGGTGAGGTGACCGGCTTTATCCTTGCCGACGTCACTTTGAATAACGTAGTTTCCGGTATGTGGAGCTTTGTTTTGCAGTATTTCGTCGCGCTGCTGCTTGTGATCGCTCTGTTCGGTTTTCTGCTGCTGCGTTACATGAAAAAAACAGTCGTAAAACCGATCGACGATATCACGGCGGCTTCCCGCAATTATTCAGCGGATAAGAAGGCGGGCGTTCAAAATACCGCGCACTTTACGAACCTCGATATCCGCACCGGAGACGAAATAGAAAACCTTGCCCTAACCGTAAAGGAAATGGAAGGCAATCTGCAGGATTACGAAAAGAACCTGACATCGATCACAGCGGAAAAGCAGCGTATCCATACCGAGCTGACGCTCGCCAATAAAATCCAGGCGGATATGCTGCCAAACATCTTTCCCGCTTTTCCCGACAGGGATGAATTCGATATTTATGCCTCTATGATTCCCGCCAAAGAGGTGGGCGGCGATTTTTACGATTTCTTCTTTATCGACCGCGATCATCTTGCTTTGGTGATTGCCGATGTATCGGGTAAGGGGATCCCCGCCGCGATGTTTATGGTGATGGCGAAGGGCATTATCGAAACGCAGTGTATGAGCGGTAGCACGCCTGCGCAGATCCTGACGGAAGTCAACCGGCTGATATGCGCCAAAAATCGTGAAAAGATGTTTGTTACGGTATGGCTCGGGATTGTCGACCTGCGCAGCGGCGAGTTGATCGCCGCAAACGCCGGTCATGAGTATCCGATCCTCAAGAACCCCGATTCGAATTTTGAAGTTCTCAAGGATAAGCATGGCTTTGTGATCGGCGGGTTCGAGCGAATCAGGTATAAGGACTATACGATCCGGATGCAGCCGGGCAGCAAGCTGTTCGTCTACACCGACGGCGTAGCGGAGGCAACGGACGCAGATGAAAAGATGTTCGGTCTGGAACGCACCGTTGCCGCGCTGAATAAGGCAAAGGATAAATCGCCTCAGATCATCCTGGAAACGGTCGACGCAGACGTTCGAGAGTTTGTCGGCGACGCGGAACAGTTTGACGATCTGACGATGATGTGCTTTGCGTATTACGGAGCGCCCGCAGTCAAGGAGCTGACAGTGCCGGCGAGGATCGACCGTCAGCCGCAGGTCACAGCGTTTGTCGAAGCTGAATTAAACGCTATGGACTGTTCGTGCAGCGGGCGGTCACAGATCAATATCGCGATCGACGAGCTGTTCGGAAACATCGCTTCTTACGCTTATCCCGACTCGGAGGGCAACGCTACCGTACGGGTCAAGACCGACAGGCAAAAAACCGAGATCACCGTTACCTTGATCGACAGCGGCATTCCGTTCGATCCGCTTCAGGCGCAGGAACCGGATATCACTCTTCCCACGCATCAGAGAAAGGTCGGAGGGCTCGGCATCCATATGGTCAAAAACTCAATGGATGCGGTCGATTACGAATACAAAGACGGTCAGAATGTTCTGACTATCAGAAAAAAATTATAATTACGCTTTTTGCCGATTCAAAATAATACTTGCATCATATAAAGCCCGATCATCAGTTGAGCATAGTCGCTCTCTGATGGTCGGGCTTTTTTATTTGGTTTACAAATGTAATTACGCTTCTCTTTCATTGCTTTTTCAGACTGGACTTCCTCCGGTTTTATTGTTGTGCCTTCATTACAAAAACACAGCCGAGATTCTCGTCCCGACTGTATGTCTGTATGCCTATACTTTATTATTACCTTATCTTAATGATATTGCACATCCGTGTGCTTTTCTAAGTATTGTTCATTAGTTTTTATACTCTCTGATCCATTGGCTGCCGCCCTGCACATCATATCTCAAGACAGAGCTGTCGGGATAACCAACAAGGCAGGCGCAATGGCCGCCCGGCTTGATCGTATCATAGTAGAGGTTATAGGTTACTATATCGTGATCGCGTTCGGGATTCTCTTTGCCGCCCGGAGACATCAGCATAGACGTTAGCCCTAAATCGCGTGCGGCGAAGGCGACGTAAACAGCGCCGTCCACGCACATGACCTTTGAATACGAGTAGTGGGCTTCGATATATTCCGAAAACGCCTTTAACTTCTCTTTATCCGTCATGCTGTCCGTCCAACAAGCCTTTTCGATCTTGCGTACCTCGGTCAGCGTATTTTCGATATTCGTCTTATTGGTTCTCAAATCAATCATCACCATACAGCGCTTGATCAATTTCCCTTTGTAGAAAAAGTCGATGGGGAAGGAGCACTTTTCGCATTTCAGCCCCCACACATTTGCACGGAACGGATAATACATACCCGAGGCGTAGTGCGCGGCGACCCACGCGGCTTCCTCTCCTTTTTTATTGCGAACAAGACAGTCGTAGCCGACAGCGGCTTTTCCGTTGCTCGTCATCAGATAGCTTTCCTTGAAGCGACTGTCAGCGTAGTCCGTCTTATAGTCATAGCTGCCGTTGTTGACTTGAATGTAGATGTCCTCCGGTGCTAAGGTGCGGTCGGGGATCAGCATGAGCGTTCGATTGACGGAGCTTTGGCTGCTGTCGATCACAAGCGTATCGGGAATGTCAGAAACGTCAAAGCTCACACCGTCCACGGTCACC
The DNA here is from genome assembly GCA_946183365.1 of uncultured Clostridia bacterium. Taxonomy (GTDB): domain Bacteria; phylum Bacillota; class Clostridia; order Oscillospirales; family Acutalibacteraceae; genus Ruminococcoides. The sequence goes on from CAMHAH010000009.1 coordinate 112,424, forward strand.
ATGCCGTTGATAACCTCCGGCGCTGTTTCGGCTTCTGTCGGCAGTGGTTCATCGACGCTGCTTCCTATCGGGTATCCGTCGTCCATATTGGCAAGGTATCTCTGAATAAAGGAAACGTCCGTGATGGATAGACCGCCGCCGTCAACGTCTCCGTATCTGAGGATGTGACCGTTTGTATCCTCGATCATTTCCGCTAATACGCGCTGGATCACCGTCGCGTCTGTGATAGTGACCTCACCATCACGGTCCGTGTCACCCATCTTATATACAGCGGCATGACTGGCTAAGGCGGTTCCTATTATCATTGTGAACAGCATAAGTGCCGTGAAGATAGATCGTAAAACTATTTTCATACAGGTTCTCCAATCCGTAAAAACAAATGTCGAATAATGTTATTTCTGATTATATTGTAGCAGAATACTTTGATTTTGCATACGTTCAATTTGCATAGACTTTTTCGTCATTTCTGACAATTCAAATAGATATATGTTGTTTATTCCGTAACTCCTGATGTGTTTTGACAGATTATCTCGACACTTAATGATATAATCTGTTGCTATGATAGCTTTTTGGAGGTTTAGTTGGGAAGATTATAATTCTGTCAGTGAAAGTGCTATAATTGATAGAATATTACATTATATTGCCGTAATGTCTGAGGGCATTGCGGCATTTTTTTATTCGACAAAAAAGTGTGTAAATAAGTTTGTTTATATTCTTTTCTTTGTCGTTCGACGTTATCTTCTATATATCCGCTCCCCTCCTTGTGAATTTGAGATTTTACCATTTCAAATTACACGGAGGTTTTTTATTTGAAAACAATCAATTTGCGGGACTACTATCCGCATTATAAAGAAGATGAATTTTATGAGGTACCGGACGCTGTCGCTGATTTGTTGCGCGAATTTGAACGTAAGGAAAAAACTATATAAGAAAAATGAAGCGTTATCGTGCATATTTCTCGCTCGATGTCGGAGACAGAATTGAAAGCGAAACGCTCCTTTCACAGAATGATCCCGCCGATATTTTGGAACTGAGAATGCTTTTTGAAATAGCATATCAATCACTTGATATGCTGACCCGAAAGCAAGGGCTCAGAGTTTACAAGTATCTTTTTTTAGGTATGAGTATTGAAGAAATATCGGAGGAAGAAGAACGGTCAACTACTTCTGTCAAGGAGAGTATTGAACGAGGATTTAGCCGGCTTCAAAAAATTTTTGAAAAAATTTTTGAAGAAAACCCGTAAAATCAGCTCAAAAATGTCCTGATATATAGAAGGGTATTTTTTCAGCGGATAAAATATCATGCTCGAATACATAAAGTATCGGCGTGGGGCTGTGAGAATTCCGCTATGAACCCGTCTAAGGTCTTTGACAACTGAATACCAACATTTCTTCTACCTTCCTTCTGTGTCCTAAAAGGACGAGCCACAAGAGCGGACGCTGTACTGCCAATACAGCCTCTATGTCTCTGACGGTATGACCGCAATCATACCGAAGGCGATGAAAAGCAGAATACATAATGATACTTCCGTCAAGTCCTAAAGCCGAGCGAGATAGCAACCGTCGCAGCAAAGGATGGCGGCCGCGGGCGATCCTCGCGGTGGTGGAATTCCAATGAGGCCGTATGCGGCGGCCGGAAGATATGTTCCCTTGTGTTTGGGGCGTCGAGGACAAATATAAACATAAACACTGGCCGTCTACTCATAACGGGTATAAATGGGATATTCGGAGCAGACGGTCAGTGTTCAATCCACAAATATCATTTTTGAGAAAGGAGTGTGCGATTTGAAAAGAATCGTGAAAAGCGTGACCGCGTCCTTTATGATAATCGTCGTATTTGCGTTGAGTATCATAACAGTGCTTGCGGTTGCGTATGATCCCGTGCAGAATGTGTCCTATTCATATTCTGATACAGGAAACTGTACCGTTGATTACGGCGATTCGATATGGGTCAATGAATACTATACCTATACGCACCGTTACACGGTCAACGGCAAAATTGCAACGTGTTCTTGGTCAACCAATGATTCGCCGTCAAAGGGCACTTACAAAAACGCTACAAAATATTACCTTTCTAAATCAGCTATGAGGGCAAAAGCCTTTTATTGGCTGTATTTAGATAACGACGCGACGATACCATCCGCAAGTGCTAAGTACGACAGTTCCTCTAAAACCTATTGGGATGATATTCAAAGCGCGCTTGATGACGCCGGCAATGTCGGCGGCGCCTATGCGTTTGTTCATAGCGTTATTGACTATATGCAGCAAGGTGAGGTTAATCCTTATTGTCTTGACGCTTGGAACAATGCGGTCAAGAGGTTTGCCGCTAAGACCGACTATTATCCGAATGTTCCTGCTGGATATGAGATTTTTTATTTCTACCCGGAGGGAAAGGCAGCTCAATCTCTGATGTCGTGGGAATCGACGCCAAATGCCTATATCAAGGTGATCAAGTCGTCTACTGACACATCGGTGACAAGCGGTAATTCCAACTACACGTTCAACGGCATTGAGTATTATGTCTCTAAAAGCAAGACGGATTTCAATCCGAGCGGATCTAACTATCTCGGTTATATCAAGTTGAACGCAGCCGGTGAAGGTCACTCTAAGGACGGCAGCCGAGCGACGCTTCGCAACCTCTATCCGGGCACCTATTACGTCAAGGAAGGTTATGTCCCTAATAATACCGGCTATGAGAAGAACGACACCGTTTACACGGTGACAGTCACGAAGAACCATACGACGACAGCACCGCTGGTGTTGCGTGTATCAGATACTCCGAAAACCTGCTACGGCAAGATCGTTAAGGCGTCAACACGACCTGAAATAACCAACGGCGATCCTGATTACTCAATGGAAGGTATCAGATACTCTTTCTCTAAGAGCAAGACGGTTTTTTCACCCGAGGGCAGTAATTACATCGGATATGTTCAACTGGACGAGAACGGCGTCGGTTACACCGAGAACGGTAGTCGAAAAACTCTCCGTGAGCTTGCACCGGGTACCTACTATGTGAAAGAGTCCGTTATCCCGGCAGGCTGCAAATACAAAATGGATAATACCGTTTATACGATGACCTTCACATTTGATAATGACAAAAACCATTTGAAGGTGCTGAATGTCAAGGACGAACCGGAGGGATCATCAAGCGCGAAGGTCATCAAAAAATCCTCATGGCCTGAGTTTACAGACGGCAATCCGCTGTATTCCTTTGAGGGCGCGGAGTTCACCTTCTATAAGTCGCGATCCGACGCTGAGCAGGAGGTCAATCCCTTTACTTCGGTGACAACCGATGAAAACGGCGTGGCGCTCGTCAGCGATATTGAACTGGGAACCTACTATGTCAAAGAGACAAAGGCTCCCGAGAACTTTGAGTGTTCTGACGAGATCAAGGAGCTGGTGGTTGATACAGCACAGGAAGAAGCGTATGAGGTCGAGTTTGAGGACAAGCCCATCACAGCTAACCTGTCTGTTCTGTTGCAGAAGAAGAACGCGACCTCCGGCGAGATCAGCGAAAAGGATATGTCCGGCGCAGAGTACACATTCAAATACTATGCGGATCATATCGACGAGGATCATATCAGCGCTGTTGCTCCTACCCGAACATGGGTGCTGATGACTGACAGCGATAATCTCTGTAAATATGACAGCGAGCATTATGTCTATGGCGACGCTCTGTATAAAGACGCTGACGGCAACTATGTCCTTCCTCTCGGTACGCTGACGATTCAGGAGACGAAGGCGCCTGATGACTTCTATCTTGACGAGACTGTGTACTATCGTCAGATCACAAAGGATCACGCTGAGGACATAAATCAGTTCAATCTTCCTATTTCATCTGAGTATGAGATACCGCATGTAACTTTCTCGGGTGAAAAGACATGGGATGATGACAACGACCGCGACGGTAAGCGTCCGAAAAGTATTACCTTTGAGCTGTACCGCGACGACGAGCTAATCGATTCAGTTACCGTTACAGCAAAAGATGATTGGAAATATGAGTTTTCCGATCTTCCTAAGGGCTACGCTGATCAGTCAGTTGAAAATCATATCAGCTTTTACCGTTACGAGGTAAAAGAGGGTGCGGTTGAATACTATACAAGCGAATCCTCCGGCGTTGAAGCCGATCCTGAGGACAGCAATCATTTGATCTGCGATTATACCAATCATCACACCATCGAGAAAGTGACCGTAAACGGCACTAAGTCATGGGATGATTACAAGGATCAGATGGGTTATCGTCCTAAAAAGATCAAGGTTATTCTGAACCGCGACGGCGTGAAGCTTGACGAGGTTACCACTTCCGAAGCTGAGGATTGGTCGTATTCGTTCGTGGATCTGTACAAGTATCACGACGGCGGTAAGGAATACACCTATACCGTGACGGAAGAACCTGTACCCGGCTACACTTTGAAAGTTGACGGCTATAACATGAAGAACACGCTGGATTCCGGTACTGTCACCCTTAACAAGACAGACGAAAACGGCGATCCCATGAAAGATGTAACTTTCTCTCTGTTTACCGAAAGCGGCAAGCCGGTCAAGTCGTCCTCCAACGGGACTAAGTTCAAATTCTTTAGTCTGTCCGACAATGAGGATGAGGCCGTATATACTACCAACGCGGACGGTCAGATCATCGTGGAGGATCTGCCTGTCGGTAAATACTACTTCGAGGAAAGTAAGACTGCACTCGGCTTTATTCCGTATGGCGAAAAACTGAGCTTTGAGATCGACGGTGTAAATGACGCCTCTCTGGATGTATCGCTCGATGTTGAAAATACAAAATATGTAAGAGCTACCAACTATCCCGCCGACGTCAAGAAGGTCACTAACTCCGCTTTTGCTCTGCCGTACTATACCGCAGAGGACGGATGGGTCTATACGCTTGATAACATCAATCTGGCTGAAAAGGTTGACGATACACCTCCTGAGATTCATAAGG
>CAMHAH010000010.1 GCA_946183365.1 uncultured Clostridia bacterium
ATTTATATTCATTAATAATAAATTATACAGTTTGTTGTAATTTCCTGTCAAATAAAAGGAGCATTCGGCTTGAATGCTCCTTTGTTTTATGCTTATTTAATATGCCGGTGACGGGTTTCGTCAGTGCGCGGCTATATGCCGATACGGTTACCGGCAACGCTCTGAGTAAGACCTGTCTGATGTCTCAGGGGCGTAAAGAATTACTCCCACCACTTCTTAAAGAACAGCTTATAGATCACGGTACCCGCTACGGCTGTCAGCGCGAACGCCGCGGCTCCGATAATAGCTGAGGTCGCCAGCGCGTTCTTCTCGGCGTCAACGTCGAGGGTATCGAAATCCTCAAGGAGCTCGTCTACGGTCTCTTCCATATCCTTCTCGCTCTGAGCCGCCTCTTCGTCGATGAGCTTCTTACCGGCTTCAGCCTTATTGGCGTCAGCGGCAACGCCTGAGATAACGTTGATCTTGTCGATCGCCTTCTCAGCAATATCGCCTATCTTCTCTACCGCTTCCTTTTTGAGCTCGTCTTTGGTTACCGCTTCTTTGTTATTGAAAATCATATCGGTCACTATCCTTTCTCTGTAAAAATCTCATTTGATAATTAATTATAACATATCTGTAACCAAAAAGATATAGTAAAATGAAAAATTTTTCTCAAAATCGTATAATTGTTAAAAAGGGGGTTATCCTACCGTTTCGCCTATCGGATAAGGCACGGCGAAATTTGTAGCGTAGCGCTGTATGAAGGTCGCGTCTGAGACGTCTGTCTCTCCGTCGCGGTCAACGTCGCCGCGCTTTATCTCGGACTTTTTGAAAACCACCGCGACACCCGTCGAGTATCTCTGTACGAACGAAGCGTCGATTATATCGGCCTCGCCGCTGCCGTCAACGTCGCCGAGGATATACGGCTCTTTGTATACTACGTCGCCGAACACCCTGAGCGACGGCAGAGCCCTGCCGCTCGGGTCAAAGAACGCCTGATTATCTACGGCGCTACCACCGTACCACCTGCCCGCGTCGTCGGGGTCATACTCGGCGGAATAAGAAGCCGCCCAGCCCGAGCCGCAGCTCTCCCACAGCTCCTTGTTGAGCTTCAGCCGCTCGGTATAGTCCTTACCCGTCAGCCCCGAGGTATCGCCGACCGTGATCCACGCGCCCTCCCAGTAGAACACTCCGAGGCCCCTCTCGCCTACGTTGTTGACGGCGTCCATCACAGAGCGCAGCTCGTCGGCCTGACCCTGAACGCTGAGATCCCACAGCAGGTCGGCGCCCGTATCGTTGCTGCCCTTTGAGACGGTATTAATATGGCCGTCGGTATCGCTTAGGGTATTGGCGTATGAGGTCTCGGCGACCATGGCGAACTTGCCGTATTTATCGGCGGCGTAGCTGAGGACGTCGGTCAGATTTGAGAGACTGCCGTGCCAGTAGGGATAGTATGAGACCGCGAACACATCATAATCCACCTTGTATTCGTCAAGAAAATCCACAATTCCCTTTATGTACTGAGTGCGCTCGGGGTTGGTGAAATGCAGAGCGACCATGACATCGCTGTCAAAATCCCTGACCGCCTTTGCTCCCGCGCTGAACAGCCGGGCCATACCGGCGCGGTCATATTCGCCCGCTATGCCTGTCGTGGTCTCGTTGCCGATCTGCACCATGCCGATATCGGCTCCCGCCTCCTTTATGGTCTTGAGCGAGCTCAAGGTATAGTCATAGAGAGCGGCTTCTTTCTCGCTTACGGTCAGCTTGCTCCACGCCTTGGGCGCTGTCTGCTTAGCGGGATCGGCCCAGAAATCGGAGTAATGAAAGTCTACGAGCAGTTTCATGCCGTATTGGGCGGCTCGCCGACCGATTACCGCGGCAGAGTTTACGTCGTTATTGCCGCCGCCGTAGCCCTTGCCGTCAGAGTTGAACGGGTCGTTCCAGACCCTGACGCGGATATAATTCACGCCGCTGTCAGAGAGTATTTTAAAGATATCCTCACGCTTGCCGTCAGAGGTCATGTAGGTCACCCCCGACCTCTCGAGCGACAGCACGGACGAGATATCCATGCCCCTTATGAAATCGGGATCATTGAACTTTATCGGCTCGACGGTGATATCAGCCGCCTGAGCGGTAAAAGCCGACAATATCATCACAGCAGCTAAAGCTATCGAAGCCGGCCGTCTCAACATTCTCACGTTATACGCCTCCGAACGGGATATGAGTTCAGTATAGCATAAAACGCGAGTTTATACAAGAGAAGCGTATCATGAGCAGTAATCCTCAAGGATGGATTTTAATTCTTTTTCGGAATATACATCTATTCCCTCGGCGAGCCTTACCCTGTCGGCCTTGGGCAGAGAGGCAACCGGGGTATCGGTGATGAGATACGGCTCGCCCGAGCGGAACACAGCCACCCTGCCGTCATATTCAGCTACGGTATAGCTGTCCTCATGCAGCGTCTCGGTATAGGCGGCGGTCTGAGCGACAGGTGGATTTGAGCCGTCGGCGATAACGGCGGTAAGTATAAGATATGCCGCGAGCACGGCGCCGGTTATAAGCAACAGTTTCTTCAATGCGGTCACCTCACGGATATTCTGCCCCGTATTTTAGATATTATTCCTATTTTTGGGTATGGTTTGTTGTGAAAAATCTCTGTTATTTCAAAAATAGTTATTTATTTTTTTACCGAAAAGTGGTATAATGCTAATATATATGTGTATAGCAGGATATCTATATATGTACAATTACAGGAGGTCGCGTAATGAGAAAGACCGACATCAGTAAATATACGGATAAAATAGACGTCAGCCCCAAGAAGCAGAGCTCGGGCAAGAGCTTTTTCTCCATGCTCGGCAGGATACTTCTCACGGTGCTGGTGGTGCTGATAGTGACGGGCATCATCGTAGGCGTATCGGTAGGCATATATGTGCTCAAGATAGCCAACGAGCCGACGGGTATCGACCTTAACGCCCGCTCGCTGAACCTAAGCTCGTTCATCTATGTCGAGAACCCCGATAACGGTAAGTTTGAGGAATACCAGACCCTCTACGGCACCGAAAACCGTATCTGGGTAAATCTGAACGAAATGCCCAAGGCGATGCCTCAGGCGATAGTCGCGATAGAGGACAAGCGTTTTTATGAGCACCACGGCGTCGACTGGTTCCGCACGGGCTCGGCTGTGGTCTCTCTCGTGACGGGCTCAAACAACTACGGCGGCTCTACACTGACCCAGCAGCTGATAAAGAATATCACCGATGACAACGAGGTATCTCTGACCCGTAAACTGAGAGAGATATTCAGGGCTATCAATATCGAGCGCGAGTACAGCAAGGACGATATCATCGAGGCGTATCTGAACGTAGTAAACTTCGGCAACAACTGTCAGGGCGTTGAGTCGGCGTCACAGATGTACTTCAACAAGCCCATCGGCGAGTGCTCGATAGCCGAATGCGCCGCTATAGCGGGCATAACCCAGAACCCCTCACGCTGGAACCCCCTGCTCTATCCCGAGAACAACAAGGTCCGCCGCGAGATCGTGCTCGCTGAGATGTACGATCAGGAAATGATAACCAAGAAGGAATACGACGACGCTATGGCTGAGTCGGCAAACATGACCTTTGTCGACAGCAGCAATGATGAAGAGGACGATGAAGAAGAGGACACCACAAAGATACAGAACTGGTATATAGACCAGATGTTCTGGGACCTCAGAAGGGACCTCGCGAAGTACTATGACATAAGCGAGGACGCGGCTTCGTTAAAGCTCTATACCGAGGGCCTCAAGATCTACTGCGCTATGGATACCAAGGCTCAGGATATGATAGAGGCTGAGGCGTTGAAGGCTAACAGCGAACATGACTACGACCTGCAGACAGCCATGACTATGGTCGATTATGACGGCAGGGTAATAGCTACCGTAGGCTCGGCTAAGGAGAAAGAGGGCAACCTTGAATGGGACCGCGCCTCTCACTCAAAGCTGCAGCCCGGTTCTTCGATAAAGGCTATCATCCCCTACCCCATGGCTATCGACGCGGGCACTTATAACTACTCGACCCTTGTCAAGGACCAGCCCATAGATAAGTATGAGCTCGATTACTGGGGCAACTGGAAAGCCGGCCCTCCCAACGCATATGATGGCTACTTCCAGTTCATGACCGTTCCCGAAGCTCTGGCGTGGTCGTCAAACGCGGCGGCGGTACAGACCATGGAGCTCATAGGCACCGAGAACGCATATAATCAAGCCGCGAACAACTTAGGCTTCAAGAACCTCACGGAAGCCGACAAGAACAGCGTCGGCGCTCTGTCGCTGGGCGGTATGGAAGGCGGCGTCACGGTACGCGAGATGGCTGCCGCTATGGAGTATATCGGCAACGGCGGTTTGTACTATGAGCCATATACCTACTACTATGTGACCGACCAGAACGACACCATCATCCTCGATAACCGCAACAACACGCCTATCGAGGCTTACTCACCCGAGACAGCCTACAAAATGAACAGGCTGCTCAAATACAACGTCATGACCTCGTCCCATACAGCCTCTCAGTACGCTCAGGTACAGGGCTGGGATATCGTAGGCAAGACCGGTACCACCGACTATGACCGCGACCTGTGGTTCGTCGGAGCCTCTCCCTACTGCACCCTCGCCTGCTGGACAGGTTATGACCAGCCCGATACCGTCAACTACTACGGTCTATCAGCTATAACATGGCAGAAAGTAATGGCGAATTACCTTGCCGATAAGACCTATAAGGAATTCACCATGCCCGATACGATAATCCCCGCCACCTACTGCAAGGGCTCGGGTCTGTTGGCGGCTTCATACTGCACCAGCACCGCAACCGGCTATTACACCTCAGGCGATATGCCGGCTTACTGTACGGGATATCATCAGGCGGGCTATACGGGCGGCTCGAACTCAGCGGCGACGGCTGAGACCTATGCTTACGATCCCAACGCGGGCGAGACCTATGACGCTCAGGGAGCCTCAGGCGGAACATCAGAGACCTCTGCCGAGTCCCCCGCTACCGAGGCGGGCTCAGCCGAGACCTCGGCGGGCGGCGACCAAGGCGCTACCCAGGGCGGCGAACAACAGCAAAATCCCGAACAGCCTGCGGAGAACGCGGCGGAATAACTACTTTTCAGAGAGGTATAGATCATGATTTCTGTAGCAATAATGGGCCACGGAGTTGTAGGCTCAGGCGTGGCTGAGATACTTGCCACACATAAACAAAAGCTCTTTGCCGCCATAGGCGAAGAGATAGATATAAAATACATCCTCGATCTGCGCGAGTTCCCGGACAGTCCCTTCGCCGATCGCTTCACAAAGGACTTCAACGTCATCGCCGATGATATCGAGGTACGGGTGGTCGTAGAGACCATGGGCGGTCTGCACCCTGCGTATGAGTTCGTCAAGGAGTGTCTCTCACGCGGAAAGAGCGTTGTCACATCTAACAAAGAGCTCGTAGCCGCTTACGGCGCCGAGCTGCTCGCTCTCGCCTCTGAGCAGAACGCGAACTTCCTCTTTGAGGCCTCTGTCGGCGGCGGTATCCCGATCATCAGACCGATAAACCAGTGTCTGGTCGCTAATAACGTAAGCGAGATCGCGGGCATACTCAACGGCACCACGAACTTCATCCTCACCAAGATGATACACGAGGGCATGGGCTTTGAAGAAGCGCTCAAGCTCGCTCAGGAGCTCGGCTACGCCGAGAGGAACCCCGAGGCTGACGTAGAGGGTCACGACGCCTGCCGCAAGATCTGCATTCTCGCTTCTCTCGCGTTCGGCAAGCATATCTATCCCGACGCGGTACATACCGAGGGTATCACAAAGATCACAGCAGCCGACGTAGAATACGCCGAGGCGTGGGGCGGCGTTATAAAGCTGATCGGCTCAGTCAAGAAGATAGATAAGGACACCATTGACATTGTGGTCGCTCCGATGTTCGTACCCAACGAGAGCCAGCTCGCTAATATAGACGACGTTTTCAACGGTATCATGGTACGCGGCGACTGCACGGGCGACGTTGTGTTCTACGGCAAGGGCGCGGGCAAGCTGCCCACAGCCTCAGCCGTGGTCGCCGATATCATAGACAGCATAAAGCACTTCAAGTCGAGGAAGTACCTCTCTTGGGCAGACTCCGACAACAGCTCGGTACTGCCCTATGAGGACAGCGTAAGAGCCATGTATGTCCGCGGCGTGACAGATGACAAAGCCGCGGCATATGATAAGGCAAGGGCAGTTTTCGGCGAGATACATGAGCTCTCAAAGGAGAACGCGCCCGACAGCGAGATCGCGTTCATCACCGAGCCTCTGGCGCTGAGCGACTTCAACGAAAAGCTCGGACAGCTCGGAGATATAGAAGCTAAGTCGGTCATCCGTATAGGAGACCTTTAAAAAATCAGGAATTAGGAATGAGGAATTAGGAATTTTTTCTCTTTGAAGCTGAACTCCTTCCTTCACCTCTAATTCCCGTATAATAGTTTTTATAAGTATATTTTGAAGTCTTAGGAACAGGAAAAAAGATATTAATGAGTTTTGATAAAGAAATTCCTCATTCCTAATTCCTCATTAATAAACGGGGGTATATGAAAACATGAGTTTGATAGTAATGAAGTTCGGCGGTACTTCGGTAAAAGACGCCGAGCGCCTGCGTAATGTCGCGGGCATCGTCACAGACAGCTATAAGAAGGGCAACAGCGTAGTCGTTGTCGTATCGGCACAGGGCGATACCACCGACGACCTGATCGCCAAGGCGGCAGAGATAACGGCTAATCCCACCAACCGTGAGATGGATATGCTCCTCGCCTCGGGCGAGCAGATCTCAGCCTCGCTGCTTGCTATGTGTATCCAGGATATGGGTTATCCCGCCGTGTCGCTGACAGGCTGGCAAGCGGGCTTTATGACCTCTTCGGCTCACACCTCGGCACGCATCCGCAGAGTTGAGGCTGACCGTATCAAGAGAGAGATCGACCAGAAGAAGATAGTAGTCGTATGCGGCTTCCAGGGGCTTTCGAGATACGACGATATCACCACCCTCGGCAGAGGCGGCTCGGATACCAGCGCGGTAGCTATCGCGGCCTCGATGCACGCCGATCTGTGTCAGATATACACCGACGTAGAGGGCGTGTTCACAGCCGATCCGCGCAAGGTGCCCAACGCCAAGAAGCTCGACGAGATCTCTTATGACGAGATGCTCGAGCTCGCGACGCTCGGCGCTCAGGTGCTCAACAACCGTTCGGTAGAAATGGCAAAGAAATATAATATAGAGCTCGAGGTGCTCTCTTCCTACACCAGAGTCCCGGGCACGATCGTAAAGGAGAAGGTAAATATGGAAAAAATGCTTATCAGCGGTGTCGCTAAGGACACAGACGTAGCCCGCTTATCTATCACTTGCATCCCCGACAAGCCCGGGATGGTATTCAAGCTCTTCTCAAAGCTCGCCGCTAAGGGTATCAACGTTGACGTTATCCTGCAGAGCGTAGGCAGAGACGGCACCAAGGACATCGCCTTTACCGTCGCTCAGAACAAGGGCGCTGAGGCTAAGGAGATTTGCGAGAGCTTCGCCGATACTATCGGCGCGGGCGGCGTAGACTATGAGGATGATATCGCTAAGGTATCTATCGTAGGCGCGGGCATGGAGAGCCACGCGGGTGTAGCCGCCAAGATGTTTGAGGCTCTGTATGATAAGCAGATCAATATCCGTATGATCTCTACCTCTGAGATAAAGGTATCTGTCATCATCGACAAGAGCGACGCCGACAAGGCGGTATCGGCTATCCACGATAAGTTCTTCCCCGACGAGAACTGATAGCTGTATAAAGTAAACAGGCAAAAGAAAGCGCTGCGGTGGTTGCCGCAGCGCTGTTTTTATTTGACAGGAAACTACAACAAACTTTGTAACTAATTACTTACAAAGATAAATCATACAAATTGTATAATTGTGATAACATCTGTCAAATAAAAAATTTATAGTCCCCGCTCAGTAGCGCACTGCGTGCGCACGAGCGATGGGTAGACGAAAGCGCGCGCTCCACGCGCACGCTTTCTTGTTACTTCTTATTTTTATCAAGGATACTTATGAGCTTTTGTTCATCGAACTTTGAGGTGACCCTGTAAACGTGGTCAAATTCATTCGAGAACGCCATATAACCGTCGGGAGAGATATAGACGTCGCCGACGGTCTTGTTCTTCTCGTCAAAGAACCTCAGATTATACAGGGTATCCATGACCAGATCCGGCGGCTCTTCGTCCTCATACAGCTCGCAGTATCTGACAGAGTTATATATCTTGACAAGCTCCTTTATATCATCCTTATCCTCGATGACATAAACATATGCCGAAGTATAAGAGGTCAGGGCGTTTGCCGAAGTTATCTTATCGGCGTCAAGCTTAGCTATACGTTTGCTGTTGCAGGCTGAGAGTATAAGCGCGAGAGTCAATACGGCAGCTAATACAGCGGGGATCTTACGCTTCATAACGTCACCCGCAGCTTACTTAGCCTGAGCCTTGGCAGCCTTTGCCTTATGCTCGTTGAGTAGCTTGGCGTAAATAAACAGCGAGATGATATCCAGAGCAGCTGATACCAGCAGAGAGATACCAAGGATAGTCCAGATAACGACGGTCGTGCCGAAGGGGTTCAGACCGATAATAAGACCGAGGATGATCGAAAGGATCGCGCTGAACAGCACAAAGCCGTTTTTACGTTCGGTAAAGGCTCTGAACGCGAGATAATCGCTGAGCTTGATGACGCCGTTGATGGTCATGATGATACCGTAGATGATGGCGATAGTGCTGACGACCTCTGTAACAGTGCCCGAAGCCGCGGTAAAGAAGCCGCCGACAGCGATGAGGATGACCGACATCACCAGAGGCATGGTCTGTAAAGTACCCGTCTTTTTGGCGTTTACCAAGCTGAATATCAGGCTGGCGATACCCGCGATAAGCATGAGAACGCCGAATATCAAGAAGATAGTACCTGTCAGCGCCTTGCCGTCTACGATAAGCATAATGCCGATGACTACCTCGAATATTATCAGAACGATAGTCGGCAGTAATCTTTTGAAAGTTTCCATTATAACCTCCTTAAAAATATATATTTCGATCCGTCGCGCGGACGGATCATATTACCAAATCTTAATCCTCAGGCTCAAACTGATCCTGATAGCGCTTTTTGAATATATCAAAGACCTTTTGTAATACCTCTTCGTCGTCGATACCGATGTAGTTCTCGGTCTGATCGTCGACGGACTCGATGCGGAGTATCATGACCTCGTTGCTCTCCTCCTCGCCAACCGGCCAGAGGATGATATACTCGTCGCCGTCGTACTCTACGACGTCAAGAAACTCAAAATCCTTTTCGTTGCCGAGATCATCCTCAAGAGTGATTATCTCAGGCTCATAGGTCTCTTCTGCGAAATCTTCATTATTCAGCATAGCGCGCCTCCGTTTATCATTTATTAAATTGTACACTTAAACGCGGAAAAAAGCAAGCTATTTATGATAATCCGCGTCATATTTATGTATGGGTGCGTAAGGAGCATCAGCAGCTCTCAGCCAAACGCGGACGAGCAATGCTCGTCCCTACAATCAAATATCAACCGTCAAATTCAAGAGCAAACAAATGCAAAAATCCCGACGCCGTAGCGACGTCGGGATAATTTGTTCAATTAATAATTCTTTGAAAGAAATTACTCGTTGATAGCGATAACAGCGCCTGAGCCTACTGTACGGCCACCCTCACGGATAGCGAAACGCAGACCAACCTCGATAGCGATAGGAGTGATAAGCTCAACATCCATCTCTACGTTATCGCCGGGCATGCACATCTCTGTGCCCTCGGGAAGAGTGATTGTACCTGTAACGTCTGTGGTTCTGAAATAGAACTGGGGACGATAGTTGTTGAAGAAGGGAGTATGACGGCCGCCCTCGTCCTTAGTCAGAACGTAAACCTGACCGCGGAACTTTGTGTGGGGGTGGATTGTGCCGGGCTTAGCAAGAACCTGACCTCTCTCGATCTCGGATCTCTGAACGCCACGGAGCAGAACACCAACGTTGTCGCCTGCCTCAGCATAGTCCAGAGTCTTTCTGAACATCTCAAGACCAGTAACAACGACCTTGCGCTTCTCGTCGGTAAGACCAACGATCTCAACTTCCTCAGAAGTGCGGATCTGACCTCTCTCAACACGGCCTGTAGCAACAGTACCGCGGCCTGTGATGGTGAATACGTCCTCAACAGGCATCAGGAAGGGCAGGTCAGCCTTACGCTCAGGAGTGGGGATGAACTCGTCAACAGCGTCCATCAGCTCGTGGATGCACTGATACTCGGGAGCGTTGGGGTCTGTAGAAGTAGAAGTAAGAGCAAGATAAGCGGAACCCTTGATGATGGGTGTTTCGTCGCCCGGGAACTCATACTCGTTCAGAAGATCACGGATCTCCATCTCAACGAGCTCGAGCAGCTCGGGATCGTCAACCTGGTCGGTCTTGTTCATGAATACTACGATATAGGGAACGCCAACCTGACGAGAGAGCAGGATGTGCTCACGAGTCTGGGGCATAGGACCGTCAGCCGCTGAAACAACGAGGATAGCGCCGTCCATCTGAGCAGCACCGGTGATCATGTTCTTTACATAGTCAGCATGTCCGGGGCAGTCAACGTGAGCATAGTGACGCTTAGCGGTCTCGTACTCAACGTGAGCGGTGTTGATTGTGATACCGCGCTCGCGCTCCTCGGGAGCCTTATCGATGTTAGCGTAATCTACGAACTCAGCGTCGCCGCCAAAGTTCAGAACCTTTGTGATAGCAGCTGTCAGAGTGGTCTTACCGTGGTCAACGTGACCGATGGTACCGATGTTAACATGCGGTTTATTTCTTTCAAACTTTTGTCTTGCCATTGGGAAATTTCCTCCTTTAAATAGTAAATTAAATTACCGAATACAGTTATTTTAACAATTCTTGCGTAGAATTGCAATAGCTTTTTGCAAATTTCCACTACAAATAGTAGTTTTTATTGAGTAAAACGCCTATCTGTTGTGTCGATTGCCGTCGAGTAGCGTTAAAGAAGGATCAATCCTTCTTTGATCTCTCGGACATGATCTCCTCACCGACGTTCTTGGGAACCTCAGCGTGGTGAGAGGGCTCCATTACGTAGTTGCCGCGACCCTGTGTCTTTGAACGCAGGTCGGTAGCGTAACCGAACATATTGGAGAGCGGTACATCAGCGACGATCCTTGCGATACCGCCGTCGATCTCCTGACCTCTTACAGCGCCTCTGCGAGCGTTAAAGTCGCCGAATACGGTACCTGCGTACTCCTCGGGAACAACAACGCTGACCTTCATGATCGGCTCGAGCAGAACCGGATCAGCCTTCTTCATAGCCTCTTTGAACGCCATTGAACCGGCGATCTTGAACGCCATCTCTGAAGAGTCGACCTCATGGTATGAGCCGTCGTATACTTCGCACTTGACGTCAACAACATTGTAGCCCGCGAGTACACCTGAGAGCATAGCGCCCTGGATACCCTGATCTATAGCGGGGATGTACTCCTTGGGGATAGCGCCGCCGACTACGGAGTTAACGAACTCGTAGCCCTTACCGGGGTTGGGGAATATACGCATCTTAACGTGACCGTACTGACCCTTACCGCCTGACTGACGAGCGTACTTCTGATCGACCTCTGCCTCGCGGCGGATGGTCTCTTTGTAAGCGACCTGGGGCTTACCGATGTTAGCCTCTACCTTGAACTCACGCAGAAGTCTGTCTACGATGATCTCGAGGTGAAGCTCACCCATACCCGCGATGATGGTCTGGCCTGTCTCTTCGTCTGTATAGGCCTTGAAGGTGGGGTCTTCCTCAGCGAGCTTCGCAAGGGCGATACCCATCTTCTCCTGGCCTGCCTTGGTCTTGGGCTCGATAGCGACCTTGATAACGGGCTCCGGGAACTCCATAGACTCAAGGATTACGGGATGGTCCTCATCACAAAGTGTGTCGCCTGTGGTGGTGTTCTTAAGACCGACAGCTGCGGCGATATCGCCCGAGTAGCAGACGTCGATGTCCTTACGGTCATTAGCGTGCATCTGCAGAATACGGCCGATACGCTCGTTCTTGCCCTTAGTTGAGTTGTAGACCGAAGTGCCCTTCTCAACCTTACCGGAGTAAACGCGGAAGAAGCACAGCTTACCTACATAGGGGTCTGTAGCGATCTTGAACGCCAGAGCGGAGAACGGCTCGTCGTCGCTCGCGTGACGATCCACCTCTTCGCCTGTATTTACATCCTCGCCCTTGATAGCGGGGATATCTGTGGGAGCGGGCATATAATCAACGATAGCGTCCAGAAGCTTCTGTACGCCCTTGTTGCGGTAAGAAGTACCGCAGCATACGGGTACCATCTCGTTGGCGATGGTCGCCTTGCGGATAGCAGCCTTTATCTCGTCGATAGTGAGCTCCTCGCCTGCAAAATATTTTTCCATGAGCTCTTCGGAGGTCTCAGCGACAGCCTCGATGAGCTTGTCGTGATACTCCTGAGCCTTGTCCTTCATGTCATCCGGGATCGGGATGGTCTCGCGCTTCTCGCCGTTGGGGCCTGTGTAGGTCTCGGCGGTCATCTCTACGAGATCGATGATACCTGTGAAGGTATCCTCAAAGCCGATCGGGAGCTGGATCGGCACGGCATTACACTTAAGTCTGTCGTGCATCATCTGAAGAACATGATAGAAATCCGCGCCCGTGATGTCCATCTTGTTGACGTATACCATGCGGGGAACATGATAGTTATCCGCCTGACGCCAAACGGTCTCGGACTGGGGCTCGACGCCGCCCTTAGCGCACAGAACGGTAACTGAACCGTCAAGTACACGCAGAGAACGCTCGACCTCAACGGTGAAGTCAACGTGTCCGGGGGTGTCGATGATATTGATACGGTTATCCTTCCAGAAACAGGTGGTAGCGGCGGAGGTGATTGTGATACCTCTCTCCTTCTCCTGCTCCATCCAGTCCATCGTCGAGGCGCCGTCGTGGGTCTCGCCGATCTTGTGGTTGATACCTGTATAATAAAGGATACGCTCTGTTGTAGTAGTCTTACCGGCATCGATATGAGCCATGATACCGATATTTCTTGTCATTTCAAGTGATACCTGCCTGGGCATAATATCCTCCTTCAATGGTGTCTGCGCTAATTCTTCGCGCCTTCATCATAAATTTCATATACCTTAACGGCAGTATGATGACCGCCGTTATATAACGCCTTGTCCGCCTTGGCTGTTCAACAAACAGCCTTGACGCTTGGCGCCTTTGCTTACCAGCTGTAGTGAGCGAACGCCTTGTTAGCCTCAGCCATCTTGTGGGTGTCTTCGCGCTTCTTGAACGCGCCGCCCGCGCCGTTGACTGCGTCAAGGATCTCGCCGGCAAGTCTCTCCTTCATGGTTCTCTCTGAACGCGCTCTTGAATAAGCGGTTAACCAGCGCAGACCGAGTGTCTGCTTTCTGGCGTCTCTGACCTTGATCGGTACCTGGTAGGTAGCACCGCCGACACGGCGAGCCTTTACCTCAAGCTCAGGCATAACATTCTGCATAGCCTGCTCAAAGACCTCGAGAGCGTCCTTACCTGTCTTATCAGCGATGATATCGAATGCGCTGTAGACGATCTTCTGGGCAACACCCTTCTTTCCGTCGAGCATGATGTTGTTGATAAGACGAGTAACGAGCTTAGAGTTATAAACCGGATCCGGCAAAACATCACGTTTTGCGATCTGACCTCTTCTTGGCATCTTTACTTCCCTCCTTCACAATAATTGAGAAATCATTGGTACTCGAAAGTGACAACTCCCGTAGTGCCGCAGAGGTCTGTATCTATATCACGCCTATCACACAAAGTGCTCGGCGCTTCTATATAAACTCTGCAACAATACAGAAAAGCTAATATCAAACAATATTAACCGAGTGTCAATTCCTTACTTTTTCTTCGGACGCTTAGCGCCGTACTTTGATCTGGCCTGCATACGACCGTTTACACCCTGAGTATCAAGAGTACCGCGGATGATGTGGTAACGTACACCAGGTAAGTCCTTTACACGGCCGCCACGGATAAGAACAACGGAGTGTTCCTGAAGGTTATGGCCGACGCCCGGGATATAGGAGCTGACCTCGATACCGTTTGAAAGACGTACTCTGGCGATCTTACGGAGCGCTGAGTTAGGCTTCTTAGGTGTCGCTGTCTTGACGGCGGTACAAACGCCGCGCTTCTGAGGAGAAGTCTGATCGATAGCACGATTTTTCTGAGAGTTCCAGCCCTTTAAGAGTGCGGGAGCCTTAGCCTTCTTCTCGGATACCTGTCTGCCCTTGCGGACTAACTGATTAAAGGTTGGCATGATTTTCCTCCTTTCAAAGAATAATAAAGAATTGATTTTGTAAACAGAGAAGCTCCGTTTACTTTTATGAAAAACACCCGTCATGTGACAAAGTGTTTAACACACTAAAGCAGTGATGGTCAATTCACACGAAAAACTCAGTTAAAATCTGAACTTTTAGCACATTTTGACCGAGCGGAAGAGCCGTTCTGACGCACTCTTCCACAATTAGTTATATTACCATAAGTATAACAGTTTTGTCAACATTTTTTTGAAGCCGCTGTGTTTATTTCGAATAATAATCTGTCACCACGGTCTCAGACGCGCATAGTATAAGGTGTAGCTGATGGTGACATCATCTATAAGACAATCAAGGAGGATCTCACTATGTGTAATAACGGTTTATTCGGCGGCAACAGCTGCTGCGGCATCATCATTCTTCTCATCGTTCTGTGGGCTTGCTGCGGCAACAACGGCAACAACGGCTGCGGCTGTAACAACGACTGCGGCTGCGGCTGCTGATCATCCGATTAAAGGGTCGCCCCCGCGCCTGAGCCGCGAATAAAGCGGCGATAAAGCGCAACAAGTATGCAGGGCTGTCGCAGAAAGCGGCAGCCCTTGGCGTTTATGGCGGAGATGAGGGGGCGTTCTTTCGTTCGCTCGGCGGGTACCTCGTCTTAGGAGCGCCCTGCCATAGCCATTCCTGAGTTCAACGCTCTCCCTAAAATCGTGCAACCGGCACGATTTTACTTCCGATGTGCGCTGACGCTTACATCGTCGCACGGTCGCCTTCAATTCCCCTTATCTCCTCTGTTCGGTCAAATGATAATGGGGTGGGGCATCTTGATGATACCCCACCCCATTATCAATGGTGGAGATGAGGGGGCGTTCTATCGTTTGCTCGGCGGGTACCTCGTCTTAGGAGCGCCCTGCCATAGCCATTCCTGAGTTCAACGCTCTCCCTAAAATCGTGCAACCGGCACGATTTTACTTCCGATGTGCGCTGACGCTTACATCGTCGCACGGTCGCCTTCAATTCCCCTTATCTCCTCTGTTCGGTCAAATGATAATGGGGTGGGGCATCTTGATGATACCCCACCCCATTATCAATGGTGGGCAATGTGGTTCAATAATCGAACCCCTCGCACCGTCACTTTTTGCACTCTCTACTGTGCTTTGCATTTCAGTATATGATATCTGTTTGCCGTCTCGGACGTTGAAATAGATCACTACTTTGTCATCGTACAGATACACCGCGTTCACGAGAACGTCAATAATTCGCCTCTGGAACTCCGGATCGGCGGCGTCGCCGTCACAAAATGAACTCAGCCAAGCCTTGATATCCTCAGCCGTGAGCGCGGCCTCGCACCCGACGGACATAGTGATTATATCATCCTCGATCGCGTTTAGCCGTGCCTCTGCTTCTGCTGCCTTGCGGTTGATCGCGTCGATCATGCGAGCTGAGGTTGCGTGAATAAGGCTGTCGGTGATCTTGTCATATTCACGCTCGAGCGCCGCTTTACGCGCCTTGAGCCCCTCAAGCTCATTTGTATTGTAACTCTTATTATACGCGGCAACAACATTATCGGCAATATAGTCGAGCCGTGCGGGCTGAAGTACATACTCAACCGTCTGCTCCACTATATACCATTCGATATAGCCCTTTTGCTCTCTGGCTTTTTCGCACTTACCTTTTTTTCGAGCTGTACAGGTATAATAATAGTGCTTCTTACCCGTCTTACTGGTACCGCCGTCACCGACCATAGGCGAACCGCAATAACCACAGAATAACTTACCTTTCAATATGTACTCGATCTTAGTCTTAGCTTTTCGTCCGACATTCCTCTGATTTGCTCGGATCCTCTTTTGGCATTTTTCAAAAAGTTCTTTATCAACGATAGGCGGGCAACAATCCTCAATAACTATATCGCTCCATTTAAAAGTACCTATATACTTCTCATTCTTGAGCATTCTTTGAAACGAGTTAAAACTAAACGGCGCGCCGGTATGTGTACGCAGACCGCGGGCGTTTAATCTATCCGCAAGCTCTCTCTTGCTCACGCCTCTTGCGTATTCTTCAAAGATATACCGAACGATTGCTGCCTCCTCCGGCACGATAACGAGCTTCTTATCCTCTGTTCTGTATCCGTACGGAGCGGTACCGGAGGCGTGCCGCCCTTGCAACGCCGCCTCTCTCATTCCCCTCGTTACGTTCTGAGAGAGCTGCTTTACATACATTTCCGCCATAGCCTCGAGGATTGCCTCGAGGATCACGCTCTCGTCGCCCTCCCCTATACCCTCGGTAGCCGACAGAACCTTAACATTATTCTTTTTTAATTCATGCTTATACATGGCGGAGGCGTAGCGGTCACGCGAGAAGCGGTCAAGCTTCCACACAATTATATAATCAAACTTATGCAATTTCGCGTCCGCGATCATGTGTTGAAACTCCGGGCGCTCGTCCGTCGTACCGGAGATAGCACGATCGGCATAGGTACCGACGACCTGATATCCTCTCTGTTCCGCATACTGAGTACAGTAGCGGACTTGACCGTCGATACTTTGCTCTTGCTGACGAGCAGACGAGAACCGGGCATATATAACCGCTCTGTCACTCATTCTTATCGTCCTCCTGTTTCTTTAACTCGCTCATATAACCTGCAGTAATTATTCTGGCAAGAAGCGATAGATTATTATCGCTTGTGAGCTACAATGCGCCTTGCGTGTATGAATACCGTCCTATCCTGTTTCAGTAGGGTAGGACGGTTTTTTATTTAGTATACTTTATCTACGGCATATTGTGCTTGCTCCGGCGTATACTTTTCAAATATCAATTGTTCATATAACTTGTCTTTTGAAAATGAAGAAAGCTTCAAATACTGTTCTGCCTGTTTAACTGCCATTTCGTTCCAATCTGCATTGACGTTATCAGCACCGTAACGTGCTTGTTCTTCGGTGTATTTTTCAAATAGGAGCTGATCATATAATCCTTCTTGAGAGAAAGCCGAGTGACTGATATAGCTTTCGGCACTTTTAAGTGCGTTTTCGTTCCAATTAGTAGAAACATTCTCGACAGCGTATGTAGCCGCGTCTTTAGAATATTTCTCAAAAAGCAGCTGATCATATAATCCGTCTTTTGAAAATGCAGAATTCTTTAGGTAGCTTTCCGCTTGCTTTAATGCATTGGAATACTCGCTGGAAACGCCTTCAGTTGAGTTTTCAGTTTGCTTCTCGGTTGGCTTCTCTGTGGACTTTTCGGTTGGTTCCTCTGTGGACTTTTCGGTTACCGCTTCGGTTGCGGCAATTGTAGCTTGTTTTTCCGTCTGATCAACCGGGTTAGGCTTGTTATTGTTTGAGGTTGCACTGCCAATTACGATAGCTATATATAAGATCCACGCCGCGGCAATAATGACATATTTCAAAACCTTGTTCATGTTTTGCTTTTTCAAGAGGATCAGAGTAAGCGGCAAAGGGAAAATGAATATCCATCCGAGAACCCAGAGCCAAGTTTTGCGCTTTGGCTTAACCGCCTGATTTGCTGATTGTTGATCTATCGGTTGATTTTCGGCTTGCTCGGAAACTTCACCGTAAACAACAATATGTACATTACACCCATAATTCATATCGTTGCCACCGGTAACGTTGGCAACGGTTGCTTGCATATAATTTGTAGGGTATTTATTTTTGAGCTCCGCGGCAAGATCAGCGTTGAGGTGTCCTAACTGTTCTCCTTTAAGGGTAAACACGCCGACAGCGTCCGGATACTCCGATGTAGGAACAGGACGGAAAACAAGCTCATCTCCGGGCTTTAGCTTCTTAATGTATTCTTGTCGGCTTGATCCGTCCGAGTTACCGTAGGTAACACCGACAATTTTTGTGTGAAAGTCTCGAACAACAGTTTTTGCAACCTGTTCCATAGTCTACCTCCTAAAATCAATATAAATAATATTTCCGGCTCGTCTGTAATCAGGCGAGCTCTTTGCTTTTATCGTTCTGTTCATCTATACCGAGTATCCGGTCAACGGCAATCTGAATAGACGGCTGAGAGCGATAAGCAATGATAACGCTTATCTCATGTGCCGATAGAGATATCTTTTTTTTATTTTCACCGCGGAATTCAGACAAGATGTCCTCGACCCCGTAAATATCGGATAACGCAATTAAAGCGTCAGCGTCTGGCTGTCCTCTACCGTTTTCCCACGCATTTACAGTTTTTCCACTTTTACCGAGCAAAGCTCCAACCTCGTCAGCTTTTAACCCACTCTTTGCTCTTAGCCTTTTTAATGCAGCTGCTATTTCATGTCTGGACAAATTAATAACCCTTTCCATTATTTAATTATAATACAAAAATATTATAAATCAATATATAGGGTATGTCAATATTAAAATCTATGTTTTTTAGAAAAAAATATATAAAATCGCTTGACTTTCTATGTTTTGTAGATTATAATTGCAGTGTAATCTAAAAAACATAGATTAAGGAGGCTTAAATTATGAAAATCAATAGAATATTTGCCGAAATTGTAGAACAAAAAGGTATAAAGCAGGCGTACTTAGCTGAAAAGACAGGTATGACAGCAGATATGATTTCAAAAATACTCCGCGGAGAACGCCGCATCATGGCCGATGAATTTTTGACTTTATGTGAGGTGCTTGAAGTTAGTCCGGAGTTATTCCGTTCCAACAAAGTAGCATAAATTTCAAGGAGGTATGCCCTGATGAAAAACAAATATGTACAAGTCGGGGTAATGGCTCTGAGGAACCCCGACGGAACCTTTCAGCCGTCCACACCTATATATCAGGAAGTGGACGAACGGGACCTCGCCGCCGCTGAACGCACCTTTAAGGAAGTAGCGGAGATATTCGCCGAAAGGTATCACAAGGTCAAAATGGCTCACAAAAAGCTCAATAACAAGTTTATATAATTTTTGGAGGAAAACATGGGCAGAAGAAAACATTATAAAAGACTGAATTTCACAGACCGTAAGGCTATCGAAATGATGTACCGCCAGAATATGGGCGCGGAGGAGATCGCGGCAAAGCTCGAGGTATCACCTTCTACGGTACGCCGCGAGCTCAAGCTTGGTCAAACCCGCATAACGGACATAAACGGCCGTAGCGGCTACAGCGCGAACCTCGCTCAAAACAACGCCGATTGGCTCCGTGTGAACAAAGGAAGGCGCCGCGCTACCTCGTCAGACGACGAGACCGCCAATAAATACGCTTTTTCAAACAGGGATCTATAAACGATATGAGAGCAAAACAAACAAGTCTGTTCGATACATTATTTATCGACGAATTCGCAGGAGGCGGCGGAGCCAGTACGGGAATTGAGCTTGCTACAGGCCGCCCGATCGATATAGCGATCAATCACGATGAAAGTGCGATCATGATGCACAAGCGTAATCATCCGTATACCCGGCATTATCAAGAAAATGTATGGGCAATACATCCGCAGGACGTCACGAACGGTCGTCATGTTCGTTTAGCCTGGTTCTCTCCCGACTGCAAACACTTTTCAAAAGCAAAGGGAGCCGCTCTTGTCGATAAGAAGATAAGAGGGCTCGCGTGGGTCGTCCTCAGATGGGCGGCGATAGCAAAGCCCGATGTGATTATGCTTGAAAACGTAGAGGAGTTCACTACATGGGGACCCGTGCGAAAGGGTAAGCCTGTCAAGAAAAAAGCAGGACAGACCTATCGCAAATGGTATCAACAGCTGTCTGATCTCGGATATGATATTGACACTCGCGTATTATGCGCCGCCGACTACGGCGCTCCGACGATCCGTAAGAGGTTCTGCTTGATAGCCCGGCGTGACGGTCAGCCTATCAATTGGCCTGAACGCACTCACGCGCCGCGCGACAGCGACGAAGTAAAAAGCGGCAGATGTAAGCCGTGGAGATCAGCCGCCGAGATAATCGATTTCTCTTTGCCCTCATATTCGATATTTGAGAGCAAAGAGGCGATCAAAGAAAAATACGGTGTTCGCGTACAGCGGCCGCTCAAACCTAATACCCTGCGTAGAATAGCAAAGGGTATGGATACATTCGTTATTAAATCGGCTAAGCCGTTTATTATCCAACACAAGTACAACAATAAAGAGCAGGACATTACCAAGCCGTTGACAACGATCACATCAGTAGGGGCACACGAACTCATTACTCCCACGTTGATCCAGTATCACACCGAGCAATCAGACAAGGAAGTACGCGGACAGGGTTTGCATGATCCTCTTAGGACGGTAGACAGCTCTAACCGCTACGGTTTGGCGGCAGTACATTTAACTCAGTATTTCTCGGGCAGCGGACACTATCATTCTGTAGAGGAACCGCTTGCGACGATCACAACTATGGAACGTGAGGGCGTTGTAGCGGCACACTTGACCGAGTGGTACGGCAACGCTCGCGAGGGATTGGATATAAACGAACCTTTACAGACGGTTACTTCCAAAGACAGAGAAGCGCTGACAGCGGTACACCTTGCGCGTTTTAAAGGAAAAGATAAAGGACAGTGCGTTCGGGATCCTCTATTGACCATTACCGCGTGCGACGGACAGTTTGCAGAGATCAGAACGACCGTTATCAAATGGGACGGTAAGCAAGATCTCGGCTATTGGCGTGAAGTAAGAGATCTGCTGAACAAGTATTGCGGATATCATCTTGCAGAGGATGAAATCCTCCTGCTGAATATCTGCGGTTCATGGTACTTTATCGCGGATATCAGTCTGCGTATGCTCACACCGAGAGAGCTGTACAACGCTCAAGGCTTCCCGATCGACTACATCATTGACCGGGATTGCTACGGCAATAAAATCAAGCGCGCTGATCAGGTTGCCCGGTGCGGTAATGCTGTTTGTCCGCCAATGGCTGAGGCTATGGTCAGAGCCAATCTGCCGGAATGCTCGAAAAATAAGTATACCGATATGAGAGCATTACATAACGCTATGGTTAGTTAGGAGTACTCTGTGATATGAGAGAAGAAAACTGCCCGTATTTGAAGGATGTGAACGATATTGGAGAATGATATCAAATGTTTTACAAAATCAAACTTTTCTGAACGAAGCAAGCTACCGAAATGTGTTGATGTCTGCAAGCATTATGATCCGTCCCCGTATCCAGAACATGAAGGCAAGCTTGCAATATGCCAAAATCCGCATAGTGGAGAATACCTTATAGGTTGTAATACGCTTGCAGATAGAAGTTGTTTTGAGCCATTTGATGAACAAGGGCACATGGTCGGTTTAGATGGTCAATTATCACTGTTTTAGGAGGCCTTTATGCAGAAACGTAACCCTATGACCGTGTTTTCTGTAATATCGGCAAGTCAGTCGCCTTGCTACGGGTGTGGCGACCGCTACGCGCTATGTCATACCGAGTGCGAAAAGTACAAGGCGTGGAGAGCCGACCTCAACACCAAGAAAAAGCATGAGATATCAGAAAACGCATATAGCTCCTATCAGCATGAGAAGATCACCGAAAAGGAGCGAAAAATGATAAAAGACAGCAATTCTTATAAAAGACATTTCGGGAGGAAATTGTGACAGTAAAGGAACTATTGAAAAAGGAGCCGTTCCCGGATACGCCCGTCGGCATATATGAGATATCCGATATAGATGGGAAACCGCTGCCGTTGTTCTTAGGCGACAGGCTCGGCGCGATCGAGTGCCGCTACGGAGCATATGAGGTCGAGGACAGCTTTGAGGCGTATTCTGAGCCGGCTAAAAGGACGGGAATTGTTATATACGTCAAAAGGAAGGAGCGCCTTATATGAGCAAAAACGAAGCAATCAAGGAATTGCTCAGCCGGTGCCTACGCGACAAAGCACCTTTTACATACAAGCACAACAAAAACGTATTGCGGCGCTTTTTAGAATACTACCGCCGGCGCAAGGTAGTAAAGAGAGTTAATAACGCTCTCGGAATAATTCTGCGAAAGTGGCAAATACGCTATATTTTTGATGGTCAAAGTACGCCGCTATTCATCGAGATTTCAAGAGGAGGCGGAAAAACGACGGCACATATTCTTTTTGTCCTTCTCAATCCACTAATGGACGGCATCGAATTAGAGCGCATTGTCACCGATCGATTTCAAGAAGGGCTGAGGTATGATCCACGAGCTTACGCAAAGGTACTGTACGGAGAGGACGGAGTTGCAGTAGCAAGACAACTGTTTTTTAAGAAAGAACTTATGGAGACACGAGAAAGACTAAACGCCGCAGGTATCAAGACGAATAATATCACGATAAGGAGGTAAGCGTATGGCGTGGTGGAAAATACTTTTACTCTTTTTCGCGGGTAATATCGCCGCCGTAGGCGTCTATATAGCCGTGATCTTTATATATGCCGCGATCAAAGAACACCGTATGGAGCGTAAATACCCCGACTGGAAACACAGAGGCGGGCGGAGATCATGAAAAGGATTACCGCCCGACACCCGAACGGGGAGGCATATATAAAGATATGCCCGACATACTCGGATATAGACACGCTCTCAACTCATTACGACAAACCAGACGACGCCATGTATCACGACAGCTTGCTTAGCATGGCGAGACGAGTACCGGAGAAGATACTTGAGGAGGATACTTAATGACCGTAGCGGAATTACAACAGGCTAAAGCCGCCGGGTGCCCGGTGATCCTCAAAGCTACCCCGCCGAAAACATACTGTGATATTACATATAATCGGGTGCTTGCGGTAACCATGAGGAAGATCAACGATACATTCAAGCCCGTAGCGGTATTAGAGGACCGTTGCGGGCGATCGGTCACATATGCCGAGCCACAGCACATCATTATGGAGGAGAAAAGCGCATGAAGTACAGAACATACAGAAAACTACGCGATAAAGCTCCGAAGATCAGACAGATATTATATATCGCCGTAGCGGCTATTATGGCGGTAACGCTTCTCGTAGCTGCCCTCGCCGTTGCAGTCAACAGCACCGCCGAAGCGGCGGCGACTGAGCCTACTGAGGACGGTATCAAGCTCGAGGTATTCTCACCGATCGACTGCAAGCTCCCGGAAGATCTGCAAGAGTATACCTATTATATATGCCAGCTCAGCGGCATAGAATTTGAGTTTGCAATGGCTGTCATGTATACAGAGTCCGCTTTTGATACCGAAGCTCTCAGCGATACGGGCGATTACGGTCTCATGCAGATCAACGAAGCTGCTCTCCCGGAGCTTTCGGACAAGCTCAAGATAACGGATATAACCGACCCGTATCAGAACATACGCGGCGGCGTTTATCTCCTCGGAGGCTACGCCGCAAAGTACGACGAACCCGCCCGGGTGCTCATGGCGTACAACATGGGCGACTACGGCTCCTCCACCTTATGGGAGGAGGGCATACACACAACAGCATACACCGATAAGGTGCTCACAAAGTATAAAGAATTTAAGGAGGCAAATTATGGCAGACGCTAAAAAATGTGATAAGTGCGGCTCTTTCTATGACTATCCGAAAGACGGCGAAGAAAACAGAGCGTACAACATCATCAATACCGCAACCAGAAGATTTATTGACTTGTGCGACGATTGTCAATCCTCACTCGAGGACTGGATCGGGGGTAGCAAAGGAAAGGAAATCGCCACGCCGATCTATTGTCAATCCTCACTCGAGGACTGGATCGGGGGTAGCAAAGGAAAGGAAATCGCCACGCCGATCTATGGTGTATCAGGACTAACAGACAAAAGTACGGCGCTCACTCGCACCGACGACGCGGTAGGAATGAGTTTTGATATCGACCGCTCCTCCGGAGCGATCACCTCCGATTTTAACGACGTTTTCCCGTGGAACGTGGCGGAGGTCGTAGACGACGACGCGGGTAAGTTTGTGTCTTTCCCGGAAATGTATTTCCGTATCGGTACCACCGAAGCGGGAGCAATTACCGACGTAGCGGTCAGCGCTCAGCCCTCCGGCGGCGGAAATTGGTACAGAGTCGCCCCGTTTATGTATGGGTGTTATGGCGCATCTATTGACGCGGATAAAATGCGCTCCGTATCGGGCGTAAAGCGAGCGGGCAACCGTACACGCGAACAATTCCGAGACCTTGCCTTTAGTACCGGCGCCGGGTATATCCCGATCGACCTCTATCACCGCAACGTCCTCATGCTTTTATGGTGGATCGAGTTTGCGACAAAGGACTCGCGCTCGATAACAACAGGTAGAATATATAACTCAGGCAACAAGAGCGGGTGCTCGCTGAGACCTTGCGGCGGTACCGACGGAATGACGACTCCGAGCGGCTACGAGCCGGAATATGAGCAAATGAGGTATCACTATATCGAGGACTTTATCGGCAATATGTGGGAAATGGTCGACGGTATCTATATGACAAGCGAGGGCGAGCACGACTATGTTACCGTTGATCCCGCAAACTTTTCCGAAAAGCCCGACGGCAAAAAGCCTCTTTCCTTTGCAAATCCCGAAAGCAACGAGATCGCCGCCTACGGGTGGGATCCCGACAACCCGTTTTTGTTTATGCCGATCGCTACCGTGGATAACGACGATTGCGATACCTATTTTTGCAATTACGTTTTCCGTTATACCGGCTACCCCGTTATGCTCGCGGGCGCGAGGTGCAACTACTCGCTCGCGTGCTGCGGTTTGTCGTGTGTGTACTACACGAACGCGTCGAACTGGTACTCGAACTGCGGCTCCCGCCTCCTCAAAATATCCTGAGAGGGGGCTCGGGGGATACTTCCCTCGAAAACATAAGCTACACGGAGGACAACATGAGCAACAGGCTAACAATACGCACTCCGCAGGGAGCCGCGCTAATAATAGAGGCTACCAACGAGGAGGACGCAAAGCGCGAGCTTATGGACAAGTACAAGCTCGCTATGAATAAGCTCGCCGACCTCGAGGATAAGCAAACACCACAGCCTCCCGAAATGGCGACAAATCCACTTAAACTCTTAGCGCGGAATGATCCCATACATTATTATTGCCCGGGGTGCGGGAAACGACTATTTAGAGTACGAAACGGTCACGATTTTAACCCGAGATACTGCGAAATATGCGGTCAGGCAATAGATTGGAGAGAGGTATTAAAACTATGAGCAATATCATCATTTTATCAATCCACAAACAACACTCCGACAATATCCTTGCGGGAAAGAAAATATACGAGTTTAGGAAGAACAAGCCTAAAAAAGAAAATCTCCCCTATCTCGTATTACTCTACGAGACTCAGAACGGCGGCGGCGCGGGCGCGATCGTAGGCGCTTGCAAAATGAGCAACACGATCACCTTTACCGCGTGCGAGCTCGAGACTCCCGTCATGGATATATGGGGAGAGACGCTCGCGGACGGCGCTTGCTTGAAGCCCGAGGAGCTCAAGCAGTACGCCAACGGTAAGGATGTCTATGCGTGGTGCGTGAGCAACCCGATCCGCTTCAAGGAACCGTTACCGCTCAGTAGGCTCGATCTCACCCGAGCGCCTATGAGTTGGCACTATTTATAATAGTATAGAAAAAGACCTTGTCGAGCCTCCAACGCCCGGCAAGGTCAAGCAATATGCCTATGTATTAAAACATCTATATTATACAGCAAAAGCGGCATATTGTCAAATTTTGGTAAACGGAGCGGGAGCTCTTTTTCTTCCTCGTAATGGGATAATAACTCAGCGACGAAAACTCGCAGGGTGATCCGCTCTATACATGATCCACACAATACCCGACTCAATCAAATGATCTGAAATGATAGCGGGTGAATTTCTTTGTGGGATTGTGGGAATGTGGTAAACTCTCCGAGTTTTCCATATTTCCATAATTCCACGGAGAAAGAGGGGCGGCGCAAGCCCCTCGATAACGGAGGCTTGATTTATGCGGTGCTTATACAGAGAGAAAAGATACCTTTGCGGAGACTATCTCGAGGTCGATATTTACCCCGTTTATAAAAAACAGCACGGGCGCTCAAAAAAAGCAAAGCCGACCTCGGACGTGCAAAAGCGACTCAATCAGCGTAACGCAGAGCGTAAGTTGATACGCTTGCTCAACACGAATTTTACAAAGCATGATATACGCTTTGACCTCACATACGACGCGGATCACTACCCGAACTCCCCAGAGGAGGCACAAAAGGAGTGTCAAAACTTCATCCGTCGCGTAAAGTACGCACGCGCAAAGCGCGGCTTACCCGCCTTGAAATATGTCTTTGTAACCGAGATCGGCAAGCGGAGCGGGCGACTTCATCACCATATTGTAATGAGCGGTGGTATGGATATAACCGAGCTCGCGGATATTTGGGGGCGCGGATATACCTCCGCGAAGCCTCTGCAATTCAACGATCAGGGTATCACGGGTATTGCAATATATCTCGTTAAGGAACCAATACTCGGTAAAAGGTGGTGCGCGTCGCGCAATCTGAGCAAGCCCGTAGAGAGCGAGCGTACCGGGCAGCTCCCTCAATATCAGGTGCGAGAGTGGAATTATTCGGGTATGGATAATAAAGCGGAAATCGAGCGTACATACGAGGGCTTTACCCTCACGGATATAAAGCCTTTTTACAATCAGGTCAACGGCGGCTATTATGTCACCTTGCGGCTACAAAGGAACAGGAGGATTAAAAATGCCGGTCGAAAAAAACGATAGAGTGTTGCTGTGCGACGGAAAGCCCGTAAAAATTGAGCATGATGTATCTTTCTTGAGCGGATTGAATACGTCCGAGGCGGTCGAGGCACTTAAGAGTTTAAGCATAACAATCAATGCAACTGTACAGGGAATAAAGTCTTTTTCGAAGCTCCTCGGTATCAATGAACAGCGCAGAAACAAGAAACTCACCAACAGAGTTAAGCACCTCGCAAAATATGCGAGAAAAAAGCGAGACAGAAAGAAGAACATAAAGAGGGCGTTAAGTTATGAATTATTTTAAAGCGGCGGAGCAAGTTTTATCATCAGTGCCCGACCTTGAGCGGAGCCTCGCAAACCTCGAGCACCGTAAAGAGCGGTTATTGTCGGAGGGCTCGCCGCGCGGGAGCGCAGAGATTGATTTTGACAAGCCCTTTGTGGATACGCGGTACATCAACAAGACACTCACGGAGGCGCTCTCCTTGTCGGAGTGCGCCCGGTGCATAGACAAGACACGCTCCGACCTTGAAGAGATACGGGCGATCATAGAGCAGTTACCCGACGAGCTACGGCGGCTCGTCTTATTGTGGTACGTCGAAAAGAAACCAAAAGAGGAGATCATGCAGAGCATGGAGATATACTCAAACTCGACGATCTACGCCAAGAGAAACAAGGCAGTAGCGGCTTTTGCTTTGCTATACTACGGCTCGCCCGCGCTTGCCTCGATTTAAAAATCGAAAAAATGCCGTATAGAAATTTGCTTTTTGCGGTGTTAGAATTATAGCATAGATAACTACGAGAGGAACTCCTACGGGAGCTCCTCTTTTTTGTTTGGTGAAATATGAGGGCTTTTGCAAAGGACTTTTACCTATCCACAGCATGGCGCCGTATGCGGGCGTATATCTTCACCCGAGATATGGGCTTATGTGTGCGGTGCGGCAGACCGGGCGAGATCGTACACCACAAGATACATCTATCGCCCGAGAACATCAACGATCTATCTATCGCGCTGGGCGAGGACAACCTCGAGCTGTTATGCAGGGAGTGCCACGCGATAGAACATGGCGAGGTACCACCGACAGCGGAGGGGCTCGTCTTTGACAGCGACGGCAATCTCATAGAACAGGAGGCTCACTATGGAGCAGAAGGAATATAAGCTCGTTATCTACACACAGCAGGGCACATTTGATATCGACGTCGTATCGGAGAAAGAGAACTTTGACGCGGTGATCGCTGAGGCTCTCGATCAGGCAGGAACAGTATTGCTTAATCTCGCGGACGGCGGCTCGCTTGTCCTGACAGCGATCAATACCGTTGCGATAGCCGTGTATCTGAACGACGAGGAGAGCGCCGAGGACAGCGCAAGCGCTGAGAATACCCCCCGGGTCACAAAACTGTGACTTCAAAAATATGAACCGCCGCTAAGTCACTTTTCTAACCCTCCGAGGCGCGTATAACCCCCTCCCTTTTGGGAAATTTTGGGAGGCATAGTATGGAAAAAACAAATATAAGCGAAAAAGACAAAGAGTTGAAAAGATTAAAAAAACTCTTTAAAGAAATGCCTGATAACTGGAAGAAAGTTAACGAAAAGTTATTTGTTCGGGCGGCAAACATGGCGATTTTTCTCTCCGAAATGGAGGAGAAGCTCACCGCCGAGGGGCTTATCGTATCAATGCAGCAGGGCGATTATGAGATTGAAAGGGCACACCCCCTCTTGCAACAGTACAACAGCATGGTGAAGAACTACAACGCCACCATTAAGCAACTGAGCGAGGCTCTACCGCCCGCCGCAGCCGAGACAGCGGGCTCCGCGCTTATGAAGTTTGTCACCAAACCTAAGAAGCCGACGAAAACCGCATGAACTACGTCCGAGAATACTGCGATAAGATCCACAGCGGCGAGATTTTAACCTCCCACCGCGTGATGGCGGTATACAAGCGCCTCGTAGCGGAAATGAGCAACTCTGACGCTCCGTATTACTTTGACGAGGAGATCGGCGAGCGCCCGATCGCATTTATCGAGACGTTTTGCCGACAGTCGCAAGGTGTTCTCGGCGCACCGATACAGTTAGAGCTTTTTCAAAAAGCATTTATTCAAGCCCTTTTCGGCTTCATCAATAAGGAGACAGGCTTTCGCCGCTTTCGCGAAACTATGTTTTTGGTCGGACGAAAGAACGGCAAAAGTACGCTCCTCGCCGGTATCGGCTTATATCTCCTCGTAGCGGACTACGAGGGCGCCGCTGAGATATACAGCGTCGCTACCAAGAAAGACCAAGCGAGCAAGGTGCTCACCGAAGCTCACAACATGGTCAAACAGTCGCCGGAGCTCCGCGCCGTAATCCGCAAGCGCCGCAACGACCTTTACTTTGAGGCTACCTCCTCGAAATTCGAGGCGCTCGCCTCCGACTCTAACACACTCGACGGCTTGAACTCTCACGCCGTTATCATAGACGAGCTCCACGCGATCCGCGACCGCAACCTTTACGACGTAATGAAGCAATCGACGTCAAGCCGAAATCAGCCTCTTGTCGTGATGATAACCACCGCGGGCACCGTGCGCGAGTGCATATTTGACAATATGTACGAGTACGCGTGCAGGATCGCCGACGGCGAGCTCGAGGTCGACGACTTCCTCCCGATTTTGTACGAGCTTGACGCCCGCGAGGAGTGGACTAATCCGCAAATGTGGATCAAAGCCAACCCCGGACTCGGAACGATCAAGAAATGGGAAACGCTCGCAAAATTTGTACAGCAAGCGAAAGACGACCCCGGCTTTTTACCGACCGTTCTTTGTAAAGACTTCAATATCCGCGAAAGCGAAAGCACCGTCTGGCTCTCTTTTAATCAGATCAGAAATCTCGCGACTTTTGATATGGCGGATGTTTTCAATACATACGCGATCGGAGGTTGCGACCTATCAGCCACAACAGACCTCACCTGCGCTACGCTGCTGATCCGCAAGCGCGGCGACACGACGGTTTATATCGTGCAGCATTATTTCTTACCTCAAGCGAAGATTGACAAGCTCGCCGAGAAGAACACCCAAGAAGCCCCCTACAAAGTGTGGGCGGAGCGTGGGCTACTCACGATATGCACCGGCGCTCGCGTTGATTTCTCTCAGGTAACGGCATGGTTTGTGCAAATGCGCGAGGAGTACAAGATCGACGCCTTTAAGGTCGGTTATGACCGGGCGCTCGCGGGCTATTGGGTAGACGAAATGAAAGCAAACAGCTTTGATATGGAACCCGTCGCTCAGGGACCATTCACATGGTCACAGCCTATGCGCGAGCTCGGCGCGGCGCTCACCGATAAGATCGTCAACTACAATAACAACCCGATACTCGCATGGTGCCTGAGCAATACCGCCGTTAAAAAGAGCGGAGTCAACAATATCCAGCCCGTCAAGATCACCGAAAAGAGGCGTATCGACGGCATGGTATCGTTGCTCAACGCATGGGTAATCTATGTGAAATTCTTTAATGACTTTATGTACTGCGTAGGAGTATAACATGGGACTTTTCGATAAGATATTCGGCAAGAAAACCGAAAATGTAGCGACGCAGGGATACTACAAGCTACTCAATACATGGCAGAGCTCCTTCACGCCTTTTTCGGGCAACGCCTACGAGGTAAACACCGTGCAGGCGGCGATCGACGCCTTTGCCCGCCGGGCGGCTTTGGTACAGCCGCGGCATATCCGACGTAGCGGTGATACGATCATCAACGTAGCGGATAGCAAACACAACCGGCTCTTGCAAATACAGCCTAACCCCTACACTACGGCGTACAAATTCTTTTACCGGATCGCCACGCAGTACAAACTATACCACAACGCCTTTGTATATCCCGTATGGAGCCCCGACACCCTCGAGATCGAGGCTTACTACAACATCAACGCGAACTCAGTCGAGCTCTTAGAAGCGCAGGGCGAGCTATACGTCCGTATGACATTTGCGAACGGTAACAAGTATGTATGTCCGTACACCGACTTGATACATATAGGGTCACACTTCAACAATAACGACATTTTCGGCGAGAATAACCGCCCGATCAAGCCGGTGCTCGAAACTGCGAACAAGTTTAATCAAAGCATGGCGAAATTCGCCGAGCTCGTAGCGGTCATACGCGGCATTTTGGAAGTAACCGCCTTATCAAAGGACGAGGACGTCAAATTACAGCGCGATAAATTTATTGAGGACAACCTCACGATAGACAATAACGGCTCCGGCGTTATTGTCACCGACCAAAAGAGAAAGTACACCCACATACAAGATAAGCAAACGCCGATACCATCGGGACAGCTCGCGTATATCAAGGGCGAGATTTACGACTATTTCGGCACAAACGACGCGATTATCCAAAACAAAGAGACGCCGGAACAGGCGGAGGCGTACTACAACAGTGAGCTCAAGCCGTTTTTTGAACAGCTTACACAGGCGTTTACGTCCGCCGACTTCACCGGGCGCGAGCTCGGTTATGGTAACATGATCGTTTTTGAGGGCTCCACTCTGCAAAACACGAAAATCTCCGAAAAGACCGCCGCACTAAAATTCCTTGCGGATATCGGCGCGATCACCGTCGACGACGTGCGAGTGCTTTACGGCATGGCTCCGCTCGGCGGCGAGGAGGGCAAGCGAAGGGTGCAGACCTTGAACATGGTCAACGCCGCAAAAGCAGACGAATATCAGCTCGGGGAGGGCAACAACCCGCCCGAGGATAACCCGCCCGAGGACGGGACAGAGAACAACACCGAGGAGGAGTAACAATGCCTTTTACCCCCGATAAAAGAGAATATCGCAGTTTTGGCGGCTTTGATACCGCTCAAAATGAACAAGACGACAAGCTCACGCTCCGCGGCGTAGCGATCGTCTTCAACCGTCCTACCGTTTTGTGGGAAAAGGACGGTATCGAATACAAGGAAGTGATCGCGCCGGGCGCTCTCGACGGGTGCGATATGAGCGACTTTATCCTCAACTGCAATCACGGCATGAACGACGGTACCGTGTACGCCCGTACTCGTAACGGCTCCCTCCGCTATGAGATTACACCGATGGGCGTATCTATCGAGGCAGACCTCGACGCCGAGGACGAGAGACACAAGAACCTCCACCGCGACGTATGCAAGGGGCGCGTCGATAAAATGAGCTTTTCGTTTATCGCACGCGAGTGCAGTTATGACCGCGAGACGCATACCCGCACGATCCTCAAGATCAAGAAATTATACGACGTTTCGGCGGTGGACTTCCCCGCCTATAACGATACAAGCCTCACGACAGCAAGGGACTTTTTCAGCGCGGAGCACGCGAAAGAGTTTAAGGCTTTGGAGCAAAGCTCTCTCCGCCGTCGTCGTTTAGCTTTAGCATTAAAAACTTATGAAATTTCCAACAAAGGAGTGTAAATCGTTATGAAAAGAAAGAAAGAAATTCTCACCCGTATGGCAGAGATCCGCGCTAAGCTCGAGAGCGACGAAGCTCTCACCGAGGATCAGATCAAGGACCTCGAGACCGAGGCTCGCTCCCTCGAAACAGAACTCGCACAGATCGAGCACCGCTCTCAGATCGCCGCCGGTATCAACGCCGGCTCCGTCGAGACCCGCGCTGCCACACCTAACCCGATCACCGGAGAAGTACCGGGCGCAACTCCTCCCGCCGGAGGCGGAGAGGATAGCCGCAATATTGTGGATACGCCCGAGTATCGTAGCGCGTGGCTCAAGAATATGAGAAACCTCGAACTCAATGCCGCCGAGCAGAGAACTATCACCACCGCCGACGGCTCCGCGGGCAAGGCGGTACCTACCACCACTCGCAACAAGATCATCGAGAAGGTGCACCAGTATTGTCCTATGCTCGATAAAATCGACCTCCTCCGTGTACCGGGCGGCGTGAAAATCCCCGCCGAGGGTACCACCGTCGATGCGAAAACACACACCGAGGGCGCGCCGATCACCGGCGACGCAGACACCATTATCGCCGTCGTTCTCTCCGGCTACGAAGTGACGAAGCTCGTCACGATCTCCAAGTCGGTCGAGAAAATGACAATCGACGCTTTCGAGGACTGGCTCGCTCGCAAGGTCGGCAGAAAGGTCGCCGAGAAAATCTCCGCTTTGATTTTTAACGGCACCGGCACCAACGAAGCGCAGGGCGTTAATGCGATCACATGGAACGCCACGAACTCCGTCACCGTTGCGGTGAGCGCCTCTCCAACAGCCGCAAACATCAAGACGCTTGTCGGCTTACTCAACGGCGGCTATGACGACGGCGCGGAGTGGTACATGAAGAAACAGACTTTCTTCACGGATATTCACCCGCTCATGGACAACAGCAAGGACAATATCGTTACCTACGATCCCGCGACCGGCAAGTATCGCATTATGGGCTATCCCGTCAACTTTGATGACAGGCTCACGCTCCACGAGGCTATTCTCGGCGACTTCTTCCTTGGCTATGTCGGCAATATGCCGGAGGACGTTACCGTTACTTCCGATTTTGTCGTGCGCGAGAACTCCTACGACTTCCTCGGGTGTGCTATGTTCGACGGCAAGGTGCAGGCTACCGAGGCTTTCGTTAAGCTCGTAAAGGCTACCGCGTAATCGGGAGGTAACGTATGGTCGGAATATCCCATCAATTCATCAAGGATATACGCGACCGCCTCCGTATCAAGCATACCCGCTTTGACAACGAGATATCCGACCTAATAGGAGAGGCTCGCGCCGATCTCCTATTAGGCGGTATCCTTGCCGATAAAGTAAACGACGAGGGCGATATGCTCATAAAGCGAGCGATCGCAACCTACGTTAAAGCGGAGTTTGGACTTGATAA
The DNA here is from genome assembly GCA_946183365.1 of uncultured Clostridia bacterium. Classification (GTDB taxonomy): domain Bacteria; phylum Bacillota; class Clostridia; order Oscillospirales; family Acutalibacteraceae; genus Ruminococcoides. The sequence goes on from CAMHAH010000010.1 coordinate 33,716, forward strand.
TGCTGACGCCGAGAAGTACCGCGCCGCCTATATGACGATCAAAAAGCACCTCATGCTCTCCAAAGACTACACCGTAGCGGAGGAGGGATAGAGATATGCTTTTTCGAGATATAGGCTATCTTTGCAACGAGGTAGAGAAGCTCGACAGCCTCCGTAAGCCGTACAAGGTGTACGAAAAGCAAGAGGTTTTTCTCAATGAGAAAGGCGTCAAGCGCAACGAGTTTTACCAAGCGAGTGCACAGGGCTACCGCCCGGAGCTTTGCGTGGAAATCCGCGCCGCAGACTACAACCGCGAAACGCACCTTGAATATGACGGCGTTATGTACCGTATCTTGCGCTCGTATCCCGTCAAAAACGAGTGTCTCGAGCTGATATGTATATCGCTCGTTTCCGACGGATAGGAGGCGGCTATGGTAAACACAAAGGCGGTTATCTCCGCTCTAACGGATCGCGTCAACAAGATACTCCCGACGTACTACGAGGAGGCGCCCTCGAAAGCCGCGGAGTATCCGTATGCCGTGATAAACGGTATCAACATCATCACGCTCGAGGAGTCGGGCGACTTGACCTCTTTCTATATCGACCTTTGGGGCGACGAGAAAGCGCAGGGCACCACCGAGGCACTCGAGGGGCTTTGTGATACGCTCCGCAACGAGCTTGAGGGAGAGGTCATATATGTAGCCGGTCAATTCGGGCTACATATCGGCTTTGATAATCAAAACAGTTTAACCGACAGCGAGTACGACCTTGCTCACCGCAAGCTCTCGCTCTCGGCAAGAATTTTCTACTTTTAGGAGGAAATCATGGTAAAAAATCTCACAACTAAGCAGGTCGAGTCAATTCAGATTGACGAGGGCTTGATCTTCCTCAATTACGGCTTGCCTACCCAGCGCTTGCTTGCGCCCACACGCGGCGGCGGTGAGTTTGCCGCGACCGTTACCGTGCGCGATATCGAGTTTGACGGACGCCATGGCAAGACGGATTTACAGGCGATCGAGGAGCAGGGCGCGACTCTCAAGGTAACTACCCTCGATATGTCGCAGGAAAACCTTGCGCTCGCAATTCCTAACTGCGTGATCGCGGACGACGACGGCAAGACAATCCGCAACCCGCGCACCGGCGTAGTTACCTCAGACAGTTACATCGAAAATGTGACTATGTTCTGTAAGACTATCGGCGGCAAGTACAAGAAGATCACGATCTACAAGGCATTGCACGAAACCGGCTTTACCGCAAAGGCGGTACAGAAAGCCGAGGGCGAACTTGCTCTCGAGTTTACAGCTCACTACAGCAAAGACGACCTCGACGGCGAGCTTTGGGAGGTTAAGGACGTCACCTCGTACGCCGCTCCGATCTTCGTTTCTGCTAAGACAAAAAGCTCGTCAGTTCTCACGATCACATTCAACGAGGAGCTTTCAAGTGTCGGATTAACGCAGAACGACTTTACTGTCGTTCAGTCAGATGTTGAAAAACAGATCAACGGAGCGGCGCTCAACGGCACCGACGCAAAGACGATCGAGCTCGCAGTGAGTGGACTTGCGGCGGGAAAAACAATCACAGTAGCGTATACCGTGGGCACCCTCAAGGGTAAGAACGGTATTGCCGTGCAGAGCTTTACCGCGCAGCCCGTCGAGAACACGCTTACATAAGATTTAAGGATTTAAGGAGGAACCAACTATGTTAAGAATTAGTACAATCCCGCATTTAATGAAAATCGTGGGTAAAATCGATCTCAAGCCCGTTATTGAAACGCTCAAAGAGGTAGATATTTTTGATAATGGCAAAGCAGCGACCGAACAGCTCAACAAGGAGAAGATCGGGATCCTCGGAATGGAGGTCTTAACCGCTATCACGCCTCAGCTCGGCAAGATTGCTGACGATATCGTACCACTCGTAGCGGCATATAAGAACATGAGTATCGAAGAGGCTGAGAACCTCGACGCTCTTGAGGTCATCGGTGAGATTGCCAAAGACGAGGCTATCATCGGTTTTTTCAAGTCAGCGCTACGCAAGAAAGCCGCGCCCGGTGCCTAAGTTTACTGCATAAGTATTACGACTGGGAGGTGATCGAGGACTTGCCCCTCTCTTTTCTCGGGGAGCTCCTCGATTTTGCCGTAGCGGAAGAAAAACGAAAGCAGGAGGCGGAGGAAAGAAAAGAGCTTACAAAGCTATGGTTTGTTCACTACATTGTTGCGAAACTCGGTAAGCAACAACCTATGGAGTATCAAGAGTTTATGCAAAAGAGCCTAAGCTCCGATGAACCCTCCTCCGAAACGAAAACTAAACCGAGTAAGAAGAGATCCGCCGAGGAGATCATGGCGGAATTTATGCCGATTGTTAAACGCGACAGCCTATAAGGAGTAATCTATGGCGAGCATTTTTTCGCTTTTCGGCGAGGTGCTGATAGACAACACCAACGCGAACAAAGCTATTGACACTACAACTCAAAAAGCGGAAGGCTCGGGCTCTAAGGTCGGCAAAGCGTTCGGCACTATTGCAAAGGGCGCCGTCGCGGTCGGCACCGCGGTAGTCGGCGCCGCAAGCACTCTCGGCGGCGCAGCCATGAAAATGGCGAAGGATACCTCCGCCACGGCTGACGAGATCGATAAGATGAGCCAAAAGATAGGCATATCCCGTACAGCCTATCAAGAGTGGGACTATGTCCTGTCACAAAACGGCATGGATATATCCAAGCTCCAAACAGGCGTTAAAACGCTCACGGCTCAAATGGACTCCGCAAAGAGCGGTATCGGCAAATCTGCCGACGCATTTAAAACGCTCGGCATAGCAGTAACAAACGCCGACGGTTCTCTCCGATCGCAAGAGGAAGTCTTTAATGAGACTGTTGCCGCTCTCCAGAGCGTAGAGAACGAGACCGAAAGAGCTCGGCTCGCTACTCAGCTTTTTGGCAAGGCAGGAACCGAAATGGCGCCCTTGCTCAATCAATCTGCCGAAAGCGTAGAGGCGCTTAAGCAGAAGGCGCATGATCTCGGTATGGTTATGTCGGACGAAACAGTCGACGCGGGCGTCAAGTTCACCGATACAATGGATACGCTCAAGCGTTCTTTCGGCGGCATTTTAAACTCACTCGGCGGCGCTGTTATTCCTGTTGTACAGAAATTCGCGGACTTAATTCAAGAGAATATGCCGCAAATACAGGGATTTATTCAAGGTCTAACGCCAATTGTCGAGGAAGCTATCAACACAATAATACCGCCTCTGTTCAATTTCTTGGTAACGATCCTACCGATCGTTATTCAAATCGTACAGGTTCTTTTACCTGTACTTCAAAAGATAATAGAGGCACTCATGCCGGTATTTCAGCAGCTTGTCGAAGCGATCCTCCCCGTAGTTTTACAGCTCGTCGAAGCTATAGCACCTATGCTGACCATGCTCGCGGAGTCGGTATTGCCGATCATATCGTCTCTCCTTAATGCCCTCTTACCGATCCTTCAACCTATTCTCGATCTTTTATCAACTATCTTGCAACCGCTGTTCAAGCTCCTCGAGCTACTCTTACCGCCTATATGCGAGTTTATTCAGCTCCTGATCGATACGCTCCTTCCGGTGCTTCAGTCCGCTTTCGAGGGCGTTGCGGGAGTATTGAGCGGCGCATTTTCGGTTGCATTCGAGGCCATTATAGGCGTATTCGGGTCGGTGAAAGACGTTCTCCGCGGAGTTATCGACTTCTTGGCGGGTGTATTCACCGGCGACTGGACGCGAGTATGGAACGGAATTGTCGGCATATTCAAAGGCATACTCAACCTGATACCGTCTATCCTTGAGGGCGTTATCAACGGCGTAATATGGATCGTAAACGGACTGATCGACGGTATCAACTGGGCGCTCGGTTGGTCGGGTGTAGAGATAGATCATATCGGTAATGTACAGTTACCGAGGCTCCGTATAGGTATGGAATATGTTCCGTACGACGATTACCCGGCGCTTCTCCACAAGGGCGAGCGCGTCCTCACGGCGAGCGAGAGCGAAGAATACGCGGAGTATGAACAGCAAAGAAAGCCCGCAGTAGCCGGTCAGATGGAAAACGCCGACGGTTCAATTACTATTATCATACAGCTTGGTGAGCGCTCTATCGTTATAGAAAACCTCAACGGTAAGGATCCCGACGAGCTCAATGATTTCATAGACGACATTCTCGAAATGATCGAGGATAAAATCAAGCGTAAAGGAGTGGTATTCGGATAATGGAAACACTGCCGTATCTCTATTACAAAGGTACCAACTCTCGCTATTACGGGCTTTACATCAAAGAAAAAGGCGTCTACAAGGGCGCCGCTCGCGATCTCAGCTATATACCCGTTGCAGGACGCAGCGGCGATCTGATTATAGATAACGGGCGTTACAAGAACGTATCAATACCGTACAAGCTTGAGCTTGTAAACACCACGGCATACGCCTTTGAAGAACTTTCCCGAGCTATAAACAAGTGGCTTCTCAGTGAGCCCGGATACTTCAAATTGTGGGATAGCTACGATCCTGATTATTACCGTCTCGCCTCGTATTCGGGCGAGGTCAATATCGAGCAAGAGCTCCGACAGTGCGGGACGCTTGATATTATTTTTAACTGCAAGCCTTACAAATACGCCAAGAGCGGAGATAATTCTATAGGTATAGAAACATCAGCGCACATCAACAACCCCGAGGCGTATTCTTGCGAGCCGTATATTAAGCTATATGGATCCGGTAATCTACAGCTCCACGTTAACGGTAAAACATACCGTTTCAACGACGTAGACGAGTACATTGAGATAGACTCAGAAATTCGAGAGTGCTATAAAGGAACAACCGCGCTCAACAATAAAATGGTATCCGACGGCTTTCCCGAGCTTGTCCCCGGTGATAATTTCATTTCAAGAAACGCATCGGTAACTCGCATTGAGATCATCCCGAGGTGGAGAACGATATGATACCGGTACTTTATGAAAAAACCGAAACCGATTTCACACATAACGGTATCGGATTATTAACAGATACAATCAAAGCGACTGTAGCTGAAGAACGCAACGGACCCTATGAACTTACGTTGCAATACCCTATAACCGGGCGCTATTTCAGCATGATTGAGGACGCGATAATCAAGGCTAAGACGAACGATACAAGCGATCCTCAGCTGTTCCGTGTATATAGGAGCACTAAGCCTATCAATGGTATAGTCACGTTTTACGGAGAACATATCTCATATGATCTCAACGGACTGCCTCTCGCGGGCTTTTCGTGCGAAGGTACAACTCCGCTTGTCGCTATCAACAGAGCGCTTGGGGAAACCCCGCTCAATCATCCGTTCTCGGCATGGTCGGATATTGCCACACTCAACGGTACCAAGATCAAGGAGCCGCCCTCGGTGCGCGGACTTCTCGGCGGGCAAGAGGGCTCGATCCTCGACGTATGGGGCGGCGAGTATGAATTTGATAATTTCACTATCAAGCTCCACGCCCACCGCGGCGCAGATAACGGCGTAAGTATCGAGTATGGTAAGAACCTTACCGATATAAAGCAGGAGCGCAATATCTCTGAGTGCTACACCCATATCATGCCGTATGCGGTATATACCCGCGACGACGGCGACGGAAACAGCGAGGATGTATATGTATATCTCACCGAAAGGGTGCTCACACTCCCAAACGCGCCGAGCCTCGGTCACTATCGCGCTTTTAGGTATGATTGTTCAAACGAGTTTGACGACGGCGAGGTACCCACTGAGGTGAAGCTACGGGCGCTCGCCAACAGATATATAGCAAATCACGATCTAACAACTCCAAAAGTGAATATTACGGTATCCTTTGTCAATCTTGCGGATACCGTCGATTATAAGAACATAGCCCCGCTAGAACGCGTAAGGCTATGCGATACTGTAACGGTCAAGTTTTCAAAGCTCGGGATCAACGCGACCGCAAAGGTAATCAAGACCGTTTATAACGTGCTCACCGAGCAGTATGACAGCGTTACGGTCGGCGACGCAAAGAGCAATTTTGCTGATACAGTAAACAAGCAGACCTCGGAAATAAAGAATATAGTATCCCGCGTTGCTCAGAATAAGAGCCAAGCCACGATTGAGATAGAAAACGCTATCGCTCACGCTACCGCGGCAATCACCGGACAGAGCGGCGGATATGTCGTGCTTAATCCCTCTGAGCACCCGCAAGAGATACTCATTCTCGACGCTCAGAGCGGCGGCGATATAGAGCAAGCAGACAACGTCTGGCGGTGGAACAGCGGCGGTCTCGGTCACTCCTCGCGCGGCTACGACGGTGAATATTCGACAGCTATAACCTACGACGGAAAGATCGTAGCGGACTTTATTGCCGCCGGAAAACTCAACGGCGAGCTCCTCCGAGCGGGGACCGTATCAGCAAACGCGATCTCGTCGGCGTTCAAGCAGACGATCACCGACGAAATAAATGGCTCAGCCTCGACTTTACAGCAGGAATTTCAAGCCGCCGACGGCGAACTCCGCTCGGCTATCTCGGCCGTAGAGACTACGCTCAGCACCGACTACTCCACCACCACCGAAATGCAGAGCGAAATATCTCAGACAGCTACCTCTATAAGATCAGAGGTCAGTCAGAAAGTCGGAATTAACGAGATCGGAACGAGGATCGAGCAGAATGTCAATTCCGTAAAAATAGCATGGAACAATATCAGCAAGTATATTGAGTTTGAAGCGGGAGAACTCAGGATATACGACTCCACATTATCAAATCATAAGCTACGTGCCAAATTTAATGATAGCGGTAATCACTTCTACAGGGATGATTACTATGTCGGAAAGATTGGTACAAATCAATGGACCGGCAACGACTCACATAAGGGATTGGTTTTTGATCTCGAGGCAAGCGGTAAGTATATGGCTTTTGCTCAAAAAGCCTCCTCAACCGCAAGCAGCTATACCACTATGCTTTGTTTTTCGAGAGCAAACTCGATCTACACAGAGTACGGCTTACATCTCGGATGTGACCTATACGGTCACAACAACACTATCAAGAACGTATATCTTGACGGTGTGAATGTTGCATACAGCGGAAACAATTACAGCGGATACACAGGTGATATCCCTATTGTAACAGAAGTCAGCGGCGGATCTGTCACAGAGACAAAGCTCAGGGTATCAAACGGTATTATTGTAGGATATTGGGTGTGAGGTGCATAATGGACTTATTGCCTATAATTGATAAAGACCCCGGCGAAAAAGCGGTTAACACAACCGCAACAGTGACTTTATCACTTAGTCCTAAAAGTGATGATAAGGAGGAAACAACAGAATGAAACAATCTTTAATGCTTATTTTAGAGAGAGCACGAACTATTATGCACAATGCTCTTACCCACGCTATCAACGAGACTGCCTTACCCGCGTATCTCATTGAGGGTATCCTCCTTGATCTTCTCGCTGAGGTACGCGCTCAGAAAGCGGCAGAATTCTCCGCTGAGTATGAAGAGGCGCTCAAGCTGTATGAGGAAACACTCAAATTGATACATCCACCGGAGCCGTCCGAGCAGGATCAGACTGTTCAGGAGCGTACACCGACCGAAAGCGAGGAATAATACATGGAAATCATCCAAAGTATAGCTCTTGATTTTGCACAGAACGCAACTCAAGCGACTGTTTTTGCAAAACAATCTTTAATGCTTATTTTAGAGAGAGCACGAACTATTATGCACAATGCTCTTACCCACGCTATCAACGAGACTGCCTTACCCGCGTATCTCATTGAGGGTATCCTCCTTGATCTTCTCGCTGAGGTACGCGCTCAGAAAGCGGCAGAATTCTCCGCTGAGTATGAAGAGGCGCTCAAGCTGTATGAGGAAACACTCAAATTGATACATCCACCGGAGCCGTCCGAGCAGGATCAGACTGTTCAGGAGCGTACACCGACCGAAAGCGAGGAATAATACATGGAAATCATCCAAAGTATAGCTCTTGATTTTGCACAGAACGCAACTCAAGCGACTGTTTTTGCAAAACAATACGATAAGGATACCCGCAAGATAGAAATAACGCCGCTCAACAACGGCTCACCGTATACGATCGATACCGACGTTACGGCTCGCCTACAGATGACTAAGAACGACGGTACAACCGTTATCAATAATGCAGAGATATCTTCGGGCAAGATAACCGTCGTACTCACCGCTCAAGCTCTCACCGCTGCCGGTACCGCCGTAGCGGAGATAGGTTTGTACAAAGGTTCAACGCTTCTCTCCTCTCAAACCTTCTACATTGACGTACAAAAGGGAGCCTATGACAAGGACGCTCCCGAGAGCTCAGACGAATACAATGCCCTTGTTGAAGCTCTCGGCGAAGCCGAACAGGCGACCGCGACCGCTGAGGCAGCCTCAGAGAGAGCCGAAGCAGCTGTTGATAGCGCAAACACAGCAATAGAAACCGCACGGACTGTTGCTACCGGCAAGATGTCCCTTATCCCGATCGATCCGACCGCCGAAGAGATCGAGGCTATGCCGAGCGGTCAGCTATATGGTGATACTGTCAATCATAAGGGCGTCATCAAAGGCGGTCAGGGCTTTTATGACACAGAATATATCGACAATAGTATTTCAAAAATATATACTTCCACACAAAGACCGCCGTGGGTGACGAGTAGTAAGGATTTTGCTTTTAAAGAAGGAGATATTTGGATTTATAAAGATCCGAGTTCTCTTACCCTTAAAAAAATATGTGTATTCTCAGGGTCGAGACCCGCAGGTGGAGTATATAAAGAACTTATTTGGCAAGCTTTATACAATTCTGATAATGTTATTGACTTCGTGCTAGACCCGCCTAATATCCCGCCTACGATGGAAGAAAGTGAAAATTTTAAACCTTACGACATCGGCGGTATTCAAACAGCTGTGCCGCTTCCGCGTTTTTATGCAAATGACAAAGTTAGAGCTGGTCAGTATGTCGGCAGCGGCAAGGACAGTGCCCGTTACGTGTATGAATGTAAAAATGTAACATTTTATATTTCAAATTCGACAGTACGTTATACGTGTCATTGGAGTTCTCCGTTGCTTACGGCATCTATTCTGTCTGATGATTTTTCAATGAGTTTGGAACCAGGCCCTTATGAACGCATAATGTTCCCAACCATAGCAAGAATGAAAGAGCTATTGGTCGAAAATTATTATGATAGTGACCAAATCAACACCATGATCGGCAACATCGAAACAGCGCTGTCGGAGGTGTGATATGAGTATAGCAAGTCAAATTGAAAGAATAAATACCAATATCGCCGCTGCCTATGACGAAGCCGAAGCCAAAGGCGCTACCTTGCCAGCGACTGAAAACAGCGCTAATCTGGCCGATACGATAGCGAGTATTCGGAGTACGCCTGTTCTGCAATCGAAAACGGTAACGCCGACAACGTCACAGCAATCTGTAACCCCCGATAGTGGATATGACGGTTTATCGAATGTTACCGTCAACGCAACGCCGCTTGAAACAAAAACGGTCACTCCGACCGCTCAACAGCAAGTGGTCACTCCGACCGCTCCGAATATCGGATTATCAAGTGTGACAGTCGGAGCCGCGCCGTCACCGACCCTTATCACTAAGCAGATTACCGAGAACGGTACATACTCAGCCGAGGACGATAACGCAGATGGGTATATTGCGGTGACGGTTGCGGTTGAGGATGCAAGCAAAGCGGCTTTGAATGGTATCGTTTCAAGAAACCTTACTGAGATAGTATCTGAGGCTACGCGGATTGGAAACTATGTCTTTTATTCTTGGGCAAATCTAACAAGTGGCTCGTTCCCTAAGGCTGCAAGTGTCGGAGCAGGTGCTTTTTACAACTGCACAGCTCTCTCAAACATATCTATACCGAGTGCAATAACCATTTATACATCCGCGTTTCGAGAGTGCACTTCATTAGCAAAGATACTCCTTCCAAAAGTAACTACCATAAACCGCTTCGCATTTGCTGGCTGTACAGATTTAACAACCTTAATTTTGGAAGAAAGAGCGACTTTAATTGGTGAAGACGCTATACCGACTCAAACGATTGTGTACGTTAAAAACTCTGACCTTGCATGGTATTCAACAGCGACTAATTGGTCAGCCATCTATGCGGATGGACGTATCAAGAGTATAGATGAATTACCTTAAGAATGGGGAACAACATGATTATTACAAAGAATTTAACCGTTGGCGGTAAAAAATTCACTAAAAAGTATTCCGACAAGAATGTTTATATTGAAAACGAAAGCGGTAATCAATATTCCGAAGCTATCGACCCCGCAGATTATCCGCGCGAGTACGTAGAAACAGATATCCCGATTGAGGGAGATACAGGCGACCTTACCGTAGCCGACACACTGTCAATGCTTAACGAGTTAGGAGTTGAGACCGATGATTAGCAAAGAGAAGCTAAAACAGAATGTTGATAAGACAAAGGGAGATACAAAGTCAGCTTTGCAGCTGATATATGACAGCCTTAATCAGGGTCAGCAGAAGAAGCTTATCAAAAATCCCGAGGTCGAACAGCTGCTGAAGCGTTACGGGATCATATAGGCGGTGATTAACATGGAGATCTATGTGCCGATACTGACCGCTCTGATCTCAGGTATGTTCGGAGCGGCAGCGGCTATAATTGTAGCGGTAGTACAGTCGAAGGCTCAGCACAGCACTGTTCTCGCTGAGCTCGATAAACGCGACGCTTTGCAGGCTCAGCGCATCGAGCAGCTCGAGAAGAAGATGGATAAACACAACAACCTGATCGAGCGAGTATATGAGCTTGAACAGCATAACGCTGTCGTTGATGAAAAAATTGTGGTCGCCAATCACAGGATAGACGACCTCGAGAAGAAAGGATGATATTATGAAATCAGAAAGCAAATTTGTAAAATGGCTCAAAGCGGCAGGAGTACGTGCTATTAAGACCGTGGCGCAGAGCGCGATCGCCGCGATCGGCGTAGCCGCGTGTCTCGGAGACGTTAACTGGGGAGCGGTTGCGTCTACGGCCGCGCTCTCGGGTATCCTTTCGCTTCTTATGTCGATCAAGGGTCTGCCGGAAGTATCGGAAGGTGACGACGATACCGACGAGCACGGCACGCGCTATAGAGAGGAGGAGTAACTCTATGGCAAAAACAGCAAAAGCGCTTATTGCGCTCGCCGTAGCCGAGCTCGGCTACCATGAAAAGGCAAGCAACTCTCAGCTCGATAGTAAGACCGCAAACTCCGGCTCCGGAAACTGGAACAAATATGCCCGTGACCTTGCTGCCGCCGGATATTACAACGGCAATAAAAACGGATACGCATGGTGCGACTGTTTTGTTGACTGGCTTTTCTATATGCTTTGCGGCAAGGACGCAAAGGCGGCTCAGGCTATGGAGTGTCAGATAGGAGCACTCGGCGCGGCCTGTCCGTATTCCGCGGGATACTACAAGGCACAGGGCAGATACTATAAGACCCCTCAGCCCGGCGACCAGGTATTCTTTAAACAGAATGGCGAGATCGTGCATACCGGTATCGTTGAGTATGTGACCTCGACCACCGTCGGCACGATTGAAGGCAACTCCTCCGATCAGGTTATCCGGCACACATACAGCCTCGGCAGCAGCTACATAGACGGATACGGCCGCCCGAAATTCGACGGCGAAAGCTCTTCGACAACTACCTCGACACCCATATCACCGAGCGGTGCGTCTTGTACTGTTAAGCTCGCATATCTCGCCTCCTCGGTCTATTCCAACGTAGCAGCACAGGTTAAAACCGTTCAGCGGATCCTTAACGTTCTCGGCTATAAGGGCAAAGACGGCAAGGCTCTCGCGGTCGACGGCGCCTTTGGCTCCAACACAGCCTATGCGGTTAAGGCATATCAGGCAGATCAGAAGCTTAGTGCCGACGGCATTGTCGGGTCGGCAACGTGGAAAGCGCTCCTCGGTGCGAGTGCCGCGAGTAAATCGGGTACCTATGCCGTGGTAACCCTTAATTACCTCGCCGCCTCCGGATATACCAACCCCGCCGTTCAGATCAAGACCGTTCAGCGTATCCTTAACGCCCTCGGCTATAAGGGCAAAGACGGCAAGGCTCTCTCAATCGACGGCGCCTTTGGCGTCAACACCGCCTACGCGGTCAAGGCATACCAGACCGCGAACAAGCTCACCGCCGATAGCATTGTCGGAGCTCTCACATGGAAAGCTTTACTCGGCGGTTACTAATCAGCCCTCCTTAAATTAACATACAGAAAGCGCCGCGGAGCTCAACACACACGCGGCGCTTCGACTATCCGTTATTTTCAAATATGATTGTTAAACCTCGAAATCAGGCGTTTTTCATATAGTTAATTTCAAAAATTGCCAGATTTTGAAACTAAGGTGATACTATGCCTCTTTATAATGTAAAATTTGTTGATAAATCCGACGAAGTAAAAAAAGCTCTCATAGGGCTCTCAAAAACAGCTCTACGCGAGAGCGGCAAGGTTATCCGAAAGAAACTCCGTCAAAATGTACCGATCCGCACAAAACGCTTTAAAAATCATATAGCCTCGTGGGTGATGATAAACAGGCAGACCGGACAGCCAACGCTACAAATTGGCTTTTACGGATGGCAAAGGGTACGCAAGCGCGGCAAACAGCCTTCGCACACAAGCCCGTGGTGGGTAGAGTTTGGCACAAAACCTCACGAGATCAACTCAACCTCATTCATGCACTATGAGGATATAGTGGTAGGATACCATGCACGCCACCCCGGACAAGCGGCAACGCACGTTTTGCGTGATACCGTTCAAAACAACATAAGCGAGATCCGCGCCGCACAGGAGAAATATCTCGCCGAAATATCCGAAACCATTGAAAAAGCAAACCGTAAAGTGCTCAACGAAGATATCGAAGAGGACGACTAAAGGCGAGAGCTCACGCTCTCGCCTTTCGCATGATAACGACTCCGACAACACCGTTTACAAAAATATAATAGTGTTCGGATATCGATTGTATTGGTGGAGATGAGGGGAATTGAACCCCTGTCCGAAAACGGTTCCGCAAGGTTTTCTCCGAGTGCAGTTATTGTTTTAGGGTTCCCCCGACGCGGCACCCAATAACAGGCTTCGCGCTTCGGTAGCCTTTTATGTGTGACAGCTTAAAGGCGTGGGCTGTTCACAGAAACCGCTGTCGACGCCTTGTCCCGTGCCGCGGTACTCACGGGCAGACGAGCCGCATTAAGCGGCTAAAGCAACTTTATTGTTGTCGTTTGTTTTTAAGTCGGAGCTTTTATAGCGGTGCCCCGCCGCTACTCGCTTACCAAGCTTCGCCGTCCCCGTCGAAACCTTTACATCCCCATATGGGCAACGCTCTCGCGTTGCGGTGAAAAATAATAATGAAAAATGAATAATGTATAGCGGGACACCCGCACCCGACAGATATGCGGCGCTACGCTTTCCGCCTACAAAACGCTTGGCGTTTCATAAAACTATTCACTTTCGTTATCAGTATTCAATTATCTGTTCTGCTCTTTCATGGCGCGGTCGATATCGCGCTTAGCGCTCTTCTGAGCGGCAGCCTCGCGCTTATCATAGAGCTTCTTGCCCTTGCACAGCCCGAGCTCGAGCTTAACCATACTGCCCTTGAAATAGGCTGAGAGAGGAATAAGCGACAAGCCCTGCTGCTGTAAGGTACCGAACAGCTTATTGATCTCGCGCTTGTGCATGAGCAGTCTGCGGACGCGCATTGGGTCTTTGCCCCAGATATTGCCGTGGTCATAAGGGCTGATGTGCATACCGTTGACGAAAAGCTCGCCCTTGACGATACTGCACCAGCTGTCCTTGAGATTGCACCTGCCCTGTCTGAGGGATTTTACCTCTGTACCCGCGAGCTCTATGCCCGCCTCGTACTTTTCGAGGACGAAATAATCGTGATATGCCTTTTTATTATTGGCGATGATCTTGATATTATCCATCACAGCTCACTCCTGCCTTCAAGCGCGCGAGCCAGAGTAACATAGTCGGTATACTCAAGGTCGCCGCCTACGGGTATACCGTACGCGAGACGCGTGATCTTTATGCCCAGCGGCTTTAAAAGGCGAGAGATATACATAGCGGTAGCCTCGCCCTCTACAGAAGGATTGGTCGCCATGATGACCTCATTCACCTCGCCGTTGTTGAGACGCGAGAGCAGCTCTTTGACACAGAGCTGGTCGGGACCGATACCGTTGAGCGGAGAGATAACGCCGTGCAGGACATGATAGGTGCCCTTATACTCGTTGGTGCCCTCGATGGCGATAGCGTCGCGGGGGGTCTCTACCACACAGATAGTGGTTTTGTCGCGGGTCTCGCTGCGGCAGACAGGACACAGCTCCTGATCTGAGAAATTACAGCATATCCTGCAGCGATGGATCTTCTTATGAGCGTCCATGATGGCGTCTGAGAATTCCCTCGCCCTGTCCTCGGGCATATTCAAGACGAAATACGCCAGCCTCTGAGCGGTCTTGCCGCCGATACCGGGCAGGCGCTCAAACTGCTCCACAAGCCTCTGCAGCGGAGCTACGTTATAGGAAGCCATCAGAACAGACCGCCCAGTCCGCCGAGGTTCATACCGCCTGAGATCTTGTTCATGGTCTCTTCCTTATCGGTGTTGGCGTTGCGTACAGCCTCGTTGACCGCGGCTATGACCAGATCCTGGAGCATCTCGATATCCTCGGGGTCTACAACCTCGGGGCTGATCTCGAGCTTTTTGACCTCAAGCTCGCCCGAGATGGTGACCGTGACCATGCCGCCGCCTGAGCTCGCGGTGTATTCCTTAGCGTTCAGCTCCTCGGTAGCCGCCTCCATCTGATCCTGCATCTTCTGAGCCTGTCTGGCGAGCTGCTGGAGGTTCTGACCGCCACCGCCGCCGTATCCCTGGGGTAATCTTGCTTTCATGTTATATCTTCCTTTCAGGTTTATTTTTTATTTATTCCTCGGTGACGTTCACGCCCGAGGCCTTGAGCTTATTTATAAAATCATTGAGCACATCGTCGCGGCTGGTCTTCTTCTCAGGCAGCTTATACGGTCCGAGCTTATAGACCCTGCCCGTTACCTCCTGCACCGCCTTGCGTATCTCCTCGCGCTGAGAGGATTTTTTAAGCAGTTCAAAGGCTATCTCGTGATTGGTCTCTATCAAAAGATACTCGCCGCTGACATAGGCGTTGGTATCTTCAAATGCGGCTGATATCGCCCTTGAATAATGCCTGAGGTTAGACACTACATCAGGCCACAGCTCAAACGGTACGGCGGCGTGATAGAGCGCCTCCATATCTACGCTCTGTCTGCGTGAACCGTGCTGAGGCTGAGCGGGTTCAGCCGCTCTATCCGGCTCGGGAGTTATCTCGGGCTCGGGCGCTTTCTCAGGCTCGGGTATCGGCTCTGAGGGCTTCTGCGCCTCGGGCTGAGGCTCGGGGGTCTCTGCCGTCTCGGGACTTTCGGCTGGGGTATCCGCTGATATCTTCAAAGCGGGCGTTTCGGGCTTTGCCTCTTCCCTACGCTCGGGCTGAGGCTCAGGCTTTATCTCAGCGACAGGCTGAGACTGTAGGACAGGTGCCGAGGGAGCTGAGCCTGAGGACAACAGCTTGACCGCCTTCTCGAGAGCCGCTACGCGTGAGAATAGCGCGTCGTCGGTCTTATCGAGCTCGGGAGCGCACAGTCTGACGAGAGCCATCTCGAGCTCTGTCCTCGGAGAAACGCTGTCTCGCATAGAAGCGCGGGCGCGTGAGAGGACGTCCATATAGTAAATTATATCTGCAAGGCTGAGGTAGTCGGCCTCGGCGACAGCAGCGTCGAACTCGCGGTCGCTCATGACGACCAGCTCGCGAGGTCTGGAAACGGTCTTGATAAGCATAAGCGAGCGGAAGTGGGACTGGAGTTCCTCACACAGAGAAGCCATATCCTTGCTGTCCTTATAAAGGCTGTCGACGATCTCGAGAGCCCTGCGGGTATTCTTGTTGACAGCGCAGTTGGCAAGCTCAAAAATATGACCCTGAGCCGCCAGACCCGCCGCTGAGCGGACGACCTCGGCGGTGACGTCGGATGAGATGCCGATACAGCGGTCAAGAAGAGAGATAGCGTCGCGCATAGCGCCGTCGGCTATGACGGATATCAGGAGAGCCGCCTCGTCGCTGAGGGTAACGCCCTCTTTAGCGGCGATCTCATTCAATCTGTGTGAGATATCGGCGGGACCTATACGGTGGAAATCAAAGCGCTGGCAGCGCGAGAGGATGGTCTCGGGGATCTTGTTGACCTCGGTGGTAGCGAGGATGAACACGACGTGAGCAGGAGGCTCCTCAAGAGTTTTCAGCAGGGCGTTCCACGCGTCGCGGGAGAGCATATGGACCTCGTCGACGATATAAACTCGGTATTTGCCCCTTGCGGGAGCAAAGGCTACCTCGTCGATGATGGCGCGGATATCGTCTATACCGCGGTTCGAGGCGGCGTCCATCTCAACTACGTCGAGTATCTCTCCGCTGTCTATGCCGCGGCAGTTGGCGCACTGACCGCAGGGGTCGCCGTCACGCAGATCAAGGCAGTTGACAGCCTTTGCGAGTATCTTGGCGCAGGTGGTCTTGCCCGTTCCGCGCGAGCCCGTAAAGAGATAAGCATGGTGTACCCTGCCGAGCCTGAGCTCATTGCGCAGGGTATCGGTAACGTGATCCTGACCGTATACGTCGTCAAAGGACGCGGGCCGATACTTACGGTATAATACCTGATACATGGCTATCCCTCCTTAAATCAAAACGCAAGCCGCAGCCAAAACGGCTGATCGGTATGTATAAGTGAACGACAGACTTACTGTATCGCATCTCCGAAAACACTTAATGCTGCTCACTTCCGCGCCTGACATGATTCATGCCCGGAAATCGTACAGGGCCTGTCGCTCGCTTATCCATACCATGGACGGCTTGCGAACACAGTTATTATAACATACGGTTGAAACAAAAGCAAGTGTTTTGTTTTATACTGCCCGCTTTAATTCAATATCGCCCTTATTATGACGGTTTTCTTGACCTGAGAGCAGGTGTTTGGTATAATCCGACATGAGGTGATATCATGACGCAAAAGGAAAGAATGCTCAGCGGACTGCCGTATAAATCCTTCACGGAGGGTCTGCCCGAGGAAAGAAACAAAGCTAAAATTCTTTGCAAGAAAATAAATGAAGCTGAGGAGTATGATCCCGATAAGACAGCCGCCCTTATACATGAGCTCATCGGATCTCATAAGGAAAACTATTACTTTGAGCCGCCGTTCAGGTGCGACTACGGCTACAATATCGAGATCGGAGAGGATTTTTATTCAAACTACAACCTCAGCATACTTGACTGCGCTAAGGTGAAGATAGGCGATTATGTACTTATAGGTCCGAACGTCTGTATAACCACCGCGGGGCACCCCGTACACCCCTTGTCAAGATACATATATGAGTATGCTATGCCCGTGACCATAGGCAACGACGTATGGATAGGCGCTAACGTGGTCATCAACCCGGGCGTGAATATCGGCGACGGCTGTGTTATAGGCTCGGGCTCGGTAGTGACCAAGGATATACCGCCTATGACTGTCGCGGCGGGAGTTCCGTGCAAAGTGATAAGAGAGATAACCGACGAGGATATCGACCGCTACTACAAGGACAGAAAATTTGACGTAGACGATTATAGAGAAGAATAATACCAAGTATAAAAGCAAAAACGCTTCTGAGGCATATCCTGCTCCAGAAGCGTTATATTTATGTCTTAAATCACAGGCCGCGGATACGGGTGGCGAGCTTTGTCATGATATCATAGGGCTGCTGACCCTTGCCGTCCAGGGTTGCGATGGTGCAGTCCTCGTTAAGAGTTACGTCGCCGATGTGCATCTCTTCTTCACCGATAGAGATATAATAGCGGTTATCCTTGCTCTGTTCTCTGAGCATAGCGGCAGTCTTGTCGCCGAGCTTGAACAGGAGCTGGCAATCGTCGTCGTTTGAGCCTACGAACGCGAAATACTCAAAGTCCTTTTGAGTAGCGTAGACATAGTTGTTGTCCTTGAGATATACGGGTATCGCGATAGGCGTCCACTCGGGCTTGCTGACGTCAGAGCCCTTTACCAGCTGCTCTGTAGCCTCGGTAGCGGTCTGCTGAGCGGGCTGTGAATTCTGACAAGCGGTCAGCGATACAGCGGCGAGTATCATCACCGCGACAATAATCAAAAGCACCTTATTTCTCATCATGATTATCCTCCTTGGTTTTTGAGAGAAGATTTATCTTGCTCTCGATAAGCGTTACAGCCGCCCACGCGGCAGTGGGTATCATAAGAATGATATATGTCAGGATATACTGGCTCTTGCCCTCAAACAAGAGATGATATCCGAACGCGCCTAAAAGCACCAGCGGCAGCAGCACCTTAGCCGAATTCATCCTGCCCTTGGCGAGCAGGACGAGCATACCGCCCGCGAACAGCAAGAACAGCGCCTGCATATATATATTGAAGTAAAAATCGAGCACCTTGCCCATGCCGCCGTCATATACGCTCTTGACTATGGAGTCGGGGTCTCCGTTGTAATGAGACTTGACCTTGCTGACCCATATGCTCTCGTATGACGGCTCGTTCCACTGGCTGAGTATCTTCTTTGAGAAGAAATCGGCGCCGTAGTTGAGGTTTGAGGTAAGCGCCTTGACGCGGGTATCAATATCCTGCTTCGCCTTGGCGTTGGCCTTATCACTGTCAAAGCCGCTCTCCATAAAGGTCTTCATGCCGATATTGGTATACCAGCCGGGTGCCATATAGCTCTCCTGCAGACCGATATCGAGATAGAGCGTCTGAGAAACGCCGGAGGTATACTTCTGACCCGAGCGGTTCTCATATGACATGATTATCAGCTTGCTGGCTCCTACCGTGCATATACAGATAGCGAGTATGAACGCGAGGCTCTGCCACTTCTTCTGCCTGACAGCGTGAAGTATGAGCACGATAACAAACGCCACGAGGTATATCATATTGTTGTACTTAGCGAGTGTGGAGAGTACAAGAAGCACGCCCGACGGGATAAGGAGCGTCCACTTCTCACCCTGAAGATATCTGATAAGGAAGTAACACGCCCATACGGCGAACGCCATGCCCATGATGTTGCCGTAGGCAAAGGTCGTGAACAGCACCGGCTGCAGACAGCCCATCAGAAGCAGGATGGTTATGAACTCTACCGAACGGCGCTTGAAGAGCTGTTTTGATATCTTGGCTATACCGAGATACGCCGCCGTGACGCAGATAACATTGATTATCTCAAGCGGCAAGGCGCTCTCTGTGCCGAAAAGCCGGTATATCAGCTCACAGATGAATACAAAGCCGAGCTGGAACGGATAAAACATGAAGTAGGAATTATCCTGATAATAAGCGTGATTATAAAACTGAGCGTTGGAGCGCAGGTTGGTGAAATCGTTTTTGACCGCTCCCGTCGCGGAATAGAAGATATTCGCGCTGTCGGCCGCGGGAACGGACTGGACCTTCAGCACCCACACAAGACCGATGAACATCACAAAGGCCGCAAGCCCCATCTCCATAAAGGTCATGTTGACCTTCTTGAAGAAATCATACTTGTTCGCCATCGCCATGACAGCCATGAAGAAGAGCGCCGTCAGCGGCAGGTTTATCAGCAGGTTATCGGGCTGAAACAGGATATGCTCGTTGACGTATTTCTCGGGATCGATAACGCTTGTCTGAAAAATGCTCATGATCGCGACAAAGCCGAACGCCACGAAAACCAGTACGGATATTATGTTTACGATTATTTTTTCAAAGCTTTCCTGCCATTTAAGCGTGCGCGCGACAGGCGGCCGCTCTGTCTTTGCTTTTCCCATAACACTCGCTCCGTTTTTATTATTCATAGTCATATACATAAATATTCTACCACATACTTCAACTTACTACAAGCAAAATTTATCTCAGACGGTAAAATTGTGTTTTTTGGACAAATAAAAGGGACTGTTCACAAAGTTTACATGACAAACGGCACGACAAAAGCCGTGCCGAAAAGTCGTTTATCTGTTCCTGAGCGAGTCGCCCATAACTCCGTTCAAGCCCTCGGGAAGGTTCTCACACGCTTCATATACGCTCATATCTGGAGCGGCTGCGGTAGACGCGAGACCGCCGCTGAGCAGGGCTGTATGATTATTATAGCCGTAGGCCTTGATTATCATGGGATAGTTCTTGTAGGAGTAATCCTTGTCAAAGGGTCCCTTGAGACCCGATATATACGGAGTGTCTATATAGTTGACCTCTCCGCCGTACTGCCACATACCGACCGGTCTGTCGGTATAATCGCAGGTGGTGTTCCACTGAGCATACCAGATATCGTATGTATCGATGATACTCGGGTGATTGAAGGCGCCCTTGAGCCAGCTGTAGCCGGTATAAAGAATAGGATAATAGCCGGCTGCCTTTATGCCCGAGAGATAGGTGCTGCATATATCGCGCAGAACGGAGTTTGAGGGCATTCCCATGCGCTGCTTATAATTATCGTCCTCCCAGTCAAAGGCGATCGGCATAGTAGGCTTCTTGCCCTTTAAGAGCCTTAAGGTATGACTGACCTCGCTCTTTGCTTCTTTCGCGCTCAGAGCGTATGAATAAATATACGCTCCCCAGTCAAGGCCTGCCGCCTCAGCCTTTTTGACGTTGGTCTCAAACATATTATCATCCTGGTCTTTTTCATCATCGCCGTAGCCCAGACGTATCATAACAAATGTAAAGCCCTGAGCCTTGAGCTTGTTCATATCCACGTTGCCGTTGAACTCAGAGATATCGACGCCCTTTGAGCGCTCAAAACTATTAATCTCGTCAAGTATCTTCTGCTCTCTCTCCTTTTGCTCGGCAGCGGCTTTAGCATTCTTAGCTTTGTTGATATCCATTCCGAGATAGCACTCGGTCTCGATCCCGGCCAAATATCCCTGGATAAAGGACGCGTCGATCAGAGAGAAGCTGTTATCGAGATCGGCGTCCGAACGCTTCACTGCGTCATCCGGCAGGGTGATAAACCCCGCGTAATGGAGCCTGAGATAATAAGCGTCGTCGATGGTCACGGCAAGATCGGAGTCTATATCGCCGAGGATGGTCGAAGGGACGGCCGCCTCTGTCGGAGCGATATATGAGATCTCGGTGTTGCTCTGTCCCTCGGTAATCGCGGGGAGCTCATATTCATCGGCGGTCAAGGCTTCCGATCCGGTCTGAGAGAGAGCCTCGGCAGCCGAGGCTGAAGCAAAGCACAAAGCCGCGATAACTATACATAAAACTACAGCGGTAAACCGCTTATAAAGCCGCATCAAATACCTCCGTTACATAAAAATCGCATAATTTGAATTTTATTTTATCATATTTTTGCAAATATATCAAGTTACAGGTCGATCATTTACAGGGGGCTCTGTATCAGCCCGTGCAAAGGACAAAAGAAAAGCCGCACAAAAGCGCGTCTGCCTTTGCGCGGTAGGTTGAATAAGGGCACTTTTTCATTTCTTATATTGAAATATAATATGCAAAAAAGCAAAAGGCAGTCAAGACGGCTAACAACAACAGCTCTAAAGCATAGCAAGAAAAATTATAATCAATAAACAATTGCAAAATACAAGTTATCAGCAGTCCTAAGCCGAAAACAGATATATCCAATACTGTTAACGATCTATTCATACCGTATTACCTCCGGATCGTTTGAACAAATATCGTTTTTCAGCCCGTTGTTATCATTAGTGTACCACGGCAAGGATATTTTGGCAACAAGAAATAGCGCTCTGCGCGTATTTCGCATAGCCATCGCTTGTTGCAGCTCAGCGGCAAACTGAGCGGGCATACAAACCCTTTTTCTTCACGGAAACAATCAGTTTTCTGTAAAGTAAAAAAGACCCTTTCGGGTCTCTTTTTATTGGCCCGCCCGAAGAGATTTGAACTCCCGTTCTCCGGAATCGGAATCCGTTGCGTTATCCAGCTGCGCCACGGGCGGATATCTTGCCGCTATAAGCGGCTACCGTTGTATTATACACGCTTTCGAAACTTTTATCAAGTGGTTAGCCGAAAATGAAGAGAACAAAGTTTATCGAGTGATTGATACATAGCGCCAGATAGAACGCGATGATAACAGATGTAAAGCCGCTCACCTTAGACAAGCCGCCGATATCGAGCTTGCTCATAAGCCTGATGATAACAAATACCAATACTGCGGGAAGTGCGCACTTGACCAAAAAGCCAAGAGGCAGGCTATCTACCAAACCGCTCATAACAGGATTTGCCTCATAGAAATCGCCCGTGCGGATAAGAGCGAGGGTGCATATCCAATCGACGATATTCAAGGCGTATAATAAAAACAACTTCTTTTTTACATAATTGTATTTTGCGTAAAGCTCCACGGTATCACCCCGTAAATAGCATTGCCGTTCAAGGCGCGTATTATTAACAGTCGCCTATAAATCAAATATTCTCTCATTTTAAAACAAAAATCGGATTTTGATAAAAACTGTTGACAAAACCAATTCGATATGGTATTATATTTGAGCACGAAAAAGTGCTGGTGTAGCTCAGTTGGTAGAGCAGCTGATTTGTAATCAGCAGGTCGGGGGTTCGAGTCCGTCCACCAGCTCCATAGTATGGGAGAGTTCCCGAGTGGCCAAAGGGGGCAGACTGTAAATCTGTTGTCAGTGACTTCGGTGGTTCGAATCCACCCTCTCCCACCATTAAAATCAGGCGGTATCTTTTGATACCGTCTTTTTCATTATCCTTATGGGAGTGGGTGGATTGAAAATCCATCCACTGCCGTTTTTACTCTCGGCGTTAATGATCATCAGTTAATGACGCCTGTTTTGATATGTGTGCAAGAAAGAGCGCTTTGTGCTCATTTCGCGTAGCCATCGGTCGCTCTCGTATAACGGCAAACAGAGCGGGCATACAAATACCCCCTTATGGTAGTTCTCTTTCATACTGCCATAAGGGGGTGCCTTTTTTGTCTGTTTTACCGGACCTGTTCAAACGGAAGAGAGAGCTTTGTTACGGAACGTTAAGGCTCAACCTCCTGTTTACTCATGTATCGATCAGAGTGTAGCTGTTTCGCCTATCGGGTACGGGACAGGGAAATGTGTAGCGTAGCGCTGGATGAATGTAGCGTCAAGTGCCGTAAGCTCGCCGTCGTCGTCAACGTCGCCGCGCATAAGCTGTTGCTCGGGATAAGGAACATATATAAGTGTAGCGCAGCGCTGGATGACAGTAGCGTCCAACGCGGTAGCCTCGCCGTCGTCGTCAACGTCGCCGATAATATACATCCTCGGCAAAACAACGGTTTTGATACTTGTATAAGCTTTACCCTCAAAGGTAACCGCGGCGCGATAGGTAAGCTCTCCGTCTTCAGTAAGAGAAGGGCGCTTGGTGATCGATATTGTGATATCGGCGCTTATACTGATATGATCGTCGCCTTTGGCACAGGTGAATACCGCAGTCGCTTCTTCATAGCCGTTCCAAATCCATTCGGGATCGCCGTAGGTATGTCCGGTAGCGGGAATGGTTTTATGAGTTCTGCTTATCTCCTCACCGCAGACTTTGCAATAAACGACTCTGTCATAGCTGCCTGCTTTTGTGCATGAAGCGGGAACTACGTTCTCTCTGACAGAAGCGGCGGGGGTATGGGCGAGCTTGTCGATCAGTGCGCCGCCTGAGATAATCTCGCCGCAATCTTTGCAGACTGTATAAGCCTCGCGTCCCGTTTTGGTACAGGTGGCAGGCTCGGCGGGGACCTCTTCACAAGTAAGGTGTGAGCATTGGACGTCCAAAACGCAGGACGCGTCAAAACCGCCGTCGTTACTCTTGACGGTGATGACTGTCTCGCCCTTTTTAAGGAGCGTTACCACGCCGCCGTCGACTGTCGCGACCGTCTCGTCGCTGCTTGACCATGTGACATTTTGATCAGTAGCGTTAGTCGGTGTAAAAACAGGATTTAAGGTATAGGTTTTGTCGCCTGTTTTCACGACCGCATGGGTTTGATCCAGCGCTATACCCGTCACGGGGATAGTCACCTTCACGCCGCCGCTAACCGTTTTGAACGGGATATTATCTTCATCTATATTATACACATCGTCCTGATCATATGTGATGCTGACCGTGTGCTTACCGACGGAGGCTTTCTTTGAGACCGTAAAATTTAGGGTAGCGTAGATCATATCGCCAGTGGTATTCGCCTCACCGTTGAACCAGTTCAGCGTCACGGGGCTGGTGAAGGTCTCGGGTTGTTGAGACCTTCCGCCCAGCGCCTTGTTGTAAGTAACACTGTTGAGCACAAGTCCGCTGTCGAACTTAGCTTTAAGCTTTATCGAGGCTACTCCGGGGTTGTTTTCGATACGTATAGCAACGCTTACCTTCTCTCCCCTGCTCGCCTGTTCCATGGAGACTGCGAATGTCGGTCCATCATTTGCCGCGGCCGAAGCCGTCATTTGGTTCATAATCGGTATAAGCAGTAAAACCGCGAGCAAAAAGCATATGATTTTCTTCATTTTGCAACCTCCTTCTTAAAATATTTCGACATCTGAGCCGTGAAGATACTGATACAAACGGGTCAGATCCTTATTGTTGACCTTGCCGTCACCGTTGATATCGAGGGCGGTCTCATCGACCTCGACGTTCCAGTCGGTAAGGTACTTGAACAGAAGATCAAGATCGAGATCGTTGACCTCTTTGTCGCCGTTGATATCACCCGGGAGCTTGAGCAGGACAACATCTATATCCTTGGATATATCGCCGTCGCTTACGGTGATGAGCATGCTGTCAGCAGCGAGCCTTTCGGAAGTATCGTCGAGGCTGAGGATATAGGTTCCCGCTATGACGTCTGTGAACGAATAGGTAGTCACGCCGTCGACGACCTCTACCGTCGCGGTATAGGTGACGGTACGGTCAGCCGTGTCGGTCAGAATGAATACAGCGCTGTTCAGATCCGCCTTTTCGTTATCGGGGATCAGCTTGCCGGAAACGGTATATCCGGGGATCTCGCCGATCTGTACAGCCGCGCTGCCGTGTCTGAGCACGGTATGTTTCACGCCGGTTACGGTAAGATTGCCGTTATCATCTGTCGTATAGATGTTTTCGCTCGCGATCTGGAGAACCTCGATATACTGACCGTCGCGTACGTCCTTCACGGTGAAGCTCGAGACCGCGCCGGCATTGATCCAGCCTGTCATGTCAAGGTCAGCGTTGACCGCGTAATCTGAGGTCGGCTCGCTGTCAATAACTCGGTAGAATATCTCGCCTGTCATGGTAAGGCCGGTGCTCTGAGCGCCAAATACGGTGACGGTGACGTCTCTCCTGCCTTCGATCCGGGTAGCCTGAACCGAGGTAAAGGCGTCAGCGTATGTCTCGGTATGAGTATCGGGCTCGGTATATCCCTCTACCTCATCGGACGTGGCGTCGGATAAGCCGCCCGCGGAGTTGACCGAAACTGCCGAGATCCTTCCGCTCAGATGAGGCTTAGAAATGATAACTCTGAAGCTGCCGTCCGCGTCGGGTTCAAGTACGGCGGCGATGCTCTTTGAGGTGTAAGTAAAGGGTTTGCCGTCTTCGTCCAAAGCCTCAAAGTCATCCTCATAGTACAGGATGACGAACGCGGCTCCGGGCGCTGTACCGGTAACAAGAACGGTACCTGACTTTTCGCCGTCTGTGATATCGAGATCGGGCGCGTCGGGAACGGTCAGGTCGACCGTGACCTTGACCTGAGCGGTATAAATGATCTTGTTGCCGTCAACGCTCCAGTGATCGGCGTCGTAGCCGGATGAAGCGAAGGATAAGAATACGGGATCGCACACCGCCGCGTCAAAGGTGACCGTGAGTGTACCTGTATAATCGCCGGCGGGTGTGTCGGGATCAGCCTTGATATCAAAGCTGCCGTTGAGAGCGCCGCCCGCGTCAAGCGTCATATCGTCAAGTCCGACGACAGACGCGGTGAGCTTCTCGCTCTCAAAATCGAGCGCCGCGCTGATAGTGCCCGCGCTGATACCCGCGCTCTCGCTGACAGAGAAGTTGATCGTGCCGTGGTTTTTGCCGTCCTCGGAAACATTGTTGCCGTTGACGACCGTCTCATACTCGGCGTGCACGGCGGTGATCGCCTTATCAAAGGACGATACCGCGCCCTCGACCGTGATCCTGTTATCAAAGCCCTCTGGCGTTGTGACCTTCACGGTATAGGAGCCCGCCTCACAATTGCGGATGATCGCGTAGTCACCTTCGTTGATGAAGGATTCGGCGGCTACCTTCTTGCCTGACGGAGAGATAAGCTCTATAGACAGCCTGCCGTTTACGGGAGCTGCGGCAAATATCCTGAGGCTCTGACCCTGTTTTACGGTGATCGAACCGGTGAGGGTCTGTTGACCGGTCACCCAACCGGATACGAGTGTTCCGGCGCTGACCTTGTTGCGCATAGCCGCGATCTGTCGTTCGGAGCCTGCGAAGAAGTGGATCACGAACGGTCCCTGTTCGGTAGCGATGGAGACCGTCTCAGGCTCGCTTGCCGAGTAGCTGAGCACCGCGGAATAACCGGTGCTGTCGAGCAGTACGGAACGGCTGACGGTGAATTCACCGATGAAATCAGCGCTCTGACCTGCCGGGATCAGTATACTGTCGGTGTCAAAGTTCGCGGATGCGACCATGCCGGCGGAGGTATAGATGGATACGCTCGGGCTGACAGCGACAGTCTTGTCGCCGTCGTTGCGGAAGGTCACAAGCACGGTGCCTGTACCCGTCGCCGCGTTGTCGGGGATAACTGCATCCTTTATCGAGTAGGTGATAAGCTCAGTATCGAGCGGCGGGTCAAAGACGACCGCTCTGTCAAGCGCCGCGATCAGATCATAGATCTTGTTCGCGATCTCTGCCTCTTTCATTACGGTGGAGCCCATGTTGAGCGCCAGTTCGGCTATCGACATTGCTGTGAGCAGCGAGCGCTGCTTCCACGCGTCGTCAAGCTTGGTGAATACCTGATCGGCAAGGCTGTCCCATGTTGCCGCGGCTGACGCGCCGAGTGACGATGAGATAGCGTTGGGGCTGAGTATCGTAACCATCAGAGCTGAGCGCACGATCAGATCGTACATCGCCGCTGTGTAGTAGTCTACAACGACCATCGAATTCTCGGCGTTGATGACGTCGGTGTTCAGCATCGCCTTGATATAATCGCGGAAGCTCATAGTGAAGTTCTTATCTATCTTGAGCATCGTGCCGCTCTCGGAACGGACGGTCCAAAGGTTGATGTCCTTATACCGACGCGTTGAGAGCCAGTCGATGTTCGCCGCCGCCTGCAGTTTCTGTGACAGCTCGTCGAGATAAGCGACGATCTGCTTTGCGGGATATGATGAATTCTTGATTATCTTGTCACTGTAATGCATGACTATCGACTTAGCCGATTCGATCTTTGCGGCGGCTTCTTTTCTGACGTCACGGAAGATCTTCTTCGCGATCGTCTTATCAAGATAGCTGTCGAGCGCTTTCTTCGCGTCGGTCGTGTCGGATTTCTGCATATATTCAAGGATTTTCTCGGGCGTCGCCTGCTCGGTGATAGCAACGACATAGACCTGCTCAAAGAGAGCCGCCATTACGCCGCTGACATGAGCGATCATCCAGAAGGAATCGGTGCGCTCGTCACGATCGTACTTAGCGCGCTGGACGTTCAGATACTTCACGAGATACGCGGCTACGTCTGCCTTGTCGGAGGCGGTCAGCGGTTTGAACGCGCCGGGCGCCTTCTCGTTGGATTTGACGATCGCTTCTTCTATAAGCGTCATCAGCTCCTTGACAAGCTGAGAATCCTTGGTGAGCGGGCCTGTAGAATTATCGTTGCGAACCGCTTCATAGGTATGATAGTTGAGTTTGAGGGTAGCGTCGCCGAACGCGCCCATCGCCTTGGTCATTTCATCCTTCTCGTTAGCGAGCTGGATGAGGTTCATCGTGTTGGTGATGAACTCGGCGTATTTCTGCAGCGGTTCAAACTCATTCGCGAGCTCCAGCCCCTCGTTGCCGAGTACCGCGAGTACCGCGGAGGTGCCCTGTGTTGAGGCGGTGCCGAGCGCGGTGCTGAAGTTCTTGACCTTATCCTTCAGAGAACGGAAGCTCTCCTTAGCGTCATAAACATCCTTGACCTTGCTGATGCCGTCCGCCGTCTTGGGGAATATCTTTGCAAGATAGTTGTCGTTGATATCCTCGTCCTCATATGCCGCCTTGACGGCCTCCCACGGAACATCGAGCTTATGATCCTTGATGTACTTGTCAAAGTCCTGCTCATAATCACCGCGCAGGTGATGATTGAGCATTATATGACCCTTGACGAGACCGACTGTGACGTCGAGATTACCGACGGCGAGAGCCAGACCGGTAAGGATGTCGGACGCCTTGAGGAGCTTTTTCTGAACATCGTTATAATTGTAATAATCAGACGTTGCCGCTACCTGGTCGGAAACAGCCTTCATGTACAGGCTGTGTACCGTAGCGAAAGTATCGGCGTACTGTGCCGTTATCTCAACATTGATGTTGACCCAGTCGCTGACGATACTGTTCAGCTTAGCCTCTGCATCAGCGAGCTTAACGACGCTGACACCCGCCTCTTTAAGCAGCTCTTCATAAACGAACAGGCTGCTGTTTACTATATTGGCGAGAGATCTGAGCTTTTCATCAAGCTCTGAGAGAGAGGCGGTCAGTTCAGCGTTCACCCGCTTCTGCGGCTTCATGCTGCCCAGTCCCTCAAGCTGTCTGAGGCTGCCCTCGACCTGGCTCTTCTTGGCGATTCCGGTCTTGATGGCTCCCATGAAGGGCTGGATGCTGCCGATGATGCCGTCGGTCGCGTCGAAGAACGCGCCGAGCAGCAATGTACCGGTGAACAGCTGATCTACGAGTGATTTCTTGCCGTCGCCGTCATCTTCGCCGTCGGGGAGCTCGGGCTTCTGCGTCAGGTGTCCGCCCGCGAAGTCGAGAAGGTTAGCCGTGACGGTACCGATATAGGTCAGATACTTCTGAACGCCTACGATGACCTTTGCAGCCTGCATCATCTTGGCGTTTGTATAAGCGTCCTCTACCCTTGTGCCGAAGTCACCGACGGTAGAGTACATCATGATAGACAGGCTCTCGGAGATCTCATCAAGGAGCTCGGCGATCCTAGACGGATCGGCTGTGTTATCCTCATGAGCGTCGGGGTCACAGCTTTCGACCGGCTTGCCGCCGATGATGATCTTCGGCTTGAAGTTCTGCTTAGGCGGTTTGGGAAGGTCGATCGGATGAGGTTTGATGGGATCGGTAGGTTCAGGGTCATGGGGACCGATCGTCTTGATTCTGAAGATAAGGTAGATACTCTCTCCGGCTTTGATCGAATCGATAACGATCTCCTCGGGCACGGGATCATCCTCCCAGCTCAGGTACCAATTCGCAAGCTCCTGAGCGGATGTATCGGCGCCGGGGAAGTCATTCATGCTGCCGGAGGCGAAAGAGGTCAGTCTGTGTCTTTCGCCGTTCAGAGACGGGATCTCGGGCGCGGTCATCCTGATCTCACCGGAATCTCCCAATCCGGAGTTAGTGAGAACTGTGACCAGATAGGAAACGCCGGATTCATCGTCGAGCGTGAATATCTCTTCATACGAGGTGATATCAGCCGGAAGCTCAACATTCTGCATGACGGGCTCGGTAGAGCCGGTATAGGTCCTGCCGTCTCTCTTGAAGCTGTATTCTACCCACGCATAGCTCGTACCTGCCGATTCTCTGAGCTGATCGGCGATCTTAGACGCCTCGTCGGCGGTCATATAACCGCTGTCGATCAGATAAGTGAACATATCGTTGCTGTAAAGCTGAGAAAGCGGCTCGAGGTCAAATACAAGACCAAAGCTACCGTTCGCGAGGAGTGTGCCGACGTCGATGCCGTTGCTTGTCGCGAACTTAGCGAGGATCTGCTGTTCGCTGAGACCCTGCCAGCCCTTGACGCCGACTGCCTTCTCGATCGAAGGCGAAACGTAGAATTCGGAGTTCTTGAGTGCGGCGCCGGGAGCGAGCTTGCCGTTCTCATCAGGCATCATATCGGAGATAATGACCTTGAACGAAAGCTCATCGATCGTCTCAACGCTGCTCGGGTTCTCAAATCCGACAGTCAGTCTTGAGTGCTCACCGCTCATGACCATATCCTGCTTGAAGCCGATATCAAAGCCATCGTTCTTCTGCGGGGACTGAGCGGGAGTTGAAGTCGTTCCGGAATTGTTCAGGAACTTCTTGCTGTATACCTTTGCGTTCGCGTTGGAGCCGGTCGAGAACGCGCCCTCCAAACGCTCGGTGGTATAGATAGTGTTGCTGCTCTCATCATTCAGATAATAGCCGTTGGGGATAAAGTCGACCTGTACGGGGATGGTTCGGGTGAGCTTCTTCATCTCGACCGACCTTGTTCTCATACCGGTATCGGCAAACTCGAGAGCGCTCCTGCCCTCGATTATGATGTCGAAGCGATAGAGCTTAGGTACATCCTTGGTATAGATCGGAACTCTGCCGTCAGGTGCACCGATCTCGGTATCCGCCGGTGTGACGGTCAGCACTCTGCCGTCAGCTGAGACGGATACTTTGTTATACATATGCTTGGTCAGATAACCTCTCGCGTCTATGCGGGTATTCTCTCTGTCCCAAGCAGAGTAGTATGTGTTCCAGTCAAGGCCCTCGGGCAGCGTGAGCGTATAATTTACGCCGTCCTCTTCGACAGCGGCCTCGATATAGAGCGCCGAAAGATCGAGATTCCAAACGAAGTCGAAGGTCTCCTGCGGAGCGAGAGTGCCGACGTTCAGGGTATCGGTCAGACCGTCCGCGGTCTTGAATTTGATGTACTCAGCCGGGATATCCTTTGAGTCGATACGTATCGTGATGTCTGTCACGTTATGCGCCTCGTTGCCGGTCACCATATCGGTATTCATGATAGCCAGACGGCTGGAGATCCTGCCGTTATAATAGGCGATCTCTATCTCGTCGATCGGGTAGTCGGGCAGGATATCGGGCTTCTCGGACTCAAACGCGCTGCTGAACTGAAGCTTATACATAGCGTCGTCATACGCCGAGTTCTTTGAGGTATAGGAATCGAGAGTTTTTTCGGTAGACGAGGATGAGGTGATGATGAACATCTGCTGCTCGACAACGATCTTCTCGGGGATAGGATCTATGACCGGAAGAACCTCGATCTGCTTTGTTACCGCTTTGATCCCGTTGCCGGAAACGCTGACATTATAGGTGCCGGACGGGATATTGGTGAATTGCACCGTGCCGCCGAGGGACAGGTTGCTGCCTACCGTTACGGCTCCGCTGATATCGCCGGTATAGGACTTGGGATCGATCGGCTGGATGCTGTAAGAGGAAGATACGGGACCGTAAAGCGTGACCTTGCCGTCGGTGACGATCGAGCCGTCTGTCGTGACGACCTGTATCACCTTGGTGCCGATCGAGTGGGCTGAGACATAGACCGTCATCGGGATGTTGACCGTATCGACGCCGTCGGCACTGATCGTTAAGGTCATATCGTACCTGCCCGCGGCTATGTTCTCCTGCGGAGCGAAGGTAACGCCGATCCGCGCGGCTCCCTCTGCGGTGCCGATATCATAACCCTTGTAATAGGGATAAACTGTGGTTGTAAGTCCGTCCTCAGAGGGTACGCCACCTGTCATAACAAGGCTCGCCCACGGGATCGAGTTGCCGTTTTTGTCAAACAGCTCTGCAGTAAGTCCTGTCAGATTTCCCGTTCCGAGGTTGACCACGCGGTAAGTGAAGGTCTTCATCTCGCCGGGAGCCGCGGAAGTATTGACCGCGAGTTTGTTCTCGCCCTCGTCGTCCGCTCCTAAGGAATTCAGATTTGTGATATCCATGAGCGCCTTGGGCACAAGAACGCTGACGCTGATGAGCTTATCAAGGCTGTATTCTCCTCGGTCTGTAGAAGCGGTAACGGTAAGAACGATCTCATAATCGCCGGGTGTACAATCGGCAGCGTCGATCTGCATTTTGCAGTCGAGCGAGTTGTATTCGATTCCTCTGCCGTTGACCGATACGCCGTCGGTCACAGCCTCAAGCAGGCTGACGCTCTTCTCTGTAACAACATAAGCGTGACCGCCTGACATAAATCTTACAGTGGGTACGGCAGAGCTCTGACCGTCCGCGCTCCTTGATGAGGCGCTTACGGTGACGCTGCGCATATCGAGATAACCGATATTCTCGACCGAGCCTATTACAAAGGTCTTATCGCCCGCTGTAACAGAAGCGGAGCTTACCGTAGCAAAGTACGCGCCGTATACATAGATATCAGTGCTTGCCGTACGGTTGGCGCCTGCGTTTTTAACGGTGGCTTCGACCCTCATAGCGCCGCCCGCGTTCGCAGGGAGGTCGATCTTAAGGCTGAACCTGCCGCTCTTGTTGACAGTAGCGGTATATCTGTAGATCTGATCCCCGATGATCGAGATATCTATCTTCTCACCTGCGGAGAGACCCTTTACCGTTCCGCTTACGGTCATTGTATCTCCGGTCTTATATACCGAAGAATCGGTTTTGACCGTCACACCGATTGCGGGAACGACCGTTGAGGTAAAACTGCTCGCGTCGCTCATGCCGTCAAACGAGGCTGAGGCGATGATAACGCGCTCGCCCGTCGGTACCGATGAAAGGTCAAGCTGAGCGATATAGCGGTCGGTGGAAGGATCATAGACCGCGGTGGAAACTATAGCGGTATCGGCGACCATCACCTTGACTTCGGCTGAGCCTGTGTTCGGCTTGCCGTCGGAACGGATGACGCGTACCCTGACCTTATTGTCGCTGCTCTCAGTCAGGTAAGCGGCGTCGCTTTCGACAGAAACGCTGATGCCGTCAGATACGGTGAAGGTTTCGTCAGCTCTAACACCCGCGCGCGAGGACATCACGATATTGTACTCGGAATCGGCAAGCGCGGTGAGCTTGTACTCGCCTGTCGGCAGGACGTTTGCGATCCAGTTCACGGTAGTCTGAGCTACCGCTCCGGGGAGGATCGAGCGGTCGATGACCGACTCGCCGACCAGTATGCCCTGAGCAAACAGCGATACCTTGAACGCGCCCGAGGACTCACCGCTGCCGACGTTCTTGAGAGTGATCTCAGTCGACATATTCGCACCGAATCCGGCCGAGCCGCTTGTGGTCATCTTAGTGACCGTGATCGCCGGCATAGCGCGGCTCTCTACTATACTGCCCTCACCGTCGGAAGAAACCGTATAGGTGTTGTTGAGTTCATCCGTCTCGTCTACTGCTGACATCGCGTCGGCGACGGCGGTGATCCTGTCGGTTGCCTCGTAGTTCTTCCAGATAAACTTGACTTCTTTGGATTCGCCTGCCATGATCGAGCCGACCAGGGTCGCACCCAGATACCTCTCGTCGGCGTAGTAGGTCACGGTAGAGCTGTTCTCAGCCGTGACAGCGCCGATATTGGTGACGATCGCGGTGATGACGGCGTCGGAACCGTCGGTGGCGATGCTGACGTTGTCTATTGTCAGATCTGCTTTTGAAAGGGTTATCGTACCCGCGTTATAGGTCCAGGTGTTATCCGAGCGGTCGGAATCGAGGGTGCGCGGATAAGGACCGTCAGCGGTAAAGGTGATAAGCTGTGAATCACCGCCGTCGGGAACAAAGGACAGGGTGACCGTTACCGACTTGCCGGGAGCGATCGAAGAAACCAATTCGCTCGCCGCCCACTTGCCGTTCACGCGAGCGGTAAGCGGGAATTCGCCGGTAGCTTCGGTTCCTGAGTTCTTGAGCGTGATATCGAAGGAGATAGCTTTGCCGAATGCAAGATTCATGCTCTTTGTCGCGACAGCGCCGTTTTTAATGGATCTGCCCTCGAAGGTCACAGCGGTGATACCGACATTCGGGAATACGGTACGTCCCGAAGCGCCGTATACGATACTGCTGCGCTGGTTATTGAACATATCCGCCTCATCAAAGGCGATTGATACGTCGTTTGCCCTTACTGTGTAAACATGGGACAGGTTATCAGCCGCGATATCGGTGAATTTGACGTCGGCGCACTGGACGGTGCGGGTCTGTGAGCCTATCTTATAGGTAGCCTCATAAACCGATGAGATACGCTGATAACCGAGGTAAACATCGTCCTTATACAGGCTTACGATAAAGCTCGACGGAATGGGGTTCTCAGGCTTGTCGTTCATTACGCGCGCGTAGATCTCGATCTCTTCGCCTTCGTCAGCGGTATTGGTCTTTGATACGGGCTTGCCGCCGATGGTGATCTCAAGTCCCTTTCCTATAGAGGATGACAGAACGTCGGGAACGATGATGAGGTCGGGTCTGTCGTCGCGGACGGTGACCATAACATTATGAACCGCGTAGGAATCTGTGGGCGATCCTTCTTTGTTATAACCCTTGGTGATCAGCGCGTTGGCGGTACCGTTATCATCGGTGACGGTAAGAGAAGCGATATAGGTACCTGATGATGTATAGATGTGGGTCGGAGCGACGCCCCATCCGGAGGAACCGTCGCCGAAGTCCCATACAAAGCTCTTGATCTGACCGTCGGGATCATAGCTGCGGGAAGCGTCGAATACGACCGTCTTGTTGACGACGGCGTTGAAGTCTACGCCCGCGTTAGCGGTAGGCAGAGCGTTAATAACGGTCTGAGCGCTGACTGAGTAGTCCTCGGGGTTCTCAGATGTACCCGCGCGGAACTCATAAACTCCCGCCGGCATCTCGGCGTTCGCGTAAAGGTCGATATAGAAGTATACTAACTCTATATTGTAAGAGGTAACGGTGATAGGCTTTTTATCCACAAGGGTAAAGGCGCCTGTCTTGCCGCTTACTACGGGAGCGCGGTACAGGTAGACCATCACGCTCTCGGGATTTTTACCGGAGTTGTAAACAGAGGTCTGTACGCCGAGAGGAACGGTATCGTCCTCATCGTGGAACCTGCCGGTGTCATAGAACACGGCGGTGCGCACGAGATTACCCATATCCTCGATATAGGTGATGCCGCTGGTCTTGATCTCGGTGATCGCGGTAGCGGAGCCGTAAACAACCTTGTAATAACGAGGCAGGATATTGCTGTTTTCGTCGCGGAGTATCTCATCCACTACATAGAGCAGATCCTTTTCTTCGCCGTCTACGGTATAGGTGTCCTTCCAGTAATTGGAGAACGAAAGCGAGGTCGGCTCGCCGCTGTAGTCGGCTGAGGTATAGCGATATACCGCAGAGATATTCTTATCGGCAAAGTCATCTGATTCGCCGAGCATAAGTATCTGATGTCTCAAAGCGGAATTATCATCGCTGAGAGCGGCAGAGGTGATCGGAGCCGTAAAGGTATACGCGTCTGCCCCGCTCTTATCTCCGCTGAGACCCTCGGGAACGAACACTCCGACACTCACGTTGGTCTCGGTGTTGCGGATGGACTCGGGAAGTCCGTTTGTGCCGACGATGACCTGCATCGTATCGATATATTCGCCGCTGCTGTCGTCAAGGATCTTGACACTGTCGCGCGCGACGATATGGGTGTTGACCGCGTCGATCAGCGAATCGAGCTCAACGCCCTCATAAGGCTTATGGGTGATGGTAGCGGTGAAATCTCTTATCTCGCCGTAAACATCGTTGAGATAACCCTCTTCGAGCTCGGGCATAGTCCACAGGATGGTAAAGTAGCCCCATACCATGTTTGGCAGGTCGCTGCCGTCGTCGGCAAGACCGTTGTTCACACCCGGGATATCGCCGAGCACAAGTCGGAACGAGCCGGGATTATAGGAGCCGAATGAGGAACTGACTATCTCCCATACGGAGCGAAGATTTGAGGTGTTCGCCACGATATCGAGCTGGCTTGAATCGAGTATCACGTTCTTGGCGGTACCGGTACCCTCGTTGGTGACGGATACGCCCAAGCGGAAGCTCGAGTTGGGATAGATCTTATGCGGCAGATAATAATCGACCGTGAGCCTTGGCTGAGGCTTGACGTCGATCTCGGCCGCGTCGGTAGCGGTAGTCACAAGCTTGCCGTTCACCATATAGGTGATGCGCGCGAATACCTGATACTTTCTGCCGCTCTCGCCGCCCATGCCGATGCCGGGAATGATCTTCCACTTGCCGGTGTAGGTCGCTCCGGAGGCGACGCTCGATGTTGCAGCGCCCTGGGTCTGGATGATATATACGTTATCGGTTATAAACGAAACTTCATTTGTTTCGGGATCGGTGTATTGGATGACAACCTCGGTGGTAAGGCTCTCGAGGTCGTAACCCGGATAATTGTTGGTGATCTTCAGCTCAGCGTCGAACGCCTGGCGCTCAAGCGAGGCTGTCTGGGACAGAGAGAGCTTGACCACTTCATAGACGTTACCTGAGGTCTTGTCCTTGTCCTTGATGCGGCCGCCGGTCTCTTCCTGATAGATGAAATAATCCATCTCATCATAGCTGCTGTCGTCGGGCATATTGATCTCGAGCTTCTGCTTCTTCTCGCCGTCTCCGATCATGACCTCCATATTGACCTTCTGCTTGCCGGGGTTGTAGATCGGGATCTTGACGCTCGTGGTCTTTGCGGGATAGACCGGCAGACCGGTATCGGGATCGAAGCTGACATAACTGCCGGTAACGCGCAGAGCGGCCTTGTCCGCAGCTGTAGCGTCGCCGAAGGTGGGCAGGTCATAGTAGCCCGGCTGGACGAGGAGCTGTACGGTAACGTTAGACATAGCGGGTATCGTGCCGATATAGCCGCCGCCGACAACGGATATTCCGCTGACGTTGCCGTCGATCACAGCGACCGCATCGATGACGTCGATCAGACTGTGGTTGACGATCTTTGTCTCGAGCACCGCGGCGCTCTGCATATTCTTGGCTATCGTGAACCAAGGCATCGATGATCCGAGCTTCGGCTCGGGTATAACAACGCCAAGATCGACGGTGAGCTCGATCTCGTATTCATCTACGATGGTCGTCTCGGTGACCGTCCAGCTTATCTCGACGGGATTGGTAATAAGCTCGATCTCCTCAAAAGCGGGCTGAGTCATCGGCATGATATCAAGATCGCCGGTGTATGTCTGCTTGCCCTTTGCCGTAACGGTGAAATCATATACTCCGATCGGCTTATCGCTTAGAGAAGCGACGCCGTTTTCATCCGTTGTTACGGAATAGTTGAGGTAATAGATCGTTTCTTTTCCGTTGATATACTGTACATACGGATCGCGTCCGTAGAGAGTGATGACAGCGCCCGCGACGCTCTCGCCGAAGTCGTCGCGCACCTTGAACTGAACTGAACCGTATTCGAGCACGGTGACCTCGAGACCGACGGGGATCGGGAGAGATACCACGCCGTTCGTCACGGTGACGGTATCCTGATACTTGCCGTACTGTACCGAGGCTGTCGGAGCCATCACGATCTCAAAGGTCAGGCTCTCGCCGGGAGCGAGTGTGGTTTTTGAGGGCTCTGACGCGCGGATGAAGCTGAGATCGCCGCTTTCTACCGCGATATTCTTCATGGTGGCGATACCCTTGTTGGTGACCGTCACGGTCTTTGTAACGGTAGAACCGGGATTTGCCGCGGCTGTGACAGCCTTTTGATCCGCGTAGAGCTTCGGGACGCCGGGTCTCATACTCAGCTTGATCGTAGCGGTAGCAGTCGCGCCCTCGATAGATGAGAACTGGATCACATACTCGGCGTTATCCGCGCAATCCTCATCGGTAAAGAAGTTGATAGTCACGGGGAAGGATTCGCCCGCGCCGAGAGTAGTCTTAACGGTAGAATAATCGAGGATCGCCGTGATACCGTCAAAATCATTGCCGTTGAGCAGTACCGCGGATATGCCTGTAAGACCGCCGTAGGTGCCGTCCCACGCGCTGTTGTACAGCTTGACTGTCGTGCTGAAATCGGTATTCTTAGCCGCGGTAACGGTAGTCGCGGTCGGCTTTGTCTCCATTCCGTAGATGGTGATGTCGCTCGCTCTGATGCCGCTGCCGAAGGCTTTCTCAAACGCGTAGGCATTGATGCTCCATCTGCCCGCGTCGGCGTTTGTCGCCTTGAACGAATAGGTAAAGTTACCGTTCTCATCAGCGGTCAGGAATATGGTCTTCTCACCGCGCCAGTATAGTTCATAGTTATCCGGAACGTCGCCGTTGATCACAGCGCCGTCGGGCAGTCTGTAGCCGTAATACGGGTAGAGGTTGAGATCGAGAACGATGGTGCCGGTATAGGGAGTATTGCCGACTCCCGCGTTGCCGGAGATCGTGACCATCTCGCCCGTGAAGTAGCTGTCAAGCGGTGTGGTGACGCTGCCGACGATATCGTCGATGAACATGATCTGAGTATAATAATGAGCGATGTAAGAAGCACCCTGAGCGGAGAAGGTAAGGGTGTACATACCGCTTATAAGACCCTCGGTGAGGATCGCGCCGGTGAACTTGCCCGTACCGCTATCTGTGAGTACAGCCTCGCGGACGATACTGCTGTCTGAATTGCTCTCAAGACGGACAGTTATCATAGCACCGTCGCTGACGCTGTTGAGCAGACTGCCGGGCTTTGAGGCGAGGGACATCTCACCGCTGACGTCGATGGTATTGCTTGAGCCGACAAAGATATTCGCGCCGAAATCAGCGTCCTCGCCGCTCTTGTTGGGATTGACCTTGAGGGTCAGACCGTCTTTGACGGTAAACTCGTAGCTGTAGGCATAATCGCCGAACGCCGTATCGACTGTCTCCCAGTCGAGCGGCAGGTAATAGGTTGTGTCGAAATCAGCGCCGTTGCCCTTTTCAAGGGTGATGAGCAGGCGCCAGCTTCCGGATGACTTAGGATCCCAGTTGAGTATCTGAACAGAGGTGCTGTTGCCCTGGATGCCGTTATAGTTGCCGGAGCTTACGACATCCCACTTGGTGGGAGCGCCGTCGGGATCGAGCTTGTTTGCCCAAAGCTTGAGAACATAGGGCTGATAGAGGGTCGCGACGCTTCTGTTGGATACGCGAACGAGGAAAGCGGCGCTGTTGCCCCATTCGATAGTATCGGCGGGAGCCCATGAAACATCCGAAAGCCACAGGTCGGGCTTGATAACGGTGATATCAACGCTTTGCGCGCTGTCCTCTGAGGGCGTTTCAAGGACGGCAAGATCGGAGTCAGTCACGACGCTGATCGTGTGAACGCCGTCGCTGACGACCCATTTAGCGGAAAGTCCGGTGGAATAAGGAACGCCCTTCTTGAGAGTATCGGCGCCGACCTTGACAGTCTTGATTATCGTTCCGTCGATATAGAAACGAACGTTGATCGCCTTTGAGATATCCGCGTTTGGGGTAAGGGTCGCGGTAAGTGTGACTGTACCGCCCTGAGCGATCCTGCCGTCGGTCATGCCCGTCGGGTATTCGACGGTCAGCTCGGTGGATATCTCAGCCTTATCTACGGTGAACTCAGCCGTGGTAAAGGTAACGGAGTTATCGGTGGGATCGGTCTCGATCAGAAGCGGATCGTCCGCGGCGATAATCACGGTGTGTCTGCCTGAGACGGGCTGTTCATAGAAGTTGACGAGCCTTGAAGCGCCGGGCGCGAGGGTGACCGAGAGAGTATCCGCGAGCGCGCCGTCGATATAGAGCGAAACGTTGAACTTCGCGTTTGCTTTGCCGTGGTTTGAGACAGTAGCGGAGTAGATGACCTTTTCTTCTGAGGTCATGACCGCGGTCTTGTCGAGGGTAGAGCCGTTGCGCCAATCGCCGCCTGTAACGGTGATCTCGGCAAAATCGGTCTGCTGAGCGTTATAGCTCTCTGTCCTGCTGTTGTTCTGCTTATCGGACTCCTTAAG
Organism: uncultured Clostridia bacterium; assembly: GCA_946183365.1. Taxonomy (GTDB): domain Bacteria; phylum Bacillota; class Clostridia; order Oscillospirales; family Acutalibacteraceae; genus Ruminococcoides. Next base: position 73,451 of record CAMHAH010000010.1, read on the forward strand.
CGTATCGAGCAGATCGTTGGCGACGATCTTTATGATCTGAGCGCCGGTCTCAGCGGTATAGGTAAAGGACACGGTCTTTTCGCCGCCGACCGGAACGCCGCCGCTGACTGTCTGATAGCCGCGGTATACGCCGTTAAGATAGAAGCCGACAAGGAACGCCATATCGGCGGGAACCGCGCCGTAAGCGGTCGGGCTGTTGCTGACAACGGCGTCGACGCGTACGGTGTCGTTTTCTTTGATGGTGTTAGCGCCGTCGACCGGCGTATATTCGCTGTCAGTCGCGCCCATGCGATAGGCCGTGATCGAGGAGATCAAGAGGTCGGGACGTCTGTCGATGACCTTGACAGCTTTGGTAACGGAGGCGGAAGCGCCTCTTTGGTCGGTGGCAGTGAGGGTGATCGTATATTCGCCGGGCGACAGGTAACGATGCTCGACGGTTTTGCCGTTCTTGACGGTGCCGTCGCCCATCTTCCAAACAAAGGTAAGGTTCTCGGTCTCGCCGTCGTCGATATCGGTCGATAGCTCAGCACTGTAGGTCTCGATATCGGAGGAATCGATTGTCGCCTTGGTGGTGATAACCGCGCGAGGCGCGTGGTTGACGGGATATGCGCTTGTGACGATATCCTTAGCGCACGCCTGAGCGGTAAAGATCAGAGAAGTCGCGTTCTCGGGAACGGTGAAATCGAAGGTGAAGGAGTGGTTGCCGGGAGCAAGACCACTGAATTCCTTCTCAGCGACGGTCAGCGTCTGTGCGCCTGTATTCGCCGTGAGTACCAGCGTGCCCGCAGCCTTGGCAGGACCGTTGTTAGTGAAGTTGACGGTGATCTTCATCGGTTTGCCGGCAGCGGGTACCGCTACATCAGTCATGACAGACTTGAACTCGAGTGTGAATACCGAGGTCGGAACGGCGCTGACCGTGCCGACAGGCGCGGAAACATTGCCCGCTCTGTCTACGGATTCAAACCAGTAATAGTATCTGACGCCGTCTTTCAGTCCCGTATCGGTAAAGCTGCCCGACGCGGTCTCGCCGGCGACCTTGCGCTCAGACACGGATGCGGTTCGTTTTGTCGCTCTGAAAATGCGGGTATAGTAAACGTCGCTTGAAGCAGGCGTAAAGCTGAGCGTTACGGCGCCGCCGCTCATAGCGTCGACAGCCTTTAAGCCGCTCGGAGCTTCAGGCGGAACAGAATCGTATCTATACTTCGCGTAATACCATGATGAAGCGTATGCCGCGCCGCCGTTGTTCTCGGCTTTGACGCGCACGGCGAACCAAGCCCCCTCCTGAAGTCCGGACAGAGCCGAGAAATCGATCGTTGTCTGAGCTTGGAACGCGCTTTGTCCGAAGCCCGGGAGCATGGTCTGGTCGACCTCGATACGCTCGATGCCGTCGGTGATGACCGCGGCGGTCTGCCATATCAGGTTTTCATCAGGCTCGATCGCTGAGCTTGTGCCGATGTAAGCGTACTCAAAGGTGAAGCGCTTGACGGCGATCCTGTCGGAAGCGACCGCGGTAACGGTCAAATCGCCGTTGAAGCTTGAGGAGCGCAGCGGGTCGAGATAAATGACAGTTGGAGGTGTTTTCTGCTCACCGGGGAGCGCGGTAACGATATTGGAGTAGCTGCCTCTTGTATCTCCCGCGACCGCGCATACCGTATATCGGTATGTTACGGTGGGATCGAGTTCGTCATCAGTGTAAACACCGGTGTTTGAGGGGACCTCGGCAAGGAACTCAAAGCTGCCGCTTCCCTTAGCTCTGTAGATACGATAGCCTGTTACGTCAAGGCGAAGAACGCTCTGCCAGCCGAGGGATATCTTGCGCTCGCCGGGCTCGGCAAGGAGCTGAGAAGGAGCTGAGACAGTGTCGCCGAAGGCATAAGCGTTGGTGATCCACTCGCTCTTGTTGCCCGAGGGATCAAGTACGCGGAAGCGTACAAAGATATTCTGTGACGCGCCCGCGTGGACCTTTGAGAAGTCCACCGTGATCTCTCCGTCATTGAAGCTGCCGTTATACAGCTCGGCAAAGACGGCGTTTATATCGTCATAGCTCTTCCACTCGACAACGGCAGAGGATACCTTTACGTTGTCGTACGCTGAGAGCGTGAAGATCTGAGAGGATGAGATATGCGTTCTCTCATCGGGCTTGACCGAACGCAGTGTAGGAGCGGAATCGTCCTTCTGCATCGAAACGGGAGTATCCGTTACAGCCGCCGCGCCGATTACAGGCTGACCCGCTACGGTCGCCGCCGCGGCAACGGCGTAGTAATACTGACCTCCTACGCTGTCTAGGATATCGTTATAGGAGCGCGAGGCGGTCTCGGCGATAATATTGCTATTGCTGACGATATTCTCACGGGTGGTGCTCCTGTAGATGAGATACTTCTCACTGTTGGGAACACTGCCCCAACGAATGTTGATCTTACCGATCTCTGAGGATACGGTGACGTATTCGGGAGCGAAGAGCTTGAGACCGATCTCAATCTCTTTGATCTCACTGCCGAAGTTAGCGTTGCCGTAATACTCAGCGTAGATGTACTGCGTGCCGATCCAGGAGGAATCGGTAGCGGGAACGGTATATTCGATCACAGCCGTACCGTCAGCCGCGAATTTGCCCTCCGCGAACCAACGCTTTGTGTTATCTACGACCCTGTACAGTCTTAATACCGTGCCCTGCTTCGCGACATTGGAAGTCGCCGTAAAGGTCAGCTTGTCGCCGAGCATGACGCTGTCAAAATCCGGTGAACCGTTCACCTTAACGGAAAGGGTGTACTTCGGCTCACCGCCGAATACGATACTGCTGAGCAGCATATCGCTGCGGTTGCCCGCCTTATCAACGGCGGTAAGGATATATACATAGTATCTGCCCGAGGATATGCCGTTCTCGGCGGTTCTCAGCTCGGGGTCGGTAGAAATAACGGAGTAGTAATACTGACCCGCGTACGCGGCGGGATCGTGGATAAGGTTTTGAGCTTTTTCAAGCTCTGAGAACTCATAGCGGCGGATCTCGACAGCGCTCAGCGCTTCGACATTATTCGGGATCGACCAGCTGATGTTGGTAACGAGCCTCTCATAGCTGTACGCGGCGTCAGGACCTTTGACCGCGACCGCGGTATTCAATTTGCCGCCGCTGATATCGGGAGCAAGATTGTCTACCGTGATCTCCTGCTCATAATTACAGGTAAGGTCGGAGAAATCGGTAACGGTAAGGGTGAGTTTATAGACGCCGTCGGGGATATAACGCTTGCCGTTTTTATCGGTCAGCGCGCTGTCGCCCGCCGAATCGCCGAGGTCGAGGGTGTTGAATACTCCCGACTCCTCGCACAAACCGCCGATATACCCGTAGTAATAATAGTATCGGTAGCCCCAGTTCCTTTCATCGGTAACGTCGAAGATCCATGTCGCGTAGACCTTGCCTTTGTTATCGACGACCTTTACATGAAGGGTCCTTATATAGTTATTATCGCGGGCGTTGACCTTGAAGTTTATCCTGCCGTTTGTGTTAGTACCCGCAAGAACGGTCGTGTCGGCAGTAAACGCGGCGGTAGGCGGAGTATTGTCGGCAAAAGGAGTGACGTCGTTTGACTTCTCGCTCTTATCGCCCAGACCGCCCGTTGAGGTCAGTACAGCGACCTTGAAGTAGTAAGAGCCCGTATACTTTGTAGCGTCAAGCGGGATCTCGGCTGATGTTACGCCGGGAGCCACGTCGGTCTCGGAGAAGGCGCGGTAGTCCTCCCCTACCTTGTACGCGTAGACGCGGTAGCCGTATTCGGGAGAGCCCGCAACGACATCTGCGGGGAGCTCGACCTTGTTCCAGCTGACAACAGCGCCGGCGTTTGAAGGCGTGACGGTCACGCCTGTCGGCGGGTCGATCTGTACATAGGTATAGGTAGCTGTCTTAACAGCGGACTTGTTGCCGTGATGATCGACGGCGTAGGCGACGATCTCGACGATATCGCCGTTTTGAAGGTCGATATCTCTGTAGTAGCCGTTATAGTCGCCATGATCGTTTGTGTTGTAACGCAGCCAGCTGATATCTATAGCGGCGGTGACGGAGGATCTTCTGTCGGAAGGATTATCGGTGATGGTAAGTCTGCCGTTATGATAATAGGTGCTTTCGTCGCTCTTAAACCAGTTACCTCCGTTGACGCGGTATTCAAATACGACTTCTTTGAGGAGCTGGTCATCGGTGACATCAACGGAGATGACAGAGGCATTGTCAACGTTCACAATGCCCGAGGTGTTGATGATATCGCTGACTTCGGGAGCGCCCGTATCGTCGAGCAGCTTGATAGGTAAGGTAGGCAGAGAGTTGACCCATACATAGTCGTTGCCGCCCTCAAGCAGATCTCTCTGCCATTCGGTCAAATCTACGTTATTATTCTTTACCAATCTTACATAGAAGAGATAGTAGCAATCGGGTATCGGAGAATAATAGTCGGTGTTGTCCGCAAACGGGAGCTTATTTCCGCCGGTAAAACGGTAGGTGAGCTCGCCGTTGACGATATAATCGGTGATATTGGTGCTTCTGTCCCAGCTACTGCGAATGAAGAAGTACTCGACATGAGCGTATTCGAGGATATGATCGAGGTAATCATTAATGATCTCCTCGGTCAGTTCATAGCCTCTCCTGTTCCAATAGTCGATGTAATCTATACAGATCCTTTCTCTGAGATAGCTGTCATAATACGGTACATACGGCTCAATGTAGAAGCGGTCGCTGCCGGCAGTCACATTCGGAGCAGGCAGGGGGGTCCTGAACACAGCGTCTTTATCGACCGTCATCTTCGCGTATGTCCAATCGGACGTATTGCCCGCAGTATCGGTCACTCTCGCGCCGACATAATACTCGCCGGGTTCAACGCCGCGGCAATCATACGGAGCGTTGTTCCATATCTCGCCGTTAAACAGATCATCTATATGCGCTTTAGAATAATAATATGTTGCGGCGCTCGGCAAGCCCTCGGCGGGCGTATAGACATAGCTGCCCTCTTCGCCCGAGCGGGTATAGAACGCGATCTCCATGCTGTACAAACGTCCGTCGTCCCAAGCGCGGACCGCGACGCGTCTGTTGCCGTAACCGCCGTCATTTCCATCGGCGGGATGGATCTCTCTGATGATCGGCGCTTCGTCATCGGCGCCTACGGAGCAATCATATTTGTACACATAATCAAGTCCGATATTGTATTCGCTCTCATAGGTCTCCTGACGCTGTCTGATCGTAAAGGTAGGATACTTGATAGGATCGACATAGATCCTCAGATTGCCGTTTTCGGGAGAGGTGTTATCGTAATTATACCAGTAGCTCGACTTCACAGCATTGCCGTTCGTGTCAAGGATATCATAGGTGAACCGATAACCCTTCTTCGGCGTCCAGCTGATGATAACGCTGTTGGAATCCTGTGTATAGCTAAAATCCTGCGGCGCGGGGATATCCTCGGCGACCGCGGTAAAGGTTTTGACGTCTGAATTACCGGAGGAGTCGAGCACGGTATAGCGGAAGGTGTATCTCTCGCCGGGCGTCAGATCGACGTAACGCATATGTCTGTAATAAGAATATACCTTCTTCCAGACATCGTCGCTCTGCTGTATCATCTGATATTTGTCATCGGAGTCGGTCGAGAGCTTATATTCGAGCCTGTAGGACCTGATCCTCTGATTATCCGTCGCATCAGTGAAGATCGTAGCGGCTTTGGATATCTTGTCAGTCTCAACGCCGCCGGGCAGACGGAAATATAAAGCGGTGATCTCGGGCGCTTCATCATCCTCGGGGAGGACATAGAGCGGAGCGGAACGGTTCGTCTGGAACCAGCCGTAGATACCGTGGCGGTCGAATACATCTCTGTACCACTGACCGTAGGTATTCTTCAAATAGATCTCAGCGACATAAACATATCCGGTGTCGGCGTCGAGGTTCTCGCTGCCGTCCATGCATTTCCAGCCGCTGTCGGCATAGATATTGTTTAGCTGAGCCCAACCGGAGGAGTTTCTGGCTCTGCGCCAGACAGAAACGCGGTCATAATTATCGTTGTCCTCAAGGAACTCCTTGATGACCGCCTTCGCCTGTGCTTCGGTTGCGGTAGCCGAGCCGGTGATCTGCTCGATAGTCTTGCCTTTATTGACGGTGATATAGGTGTATAGCTCGTCTATGACCGCGTCGGGTACGGTTATATCGTTGACGTCGATCTCCATGCCGTCGATATAAGGAGTGACCTTCAAGCCCTCAAGGCGCGGGAAATAGCTGAAGTCATCAGCGTTATTATCACTGTGGTATTGCAGGAAAACGATCGCTTTCTGACCGACGGCGGAATCGGGCGTCGCCTTTATTGTCAGGCGCCAGTCGCCTGCTGTCAGGAACGGACCTTCGGTATAATACATACCGTTTTTATACGGGATATTGTACCAATAATCGTCCACGGTCACATACGCGCCGTCGACCTTCTTTTGCAAAATGATATATGCTTCGCACTCTGAATCAAAGTTGCCCTGACTGATCGTGCGCAGAGAGTAGAACTGATATTTAAGACCCGAAGGCACTGAGATATCGACCGACTGAGTCATCCCGCCCGCCGTTATCGGGATATAGTATTCATCAGACCACTGACCGGACGCGGTAACCGAGGGAATACCGAAGGACCCGACCTCGGTCGACTCGATGAACTGCATCGGTACGACGGAAATACCGTTGTTAAGTCCGCTGTAGGTAACAGAGCTTTCCCATACAGCCTCCGCGGTGAAGGTAAGGTTGCGGTCAAACGTGATCGGACCGGTGTACTCGGTCATATTATATGATGGGTTGCCGTAGCCTGTGTCATATTTGAACGAATAATAGAGCTTCGCACCCTCAGACAAGGTAGACAGAGTGATCGTGTTGCCGTTCACCTTAACTTCAGGCTTTGCAGGCATACTGTAAAGATAAATATAATTATCCGAATTGAAACGGTATACCTTACCGTCGACGGTAACGACCGCGCCCGCTCTGACGTAGATGCTGCAATCACGTTGATAATCATCCATTCCCGCGGCTTCTGCCAGATCGGCAAGAGTGATCTTACCGGGGACATACTCACGGGCGTCCGCATTCAGCGTACCGTCGCTGTTAAAGATGTACGAGCTTTTGGAGTTATAGTAATACTTTACGTCAACTGCCTTGCCGGGGAAAATATCCGAGAGGTCGGGCTTGCCGATATACAGGTTGCCGGTCTTGTCGTAGATGACGTCTGTGGTGCCGTTTAAATTGCTGTAGCCGACCGTAGTCCTGTTGCCGTTCTCGTCAACAGCATAGATATCGAACTGACCCGCGTAGATAAAGTATCCGCTGTAGACGCGTCCGAATGTGCCGGTATCAGCGTCATAGACCGCCGCTTTGATTTTGACGCGCGGTTTCCCTGAACCGACATAAACGACGGAATAATAGCCCGCTTTAGCGCTTGAGAGGGTCGGAGCAGCGGGCTCGGAGCCGTCTGTGGTAAGGTTATAATAAATCGCCGAGTTTGGTTTAGCGGTGCTCAGATACAGATAGAAGCCGCGGTCGGAAACATACCGCTCGCCCATATCGTTGACAGCGCCGTTGAAGAACACCTTATCCTCGGCGGATACGGTGAAGTTTTTGAGCCTCACTTTATGAGCAAAATCCTCGTCATCATAGACAACGAGCGTATATTTACCCGCCGGGAGCAGAGTATCGTTTTTATAAAAGTGAGTATATCCGTTCAGATCATCATAGCCGGGATACTCCCAGCAAACCGTGCCGTCAGCCGCTTTTATATACGACCAGTAGAATGCGTATGAGTAGTAGCCCGCATCTACGGCGGTCTCGGACTGCAGATCGAAAGAGATCAGGCTCGGCGCGGTCAGGGTAAAGGTGAACTCCTGTGCAATATCCTCATAATCACCCGAAGCGTTTTGCAGCTTGCTGACATAAAACTCGATAGGAGCGTCGCCGGATGAATACGGAGTATCAAGCGTACCGAGGTCATAATCGCCGCCGTCGGCGTACATCTCGGACACAGCGGAATACGCGCCGTCGCCGTAAGTGACCGCGCGGACAAGTTGATTAGCGCCGCCCAGAGAGAACGGAGCCGAATACGCTTTTCGTGTGGGAGAAGAGGACGGATCGGTGCCGTCGAGCGTGTAGTAGATCTTGCCGCCGTCAGCTTTGAGCGTAACGGTACCGCCCGCGGCGGTGATGGTCGGCGCGGTCTCGGTGACGGTGATAGTCCTCTCGGCAACATTGCCGACGATATTGACGGTACCGTTCGACAGCTTGGAATATGCCTTTAAGGTGACGACGTCGCCCTTGACATAATCGACCGTGCTGATGGGGCCTGTGTATAGAGTGCCGTTCGACGTAGGATCGCTGCCGTCGAGCGTATAATAGATCTCTGATGTATAATCATTGGGGACGCCTGTGCTCTCGAGCTTTATCGCCGATACAGCTGTATCGCTGTCCCCCTCGACCGAAGTATCCGCGACACGGATCAACGGCTTTTCAAAGATAACGTATTTGCCGTCATCACCGCTGTAGCCCTCGCCGCTTTCGCCGTTGACCAGAACGGCATAGAGCGCAACGTCGTCGGCGTTGATATCGCCGCTAACCTCAAAGGTACCGTCAGCCTTTGTCCAACCTTCGGTAGATGCGGTATCCCCTATCCGACCTATACCGTAGTATACGGTATCAAAGCCGCCGCCGTATAAAACGCGCGCGCTCAGTCGGCAGGGATAGTAAAGAATATCGGTGTCGTCGTACTCGTTAGAGAAGATCAGGGTCGGCGACAGCTCAAAATCGTAGGTGTTTTCTACAACGGGCGATGTATATACAGCCTCGCCGTCCTTAGAATAAACGCAGATACCCTTATAATTCAGAGCGACGCTGCCGGTGAGACCGTCGAGGATATCGTTGAGATAACCGGGCTCGCTGTCAGTAAGCATGAAATCGTAGTCGATCTCGCTCGGGATATCGGCTTCACCGTTCGCGGCGGCGTTGATATAATAGGTCTGCGTGATATTGGTCGCGGTCGCGTCGGAAAGGTTGAGATAATCGGTCATCCTGAGATTGTAGCCGCCGACGCCGCCGTATACGCCGATATGGCGGTAGCAGTCGAGCTCCCAGAAATTGGTGCTGATAAAGGTACCCTTGATCGCCCTGTCGTTTATGTCAGTCATGACAGCGCCGACGCGCGCGTAACTGTCGGTAAACTGAACGGTGATGTGATCGGTGTACTCGCTCCAGCCGCTGTTTTCAGCCGAAAAATCAAAAGCGGGATCGGCTTTGTACGCTTCGATAGCGCTGTTTGAAGCGGTGAAATACACCTTTGAGCCTTCGGGTTCGTTGGAGGTGGTGAGCGTTACGGTATCATCGGGTGTGAGATAATACTCGTTAGCGAGCTCACTTCCGCCCCAGCGAGCAAAAAGGCCGTTGCCTGTGCCGAAGGTGATCTTAGGCGCGTAGGGAGAAGCCTCGTCGATATCCGTCTCGGGATCGGTCGAGGTATCATCCTTAGGCTTATTCGGGTCAAGCGGAGTGTCTTTGTCGCCAGTGTCGCTCGAAGCGGGGATCGTATCGGTCCTTGTACCGGGAGCGTCAAGACGCAACAGGTCATCAAGGTTGAGATCATCCGGCATTACGATATGGACAACAGGCTCGCCGACTGCGGCTTCGCCGTCAGCTCCGCTGTCAACGGTCACCGATGTATTTTCGGAGGGCTGAACGAGTTCCGTCGCATCCTGAGTATCGGGCGGCGCGGAATCGCCGTCAAAGAGCTTCATCAAAGCCGGAACTCTTTTGCCGGTATCCTCCTTTACGGGTTCATCGGGAACATACTCCTCGGCCGGAGGACTGTTCGTCTCCAGATAAACGGAATTCGCCCGGGTATTGAAGCATACCCCGAGCATGAGCACTATCGCGAGCAACAGCGCCAGCCCGTTTCTGGCCATTCGTTTTGTCTTTAGCATAACATCACCTTAATACTGTAAATAATGTTTTACACAAAGTTAATATCTTTATATCGCCGGATGCACAAAATTTTATTTATTGTTACTATATCATTATGTCAATAGCTTTTTCAACACAAGACACTTATTTGTCCGTGACATTTTTATGGCAACACCTTGCATAAGCTGCAAGTATATTCTATAATTGAGCTGAGGTGAGCTTATGTTTCATGAAAGACTGAATATGCTTTTGATATCTATCGGCGCGTCGGGATCGGATATCGCGGTCCATATGGAATGTGACCGCTCTAATGTCAATCGCTTTATCAAAGGACAAAGAACGCCTAAGCCCGGCGGAAGCTCCGCTGTGAAGCTTATCGAAGCGATATGCTCCTTTGCCGATAAACACGGCAAAACGGACGAGATGCGCTCGGTCATCGGATGTGAGAGCTCAGCGACCGCGGCTCAGGTCAGGGAGCGCCTCGCGCTGTGGCTGTTTGAGAGCACGGCATGGAACAATAATGTTCACCCGAACGGTACCGCGATGTATCGCGAGTTCGGTCAGCGGCTTAGCATACTCATGAAGCTAACGGGGCTCTCGAACAGCAGGCTAAGTCAGCTGTTGAGCATTGACGCGTCATACATCAGCAGATTCAGGAACGGTTCGCGCTATCCGAGATCCAACACAAAAATAAAGAGCGGCATATGCGCCGCTCTGTTGGAACGTATTTATGAACAGGGAAAACTGTCTGAGCTCGCCGCTCTGACGGGCATATCAGCCGACACGCTGAGCGGCAGGGACAGCGCCTATAACGAATTGTTCCGCTGGCTGTACGGAACGGATAAAGAAGCGACCTTCGCTCTTGAGAAGCTCGTAAATCATATCGGGAATTTTTCGGCGGAGATCAAAGCTCCGGTCATGTCGGTCGAAGAGGCGATCGGGTCTATTGATGATCCGTCAGCCGTTTATTTCGGCATGGATGGATTGAGAAAGGCGGTCATTCGGTTTTTCTCGGATATACTTACCGAGCACCCGCGCGAGGTATTCCTCTACTCCGATCAGAATATGGACTGGATGACCTCAGACAGCTCCTACGCTCTGCGGTGGGCGACGCTGATTGCGGCTTGTATCAGGAGCGGCACAAAGATCAATATCATACATAACATATCCCGTGATCTCAGCGAAATGGCTGACGCGATAAAAAGCTGGCTCCCGCTGTATCCGTCGGGAATGATACGCTCCTTTTACTGCAAGCGCAGACAAGACGAGAGATTTTCGACCACGCTGTTCCTCTGTCCCGAAACAGCCTGCATATCGGGCAGCAATTTCAAGGGGACCGAAAATGAACACGGCCTGTATCGATATGATACCGACCCCGGATTATTGAACGCCCACAGACAGGCGTATGATGACCTGCTCGCCGATTCCGAGGAGCTCGTGAAAGCGTACAATACGACGGATTGTGAAAAACTGACGATCCGATCGGAATCCGAGGTCATCGTTTTTTCGGGCAAGCTCTCGCTCGCCACTATGCCCGAGAGCGTCCTGAGATCTATATCAGACCGTCATAAGATACAAAATGAAGGTCGGGCGCTTCTGTTTGAAATGTGGAAAAAGCAGCGGGATTTTTATCATAAATGTATAGGTAAAAACGGTATACAGGAGTGTATTCCGGTCGCGGCGTTCAGCGAGTATGATAAAGCTCCGATCGCCGATATGCCGGGCTTTGAGCTCAGCTATACGAAAGAGGAATATGATGAGCATTTGAGAAACATCATTTCGCTGTCTGAGAGCTTCGGATATCGGTTCTATCCTCTTACAAATCCCGTGTTTGACAAAATCCGCGTCCGCGTATCAAAGGAAGAGGTGGTCGTAAGCAGGATGACGGAACCCTTTATCACTATCACGCTTGAGCATCCCTCTATGTGCGACGCGTTTGTTTCTTATGCCGAAGTCATCTTGAAGGAACACTATCTCGACAAAAGCTCAACAAAAGCTCTGTTGGAAAAATGTACGGAATAATCAAAAGAAACGTAAAACAACGTGGATACGCAGGTCGCGAGCCTGTATATCCACGTTGTTTTTATTTTGAGTTCACGCGATCAAAAGTATCTCTGCTGAACAAAACGTTTATTTATCCTGCCGTTTGCTGTCATTTCAGCAGTCTTTTGATAACGTTTATATCGGTATTCGGGAACAGCCGTGTGAAGTGCTCCAAGAGCCGCTCATATGACTGCTCGGGCGTACGCTGATAAACGGCGCTCGTGAACCTCTCGCCCATAAACACCTCGGGAGTTGAATACTCCGCTACGCCCCAGCCGTAGGTCGAGCCGTTCTTGCCCCTCATATACACAAAGTCGCTGATGACTGCATAACATTGGCTCTGCAGACGGGTAATCATCGTATCAAAGCCCTTGACGCCACCCTTTCTGTAATTGCCGAGCCTCTTGAGCTCCTTTGAGAGAATGGGAGAGTTGGCTTCTATCAGGTCATAGAGCTGTTTATCCTTGAGCGGAGCGAGGCCGTCGTCATAGCGCGCGTCAAAATCATAGCCGTCGCGGCGGTAGTTGGCGAAATCAGGGAACCACTCGGGGCTGATGTAACAAGCCTTCTTCTCAAAGAACTTGCCGTAGGCGCAGCCTGTCTCGCGTATCACCGGACCCTTCCACTCCCACACGGGCCAAGAGCCCGACGAATAATCGTACCAGCACTCGGGCGAGGTGTGCTCCTCTATCGAAAAGCCCTCTATTGAATTCTCAAAGAAAGGCAGAAAGCCGAACTCGTGAACAGCCTCGATAAGGTCGGCTTTGCTGCTTATGACTAAATCAGTAATCTTCATTTTTATCACCGTAAATCAGTATTCGACCCTCAAGCTGTCTACCTTATAAAGTCTCTTGAACTCTTCCTCATCCTCGGGTGTGCGGATAAGCATTATCTCGGTAAAATGACCGCCGTGCTTATCCTTGAAGCCCGCGACCTTCTCGCCGGTACAGATAGAACAGCGAATGATCGCCTCCTGCGTCTCGGGGTCATAGGGCTCGACCTCAAAGCGTGAACCGGACTTAATAAAACCGAATAGTTTATGCTTCATATAAGCCTCCCTGTCAGCTGTACCTCACCCTGAAACCTCTTTCGTCAGGGTCGACCTCTATGGTCTTGACATCCATGTGATAAATTCGGATATATGTACCGCGTTCGATACCCGCGATAACGTCGTCTATCTGTTTCTCGGTACCCTGTATCTCCATCGATACCGAGCCGTCGTATTCGTTGCGCACCCATCCGGTGGCTCCGTACATATCAGCTGAGTTCTTTGCGTAATAGCGAAAGCCCACAGCCTGGACGCTGCCGTAAAAGCGGATATACTTGCGGACGATCTTTCTCTTGGTAAACATTATCTCACCCCTGTGCGGTATCTTTCATGTTCTTGGCGATAAGCTTTCTCAGGTATTCAGCTCTTTGGCTTCAAACGCCTTTTCGCTGACCTGAGTTGCAGGCTCGCAGATGAACTCTTTGAGGCTGTCACAGCCGGCGAACGCCCATGAATAGACCTTCTTGAGGCTTTTGTTACAAACGACCTTCCTAAGGTTTTTGCAATCCTTGAAGCAGAACGGCGGGACGGTCATGAGCTTCTCGGGCAGAACTATCTCTTCGATACCCGAGCGCACAAAGGTGTAGCCCCAAAGGCAGCTGAGCGATGAAGGTAGATCGATGTACCTGAGAGCGGTGCAGCCGTCAAAGATGAACTCGCCCATATCGGTGACCGTATCGGGGATACGGACGGACAGTATCTCGCTGTGACCGCTGAAAACACCGTCGCCGATAATGGTGACGGGCGCCTTGCCGTAGGTATCGGGGATAACGACGTCGGCTTCATCGCCCGAATACCCCGTGATACAATATGTACCGTCCTCAAGCGCTTTATAAATGAACTCCTGCATCAAACTCAGGCTCCTCTCAAAATAATTCTGCTATTATTATACTACCCGATGTCACGCTTGTCTACTTTTAGAAGATATAAAACAGTAAAAAAGAAAGCGCCCTCACAGAAGGCGCTTGGTAATATTCATCACGGTGAGTTCACTATACCCGCCGTATACTTATACGCAAGGATACGGGTGCAGGCATTTTTGAGCTGATCTTCGTTGATGGTACCGTCACCGAGAGCGGCGATGATATCATTATAGGCAGAAGCGTAGTCGCGTACGAGGATGATATCATTGCCCGCCAGGACCGCCTGTACAACGGGCTTTTTGCCGTCGGCATAGGCTGAGTAGTCAGCGCCGTCAAGAACATCTGTGATAATAACTCCGCTGAAGCCTACGGTATCGCGCAGCTCGTTGTGGATAGACGGAGAGAGAGCGGCGGTATGGGCGGAGTCGATATTCTTCACCACTACGTTTGAAACCATCACAAAATGAGCGCCTGCCTGTACGCCTTTTATAAACGGCTGATAATCGGTGTTGCGTATAGTATCGGCGGCGCGCTCGTCTACTACAGCGCCTGTACCTGTATTAGCGCTGTCGTGAATGGTACCGTAACCGGGGAAGTGCTTGAGGGCTACGGATACGCCTTTAGCCTGATTGAACTTAGCCGCATACTCAGCGAAGGCAGATACCGTATTGACGTCGTTGCTGATAGAACGAGAGTACATGATCTGATCGGCTGAGTCGGGCATATCTACCACCGGAGCGAGGTTGAGGTTGAAGCCGAGAGTTTTGAGCATGTTGGACTTATCATCCTCAGCCTTCTCGACAGCCTGCAGACCGCCCGCGGCAAAATCCACTCTCAGCGAATTGAAATCATGATCCGAGAATGTGCTCAAGTCGGAAACGGTGGTATATGAACCGCCCTCCTCCTGAGCAGCGAGTATCGGCTTGAGCTCTGACTGAGCGGTGACCGAATGCAGAGCGGTAGTAACCTGCTCGGGCGTCATGCCCTCAAAGTTCGTGGACTCAAAGAGCATACCCGACAAGCTATACTTATTGATCTCAGAGGCAGCCGCCGAAGGATCGGCACAAATGCCCATCAGCACCTGACCCGCCATCTGCTCCTTTGTCATAGTATCGACATAGACCTTTGCCTTTTCATAATTCGCGGCGAATATACCGCCGTCGGATGAGGCGCTCTGTTCGTCTGACGCCTCGGATGCGCTCTGATCCTTTTTTTCGCCCGTTTCGTCGGTTGTCTTGACCGTCTCGGGCTTGATGAGCTCGGTGACCTGCATATAGTGATACAGCGAATAACCGAAGAAGCCCGCGGCAAGCAGGATCAGTATTGTAGATATGATTACGAATTTTTTCATGTTGATCCTCCGTGTAACGAAGATGTGTTTCCAAGAAAGCGCGTCCGCTTTCGTCTACCCATCGCTCGTGTGTGCGCAGCACGCAACTGAGCGGGGACTGTAAATCATTTTTACTTTATGAGAAACGAGCAGTTTCTTATAAAGTAAAAAAGCGGAACACCCGAATAGATATTAACATAAGAAATGACTGTTTTCAACAATTATTGCCAAAGTGTAACCTTTAACGATCTATAGTCTGTTCTGCGGTCATTACACAAATTATCATATATACAAGAAAGCTCGCTTTGCGCGCATTTTGCATAGTTATCGGCCGCTCTTGCACAGCGGCAAACTGAGCGGGCATACAAAAAGCTCCCCCGAGTTCAGGAGAGCTTTATCGATATTATTTCTCTGTTTCTTTGATGGATTTGAATTGGATAGGTCTGTAGAATACATCGAGCATAGTGCGAATGGTCTCTTCGTTTGAGGGATACATCTCAGCGTTCTCACCCTTAGTGATCTTACCCTTAAGGTTAAGATACTGGATATCCGATGCGTTCTTCATATGTGAAAGCGCTGTAGAAGTGATATATGTGATCTTGGTGAGATCAAGGGTCGAATCGGAATTGCTCTTTATAGCGTTATAAAGATTGGTGACAACGGAGATATCCTTCTTAGCCGCGGGGAATATCGACGAGATAAAGGCGCGGATATACTCCTGCTGGCGCTGCATACGGTCGTTGTTAGACTCAAGCTCTGACTTATCACGGTTACGGATATACTGCTCCGCTTCTTTACCGCTGAGCGTAACGCTCTCGCCCTCGCTGATCGTTCTGCCTGTATCGGCAGATACAAAGGTCATAGAGGATGTAAGCGTCACACCGCCTATAGCGTCGTTTAGTGTATGCAAAGCATCAAGGTTTATCGCGAAATAATCTTTTAATGGCAGACCGTAGAAAAGTCTGGATAAGGATGTAAGGGTGTTCTGACCGCCGGTCACTCCATCACCCGAATAAGCGTGGGCATATGCCATCTGTCGCTTCTCGGTATCGATGAATTTGCCCTCTGAGGAATAGATATCTATATCAGCCATGGTGTCGCGGGAGATGCCGAGGATCTTGATACTGCCGGTCTTGGTATCTATCGCCAAGATATAGATAGCGTCGCTCATCTTCAGATTTTCCTCACCTCTGCTGCCATTATCGACGCCTATGAACGCCACGCTCATGATATTATCGTTGAATTCATATGACACGCCGTCGTACTTGATAACTCGGCCTGTCGCGTCAAGGGTATCGATGGCGTTGCCCGACTCATCCCTTGATGGAGCGGATATATCTATCTTATTATAATCGTGCATTTTGCTGCGTCCGATCTCACGCATGATAAAGAAGGTAGAGACGACTCCGACGATCAGGGCAAGTATCACGCATAATATAGAGATAAGTACTACTTTAACCTTGCTCTTCTTGCGCTTTTTCTTTTTGCCCTGTTTGAGCGATGTATGCTTGTCGGGGTTATCATCCTCTTCAAAAACATATCCCTCGTCATAATCGGGGTCAACCTCGTCTATGCTTTTTGCAAGTGTGACCGAACGATCCGAGTCGCTTGAATGGCTCCTGTGCTTTTTATGTTTCTTTGACCTATGGGTGGGCATGACATAATCGATATCGTCATCGGATATAGGAGCCTTGGCTTCGTTTGTCGCTTCTGCGGCCTTTTCAGCAACGGGCTGTTCTTCGGGCGTTTCGGTCTTAACGTCCGCCTTAACGGCAGTTTCGGCAGCCGCCTGTTCTGTCGGCTGCTTCGCCGCTGCGGTATCGTTCTCAGACGCCTTTGCCGTTTCGGTATCGTTCTCAGATACCTTTGCCGCTGCGGTATCGTTCTCAGATACGTTTGCCGTTTCGGCGGGCTTCTCAGCGGGAGCGTCTGTAGCCGCGGAAGCTGCTTTTTCAGCATAAATATCTTCTATTAACTTATCAGCTCTTGTAACAGGGTTCTTCGAAGCGGGCTTTACAGCGATATTATCGTCGGGAACACGTACCCTTGAAGGTATCTTGACCTCGCGCGCGGCTTTATTATTAAGATCGTCTGAGGCTTCTACGTGCTGAACCATGTATTTCTTGGATGAAACAGAACCTCTCAGCTTTTTTTCGGCATTGCCCACAGACTCATCTCTGAAACGGCGAGGCTTATAATGTCTATCTTTCGCGCTCATCTACAAGTACCCCCTGTACCAAATATCTTGTGTTTGCCGCACCATTCGTACAGGTGCTAAGCGTCAAGATCTTATGATCTTCATTTAGCTCTACGCCCTCTCTGACATTAGCGTCATATGAATGCGGCTCGAGCGTGGAAGCGAGATATTCTTTGAATACTCCGTCCTCACGGAAATTGTATGTATTGAGTATATGTCTGTCATCAAAGGTATAGGCTGAATAGATAAGATAGGTATACACCTTGTACTTTGTGAGGATAAACGCCGTATTGTGCTCGTTAAAGAAGTCCGAGTCATTGAACCTGTGCAGAGTAGCGAACATAGAGCCGTTGAGCATATTATGTCCGTAGAGCACGGTTACCGGATCATGGAAATCGGTGCTGTTCTGTATCTCGGAATATATCGTTCCGGAGAACTGATACTGCTTGTATATATTATGATCCAGATAGAACGCGTCGTCGCGGTCGTTGATACTCTGAACAACGGGATAATCGACCTCGGTACCGGGGATATATATCCATCCGTAGATATCGGTGTTGATATCGTTGAGCTCATTGAAATCGACATTGAAATCACCAAGCTCATCAAGAGTATATCCAAACGCCTTTACGGGGCCTTTCTCGGTAGGCGCCTCGGTGGGAGCCTCTGTGAGCTCAGTCGCGACTGTAGGCTCTGTCGGAGTGAAATCCTCACGCTTTATATCCTTCTGACCGAAATTGATTATCAGGAACACCACGCCAGCGGCTATTATCAGCAGGCTTATTATCAAAACTATTATCCATACGGTTTTTTTCTTGTTTTTCATCTTAACACCGTCCGAATTAATAAGGCTAATCACTATATTTTCCTATTATCTTAATTATTATATCTTATACTGTGTCAGGATGTCAAATGAATTTATTATGAATTTTCTACAAACCAAGCAATAAATATTAGGTAAAAAAGACGAAAACAGGGCTTTTTTATAGGAAAAGAAAGCTGACACAAGAAAGACCGCCTCCGAAGAGACGGTCCGTAAACAGTATATCAACAGATCGAAAGGATTATTTCTCTTTCTTCTTGCCGAGCATGATGTTGGTAAGGATACCTAAGATCAGCGCGCAGGCGACCTCGGTGATGGTGACGTTGCCGAACTTGAGCACCATACCGCCTACGCCGGCGATAAGGATAACAGAAGCGGTGAACAGGTTGCGGTTATCGTCAAGGTCGACCTTCTGGAGCATCTTAAGACCCGATACGGCGATGAAGCCGTAGAGAGCGATACATACGCCGCCCATTACACAGCTCGGGATAGTTGAAAGGAAGCCGACGAACGGAGCGATGAACGCGATGAGCATAGCCTCAAATGCTGTGACGATGATGGTCGCGACGGAAGCGTTCTTTGTGATAGCTACACAGCCGACAGACTCGCCGTAGGTGGTGTTGGGGCAGCCGCCGAAGAAGGCGCCTACCATAGAGCCTACGCCGTCGCCGAGGAGCGTACGGCTAAGACCGGGATCCTCAAGCAGGTCGTGCTCGATGATAGAGCTTAAGTTCTTATGGTCGGCGATATGCTCGGCGAATACGACGAAGGCAACGGGGATATAGGCGACAGCGATAGTGCCGACATATGAGCCGCTGAGCTCGCCGAAGCCGCCGAAAGCGGTGAGGAAGGTGAAGTCGGGAACAGCGATGAAGCTGCTGAAGCTAACGTTCTCAAAGAGAGAGGTCAGAGCGGTATAGTCGATGACCTTGAGAGCGTCGTTACCGGTTGCGTTGCCGATGATATAGAAGATCGAAGCGGCAGCGTAACCTGCAAGTATACCGATGATAAAGGGAATGAGCTTGCTCATCTTCTTGCCGTATACCGAGCAGAGCATGGTAACGGCGAGAGTGATAAGACCGCAGATTATCTTGATATATACGTTGACGGGAGTTTCGGCAGCCTCAAAATTCGCGGCGTTCGCGCCGAGGTCGCCGATAGCGTTGCCTGCTAAAGACAGTCCGATGATAGCGACGGTAGGTCCGATAACTACGGCGGGCATGAGCTTTGAGATCCACTTAACGCCTACAGCCTTTACTATGATAGCGAGAACTACATATACGAGACCCGCGAACACAGCGCCCAGGATAAGTCCGACATAGCCGAGCGACATAGAAACGCCGCCGGCGAAAGCAGCCGCCATAGAGCCGAGGAAGGCGAAGGACGAGCCGAGGAACACAGGGCTCTTAGCCTTAGTGAACAGAACATAAACGAGTGTGCCTACACCCGCGCCGAACAGAGCGGCTGAGGTGCTCATGCCGTTGCCTACGATCATAGGTACGGCGATAGTAGCCGCCATGATAGCGAGCAGCTGTTGGAACGCAAAAACGATAAGCTGACCGAATTTGGGCTTATCCTTTACGTTATAAATCATTTGCATTTGAATTTCCCCCTTGTAAGAATTAAGGTTATATAAGATTATATAAATCAGGAGCAGAAAAAAACACCGCATAAGTCATGTTTTATTCTACCCTCATTTTATACAGATCTTGACGCATTCCTCATCGTCGGTCTCGCGCAGTCTGACCGCCACGACCTCGTCAACGGAGGTCGGTATGTTCTTGCCGACGAAATTCGGACGGATAGGCAGCTCGGTATGTCCTCTGTCAACGAGGACGCAAAGCTGGACCTTTGCGGGTCTGCCGAGCTTCATGATAGCCTCGAGAGCCGCTCTCGCGGTGCGCGAGGTATAGATGACGTCATCGACCAGCACCACCGTCATATCCTCAATGCTGAAATCGATATTGCTGCCCTTTACCGCGGGAGTTTCGGCGATACGTGAGAGATCGTCGCGATAGAGCGTGATATCGAGCTCTCCGACGAGCGGAGCGACGCCCTCTATAGCCTCGATGTTCTCAGCCAGACGGCGAGCGAGCGGAACTCCTCTGGTCCTGATACCGATCAGGCAGAGATTATTAAGCCCGTGGTTTTTCTCGATTATCTGATGCGATATTCGCTTGAGCGCTCTGCCGATATCCTCGGCGGTCATCAGCGTAGCCTTGTACTCCATAAACAGCTCCTGCGGTCAGCCGGCAGTGACATTTACAAACAGTAAAAAAGCCCTGTCCGACGCGGACAAGGCATAGTTGACTAAGGTATAAAAAACCAAACCTTGTCGGCATCTCTGTACCGACTTAAAAGTTATCGTTAGGTATAATACTACTTTTACGCTTTACTTTGTTGCTATATAAGAATTAAAAGAAAATTTGAGGGAATTTTATGAACAATAACGAAAACCAGTCCCCATATGACGCTATTCTTGACATAATTATCGCTTTGATGATATTATTTAGCGGATAAATATGGATTAAAAAGAAGGTATTTATGAAAAGCAAACAGATACTTTCGTCCGCGCTGCTGCTGGCGGCTGCCGTCATCTGGGGGTTCGCGTTCGTAGCTCAGGAGAAGATAGCCGATACGGTGCCGCCGTTCACGGTCAACGCGATACGCTCGCTGATAGCCTCGGTCGCGCTGATACCCGTCGCGGCAGTAACAAGAAAGATAAACGACAAAAAGCTGCTTGAGAGCGATCCCGCGGACAGAAAAAGGCTGATAAAAGCGGGAATAATATGCGGCGTTATGCTGTGTATCTCGGTCAACCTTCAGCAATTCGGCATAGCCCTCTACCCCGAGGGAGCTCCCGCGTCGGCTCACAGCGGTTTTCTGACCGCCATGTATATCATATTTGTACCTATATTCGGACTTTTCCTCAAGAAAAAGCTGAACACTCTGATAATCATAGCGGTGATACTGGCGACGATCGGACTGTACTTCCTCTGCTTATACGGCGGCTTCGGTAAGCTGTACACGGGCGATATCGTGGTGCTTATTTGCGGAGCGGCGTTCGCCGTACAGATACTGTGCGTGGATCATTACATCGATACGGTCGACGGAGTGAAGCTAAGCTCGATACAGTTCTTGGTGACGGGTATACTCTCGGCTATACTGATGCTGATATTTGAAAAGCCCTACTTCAGCGCTGTTCTCGCGGCGTGGAAGCCGCTGCTGTATCTCGCGCTGATGTCAAGCGGCGTAGGTTATACCCTGCAGATAATAGGTCAGAAGTATACCTCAAGCCCGGCTCTCGCCTCGATATTGATGAGCATGGAGAGCGTGTTCGCCGTGATAGGCGGTGTGATCTTCCTCGGCGCGGTACCCGCTGTCAACGAATGGATAGGCTGCGGACTGATGTTCGCGGCGATAATACTGGCTCAGCTGCCGGCGGATATATTTAAGAAACGAGTTGATTAGTTGGCAGTTAGTAGTCAGGAAAAAATATCGTGTAGGAACAATACTCGATCATTGTTTATAGACCCCCGGCCGCTTCGCACCAGCTCCCTATAGGAAAGGGGACCTCAATCAGGTTCAGGTGTCCCCTATTCTCTTGTATCAGCTATCCGACGACCAAGCAAAGCAAAAGCCCCTCCGTAAGGAAGGGCTTAATTCTTTATCAGAAAATACAGACCATCGGATGGCTCTCGGGATCAAGCCACTGCATGATGGTTCTGAGAGCGTTCTCAGACATACCGACGCCGCCGTAGGTAGGTCCGTCGGCAACGTGCATAAAGCGCGCGCAGCCTAAAGCGGGGTTGACGGGGTTGCGGTTATAATCGAGCACCACTGCATAAGGATAAGAGCGGGTATACTCGTAGAGCTCCTGACAGTCGGTATAATCGATCTCGGTCTCGGCGTCTACCATCCTGTTATAGTTTATCGACGCGGGATCGGTGACCCAGCGCAGGCCGTAATAGATGGTAGTATAGGGCAGCTTAGTGCCCGGGTCGGCATTAGTACCGAAGGCGAATTCGACATTGAAATTGCCCTTGGGAGTGGTGTTGTCGGCAGGACCGACGACATCGGCAACTCCGCCCTCGCCGACAAAACCGTTGACTACGTCAAACAGACGCGTCCATCTGCCGTTAGCGTCCGTCTCAAAGAAATATACCTTAGCCGAAGTACCCTCGCTCTCAAAGAAAATGAGCTGTGTGCTGTTTATCTCGTTTATATTCAGCCCCGCGGCGGCGGCAAGACGGGTGAAATCTGCGTCAGCCACGATCGGCTGCTCGGTAGCGGGGGGCTGGGTCTCGGGCTCAGTAGGGTCGGTAGTCTCGAGCTCTATGCCTATGGTCTCAGCCTCTGAGGGAATGATAGCCGAGGGGTGGAAGGCGTTATCGAGAGCGGCGTAGATCTTATCTCCGAAGGTGAAGGTCAGCACAAGAGACGCCAGCACCACAAAGGTAGCTATACCGATAAGTATCGGAGCTCGCTTGCCGTTTGAGGGGTGCTTGGCCTTGTAGTTATGAGGGCTGTGATAGCGGGATTTATATCTCCTGCGGTTAGCGGTTCTTTTGTTTTTATATTCCATAGTTATCCCTTATCTTTGTTGGGTATGCGTAATAGTTTCTGTTTTATGTTTCTGTTTTGTTTTCGGGATCATTAAAATCTCAGTAATACAGCCGTGGTGTTGTCGATACCTCCGCGCTCGAGAGCCGCGTCTACAAGATCGCGGGCTATCATACTCAGCTCACGCTTATCATCGATAATATCGCGTATCTCATCATCGGAGAGCATATCGGTAACTCCGTCTGAGCATAAAAGAAAGACGTCGCCCGATCTATACTTGCCCATGGCTATGTAGGGTCGAAGGCTGTGACCCTCGGGAAGTCCGAGGAACTTTGTGATAGCCTTGCCCGAGCCCGAGGCGACTATGTGCTCCTCGGAGATCTGTCTGAGCTCATGCTTGCTGAGCTTATATATACGGCTATCGCCCGCGTTGAGGATATAGATATCGTCGCCCGATATCTGGAGCATAGCCGCCGTGGTACCTATCAATACCAGAGAACGCGCCTCAGTCTCTTCACGTACCTTTTCGTTAAGGCGCTCGGCGAGCTCATAGAGATATTCCTCATACTGAGCTCTGTCGTCAGCGAACAGGCGGGATTCATAAGCCGCTACATATGACGCGACCTCTCCGCAAGCCTCTCCGCCCATGCCGTCAAAAACAGCAAAAAGCTCGTTTGTATCCGAATAGACCGTGCCGCTGAGCTCAGTATCGGCTGTTGAATCCACATCCTCGCGGATATGTCCGTCACAGTAAAAATTATCTTCGTTATTGCGTCTGAGCCTGCCTACGCTGCACACGCAGGCATACTCTACCTTATTGCGCCGCATACACGGTCACCTCTTTTCTGTTATTATTCGGTCGGTGTTACGGTAGCCGTCTCAAGGAATTCAACCGGTATCTCGGTCACGGCAAGATTGAAATTGCTCATAGAGCAGTTCATTGAATAGCTGTTTTCGGCAGTAGCTACCCTGACCGTAAGCTCGGTCAGATAACCCTGTTGATCTATGGTAAAGGCAATCTTACAGTCAGCGTCCGATAGGTTTTTCTTATTGAGTTCATATTTTTCTTTGAACGCATTATAATCTTCCGCGTTATTAAAAATCGAAGCTCCGTCAGATACTATGGCGTCAAACAGCGCGTTAAGGTCGACGTCATAGCTGTACTCAGTGCCTTTCTCGGTATTCTGAGCGTTCGCCTTGGCGACAGAGCTGTCAGAGACAAACTTATCCTTTATCGTATCGATATAAGCGTCGAGCTCCTTAGCGTTGTATTTTGACGTAAGATCGGTAAACCTGAGGAAGGAACCGGTATCGAAATCGCCGTTTTTATAATCCTTGGCAAAATCGAAGTAATAATTTATCTTATCCTCGCAGTCGCGGACTGTCCATTTATCCTTATAATAAAAGCCTCTGACCGCCTTAGCGTCATCGGAATACACTATCCCCTTATAGCTGTAATCGGTATAATCGGCGTCATACGCTACTTTTATACTGTGCTTATGGTCATCTATATCGGCGCTGCCCTTGTAGCTCATCACGGGCTTATCATCCTTAGAAAGCTCTACGGAGAACTCAAACGGCACACTGAAATCCTTAGCCGAAGCGCTCATCAGACGACTGATCGGACTGGAATTTTGGTTATACAGGCTGATGAAAAGAACTACCAGACCGACCACGACCACAGCTATCGCCGCGAAAATATATGTTATATGAGAGCGTATCCACTCGCGTCGGTACTCAGCCTTTTCTTCGGCGATGATATCCGCTTCGCGCCGAGGGGTGACGGGTTTACTGACGTCAGCGGGCTCGAACTCCTGATTTCCGTCCCATTCGTTATAATCCAATACTAAGCTCCTCTCAAGGGATATTTCAATCGTGACGCGCTCGGTCAAAACGGATCGCGTCACCTTGCAGTAGAGAAACTAATCCTACTATTCCTATTATACATATATATAGTATTATATCAAAGATTATATTTCTTTGTCAATATAGATAGAAGAAGGGAAGAAATTTTTTGTTTATTTTCTCTCAGCTATTGAAATCTGCGGCTATTGAATTATAATTAGATCAAATAGTGTTTTTTATACTGATAATCAACATCTATTATTATTCAACAAAGACGGTGAAATTATGAAAAAACGAATACTCTCAATCCTTCTTATCCTGACCTTGGCCGTATCTACAGCGGTATGCGCGACGACAGCCTCGGGCGCTTCTGTACTTTACGGCGACGCTGACGGCGACGGCGTAGTGACCATTATGGACGTAACGTGTATACAAAGACATCTCATCGGCATAATCAAACTCGATGATGCCGCTGTCAAGCGCTCGATGGTCTCGGGTGAAGATGAGCTTGATATCACAGACGCCACATATGTACAGCGATATCTGGCGGATATGATAGACAAATTCCCTATAGAGAACAAGCAGCCCGAGGAGCAGGAGGAAGTCACGAAGGTGAAGGACAATATCACTATCTATTTCTCAAACAACAAGAAATGGAGCACGGTCAACGCCTACATCTATAATAACGATACAGGTGCGGAGATGAAGACCTGGCCCGGCACCGCTATGACCAACCCCACCGTGAACGACTTAGGCCAGCAGGTATTCTCTATGACCGTTGACGCGACAAAATACAACCGCGTCATCTTTAACAACGGCTCGACACAGACCCATGATCTGCCGCTCTCAAAAGCAAGCTCCGGCTACTTCATCGACAAGAAGATGAACGGCAAGCTCATGGCGAGCCTCTACCCTTACGGTCAGAGCGGAGAGGGCAAGATCACGAACGTAAATATGGATTATCCCGACGGCTACAAAAAGAGGATATATATCTGGACGCCCGAAGGATACGACCCGAGCGACAAGAGCAAGAAATACTCAGTGCTTTATATGTGCGACGGTCAGAACCTCTTCGGTCAGGCGACCACACTCTCAGGCTATGAGTGGGAGTGCGACGAGACCGTGCTCTCTCTTATGCAGAACGGCGGCGACGGGATAATCGTAGTCGGTATAGCTTGCGGCAACACCGAGGCTTTGAGAAACCACGAGCTGACCCCAAACATCGGTAATCTCGCTACGGGCATGGGCATCGACTCTTCATACGAGAACGGCGGCGGCAAGGTATTCTCTGATTTCGTTACGGATACCGTTATCCCCTATGTAGAGAACAACTATAACGTCAATTCGATCAGAGGTATCGCGGGTTCATCCTCAGGCGGTATAGAGGCGTTCTATATCGGCATGGAGAACATGGATAAGTTCCGCTATATCGGAGCGCTCTCTCCCGCGTTCATCCTGTATAACAAGTCAGTATGGGATGAGTACCTCGGCGCTAAGGATTTCTCGGGCAATGTTCCGCGTATCTACTTCTTCAACGGCAACAGCAAGAACGACCAGCTTGAGCAGGCGCTGTATACCAATGCCACGGCTATGGAGGGCTGGATGAAAGCAAAGGGATATCCTGCCGACAAAATGACGACGGTAGTCGATCAGAACGGCACCCACAGCGAAGCGTTCTGGGCGCTGTACTTCCCTGAGATGCTGAGCTGGTGTCTCGACCTGTGATAATCAATACATGATAAGACGGCGCCCACGGATCAACGTGAGCGCCGTCTTTATGCGTTGTTCTGTTTTATGAGTTCATTACTGTCGGACTTATTCCAGTTTAGCGCCGACAGTAACGGTTCCATTTTCAGTTACGTTATCACAGGTGAACACAAGCGTTTTTGTGATAACGTTACCGCTCCTATC
This sequence comes from uncultured Clostridia bacterium, assembly GCA_946183365.1. Classification (GTDB taxonomy): domain Bacteria; phylum Bacillota; class Clostridia; order Oscillospirales; family Acutalibacteraceae; genus Ruminococcoides. Next base: position 100,002 of record CAMHAH010000010.1, read on the forward strand.
GGTTATGTTGACTTTTACCGACAACCTTTTGAACATAGCTGAAAATACGGTCTTTTTTACAGTGGTGATATCAAAAGAGCCGGTTTCAAACCCTTCGTTAACGGATCCACCGAGCTTACTGTTAGCGTGATCGGCATAATCGCGTATAGCTTGACGGATCTCGTCACTCAAATAGTTATCGGCAGAAGATAAGGTCAGGCGCATGAGCGTGATATGCTTATCAGGCTCGCCGTCATTGGGAGCTTCGGGATTATTCGCTATGCTGAAATCCTTTGAAGCGTCGTTTGACGAAAGCTTATCATAATACTCACGGCTGTCGTTATAGTTAAATACGCCGCCCTCCGCAATATAATCGACCCGAGAGATATCCTTGCCGGTTATGCCGATACCGAATTCAAAGCATTCTGTCAGAATGACTTCATTACTTTCAGTAAAATCAAGCTCTCCGCTTATGTTTTTCATTTCGCCGATATCAGTGAACTTCTCGTCTGTTATTTCAGCCGCGTTGACACTGATAACGAACGGACTCGAACCGCTTTTGAACACGTCTGTACCTAATAATCCGCCAAGCAGCAGGGCAAGCACCAGTGAAGCCGCAACGACTGTCCTTTTAAACATTTTCATATTGATTATCTTCTCCTTTTTTTCAGAGTTTCGAACTGTATCGAGCATTTTACGAACGGCTCTTTCCGGAGCTTTGATACTGTCTACAGCCTCAACATATAAATTCTTATCCATGGTTATAACCTCCTTCTATAAGAAGCTTTTTGAGCTTTTTTCGCGCTCGCTGAAGCGATGAACTGACCGTGTTCGCGTTTATGTGAAGGATAGACGATATTTCAGCTATCGTATACTTTTCATAATAATACAAATAGATTATATTGCGTTCCTTCTTAGGCAGTGATAGCACCTCGTCCATAATTCCCCGATGCTCCTCAGCAACAAGGTCGAGGTGGTCATCAAGGCTGTCTCTGCGGCTCTGCCATACCAATCTGCGAAAGCTGTTACACTTGTTTACGGTGACGCGTATCAGCCATGCCTTCAGACGGTCGCCGGTGTAATCATCTGGACACTTAGTCAACAGCTCAATCAAGACCTCCTGCATAATATCCTCCGCGTCCGAAGGATGTTTAAGATTATGCACCGCAATGCGGTATATCATATCTGAATATTGTAAAATGATTTCTTCTGCTTTTTCGGTACCGAGCTTCGTTATAACAACCTCCTTTCACTTATAACACGTATCAGAGTACGGGTTTTCGTGCAATGAAAGCGCAAAAATAATATATGCTTATAAAATCAAAAGCTCCGCACATTACGCACGGAGCTTTGAACTGTTATATTTACATCATCCTAATAAAGAGGCGAGATCGAGGGGTGTAGCGTTGATCACATCGGTCTTGCCGTTAAGGTCTGCATAGATGATAAAGATCTGATAATACGCGAGGGTATCGCCCTCGGCGGGCATAAGGCACAGAAAAGCGTAATTCGTACCGGCAACGACCTGAGTGCCGAGCATGGCTACGGGCTCAGGCTTTGTACCGTTATAGTTCTCAAGCGCTTTGTCAAATACACTCTTATCCTTATCTGAGATCTTTGCTTCGGGGATTTCGTCGGGTATACTCCAGCCGCCCGCGCGCTGATCGGGGGTCGCGGCGGAGGTATTGGTATAATTCGCGATAACAAAATCGACATTATCGGTTATTTCGGAATTGCCGTCGGTATCGGTATAGATGACAGCTGCGCTTAAATACTCGGCGGCGTTATCGGTCTTAGAGGTCGACTTGCACAATATGGCGTGATTGAGGCCTGATACCACCTTAGTGCCGAGATACGCTACGGGGATGTACTCGGCGCCGCGAGCGCCGGCGAAGTTCTTGTCAAACGCCTTCTGCACATCCTCGGGGAGCTTTACGGCAGAGAGCTCATGGTTTACTGTCCAGCCGCCCGAGAGGGTCTCTCTCGATGAGGCTGTAGGCGCGGTGTTCTCCTTCTTATTCTTATTCGACGAGCAGGCGACGAGCGATATCATCAATACCGCCGTGAGCATCAAAGCAAAAAGTCTTTTCATAAACTATCTCCTGTTATATTCATTAAAAAATCAAAACTTGATATCATACCAGAGCAGGAACACATATACGGCGTAAACACGGTTCCATAACAGCTCCTCGCCGCCGATGAAGCGGCTCCACATATCTTTGATCTCAGACTGATCGAAGAGCTGCTGTGAGCTTTCGCCGAAAAGCTTCTCTTCTACCTGTTTATTATAACGGCTGTCGGCAAGCCACTTTTTGACGGGCACGGGGAAGCCCACCTTCTTGCGGAAGGCGACCTCGTCGGGCAGTACACTGCTCGCCGCCTTACGGAACACATATTTGTTCTGATCCTCGGCGAACTTATACTCGGCGGGGATCTTGCGAGCCGCGTCAAAGAGGCGAAGGTCGCTGAACGGGGTGTGCAGCTCTATACCGCAGGCGGTAGAGGTGCGGTCGGTGTTGAGATAGATATCGCCCTCGAGCCAGAGAGATATATCGACAGTCAGCTTCTGAGCAAGCTCGTCGGCGCCCTGTACGTCCTGCCAGATATCGGCTATCGGATCAGCGGGCTTGACTGAGGGATCATAGTCCTTTAAGAGAGCTTTGATCACATCCTCGTTCATGATGTGTGAGCAGGTCAGATATACCCAGTCGGAGGGGATATGTCTCTTGTGAGCGTTGTAGCCGCCGAAAAACTCGTCTATACCCTCGCCCGAATATACTACGTCGGCGTGCTCCTTAACAGCCGCGCAGCCTATGGAGAAGGCTACGGCTGAGGCGTCGCCGAGAGGCTGGCCGAGCTTATCTATTACGGTAGGTATGCGATCAAAATACTCCTCGGGGCTTATCATCTTTTTATTGAAGCCCTTGCCGAGGATATCGGCGGTCTTTTTCGCGAGGGCGGACTCGTCAAAGCCACTGTCCTCAAAGCCGACATAACCGACGGTGTTCGCCGCCTGAGCGTCGCTCGCCGCTAAAAGGTAGGATGAGTCTACGCCGCCCGAGAGGAACGACTCTTTATAAGGCAGCTGAGTATCCTGACGCTCCTCGTCGAGTATCTCTGACACTACCCTCTTGAGCTCATCGGCCCACTCGTCGACGGTCTTTGAGGTATCGGGCTCAAAAACAGGCTTGAAGTAGCAGTTAACGGAAGCCACTTTACCGTCCCACTCGATATAATGACCGGGCTTTAGCTTATACACGCCCTCATAAAAGGTCTCTTCGCCGATGGGATAACCGTAGAAGAGATACTGCTGGAGCATACGGCGGTTGAGCTTCTTTTCAAAGCGGGGATCTGAAACTATCTCGTCTATATCGCCTGAGCAGAGGAGCTCGCCGCCGATAACGGCATAGAACATCTGCTTTTGACCGACCTGGTCGCGGATGACATAGAGCTTGTCCGAGCTCTCATCATACAGAGCGATGGCAAAGGCTCCGTAGAGGTGAGACATCATATCCGTGCCCCACTTTGAGAAAGCTCTCTTCAATATCTCAGTCTCGCGCTGTTCTCTGCCGAGTGACTGCTCTATAGAAAGCTCATCACAGAGCTTTTTGAAATTGCGGATATAACCGCTGAAATAACGTACCTGGACCGTGCTTGCTTCCATACATATACCTCCGTGTCGTATTTTGTCAAAATTATAACATTTCTCACTTCAACAGTCAATTACCTTTTATATCATGTCATTTTGACTTTACAGCGTATCGCTCGTCTGCTATAATATTACCCGAACAACGATCAATTAAACGGAGGTTTATCATGGATTACAGAAAATTCGGAGAAAAATACTATATCCGTCTCGACAAAGGCGACGAGGTGCTCGGCTCGCTGATAGATATCTGCGGCAAAGAGGGGCTCAAAGCTGCTCAGATACAGGGCATCGGCGGCTGTATGAAGGTAACGACAGGGGTATTTGACCTCGAGAAAAGGGAGTATAACAAAGAGACTGTCGAGGGTATGCTCGAGCTGATCTCTCTCGACGGCAACCTGACCGAATGTGAAGGCAAGCCCTATATCCACGCTCACGCGACCTTTGCTTATCAAAGGGACGGTGAGACAAAGCTGCTCTCAGGTCATTTACTCGAAGCAGTTATCGGGCTTACGGGCGAGATAGTAGTCACCCCCGCCGACGGTCATATCACCAGAAAATACATAGACGAGCTCGGTATACGCGTCTGGGATTTTGACTGATTTGCTTTGACAACACAGCGCTGTTCTGCTATACTGAGTAATCAGCGCGGGAGGTTATGAAAATGATATATGAAAACGTACTGGAGGCAGTCGGACAAACTCCGCTGATAAGGCTCAACCGCATGGTTGATGATGACAGCGCGGATATCCTCGTTAAGTTTGAGGGGCTGAACGTCGGCGGCTCGATAAAGACCCGCACGGCTCTCAACATGATACGCAAGGCTGAGAAGGAAGGTCTCATTAACAAGGACAGCATAATAGTAGAGCCCACCAGCGGCAATCAGGGCATCGGTCTGGCTCTTGTGGGAGCCGTAAGAGGCTACCGCACGATAATCATCATGCCCGACTCGGTCAGCGAAGAGCGCAGACTGCTCATCCGTCACTACGGAGCCGAGGTCAAGCTGATACACGACGCGGGCGATATAGGCGCGTGCATCGACGAGTGTCTGAAAACCGCCATGAGGATGAAGGAGGAGGACAGCAGGGTATTCGTACCTCAGCAGTTCTCAAATTACAATAACGTCAAGGCTCACAAGAAATATACCGCTCTCGAGATAATGCAGCAGTGCGCCGACACCATCGACGGTTTCTGCTCGGGTATAGGCACGGGCGGCACCATAACGGGTATCGGCGAGGTGCTCAAGGCTCAATACCCCGATATCGAGATATGGGCGGTAGAGCCCGAGAACGCCGCTATACTCGCGGGCGGCACGATCGGCACCCATATGCAGATGGGAATCGGCGACGGGCTTATCCCCGAGATACTCAACACCAAAATATACGACGCGATCTATGTAGTCACCGATGAAGAGGCGCTGAACACAGCAAAACGCCTTGCCAGAGAAGAGGGGCTGATGTGCGGAATATCGAGCGGCACCAACGTAGCCGCCGCATTGAAGCTCGCGAAGAAGCTCGGCAAGGGTAAGACGGTAGTCACCGTCCTCCCCGATACCGCCGAAAGATACTTCTCCACTCCCCTGTTCTACGAATAAGATAATCCGTGCAGTCCGAAAGGATCGCACGGATTTTTTGTGTTGTTTATATTATTTTGAGAAGCTTTACGAACCTGCCGTATTCATCCTCTCCGATAAAAATGATCTTATCAAAGCCCGCGTCTATATAAAGCTTTAGAGCGGGATAGTTGTCAAGGTCTACACCTATAGACATTTCGCTGTATCCGAGCTCAATCGCCCTGTCTATACTGTAGCTCAAAAGCTTTTTACCTATTCCCTGCCGTCTGAACTCCGGCTTTACTATAAGTCGTGAAACATAAATACGCCTGCCGGGTATGGTATAATCGGGATCAGCTTCATCCTTTACGAGAGATATCTCGCCGATAAACTCTTTGTCAACGGTAAAGATATATGTTATTCGGTTGCCTGAGATAAGCTCTCTGCGGCACATCTCGGCGAGCTCTTTTTGCTGATCTATATCCCATATATTACCGCATTTTTCAAAATCAGCTATATCAAGCTTTATGATCTCTGTTTTCATAATCATCCCTTCTTATGACAAGATCACTTTATGACCCTATAAATCTCTATATGTATCTGATGCTTAAGGCACAGCGGCTCGGGGTATTTATCGAGCATGGAGCGGTATTCGCTCTCAAACCCTCTTATCTCTCTGTCGCTGAGGCTCGCGCCTACTCCGCGGCAGGTCATCACCCTGCCCAGCCACGCTTCTTTAGTAAAGCTGAGCTCGGTATTATAGGAATGGACGGTATCTATCTCAAACCTGCCGTCAGCCCAATCGGGATAGCTATACTTAAAGCTCTTGAAGCCGCAGCCGTTCCAGCTCGGATTATATTTTAGTACAAGGCTCTCCATCTCTGCGAGCTTTTCATCCTCATAGGGCAGCCAGTCCATGAATATCTTGCAGAAAACGCCGTTCGTCTTTAATACTCTCTTTATCTCCTTAGCCGCCTTATCGGCGTCAAAATACTGAAAGCACTGTACGGCTGTCACAACGTCAAAGCTGTTATCATCAAAGCCCGTATCCTCGGCTGAACAGACCTTGAAGGAGATATCTATGCCTCTCTCTGCGCCCGCCCTTCTGCCGTATTCTATCTGATTTTCGGAGATATCGGTCGCGGTAAAGCGCGCGCCTGTATGATACAGATTGATCGGCAAAACGGCAGTACCGCTGCCGAGGTCGAGGATACGCTGACCCTCTCTGCCGATGCCGAAGCTTATCAGCTTTTTATACATACTCTCGGGATAAATATCGCGGTAAAGGGCGTAACCCTCAGACGTCCTGCCGAAATCGAAATCTTTATTGTCGTCGATACTGTTGAGCTTCATAACGATCACCTTAGGTGGATTGTATCACGCAGCGCAGATAACGTCAACAGCTATTGCAAAATTCGTTTGAACATAGTATTATTAACACGGTGATGATATGAAAAACAAGAAAGCCGAAAAGACAAATGTAATGCGAATAATAGAACAACACAAGCTGCCGTATGAGAGCCACGACTATAGCTCTACGGGAGCTATAAGCGGCATGGAGGTGGTCGAGGCTCTGGGTCAGGAGCCCGGCAGGATGTTCAAGACCTTGGTCACTCAGGGTGCGAGCAAGACCTACTATGTATTCATGGTGCCCGTCAACGGTGAGCTCGACCTTAAGAAGGCGGCAAAGGCGGTCGGCGAAAAAAGCATAGCCATGATAAAGAGCAAAGAGCTGTTGCCGCTCACGGGATATATCCACGGCGGGTGCTCGCCCATAGGCATGAAAAAGCAATTCAGAACTACCATCCATCAAACCGCAGACGGATATGACACGATAATGTTCAGCGGAGGCAAGATAGGCTGTCAGATAGAGATGTCGCCCGACGACCTCAGAAAGATCATCAAAGTCGACAGCGCGGGTATTATTGTATAACCGAATAAAGTAAGACCGCTCAGCGTCAGCCGGGCGGTCTGTTTCATTTATTCTCATATTCTCGCGACGCCTGTCTCACGGGCGGCTTTTATCACCGCGTCGGCTACTACTCTGCCGACGTTCTTATCAAGAGCCGATACTATGATATTATCAGCCCTGAGCTCACTCTCAGGTATCATTGAAGCGAGCGCGTATGAGGTAGCGACCTTCATCTCTTCGTTTATGCAGGATGCTCGGCAGTCGAGAGCTCCGCGGAAGATACCCGGGAACGCTAAGACATTGTTGATCTGGTTCGGGAAATCCGACCTGCCTGTGCCGACTACGGCAGCGCCCGCCTCGAGAGCCTTATCGGGCATGATCTCGGGCGTGGGGTTAGCCATCGGGAACACGATGGGGCGCTCAGCCATAGAGCGTATCATAGCCTCGTCAACGATATTCGGAGCGGATACGCCGATAAACACATCAGCGCCCTTCATAGCGTCAGCGAGAGTACCGCTGAGTTTCTCCCGGTTGGTGAGCTTCGCTATCTCGGCGTGAGCAGAGTTCAGACCCTCGTCGCCCTCACGGATGATACCGAAGCGGTCTACCATGGTCAGATGCTCAACGCCCATGTTCAACAGATGTCTGCCGATGGCGATACCCGCTGAGCCCGCGCCATTGATGACGACCTTGACCTTATCTATACTCTTATCGACTACCTTGAGAGCGTTGAGCAGAGCCGCGGCTACTACGATAGCGGTACCGTGCTGATCATCGTGGAACACGGGGATATCGCAGATCTCCTTTAACTTTCGCTCTATCTCAAAGCACCTCGGCGCGCTTATGTCCTCCAGATTGATACCGCCGAATGAGCCCGATATCAGATAGATGGTGCGGACTATCTCGTCGACGTCCTTGCTTCTTACACAAAGCGGAAAGGCGTCTACGTCAGCGAACTCCTTGAACAAGGCGCATTTGCCCTCCATTACTGGCATACCCGCCTCGGGGCCTATATCGCCCAAACCTAAAACTGCTGTGCCGTCTGTGACCACAGCCACAAGGTTACTGCGGCGGGTCAGCTCATAGCTCTTGTTTATATCCTTCTGTATCTCAAGACAGGGCTGAGCCACGCCGGGAGTATACGCCAGGGAGAGATCCTCGCGCGTTTCTATCCTGCATCGGGTATTGACCTCGATCTTGCCCTGCCATTCATAATGCTTTTCAAGCGACTTTTCTCTAATATCCATAGTTTCTCCTTTATATACCTATCCAAAGGATGTCAGACCAGTTCCTCGGGATGAAAAACCTTGTCAAATTCCTCCTCGTTCATAAAGCCGAGCTGCAAGCAGGCTTCTTTCAGCGAGAGGTTCTCTTTATAGGCTTTCTTAGCGACCTTAGCGGCGTTATCATAGCCGATATAGGGATTGAGCGAGGTTACGAGCATAAGCGAACGGTGGAGGTTCTCACTCATCTTCTCCTTATTAGCAGTGATACCGCTGACGCAGCGCTGCTCGAACGACACAATACCGTCTGCCAGCAGTTTCGCGCTTTGCAGGAAGTTGTAAGCCGTCACCGGCAGAAAAACATTGAGCTGGAAATTCCCCTGTGACGCCGCCATGCCGATAGTCGCGTCGTTGCCCATCACCTGTACCGCGATCATCGTGATTGCCTCGCACTGGGTGGGGTTGACTTTTCCGGGCATTATTGACGACCCCGGTTCGTTCTCGGGGATGGATATCTCACCTAATCCGCACCTCGGACCCGAACTGAGCCAGCGAACATCATTCGCGATCTTCATCATATCCGCCGCCAGCGCCTTAAGGGCGCCGTGAGCGAATACCATTCTGTCAAGAGAGGTCAGTGCGTGGAATTTGTTGGGATTGCTGACGAACGGGAGCCCTGTCGCTTTGCTGAGCTTCTCGGCGACAAGCTCACCGAAGCCCTTAGGCGCGTTAAGTCCCGTGCCGACAGCAGTGCCGCCGATCGCAAGCTGATAAAGACCGTCAAGCGACTTTTCGAGCTGTCTTTCATCCGCTTCAAGCATACCTCGCCAACCCGATATCTCTTGAGAGAAGGATATCGGTACGGCGTCCTGCAGATGGGTCCTGCCGCTCTTGACTATCCCTTCATTTTGCCTTTCAAGCAGTTCAAGGGTAGCGATCAACAGATCGACCGCGGGGATCACCTGCAAAAAAACAGCGTTCGCCGCCGCGATATGCATAGCGGTCGGGAAGGTATCGTTGGAGCTCTGCGACATATTTACGTCGTCGTTCGGGTGCAGGAGCTTTTTTCCCGCGATAGCGTTGCCTCGATTGGCGATGACCTCGTTTACGTTCATGTTGCTTTGGGTGCCCGAGCCCGTCTGCCACACCGCGAGAGGGAACTCGCCTTCAAGCTTGCCCTCTGATATCTCGTCACACGCGGCGCAGATGGCGGCGCATTTCTCCTCGGTCATCTTCTCGGGCTTCAGCTCGCGGTTTGCCTGCGCTGCAGCCTTCTTTAGCTGAGCAAAGGCACGGATGATCTCCTTGGGCATCTTCTCCCAACCGATGGGGAAGTTCTCAAAACTGCGCTGTGTCTGAGCGCCCCAGTATCGTTCGGCGGGCACTTTCATCTCTCCCATCGAGTCGCGTTCTATCCTGAATTTTTCCATATATTCCTCCCAAATCATCTGTGATCTGCCGCTATTATTGTATCACAGCAGAGCGCCGTTCGCAATAATCCGCCTGATGACTTCAAGCACAAACATTTGACAGTATTCGCCGTATTTTTGGTCAAATTCTTCATCGGGGTACCATTCGCTGTTGCTGATGACTCTGATATCGGCGCACGGTATATCAGCCGCTCTGCATACCTGAGCTACGCCGAAGCCCTCCATCTCTTCACAGCTTGTACCGACCGTATCATGCAGGTGAGCTATAACGTCGAGCTCACGGTTCCAGATATCCGCCGCTCCTATAGTGCCCTTGACGACCTTGCCGAAACTGTACGGGACAGATAAAGCGATATCCGTAATACGGCTGTCGCCGTAGAGATAGGTCACATTCCGGGGCTCGGCTGAACCCGCGACCTCACGTTCGGGAACTGTGCGGTCAAAAAAGCCGCAACCCTCTCCCCTGCCTTTGCGCGGTGTGATGAAGCTGCCGAGCTCCGCAAGCCTCTCTCCGAGCACTATATCGCCTTGATGAAGCTCGGGGTCATGAGCGCCCGAGGTGCCCTGGATTATGATACACAGCGGAGAATAGAGCTGGGCGGCGAGAGCCGCTGCGACGGCGGAGTTCACCACTCCGATGAAACACCTGCACACCACTGTCGGATATCCGTCAATATAGCCTTCATAAAACGTATAACCGCAGGATCGCCGCTCCTTGACATTTTCAAGCGATGATATTAGATAAGCGGACTCGCTCAGCATAGGACCGAGCACTATGACAGGTTTCTTGAATTCTGACATAAACTACCTTCTTTCTGTTGTTTTCGATTGTATCATATCCTTTCTCTGAGGTCAAATCCGAGGAATTGTACAGTTTCACAAAAAATATAATACAAAACTTTCAATCTTTTACTTGCATTTTAAAAAGAAATGTGGTAATATATCAATTACGGCGATAAGCCGTGACCTTAATATGCGGGTAGCTCGCCTTTAGAGTGGGCGGCTACGAAGCACACAAGCGCCGGTAGCTCGCCTTTAGAATGACGAGCACTACGCAAAGATACGCGCTGGTAGCTCGCCTTTAGAATGACGAGCACTACGCAAAGATACGCGCTGGTAGCTCAGCTGGATAGAGTGTTTGGCTACGAACCAAAAGGTCGGGGGTTCGAGTCCCTTCCAGCGCGCCATAACAGCTCTCGATATTTCGGTATCGGGAGCTGTTATCTTTTGCCCAAAAGTGGCTTAAACAGTGGCTTTTTGGGGCATTGTGATTTTTTACGCGCTTCATTGAGTCTGAAAACAGCTCTGAAAGATTTTGAGAATAATTGTGGTCAAAACCGCTTTTGACCACAATTTGACCACAACGCAAAAAGCGACTTTAATTAATCAAATAGACAATTCTTAGTTTTTGAGGTTGGTATCTCAATCAAGCTCCTTATAATCGGTTGAGATTGCCACAGCCCCTAAAGGGGCTTCGCAATGACCGTAAAAAAGATTTCGGCAGGATCGCTCCTGCCGATTTTTCTTTATATTGACTTGCTATGCCGGGAACTTGATGATCTTTTCTTCGTTCTCGTCCTTTTTGCTTTTTAGTAGCTCTCCCATCGTGCCGGCGACGTTCTGTTGCATCGAGTCGGTCACGTGCATATATGTGTTCATCGTGAAGCCCGCGTCGGTATGACCGAGCATATGCGAGATCGTTTTGATGTCCATGCCCTGCTCAATGGACAGGGTCGCGAAGCTGTGTCTAAGGTCATGGAAACGTATCTGCGGTAATCCCGTACGACGCTGGATCCTGTGCAGCCTGTATGTGATTGATTTCGGATCGTAGTAGGTTCCCGTTACGGGAGACGGGAATATCAGCTTTGTTCCGACAGGCTGTTTTGCTTTCAATCCTTTGAGCAATTTCAGACATTCATCGCTGATGCTGATGGTGCGGATGGATGCCTGGGTTTTCGGAGTGGATACTTCCATTCCGTTTTTGGAGCGCCTGACTTGCTTGTTCACACGAATCGTTTTGTTTTCTTCATCAAGATCCTCCCACTCGAGCGCAAGGATCTCCCCCAATCTCAGACCTGTCGTAATCTCGAGAAAGTAGAATTCGTAGCAGTCGGAGCGGATCGTTTCGTTGAGGAACGCGCTCAGCTCACTCACCTTCAAGGTTTTCATTTCCTTCTTCTGGAGCTTCGGGAGCTTTACTCCTTTGACGGGATTTCCGGATATGAGTTCCTCGTCTTCCGCCTTTTGCAGACAGGATTGGAGCGCGATCTTGACGTTTTTGACTGTTTTCAGGCTGTAGCCTGTTCCGGCTTTACCCTGAGAAGTATCAATCAAGCGTCCTTTGGTATACAGCTCCATCAGCAGTTGTTGGCAGATAATGGTGGAGATATTACGGATCTCCATACTGCCGATTCTGGGGTTGATATATCTTTCGAAGAAATAGACGTAATTTTCATAGGTAGATTCACGGATGATGCCCTTGCAGTAGGAGCTGAGCCAGATGTCGGACCACTCGCTGAGCGTGGGGTTCGGATTTGTGAGGAAGGTACAGCGCTCGGCGATCTCTTTATCATGTTCATATTCCTCGATCGCGGCTTTCAGCTTGCGGGCACATTCCGCCTGTGTTTTGGCGAGAATGTACTTGACCTTCGGCTTACCGTTTTCGTTCACGCCGATATTGAAGCGACCTTCCCAGCGACCGTCACTGCGCTTGCGTAAGGTTCCTTTCCCGTTCTGCCTTTTTGCCATTGTTTTTCACCTCATTTCATGGTTGCCTACCGACCGGATCGGCTCCGATCGATAGCTATGCAGTTCAAAACAATACCACATAAATTCAGTAAAGTCGATATCCAAACCTAACAATTATCTCTCCGATTTTTTGTCGATTCAGCTCTATTTATTTCGGCTTTTCTTTGTCAATGCGAAGTAAACTTTTCGCTTATGCTTGAAATGGGACGACCCTTTAGCAACCCACCTAAGGAAAAGTCCAACAAACGGCGAAACGGTCGGCTCTGCCGTCCGATGTGACAGGTGGGGGAAGCCGCGTAAGCGACCCCCGCTTTTACCTGCTCAAAATCGTTGGGTTTCAAACGCTGAAAAACCCTCTGATTATGGTACGATGATTTACGCGGTACGGTGCAGACCGTTCTCAGAAATGCCGACAAACGGCTCCTCACCGGGCTTTTTCAAAGCTTCAGGGGTGTATGCCGATTTCATCGTACCATCGTACTCGGGCTCTTTTCGGTTGTAATTCAGGGTGAAAACTTTATGGTTATTTCGCTTCTCCTTGGTGTAATCAACGCCGAGTTTTTGAAGCGATTTTTTGTATTTACTGAGCTTGGAGCTGAGGTTATTCGCGCCGATATTCAGACCCAAACGCTCGCACAAATCTGTCGCCGTTCCCTCATAGATCAGCTCCTGTTTCATGAACGAAACGAGAGCGGACATAGCATCATCCGCGAGGAGTAATTCGCGTTCCATATCTGACGAAGCGATCGGATACCAGCGGCAGGTATCGTGATCAAAACGGACAGGAAGATCGCCGTCGGGCAGGTCTCGGCTGATGAAGGAAAGCCTGCCGAAAGGTTTACCGTCCGCCTTGCGCTCGAGCACATAAATGCCGTCCGCAGCCGCTGTCAAACCTGTCGAACCGAGCACCGAATCAAAGGTATCTTTCGCCTTCATCTTCCGTGTGTGGTGGATGCAAACGATGGCGATATCCAGTCGGTCGGCGAGGTTTTTCAGAGCGGAAATGACAGCGTAATCGCCCGCGTAAGTGTCGCCCTTCGGCTTGCGGATCTTCTGCAAAGTATCGATAACAACAAGGTTGGTGTCGGGGTGCTCTTTGACGAAATCCTCGATCTGTTCGGTGAGACCTCCGCCGAGTCTGCCTGCCTTAGTTGCCTCATGGAACTTGGAAGGAATGACATCGCGTATTCCTCTCGCGCGCTGGATCAGTCTCAACTCGGGATCTTCGAGATCGAGGTACAGAACCGTGCCTTGCTCGGTGTCATGGTCGAGAAACTTCTCGC
>CAMHAH010000011.1 GCA_946183365.1 uncultured Clostridia bacterium
TTAACAAGGGAGAGTATTATCCTGTAGTGCCGCAGTTGACTGCTCTTTGCGGCAATGAGCTGAACGCCGTCGTAATTCAGACGATTTGCTCTTTACTTTACGGAGCCGCTTTCGGAGGAGCATCGGTTATCTGGGAAATTGAAAACTGGAGCCTTTTGAAGCAGACGGTAATTCACTGCCTTGTCATTTCCGTATCAATGTTGCCGATTGCTTATTGTATGTACTGGATGCCGCATAGCTTTCTGGGAATAGCAGGCTATATCGTCATCTTCTTCTTCATTTATTTTTTCATTTGGTTTGCTCAGTACTTTGCTATGAAGAAAAGGATTCAGGAGTTTAACGATAAAGTAAAACAGAATGATTAAGAAGAACAGCCGCAGGGATGAATAATACACAGCCCTGCGGCTGAAACATTGTCAAAATCAGGATATTCAAAAGGACGACACAAGTGAGGAATAAACGATATGAGTAATCTGATCGCACACGCACTAATAAAGAACTCGATGGATGAGTTGCTAATTCTCAAAAGAACGCTGACAGAGCAAGGAAAAGAAAACTATGAGGGCGGCAAGTGGGATATTCCCGGCGGCACAGTTGAAAAGTTAGAGTTTCCATCCTCAACTGCCGTGCGTGAAACGAAAGAGGAAACTAATCTGGATGTTACAGTTGAGAGGATCCTCTACGAAAAATCTAATATGGATACAAAGAAGAAACAGGTGTTTACTACTTTAATCTATTTGTGCAGTTTATCAGGCACAGATGAAACAATAGAGCTTGATTTAGAAGAACACGATGCGTACAAATGGGCGACTAAAGAAGAAATATTAGAAATGAATGATAACGACTTAGTTTCGTATATGAAGGAATTGATGAGAGTAAGCCTAAAAACGTGACACTTTTTCGATACGGATTAGATAGATATACTTAACTGTAATTTATCGCTTTAAAGTGTTGATTTTATCGTATACTTCTGCTATAATAATCTTGTATCGTGGCAACAAAATGGCAACAGAATTTTTGATAGCCTGTATTTTACTTACAATGCAAATAATAGAAATACTCCGTGCTAAAATGCTTAAACAAATACTGTTAAGATTATTTTGCAGGGAGCGAGTGGGAATAAATTTCTAATATCGAATTATAAACAAATACCGCCAAGTAGGTTGACTTCCTGCTTGGCGGCAATCTTTTGCTGTCATCATCCGTATGTTCTTGTAGCTATGACGGAACCGTCAGCGTTGTGATAATTGAGAACTATCTGAGGATCGTTGATCTTAACATTCTTTTTGAGGACTTTCACGACCTCAGTGTACTTATCGGCGTTGCTCTCGAGAGAATTCTCAAGATTAGTCCTGATACCGTCTAAATCACTGTCGGATATTTGATCATTATATGTGTAATCATATATGAGCTGATTACCCTCTGCGTGATAATCAAAGGTCATTACGTCTGAGCTTGCGTCCTTAGCTGAGTCTATAGACTTCTTGACGTCGGGAGTATTGATATAGTCTTCGATGGTATCATACATAACGGCAGCGGTCTCGACCTGAGCGGCAACCGTCTCCTGAGTTGTTGTTTCAGAGCCGCCGGGAGCGCTGTCCTTAGTAGCGGTATCATTCTTTGAAGCTGAACAGCCCGCGAAAGCGACGCATATCAAAGCGACAAGAACGACAGTTATTATCTTTTTCATTATACTATCTCCTTTATTTAACAGTATTATATTCTAAAAACAATCGGTACCGTACTTATTACCGATTGTTTTACATTATAACTCAAACTGAACGCTATTTCAAGCATATGTATGATTATCTCTTATTATAATACTTACATTTTAGCTACTAAATTTGATAATATCATTGATTTTAAGGGCTTTTGATATTATAATTTAATAGTTGCAATTCCCTTTCGGAGGTGTAAAATGGAAGAAAAATTCAAGGGACTTACACAAGAAGAAGTTCAACAAAGGATCAAAGAAGGAAAGGTAAACGCTGTATCTACCGTTAAGACCAAATCCATAAAAAGGATATTTTACGATAATATCTGTACGGTATTCAACCTTATCAACGTAATACTCTGTATTATCCTTCTGCTGATCGGTTCATATAAGAATACGCTGTTTATCATGGTAGTGGTGATAAACACCGTCATAGGTATAGTTCAGGAGATCCGCTCAAAGAAAAGCGTAGATAAGCTGACGATACTGACAGACAGCAAGCTCGATGTGATACGAGACGGAAAGCGTGTACAGCTCTCAAAGGATGAGCTTGTGCTCGATGATATCATTGTTCTCTCACGCGGTAATCAAGTACCCGCCGACTGCGTGGTAACAGACGGCTCATGTATGGCTAACGAAAGTCTGCTGACCGGCGAATCCGATCTTATCGGCAAAGAGGTCGGCAGCGAGCTGTTATCGGGAAGCTTCGTATCTGCGGGCAGCTGCTACTGCCGTGTCACCGGAGTAGGCGCGGACAGCTATGCAGCTAAAATAAATAATGAAGCGAAGTATGTCAAGAAAAACAATTCTCAGATACTCAATTCCTTTAATTTTATAATAAAGATATGCTCCGCTATCATCTTCCCTGTCGGAATCCTGATGTTCATTATGAAGTATTTTGTCCATAATCAGGAGATAGTTCCAACGGTCGAGTCTACGGTCGGAGCGCTTGTAGGAATGATCCCGAGCGGAATGGTACTTCTCACCAGTACAGTGCTCGCGGTAGCGGTTATCCGTCTATCTAAGAAAAAGGTTCTTGTAAATGAAATGCACTGTATAGAGACCCTCGCGAGAGTAGACGTGCTTTGTCTGGATAAAACAGGTACTTTGACGACTGAATCCATGAACGTTACGGACGTCATTAATATCTCTGCCGATAAAGATGAGATAAACACGGCTCTCGCTTCTATCACAGCTGCAAGCGATGATATAAACGCAACCATGCAGGCTATACAGGATTATACCGAAAGCGTTGAACCCGTAAAATGCAAAGTATTCGTTCCTTTCTCATCAGAGACAAAGCGCTCAGGCGGATATTTTGAGAACGGTAAATCATATATAGTCGGCGCCGCCGAATTTGTTTTTTCTGATAAAGAAAAATACTCAGAGGTATATGAGCATATAAATAATATAAAAGATACAGTCAGGATACTCGCTCTCGCATCATCCGATACCGAGATCTCCGATAACTCTCCCCTGCCCGACGATCTGAACCCAATGGCGCTTGTGCTTATCAAGGATAAGCTCAGAGATAACGTATGTGAGACCGTCAACTACTTTATTGAGCAAGGCGTAACCCTGAAGGTGATTTCGGGAGACAGCGTAAAAACTGTACAGAATATAGCTAAGGATACGGGTATCAAGGGCGCTGAGAACGCCGTTGATATGTCTACCGTCACAACCGATGAAGAGCTCAAAGAGGTCGCTGAGCGCTGCAACATATTCGGCAGGGTAACTCCTGCTCAGAAGAAAAAGCTCGTCCTCGCTCTGCAGGAGAAGGGTCACAAGGTAGCTATGACAGGCGACGGTGTAAACGATGTGCTCGCGCTTAAAGAAGCCGACTGCTCTGTAGCGATGGCGTCCGGTAGCGAGGCTGCGAGAAATGTATCTCAGCTTGTGCTGGTAAACAACGATTTTGCCTGTATGCCTCATGTCGTAGCTGAGGGCAGACGTTCTATCAATAATATCGAGAGAAGCTCGTCGCTGTATCTCGTAAAGACGATCTATTCCATACTGCTCTCGGTATTCTTCACGTTCTTTGTGCTCAACTATCCGTTCATGCCTATCCAGCTCTCTCTTATAAGCGCTCTTACGGTAGGTTTCCCCTCTTTTGTACTCGCGTTACAGCCAAACAAGAATATCGTACGCGGAAACTTCACCTTCAACATAATCGCGCGCGCTTTGCCGGCGGCGTTATGTGTAGTTTTGAACGCAATCCTTTCCGCAGTGCTCAGCAACAGCTTGGGTATAAGCGCTCAGGAGGTCTCAACTATCGCTGTATATCTGACCTCTCTGGTTGGTTTGATGCTGATCATCAGACTGAGCATCCCTTTGAACCCTCTGAGAACCGTTATGCTGATCATAACTACAGCGGGTCTGCTTATAGCCTTCCTGTTCTTCAGAGATTTCTTCTCACTCACAGCGCTCAGCTCAGGCGCCTGGATCATGTTCGCCGTATTTGCCGCTGTATCGATACTGCTTTTCAATATTCTGTATAATGTCGCGGACAGATACATTGAAAAGATGAAAAATCATCCTCAGAAATCAAAGTAAAAATTTCAACAGGTTGTGATTATAATCAATAAGCCATTCGATAAGATCAAATCTGAAGTAAAAGTATTCATCGACAAATGTATAGAAGACAATATCTCTGCTTTATCGGGTCAATCGGCATTCTTTATGATATTGTCAGCAATTCCGTTTATCATGTTCGCCGTATCCATACTCTCACTGATCGGAAGAGGGGCAACGATTAAGCTGCCTGAAATGCCGGCTGACAACGCTGTAGGTAACTATATAATCAGAATAGTCAACAACACTATAGCTAACGCTTCGTCAAGCACCTCGATAATCACCGCTATTGTGTCGCTGTGGACAGCCGGCAGAGGTATGTATATCATCACCGAGGGTATCAGCCGTATCTATAAACTGCCGAGTAAAAACTTCTGGCTCGTCAAGCGTGTGTTCGCCATGGGCTACACAACATTTATGTTGATAATCATGGTCATTTTCTCGGTTTTATTAACTTTCGGCAGCTTTTTGAATGCGGAACTTACTTCAATGATAAAGGTCGTATTGCCGAGCTGGTTAGGTCCTACAACCATACTGATATTCGCAGATATCCTGATGATACTTTTCATGACGCTTGCGATGAAGCTGTATCTGCTGGGGAAAGTCCAAGATAAGCGTTACACAAAATTCAAAGTGCTCCTACCCGGCGCGATAGTCACTGTTGTAGCGTGGAATATATACATATTCGGTATGCGTATATACACCAAATACTTTTCGACCTCTTCTGTATACGGCAGTCTCGGTACGATCGCTGTATTGATGCTGATGATATATTTTATGATGTATATCCTGCTGTGTGGAGTTGAGCTCAACTATCTGTACAGAGATAGCTTTCTGAATTTTAAATTCAAAAACCTGTTTACCGAAAAATCAAAAAACACATAATAACAGAGGCAGCCTTTACGACTGCCTCTTTCTTTATACAGATATCAGATCACAGACTTTCTGTGAGTACTTTCACAACGTCGTCGCGCGTAAAGACCTTGTAGCCGCCGTCAAGAATGATAGTCGCGTCAGCGATACCCTCGATCATATCGGGAGTTGCTCCAAGCTCAGAGATCTTCATATTCAGTCCGAGCTTCTTCATCCAGCCTTCCATAGCGAGCAATCCTTCGTCAGCGATAGCTTCATCAGACTTGCCAACAGGATCTACTCCCCATACCTCTACGGCAAACCTCTTGAATTTATTAAGTCCGTAAGGCATGATAGTACGGTAATACGGCAGAGAGACAGCGGCGAGGGTCATACCGTGGGTGGCGTCGGTATAAGCTCCGACAGCCTGACCGAGCATATGAACCATCCAGTCTGTGGTCTTACCTCTTGAGATAAGGGTATTGAGAGCCCATGTAGCCGTCCACATGATATTCGACCTTGCTTCATAATTCTCGGGGTCATCTATAGCGATAAGAGAGCTGTGTATGAGCGATCTCATAAGACCCTCAGCGATATAATCGCTGGTATTATCGTCTTCACCCGAGAAATACTGCTCGCAGATATGATTGAATATATCATAGATACCCGCTACCATTTGGCGCTTAGGCAGAGAGAAAGTGAACTTGGGATTGAGGATAGAGAACTTAGGCATAACGTTCTCGCCGAAAACATGGCCTATCTTTAACTTAGCCTCATGATTGGTGATGACCGCTCCGGCGTTCATCTCTGAGCCTGTACCCGCCATTGTGAGTATGCAGGCGACCGGGACTATCTCACAATCGGGCTCTTCAAAACGAATGTAGTACTTATCCCACGGATCGTCGTCACAGTTGACGGATACCGATACAGCCTTTGCGTAGTCGCAGCAGGAGCCGCCGCCGACAGCAAGGAGCAGATCGACCTTGTTCTCTCTCGCTATTCTTACGCCCTCTCTGAGCTTATCAACCGTAGGATTGGGCATAACGCCGGCGTCCTCAACAACGTTTTTGCCGTTGGCAAGGAGTATCTTCATTACCTCGTCATAGATACCGTTCCTCTTGACAGAACCGCCGCCGTAGATAAGCTGGACGTTCTTGCCGTACTTAGGCAGCTCCTCATTGAGATACTCAAGAGAATTGTCGCCGAAATACAATTTAGTCGCGTTCAAATAACTGAAATTACCTAACATAATTGACCTCCTCAGTTTATTATTATGTTCAATTAAAAAATACCATAATATCAGATAGCCGTCAATAAATAAAATGTTAATTTTTTCACATATCTTAAAAATAATAATTGACTATTATTTTTAGTGTGTTATACTTATATTTCAGGGCATACAAACCAAATTTTACTATATTTGCGCCTGCAAAATAAAGGAGGAGCAAAATGCTTAAGATAAAAAATCTGTCGTTCTCAGTAGACGCTGACGGACAGAAGAAGGAAATAATAAAGAACGTCAGTCTGGAGATACCCGACGGCAAGCTGTATGTGATAACAGGTCCCAACGGCGGCGGAAAATCGACCCTTGCTAAACTGATAACGGGTATCGAAAAGCCTACCTCGGGTCAGATATTCTTCAATGATACCGAGATCACGGATATGAGCATCACCGACAGAGCCAAGCTCGGCATAGGCTTCGCATTTCAGCAGCCGGTAAGGTTCAAGGGCATACAGGTATTCGACCTTATCCGTCTTGCCGCGGGCAAAGAGATATCAGTGCTTGACGCGTGTCAGTATCTCTCGTTAGTGGGATTATGCGCCAAGGAATATATCAACCGCGAGGTGAACTCGAGCCTCTCGGGCGGCGAGCTCAAGCGTATAGAGATCGCAACCGTGCTCGCTCGCAAATCTATGCTGACGGTCTTTGACGAGCCCGAGGCAGGTATCGACCTGTGGAGTTTCAGCAACCTTATAGATGTATTCAAGCAGCAGCGCAGCGAGATAAAGGATCGTTCTCTTATAATAATCTCTCACCAGGAGCGCATACTCAATATCGCTGACGAGATCATCGTGCTCAACAGCGGCGAGGTCGAAAAACAGGGCGAAAAGGATACGATCCTGCCCGGACTTATCGGCTCGCCCTCAGCCGTTAAAAGCTGCCGCGGCACTCTGAAAGGAGCGAATGAATAATGAACCTCAATGATATACAAAAGGATCTGCTCAAGGAGATCGCCGACCTGAGCGGTATTCCCACAGGCGCGTATAATATCCGCTCAAACAGCGCGTCGATAGGCAGACAGTCCACCGAGCACATAGACATCGTACCAAAAGAGGGCGTGAGCGGCATTGATATTTTCATCAAGCCCGATACCAAGGGCGAGACCGTTCATATCCCCGTTGTTATGACCGAGAGCGGTCTAAAAGAAAAGGTATACAACGACTTTTTCATCGGTGACAACGCCGATGTTACCATCGTAGCGGGCTGCGGCATAGACAACTGCGGCGCTCATGACTCTCAGCACGACGGCATCCACCGCTTCTATGTCGGCAAAAACTCTCATGTTAAGTATGCCGAGAAGCACTACGGATCGGGCAAAGGCAGCGGCAAGCGTATCCTCAACCCCGTCACCGAGGTTTATATGGAAGAGAACAGCACCGTCGAAATGGAAATGGTGCAGATAAAGGGCGTCGACGATACAGTCCGCACCACCATAGCCGAGCTCAAAGCGGGCGCGAGCCTTGTAGTCAGAGAGAGACTGATGACACACGACGTACAGAATGCCGAGAGCGTCTATACCGTAAATCTGAACGGAGACGGCTCAAACGCCGATATAGTCTCGCGTGGTGTAGCGAGGGATAATTCTTATCAAAAGCTTGACCTCAAGATAGTCGGCAACGCTGTATGCAAGGGTCATACCGAGTGCGACAGCATAATCATGGATAACGGAAAGATCCTCGCCGTACCCGCTCTTGAAGCCAACAACGTTGACTCTTCGCTCGTACATGAGGCGGCGATCGGCAAGATAGCAGGTGAACAGCTTACAAAGCTGATGACCTTAGGCTTGACTGAGGCAGAGGCTGAGGAACAGATCATCAACGGCTTCTTAAGATAAACTGAACACTAAACAAACGCTCCCTGTATGCGTAAGCATCGGGGAGCGTTATTGTTATGTATTATATTTCTTATTCAGAATTATTTATCTCTTTCACAGATGACGATATATCGGTCAAAGTCACCGTTGCCGTCGGGGATACAGGTGATAAGCGTCAACAGCTGTCTGCCCTTTTGGATAGCGAGGTCGCTGCCGTCATTAGGCTTGATGATCTTATGATCTATTACCTTATACTCTAAGGTGTCCCAGTAATTGGTGAACTTTACGGTGTCCCCTATCTCAAGATAACGGATATTGTCAAAGAATATCCTGCCGATATAATCGGTATGTCCCGAGATAGCGCAGTTTTCACTTTCGCTGCCTATCGGAAGCGACGTGCCGTACAGATGGGTAGCGCCGAAGCTCATCATATAATAGCTCGCGCCCAAGAATACAGGCAGCTTCATACCTATGCTGTCGGCTGACACATAGCCGTAGCTGTAGTCATAAAGACCGTATTCGGTGATATCGAGAGCCGCTTTTGTAAAATCGGTCGTGTCGGCTGTCCCCTGCCCTGTCAGCAGCATCGTGTTATAAGCGAGGCTGTCGCGATACAGCTTATCGAGATCCATCTTGAATATGATCGGCTCGCCGTAGCCGTTATCGCCTGAGGTATCTATGACCCAGCCTTCGTCGTTGACCTGCATACCGTGCTCTTTAGCTTCTTTGGCGTTATTCACAACGGTTCCGTCGTCGGCTGTCACGGTATCAACGACCGAAGATGAGGCTTTGTCAAAGCTCTGAGCGGCTGTCTCAGCCTTTTGCTTGCCGATAAAGTTGGATATAGGCGGAAACAATAAAAACCCGAGACCCGCTAACAGCAGGATTACCGCGATAACAGCAAGAACCTTTCTCCACATAGGCTATTCCTCCTTTGTATCAGAGGAGCTCTCTGTATCGGCTTTATTATTCGCCGCGTGCTTAGCGGTCGATTTATTCGGAGTGAACCGTCTTACACGGACTATCAGTATCGTTACTATAACGACGAACACGACAAATCCGATTATCGAAAAGGCGACCGCGGTATAAGACAGCTTATTACCGAGGAAATATATATATCCCTCTTGATAAGCAGAACCCTCTTTTACTACCGTATCACCCTTCTCGGGCTTTACATACGGGACGCGCTTGCCGCGGACAAGCAGACGGTGGGTGTTGAGCGCGTACGGAGTACAGGTCAGCAGGGTGAGGTGATCCTCGCCGCTGACGACATAAAGATCTTCGGTCTGATCGGGCAGAACTATATTGATCTCGTCGACCTCGTACTTGAGTACCATATCAAGAACATGGATATAAAATGCGTCGCCGACCTCGAGGGTATCGAGATAATCAAAGAAGGTCTGACCCGGCCAGGCGGAGTGAGCGGATATGACGCTGTGGGTACTGGTGCCGCCTATAGGAAAGGCTGTATGCTCAAGATGACCCGCGCCTCTTGACAAGACCTCGAGAGAAGTACCGTGATATATAGGCAGATAAACGTCTATCTTAGGTATCTCGACATAGCCGATCAGTCCTTTGCCGTCTACATTGAGAGCCTCGGTGTAATTCTCGCCTATAAGATTATAAGACGCCTCGTCAAAAGGGTCGGTGAGGATTATTCGCTGCAGGCTGTCGTTATATGCCTGAGCCGAAGCGAGAAGTCCGCTGATATCCTCGTTGTCCATTTTCTCGATGGTGCGGGTATATTCGCGAGCCTCGTTACGGTAAGCCATGTTGTTTATGAAAGAGCTGATAAGCGGATAAGCAAGCACGCCTACGCCGATGAGGAATATCAGCAGTACCGCTATCAGCGGAAGAATTCTTTTCATATTACGATCCTTTGCGGAATAGTTTCGGGATAATACTGATCTTCAATATACTAAGTTTCCATTAAACGCTTTAACAAATTTATTAACGGAAAATTTCGTAGAACAAGGCGGACGACGCAGGCAGGCTGGCGCCTGTCAAGGAGGACAACGAAGTTATACGGAATTTAACGCAATAAATGTTAAAGTGTTTTAATGAAACTTAGTATAAACCCTCAAATATTATATTACTAACCTCAACAAAAATCAAGGGCTGCCACCTGAGTGACAGCCCTTAGGGTCATTTAATAACTTATGCCTTTATCAATTACTTGGAAGAAGATCTCTTCTTCATGATGATAACGAACATAGCGCCTGCAGCGAGAACGAGGATGCCGCCGATGATAGTGAACATCATTGTGCCGGCGCCGCCTGTCTCGGGCATCTTAACGGGATAGTTCTTGATACCGTCGTTGCCGTTAACATTTACAACGCTGTTAGCGTCTGAGTAAGCGGTAAGATCGTCAGAAATGGTTACTTTGTAAACAGCTGTAGAAAGAGCGTAGCCTGCGGGAGCCTTAGTTTCCTTTACATAGTAGGTACCGGGAGCGAAACGATAAGCGTTTGTATCGCCTGTAGCCTTGAACACTACCAGACCTGTATTGGCAGCAGAAGTACCAGTAGCAATTGTTGTACCTTCTACGTTATCCTTATCTGTAAAGATAGCGAACTCAGCGCCTGCGAGCTTATTGCCGTTTGAACCGTCGAACTTTGTGGCCTCAACATTAAAGGTGAAGACTGTACGCTCTACGGGACCAAGTTCCTTTTTAACGTTTGAAGCGTTTGTATAGTTCAGCTTAGCTTCGTTGGGGTTACCTTCTGTGCCTACAACAGCGTTGTTGTTAACTGTAGCTGTGTATGTAACAAATACCTTCTTCTGATTATAGAAAGCAGCGCCGTTCAGTGTAGTGTCTTTAGCGGCAATAGTGAATACAGTGTCCTTGGTAGTATCGGCAGCGTCCTTGATATCGATGGTGAACTGATCATCAACAGCTGTTGTTGTGTCGATAGCGTCTTTTGTACCGTAGTATACATGCAGAGTGTCTTTCTTATAGGACAGACCCTTGCTCATAGTATCTGTGAATTTGAATTCCTTAAGATTCTGGGTAGCGGAACCTACTACGTCAGCCTCAAGTGTGAAATCTACATCTTCGCCCTGACCGGAGAGCTTAGCGTCAGCCTTATTCTCATCAGTCTTACCGAAATCCTCTGAGAAGTACTTGTCAAAATAATCTGTGCCGTCTGTTGCCTTGGCGTCAAGGTAAACAATGTTGCTTGCGTTGCCGATATTGGTTACCCATGTATTATTTTTCTTATTGTACTTAGGATAAACAATAACTACATTGTTGGCAGACGTGGAGGTAGCGGAAGTTTTTGTAACAACGCAGTAGAAGATACCCTTAGCGGGGAGAGTGAGGTTTGTGCCCTTCTTAACAACAGTTTCAAGAGCGGTACCGAAGTTAGAAGCGCCTGCGCCCTTGTTATAGATTTTGTCAAGATCGTCACGGAAAGCCTTGCCCTGAGCTGCGTCGGTAGCGCCTTCCTGAGCTTTCTTAACTACGTCCTGAACATCTGTTGAAACGCCATCGGGGAATGAATATGAACCGTCATAATACTTTGCGCCTGTTGAATCGGTGAGCTCATTGAGAGTAGCGATCTGATAAACAGTATACTCAAAGCCGTCTTTAGAAACTGAGAGAGCGGGATCATCCGCAGCGGAAACAGCGACAGCGCCGGTAGCGGCGATAAGCAGTACAGCTAAGAAAACTGCAACAATTCTTTTTAATGTAGTCATAATTTAACTCCTTTTTATTATATATTATTGACAAAATTAATGTTTTTTCTTATATGTGAAGGAAAAGCCCTTCTTACGGAAATAGAGAACATACGCAAGAAGCATGATGATCGAGAGCGCTACTGCGGTGATACCGACCACCCTGAATATGATGGTGCCGATACCCGCGGTATCAGGAGATTTGATAACGCCGTTGACATAGTCGAAAGTGATCTCATACTTAGGATCGCCGCTATCATCGGCTATCGGGAGCGTAAAGATCTTTACGACCTTTGACTTGATATGTCCGTCTACCGTACTCTTCTCTACCAGAGCGTAAGCCTGATACTCAGGATCGGCGTCATACTTGCCGTTAGCGTTCTTCTTGAAGATATCGATATTCTCAAAGATGGCTACGCCGCCCTTAGGAGAACCGTCGATCTCATATGTATCGGTAGTCTGAGTATCAACAAGAGTTTCATCTACAAGAACATCATCAAGCTCATCATCATCCAGAGCTCTTGTGGTAACGCCCTTAGATACAGAGTTATTTACCTTATACAGATCAAACACAACTCCGTCAAGAGGATCGTTAGCGCCGTCCGTCTTAAAGATGGTTATCTTACCGGGAGTTACAGAGTTTTTGAACTCGGGGTAATCGCTCTGGATGGGATTATTGAACGAAGCCTCTGTGACAGTATTGCCGTCCCAGTAGAAATACTTGGTATGCTCGACCTCAAGAGAACCGCCCGTACCGTCTACTACCTTGATAGCAGCGAGGAACTTAGTGGTATCATAGCTGAAATCATCTTCGTAGTAAGTATCTTCGGGAACATCAACATTATTGATCTCGTTTTTCTCTGTGATGGTAAAGAGATAATAACCTTTCTTGGTAAAGTTCATACCGCCGTAGGTAACGATACCGTTAGCGTCGGAATAGGTGCCTTCAGTGGTGAAGTTGACAGCGCTCTCTGACGTTCCGCTTATACCATCAATTTTATACTGAGTGGCGGGCAAGCCCTGAGCGACGAAGGTGAACAGATCGCCTTCTGAGTAAACGGCTTCACCATCGGTGTTCTGTGACAGATACTTAACGGTCTGTAAAGCGGCTTCAACAGGCTGCTGCTTGTTGGTAACGGTAACGGTTGAATCATTATCGAGTACAGTACCGTTATAAATTCCGTCGAAATCAGCTTCACTGCCGTTGACCGTTATCTTATAGGGCTTATAGCCTGAGGCTGTAAGCTCCTTTATCTGATACTTAGCGCCTACGGGAAGACCCTTGATCTTGACGGTATCGTTGGACGAGAACTTAAATCTGCCGTTTTCATCGGTAGTAAGCTCTGTTGTATCTCCGCCTGAGGTTACCTCGTATCCGAGCTTGTACGGCTTGTATGTACTGCCTGAAACCTCGGGATGGAGATTAACGAGTATCTCAAACGAGAACTCGCCTTCAACGGGAGTTGTTAACTCGCCGCCGTTTTCATCAACGATGTGCTTATCGATAGAGAGGTCAGACACAGCAGGAGTGTTAACAAAGTTGACCTGTCGTGTCACATAAGAACTCTTGTTGGCGTTCTCAAGTACAAAACCTCGGGTAGTGGTATCGGTCGTAGGATGTCCTTTATCGGTGCCTGAATCTATCTTTTCACCGTTAGCGTTATTGATGACCTCCCAATCGGTCTTGTTGTACTTGATGCCGCCTGTGGGCTTTTTCTCAGAAACGGTGATTGTGCTGCCGGTCTTATACTGGTTATCAAAATCGGCGATACCCATATTGTTGACAGAATAAATACCGTTTGAACTGTTTACGGCTTTGAGCGAAGATCCGTTGAGCGAATAATGCGCGGATTTATCTACTGTGTCGTTCTCTTTGTTATAGAAATCAAAACTGTCAGCGTCCATACCCTCGGCGATACCGGGGTTAACGTCGGTAGTGTTGATAGTTTTTGAGACCTTGACGTCGTTCTGAGCAGGGGTCATGGTGAACTCGATCTTACAGTTAGACTCCAGCATACCGCGCTCCATATAGAATACGCTCATGTGATAGGTCTTGTTGGGATCGAGGTTCTTGTAGCCGCCCGAGCCGTTGGACTCAAAGCCCCAAGAGGTTGTGCTTGAATACGGAGTGAGGTTCTGTAAGTATACAGAGCCGCCGTTTGTGTTCTGTACAAAGATATCTCCGGGAGCGCTCGCCTTGACGATATTGCCGAACTGTCCCTTGAGGTCGGTATCACCGGACTGAGCGCTGTAATCACTTATACCTTTTGTACACTGGAACTTTGTGTTGCCCTTGAAGTCATCTTCGTCGACGGTATAATACTTCTTGCCGTTGATAGTAACGGTCTTGGGAGTGATCCAGAAGTCGCCGCCGGGGCCGCCCCAGGTGTGTACCGCAACGTTGCCCCAACTGTTCTCATCAACGATATACATTGTATCGCCCTTGAAGTTTACGTCGGTGGTAGCGTCTACGGTCCAGTCGGCTGTAGCTGTCATCGTAGCAAAGTCGATCTTACCGGTAGCCATCTTGTGGTTGCCGCCGAGGTCGAGTACAAGCTGCGAATTAGCGTAGTCAAGCTCGCCGTTGTCCTTATAAGGAGTGATATAAACCCAAAGATCGTCGTCACCCGAGAAATCAAAGGTAACGTTCTTGTCTACATCAAAGCTCCTTGTGCCGGTGTTGGAAACGCTTGAGCCGTTGTAATTGATGATAGTACCCAGTCTGCCGTTTGTGGTCTGGTCAGCAGTCTTGTTAGCGTCCCAGTTACCCGCCTGAGAAGTGAGCAGGAAGTTGCCGCAGCCGGCGAGGTTAGAGGGCATTACATAATATCCGTAGCTGTTCTTTGAAAGCGCTACGGGAGATGATGTAGGACTGCTGCTGCCCCAAGCGTGACAGGCTACCGTACCGTGATCTGAGTTGATCCAGATCTCATTTGAGGGTACGGTGACTGTTGTCTTAGGCAGCTTGCCGCCATCGGGAACACGGAAATCCATGTTCATCTTGATACCGAAGCCATAGTTGATATTTTCGTTGCTGTTCTTAGAGCCCTTGGTAGCATCTGTATTATTGAACGGGAAAATACCCTTGCCCGACGGAGTGTTCATAAAATACTTAAGGCCGTCGTCAACAGCGTAGGCCGAGCCCTGACCGTAACCTACCGAAGTAGGAGTCTTGTCGTTCCAGTTGAAGAATACATTGTCCTTACCGGCGTTGGAGTCAAAGCTGTACATCGTGATACCGTTGCCGAGGTCTTCTGTCCTGAACGGGAACGATGACTTGACCGATTTACCGGTGTCGGTTCTGCTCAGGAAATCACTGTCGAAGAAAGGCAGCGATGTTCCGTTGTTTGAGCTGTAGCTGATATTGCCGCTGTTGTTAAGGGAGCTGCCTACCAGACCCTTGACGGATGTATGGTAGCCGTCCTTGCCGTTATAGTCCTTGAGACCGTTTGAGTTATTATAGTAATAATCATAACGGGTAAGGTCCTTGATAGCGTTGTAATAAGGGCCGTTGTGCTGCTGATAATAATACGCGTCGTATGTATTACAGAAGTTGCCGAAGTACAGCGGATACTGCCACGACGGATTACTGTCAGCATACTGGCTGATCTTGTTGTTGAAGTTGTAGAACGCGTACCAGTTATCCTGAGAGCCGTTATAGCCCTGATTGGTGTTTCTGTCGGCGGTACCTGCCTGGATGGGGTTGAGCCATCCCGAAGTGTACTCCGCGTCAGAAAGATAGTCGTAGTAGACCGCGTCTACCCAAAAGGCGCTCGAGCTGTTATGACCGCTGCTCTCTACGGGAGCTGAAAAGTCGGTAGGCTCTCCGCCCGAGGCGTCCTCAAGCTCACACCATCTGCTTGTACCGTTCTTCATATTGAAGCACGGCTCGCTGAAGGTAGTGGGAATAACGGTCTGTGCAGACTTAGCGTTATTGTAGCTGAACTGGATCTTCGCGTCTCTCGGAACAACCGCTTGATAGAAGCCTGTCTCCATCCCGCTGACCGCCGTCATAGTAGCTGAGTAGTTGTACGGATCATCGAGATCCCATGTGACCTTGACCTTAGAGGCGTCGGTCCAATCGGGATTGTAGAGATAGATCGTCATGCCGTTGTTGAAGTTTCTCGGGTCAGATGACTTGTACGCGTACTTACTGAACTGTACAGTGTCGCCTGACATAGCGTACATTTCGTTCGCTCCCGAGGGACGCGAGCTGAGACTTATCTCGGCGTACTTTTTATAGTACGGAGCTGAATCCCAGCCTGAGCTGCCAGAGCTTTTAGCATACTTGGAATAAACAAGGTTCTTGCCGGTAATAGCCAGATCGGCTGTCTGGTTTGCGTCGCCCGCAGAGCCGTTATTGAAGATAACGTTCTTATACGGGGTGTCGTAATACCACCAGAGATTGGAGCTTGAACTTACCTTAGTCATACTCGGGCTGTTGTCAAAGTCCATCTCGCCGCCGTCTGTCCAGCAATAAACCCTTGGCGGGTTCCAGTTGATGTTATTCTTGAAGAATACTCTCGTGTTACCCTTAGCAGGCACCGTATCAGGCATCGTATAGCCGCTTCTGACTAAGTATAGCTGAACGTCAGCAGCGCCGTCGGGTGCTGTAACCGAATACAGGTTAGTACCCGCGGATGCGAGATTAGCAGTAGTGCCTACTTTTGCGCCGCTGCTGTTGGTGAAGGTCGCAACGAGCTTTTCACCGCTGCCGGGGTTCCAAGCTGTATTCTCAGACGTATCAAAATAATACGTCACTGTAGCAGCCGCCACGGTAGTGGACACGCAAAACGCGATGCTCGCCAAAACGATCAACAACGCCAGCAGCAACGAAACCGATCTCTTTGTAAAAGAAACGGTTCCATGAGTTTTCTGCCGCATTAAATTCCTCCTTGCTCAAAGATTTGGTCTGAAATATGCCTCAATCATACACAATTATAACCCCGGCATACTAAAGACCATATTTATGCCTTTACATTATAACATAACAATATATAGTGGTTTATTCTGTAACAGAATTATAAGGATTAAAATACTGTAATTATTTAATAAAAATATACAGAATTGTTGTTTATTTTGTTGAATTAGCGAAGATAAACAAAAAGACCGTTGCATAAATATATGCAACGGTCATGAATATGTATTGATTTGTATATCAGCCGATCTGAGTAACGTTGAGATTGCTGTCTACGCTGACAGTCATCGGAACAGGAACGCTTACGCCGTCGGCGGTATTATAGTAGAGAGTTAACGAAGCCGTACCCTCACTTACTCCGGTGATAGCGAAATCATACTGCTTAGTGTTGAAATCATAGTTGCAGGTGACAGATACTATTCCGCCGCCGCCCGAATATGTCCAGTCATATCCGTATGAGGTCTGACCTGTAGCGCTGTAGTGGAGCACACCCGCCTGAGATACAGGCGCCGCAGGTGCTGTCGTATACTGTGACTGAGTGGGTATCTGAACATCAGTGGAATACTGAACTTGAGCCTGGGTCTCCTGCTGATAAGTATTCTGGTTGTTGTCCTGCTGCTGAGCCGCCTGAGTGGGTTGTGTTGCGGCAGCAGATGTCTCAGTGGGCTGAGCGATAGTGGCGGTGGTAGCCGCCGCGTCAGTAGGATCGGTATTGCCCGACTTAGGCTTATTCAAGAGATTGACCGCGACAACGATGATCGCAATGATAACGGCAAGGATAACAACACCGACAACGATATTTGTGACCATGCTCTTTCTGCGGGTCGCCATACGGCGCTCATAGCGGTCTCTCTGTATAGGATTCATCTTCTCTTCATCAAAGTCTCTTCTGCTCATCAAAAATCTCCTTTACATATATTATAAGATCAAAAAAATTCTAATACTGAATTAACAATGCTATTATACCCTACTCGACACTCCAAAACAAGTACAAATTGTTAATTTTGGAGATGTAGGACTAATTTTGTCAAAAAAAACGAAGAATATACAAAAGAAACAAAAGAAAAAGCTCTGAGCAAACGCTCAAAGCTTCTCTTTGGAGGCGACACCCGGAATCGAACCGGGGAATCAGAGTTTTGCAGACTCGTGCCTTACCGCTTGGCTATGTCGCCGAATATAAATAAGAACTAAGAAATATGAAATAAGAACTGTCAAAAGCTCTGTTATCTATTCTATAGGTTCTCATTTTATCGAAAAAGGACTTAAACTTGTTAAGTCCTTTTTACGTCTATGGAGCGGATGACGGGGCTCGAACCCGCTACCTCCACCTTGGCAAGGTGGCGCTCTACCAGATGAGCTACATCCGCATATTGGTGCCTCCGGACGGAATCGAACCATCGACACGGGGATTTTCAGTCCCCTGCTCTACCAACTGAGCTACAGAGGCAAAAGTGGCGACCCGGAACGGGCTCGAACCGTCGACCTCTAGCGTGACAGGCTAGCGTTCTAACCAACTGAACTACCGGGCCATTTGGTGGGAACAATAGGGCTCGAACCTATGACCCTCTGCTTGTAAGGCAGATGCTCTCCCAGCTGAGCTATGCTCCCATTCGTTCGCCTCTTTATTTGCGACTTGTATATAATACAATATTCAAAAGAAAAAGTCAAGGGGTTTTTTCAATTTTTTCAAGATTTTTTATCCAGAAGCTCCCTCAGCTCGCTCTCTGTAAAGGTATAATGCTTGTTGCAAAAGCGGCAATCAGCCTCTGCCCCGTGATTCTCGTCTATCATCGCCTGTATCTCATCAGCGGGCATTGCGGCGATAAGACCGCGTATTTTCTCTTTAGAGCAGCCGCATACATATTTTACTTCAAATTCATCAAGCACCTCGACCTCAAATCCGTTCAGCGCCGCCTTGCACATATCGAGCGCCGACATACCCTTTGCGAGCATAGTGGTAACGGAATCGAGCGCCGAGACATTAGCCTCTATCTTATCTATAGTGCTGTCGTCAGCCCCGGGCAGAAGCTGGATAAGCAGTCCGCCTGAGAGCAGTACCTGAGAGCTCTCTTTATCTATCAATACGCCTAAAGCGCAGACGGTGGGTATCTGCTCCGAGGTAGCGTAATAATTCGTGATATCCTCGGCTATCTCGCCCGAGACTATCGGGATCTTGCCGATATAGGGCTCTCCCTCACCGAAATCTTTCATTACGCTGACGATACCCGCGCCTACCGCCTCAGCGACATTCAGCTTACCGTTCTCATAATGAGTAGTGGTACAGGACGGGTTAGACACGAAGCCCTTTACATTACCGTTTGAATCCGCTACAGCCATAAACGCGCCGAGTTCACCGTCGCCCTCAAAGCGGATATTGATACAGGACTTGGATGATTTAAGCTGAGCGCCCATCATAGAAGCAGCCGAAAGCAGCCTGCCCAGAGCGGCTGAGGCTACGGGGCTTGTATTATGTATAACGCTCGCCTTATAGGCTATATCGGTTGAATCTATCGCGGATACCATTACGGCTCCGTCTGATGTTATACATCTGATTATTTTATCCATTTTACGATCCTTTCAAAATGCAAAAAATCACTCTCTGTTGATAGCTGTGTTCATTCTCGCGACGAACACAGCGCGGTCAGCGGTATCTGAGAGTTCATCGGTAGTCATATCGTTATAAACCGCAACGACCTCAAAGCCGGACTTGATAAGCATATCTTTGAGTTCGGATATCTCATAAGCGCGTTCCTTGAAGCACTCAGTACTGCGGCGATATATATTACCCTCGCGCTCAAATATATTAAGCTCTATATTTACGATATTATTTTCTTTTAAAGAATTTTGCCACACACAGTATACATCACCGGTATCATAAACAAAGGTATTGTCGCCGAGTATCTCTCGGTGCTTATACACGGTGTTGACGTCAAACAGGAAGTATCCGCCCGAATTCATAAACAGCGCTACTCTGTCAAAGGTACGCTGCAGTTTGGATCTGTCAGTGATATGATTAAGGCTGTCGAGAGTGCATATACAAGTATCTATAGT
Source organism: uncultured Clostridia bacterium (assembly GCA_946183365.1). Classification (GTDB taxonomy): domain Bacteria; phylum Bacillota; class Clostridia; order Oscillospirales; family Acutalibacteraceae; genus Ruminococcoides. The sequence continues at coordinate 19,880 of CAMHAH010000011.1, forward strand.
ACCGAAAAGATCGATATTCTCCATCTGTTGACAGAGGAACAGAATATCGAGCTCCTTTTCAGCCGCCTTATCGATAGCCTGAGAGAGCATATCATAAGAGCCGTCGATACCGTAGATATCCACTCCCCTCTCCTTGAGCTCAACGGTGAGGGTTCCCGTTCCGCAGGCAAGGTCGAGAGTTATCCCCGGATCGTGACCGTATAAAGATAAAACGCTCTGAATATAATCAGCGCGTTTTTTGTAGTCAACATTAAAGGTCAAATTGTCATAAAACTGAGAAAAAATGTGATAACCGCTCATTCTTCTTCCTTCATGCGTTCAAATACAAGGCCGTAACCCCCGGCGTTCTCATAATCAAGCGAACGCTTGACACGGCTGATGGTAGCTGTAGAAGCGCCTGTAGCCTCAACGATCTTGTTATATACCATATTCTTGTTAAGCATCACTGCCACGGCAAAGCGCTGAGAAAGCGCCTTGAGCTCAGGAATAGTGCATAAGTCCTTAAAGAAAGCCTCGCATTCCTCTTCGGTCTCAAGGGTCAGTATCGCTTTAAATAAATCCTTGGTAAACTCAGAATTAGGTTTTGCCGACATATTATTACTCCTTAATACACAATATAACAAAACAATATTTTCTTACTTTACAATTTTAACACACGAAAACGCAAAAGTAAATAGAAATAAATATTAATCGCATAAATATTTATACGCAATTTAAAGTGTGATAACAGAAAACCTCCGCGCCGAAAAAGCGCAGAGGTCACAAAAAAGTTTATTTGATCGTATATCCCTTTGCTTCAAGATACTTGCTTATCTGTTCATCGTCGAAATATTCGAGGTCATCGGCGCCGGCGAGGTACTCGTTATGATGTCTGAGCTCATGCACCAATATGCGCCTGAGTATCTCGCGGTACTCCTCGAGGCTCTTGTTTCGGTAAACGCGTATTATGCTGCCGTAGTATATCTTGATCGACTTGCCGAGATTATCACGGATATATACGCCCAGTATGTAGAGGTCGTTGTTCTGAGCGTACCAGTGATATCGAAAGCCGTCCTCGAGAACAATACCGCCGTTGAGCTCTCTGTAGAGCTCCGCGGGAAGCGACTCGGCTATCTTGTCAAGGATAGCACCGCATTCTTCGTATGTCATGGCTTAATCGAGGAAGTCCTTGAGCTTCTTGGAGCGAGAGGGATGGCGGAGCTTTCTGAGCGCCTTAGCCTCGATCTGACGGATACGCTCACGGGTAACGTTGAACTCCTTGCCTACCTCCTCAAGGGTGCGGCTTCTGCCGTCCTCAAGACCGAAACGCAGGCGCAGAACCTTCTCTTCTCTGGGAGTGAGGGTATCGAGGACCTCCATGAGCTGTTCTCTGAGCATGGTGTGAGAAGCGGCGTCAGCGGGAGCGGGAGCGTCGTCATCCGGGATGAAGTCGCCGAGGTGGCTGTCCTCCTCCTCGCCGATAGGAGTCTCAAGAGATACGGGCTCCTGAGCGACACGCATGATCTCGCGCACCTTATCGACGGGCATATTCAGCTCTTCGGCGATCTCGTCAGCCGAGGGCTCTCTGCCGTTCTGATGCAGCAACTGTGAAGAGACCTTCTTGACCTTATTGATGGTCTCGACCATATGGACGGGGATACGAATAGTACGAGCCTGATCGGCTATAGCTCTTGTGATAGCCTGTCTGATCCACCATGTTGCGTAGGTAGAGAACTTGAAGCCCTTGGTGTAATCAAACTTCTCGACCGCCTTGATAAGACCGAGGTTGCCCTCCTGGATGAGATCGAGGAAATGCATACCGCGGCCGAGATAACGCTTTGCGATACTGACGACCAGTCTGAGGTTAGCTTCCGAAAGGCGCTTCTTGGCGTTGACATCGCCCTCGCCTATCCTGATGGCGAGCTCTACCTCTTCCTCGGGTGTAAGAAGCGGAACTCTGCCTATCTCTTTGAGATATACCTTTACAGGGTCATCGATAGAAATATTCTCGGAACCGTCTGAGGATATAGGCTCAGAGCCGTCCTCACTCTTTATAGTCTCGTCTATATTGAGACCCTCTAACGACAGATCCTCATCTACGTCTGTCTCAACGATCTCGATACCCGAGGACTCAAGGGAGTCATACAGCTTTTCGAGCTGTTCGGGGTCCATATCCATCTCACCGATAGCGTCAAGGATATCTTTATTGGTGATATTACCTTTTGCTTTCGCGAGATCGGTCAATTCCTTTAAAAGGCTCTTCTTATCGGCTGCTGCTGACATAAGCATCATTCCTTTCTTTTATCGCCTGAGTATTAAACTCGTCTTTACTGTTTTTTATCTTTGAGACTTGAGAAGAACGAAGTGAATTCTTCCTTAGTGCTGTTTCGGATCTGGCTTTCGGTGGGCTTGGATCTCTCATCCTTGATGATCCCGATGAACTCATCCGCCGCCTCACGGGTATGTGGCAGATCCTTGTATGAATTGATTATATAATAAACCTTGGACTGCTCGTCCATGGTAAAATCAGCTGAAATGGATGTGGTAGGATCGAGGTTGTTCAATATTCTTTCAGAGAAATATGTATATAGCTTTCTGTTAAAATCTGTCAGGAAATCATCCGGCGTCAGCCGCTCATGTATATAGGTCAGCTTATCGGGATTATTGACCAGATAAGCTATGAGGTTCTCTTCGGCTGTAGCCGCTCTCAGCTTTTCGGCGTGCTGGGTGTTTACTCTGTCATCACGCGCCGATATCTTCTTTTGCAGCAGAGCCGCCTCATCCTTGCGGTGTTTATAATTATTGCGCCGCATATTCCTGTTGATCTGTTCGGTGATAGTGGGCTTCGCGACATCTGTATCGTCAGAAAGCCGGGAGGCGTAAATATCGCGCTCCATGGGATTATCAAGCTCTGAGATCAGCTTTACGGCTTCGTTAAGATAATCGAGCTTGCCCTGAGGAGTATTGATATCGAACATCGCCTTTAGCTTGAACAAGCGATAATCCATATCGTTACCGCTGTTATCGAGAACATTCTGAAAGGCGGCGTGACCTTTGTCACCGTGCTTTTTGATGAATTCGTCGGGATCCTTGCCGTCAGGTATAGCGATCACCTTTACCGTAAGTCCCGCCCTGCGTAGTATATCTATAGCGCGGGATGTAGCCTTCTGCCCCGCCTCGTCAGCGTCATAGCAGATAATGACCTCTTTGCAATAGCGCTTCATAAGCGAAGCCTGCTCAGCCGTCAGGGCTGTACCGAGAGTAGCTACCGCGTTGGTAAAGCCCGCCTGATTGAGCGAGATGACGTCCATATAGCCCTCGCAAAGTATCAATGAATCCGACTTTGAGTTCTTTGCGTTGTTTAATGAGAAAAGGTTTTGGCTCTTATTAAAAACCAGAGTATCCGAGGTATTGAGATATTTAGGCTTCTGATCGGTCATTATACGACCGCCGAAAGCGATAACGTTGCCGCGTACGTCTATTATAGGGAACATTACGCGGTTATAAAATCGGTCGAGGACACTGTTGCCCGACCTCGACTTGAACACAAGGTTCGCGGCTATCATCTCAGCCTCGGTAAAGCCTCTCGAACGCAGATGATTGCCCAGAGCGAAACGCTCGTCGGGAGCGAAGCCCAGACCGAAATGACGGATAGTACTGTCTGCGAGACCTCTGCCTTTCAAATAACTGAGAGCTTCAGAGCCCTCGGGAGAGGTCAGCTTGGAATAAAAGAACCTCGCCGCCTCACGGTTGGCTTCATAAATCCTTGTACGGATCTTGCCCATAGAGTCGTCATAGCCGTCCTCAGGCATAGACATACCCGCTCTCTGAGCGAGGAACTTGACAGCCTCCATGTAATCGAGGTTCTCGATCTTCATCACAAAGGTGATGATATCTCCGCCCGCTCCGCAGCCGAAGCAATAAAAAGAGCCGTTCTCTGTGTAGATATTGAACGAAGGGGTCTTCTCACCGTGGAAGGGACACAGACCGACAAGATTTCGACCTCTGCGTTTAAGCTGCATATATGATGAAGCGAGCTCGCCGAGGTCGTTACGGTATTTTATTTCTCTTAAAAAATCATCCGATAATCGCGGCATAGCTGCTCTCTTTCTGCAAATTACCCTGCGAATACGGCAAAAGGTCGGTCATTCACAAGTCTTACACTTATTATTTACGCCAAATCTCTGTTTTACCCTTTATTTTTCAAAATATTATCAAAAAATTTTTTATCGGTCTCTGCCGCCTGATAGTTCCCCGACGATTCCACGCTGAGCGCCTTGTTGAACGCCGGGAGATTATCCTCAGGCAGATGAAAGACAAGAGACACATCGTCGGTAAAGGATGAATCGTCGATACACCCGCCGAATTTAGAGATAAGAGACGGCATCTTACCGTACATGGTATAAGAACAGCTGAGCTCGCATACCGAACACATAATCATCTCTCGCTCGCCGGCGGCGTCTATAGCGAGCTTTGCGGCGGCTGAATACGCGCGCACCAAACCGCCCGCGCCGAGCAGAACACCGCCGAAATATCGCGTGACCACAACAACGCAGTCGGTTATATCACGCTTGCGGATAGCGTCGAGCACGGGGATACCCGCTGTACCCTGTGGCTCGTTATCGTCGCTGTAGCGTGAGACGCCCTCGTCCTTAATGACATATGCGTACACGTTATGACGAGCGTCCCAGTGCTTTGACTTTATTTCGTTTATAAAGGCGATCGCCTCGTCCTGAGTTGAGACCGGCTTACAATAGCCGATGAAGCGAGAGCGCTTCTCAATAAGCTCATCAAAGGCGAATTCATTAACTGTCTTGTATGTATCCATAACGTAATAGACTTTCCTTAAGGAAGGCTCAAAAGATTAATTAAGGCGGTACCCTTGTACCGCCTTAAACTCATAAATTATTTGTCCATACCGAAACGCTTCTTGAAACGGTCAACACGGCCGCCTGTATCAACAAGCTTCTGTTTACCGGTAAAGAACGGATGGCATTTGGAGCAAATTTCAACACGGATATCCTTCTTTGTGGAGCCGGTCTCAATTACATTACCGCAAGCACAGGTAATGGTAGTCTGGCCATAATTAGGATGGATCTTTTCCTGCATTTAATTCACCTCTTTCACACATAGCCGTGGTATAACAAAGTAATTATACTATAACAGTTTGCAAAATGCAAGACTTTTTTTATTTTTTTCAAAACATTCTGACCAATATCGCCCTATACGGCGCGATCAGCTGAGTTTTTTCAGCTTATAACCCGCATTGATCTCTTCTATACTGTATCCCATTCCTCTGAGCTGCTGCAGGATATTATCCTTGTCCCAGTTAGAGCTCTTTGGCATAAAGATATATTTCGGCACCTTTTCGGGATTAAGCGTAAAATAACTCATCAACCTGTCAAACGAGGTCCGGTTCTCGCCTGAGAGCCACGCCGAATAGGTACCGTAGCTGAACTTACCGTTGCCGACAGCGAGATAAGGCAGAGTACTTATGCTCATGAACAGTATGTTGCCGGGCTCCTCGTTGCTGAAATCGTCAACATAGTTGAGCAGCCACATCTGATACGCGGCGCCGTTCTCAGACGCCTTGATGCCCTTTGCGGGACCCTTTGTTATAGTAGCGGTGAGCTCACTCGGCGAATCGTCAAGGAACACTTCGGTCGCCTTAGAATAGACCTCGAGACCGAGCTGGAATGCAACGGCGGCTATCACACATACAGCGGCGATACGCTTCGTCCATACTTTAAAGCTCTCTTTATCGGCTTCTGCCTTAAGCTCATTTATAAGCTGACCAAGGAACAGACAGCTCGCGACATTGACTACCGTAAACGCCATTGATATGACGTTGAACATCTGGTTCGAGCCCATATGGATACAGAAGGTATAGAGGATACCGGGCAGGAACACAGCCGCGTAGAGCTCCCGATCCTTCTTTTCACACAGGGTATAAGAGGTCAGACCGACGAAGAACAGCGGGAACATCAGCCAATTCCCGAGATCCTTTATCAAAAGTATCAAGGTCGACAGAGAGACTGCCGCTGAAACAGCGAGGTATATCTGACGGTGCTCCATCCTCTTTTTGTCGAGGATAAGCACAAAAAGCATGATATAGTAAGCGTAAGCAATATAGTTAAAATTCTCGTGTATGGTCAAAGCCGGGATAAAGATCGCAGCAAAGATACCTTTAGGTCTGTTGTCGCTGAGCGCGTAAGCGCATAAGGCGATCGGTAATAAAGGAAATACAAGTACCTTTGAACCTAAATCTCCGTATTTATTCGGATCGGTCAGCATCATAACGATGATGATCGCCGAATAAACAGCAACGACGGCAGTAAAGATAACAAAGATAAGCTCGACGACTTTTCGCTTGCCGTTCTTGAGACCGCGCTCGATAAGCACGGCGGCAAAGCATACAAGATAAATGATAAAGGGTATCCGCATAGCGGGCAAGCCGTTCGCCGATGTCTTAAGGAAAGCGTCAACATTAGCGAAGTTATTATTATATGTCATCAGCTTATTCCAGATACTCGTGCTCTGATGCTCGGGATCGCTGAGCATATACGGAATACTCTCAAAGAGTTTTGAAAAGCTCATTCGCGAGAACAGGAAGATCATGAACACGACAGCCAAACCGACTATGCCGGCAGTAAAGTACAAAAAGCTCCTGCCTGAAAACATATCGCTCGATATGATCCAATCGCGCTCCAGTCTACACTTCTTCATAATTACATGAACAAGCACGCAAACAGCATATATCACATAAGCTGACGCGAAATAAGGACAGCACAGAACAGCACCCGCGAGACAAATGCCCGAGATTATCAGAGAAGCTTTGGATCTGTCGTAATTTGCGGTAGCTAACAGTATACCGGATAAAACGATAAGGTCTATACCCATCGAATTATAACAAAGCTGCATTATATTATACGGCGCGAAGATAAACAAAACGAAGCACGCAACAATGCTGAGCAGTCCTTTTTTATAGATACGGGTATAGATCACAACAGTAGTCGCGGCGTGTACAAAGACATAGAATATCCTCGAAGCGAGGATCAGTCCCTCTGTACCGATTATATGAGTATAGATCCAGACGAAAGGAAGCTGCAAAAATCCTGTCATGGCAGAAAGGTGCCATTCGTCTTTGAACGGGACGTCACCCATAGAATAACGGTGAGGAATTGTCAGATAAAACGATTCATCCAGACTGGGACTGCCGTAAAACGCCTTCCAGATCGCGAATATCAAACCGCCAAGCATCAGAGCGGCAAACAAGATATGCTGACGGCCGTATTCGCCAGACAGCAAGCTGCCGCGGTTCTTAAGGATATTATCTTTTGTTTTACTCATAGATAGTTTCCTCCCCGCATTTTTTATCGATCATTATACAGCTCAGTGAGCTGAGATATACACAAGATACTCGTCAAAATTCATATCCAACGCCCGCATTTTATAGGCGTTATCAACTCCTACAAAGCGGAACAGGTGCGATGAGTACGCAAAGCCGCCGACATTCTCTTTATCGGGATAGCGGAGTATAAAGCCGTAGTCAACACAATTGCGGACCAGCCACGAGTACGCCGTGGTATCGGCAAAAGCGCCGTCTGTTCTAACAGTCAGATACACTAACAGACCGGTTTGCTGTTCGCTCTCACCCGCCGGCGGCAAAGTGCGCTTTACGCTTGCCTCAGCCATAACCAGACTGGATTTATTCTTCTTCTGATACTCCTTGACAGCGGAGGTATATTTCTCTTTTTGTTCCGCAAAAGAAATATAACCCTCTTGAACCAAGAATTCATATCCACGCTCGGCGCCTGCTTTTATCAGCTTTTCGAGCGGCTCGGCGACCTCGGGAGCTACCTCTACCCCGCAGGCTGTAACCAGTTCGGGCACATAGCTCTCGTCAAGATCATAGGCTGAATTCACGGACTTATAAAACATGGGATCTGAGGAATAATCAGCCGTGCCGTTGTTCTCAGACGGAGAAACGGCGTTTCTGTCCGAGGAATTCTGCTGATAAAATTTATATCCGAAGAATATGCCAACAGCGAGGACAGCCAGCATAACGAGCGGCAGGATATAAAGCAGAGCCCTCTGGGTCTCCGCTTTATTTTCCTCACGCAGCTTCTGTTCTTCAAAAGCACCGCGGTCTATTCTTTTTGGCTTAAGATCTCTCAGTTTTCTGCTCAATTATTTCCTGCCTAATCCGACAAATGTCAGCCTGTATAGTTTAACTGCCGACTACCAATTACTTGATAGCCTTGGTATCGATCTCTTCCTTCATCATAGCCATGAAGTCCTCGAGCGACATAGAGCCGAGGTCTCCGTCCTTACGATGACGGATAGAAACTGTGTTGTTCTCGATATCCTTATCGCCTACAACTACCATGTAAGGGATCTTCTGCAGCTGAGCCTCACGGATCTTGTATCCGATCTTCTCAGAGCGGTCGTCTACCTCAACGCGCATACCCATATCCTCAAGAACCTTGCTTATCTCATAAACACGGTCATGATGACGGTCTGCTATAGGAAGAAGCTTGACCTGGACAGGAGCGAGCCACAGCGGGAACGCGCCTGCGTACTTCTCAATAAGCAAAGCGAGCGTACGCTCATAGCAGCCGATAGATGTACGGTGGATGATGAAGGGGTGCTTCTTGACGCCGTCGCGGTCAACATACTCCATACCGAATTTCTCGGCGATCATGGGGTCGATCTGGATGGTGATGAGGGTATCTTCTTTACCGAAAACGTTCTTTATCTGGATATCGAGTTTAGGACCGTAGAAAGCCGCCTCGCCGATACCTATCTTATAGTTGATGCCGAGGTCGTCAAGGATCTTGCCCATCATACTCTGGACGTTGTTCCACTCTTCCTCAGTGCCGATATACTTCTCGCGGTCGTTGGGGTCCCACTGAGAGAAGCGGTAGCTGACGTCCTCATACAGACCTAAGGTCTTTAAGCAGTAGATAGCGAGGTTCAGACAGTGAGCGAACTCGCCCTCAAGCTGCTCGGGAGTACACATGAGGTGACCCTCTGAGATAGTGAACTGGCGTACACGGATAAGTCCGTGCATCTCGCCGCTCGCCTCGTTGCGGAACAGCGTAGAGGTCTCGTTAAGGCGCATAGGCAGATCGCGGTAGCTTCTGCCGCGGTTGAGGAATACCTGATACTGGAACGGACAGGTCATGGGACGGAGAGCGTATACCTCATCGTCGTTATCGGGATCGCCGAGAATGAACATACCGTCCTGATAATGATCCCAGTGACCGCTGATCTTATAAAGATCGGACTTAGCCATGAACGGGGTCTTTGTCAGCTGCCAGCCGTTCTTCTGCTCAAGGTCCTCAACAAAGCGCTGTAAAAGCTGGATAACGCGGGCGCCCTTAGGAAGCAGGATCGGCAGACCCTGACCGATATAATCAACTGTGGTAAAGAGCTCGAGCTCTCTGCCGAGCTTATTATGGTCGCGCTTGAGAGCTTCTTCTCTGCGTGTGATATATTCATCAAGCATAGAAGCCTTGGGGAACGAGATACCGTATACGCGGCAAAGCTGATGGTTCTTTGAATCGCCGCGCCAGTATGCGCCTGTGCAGTTAGTCAGCTTGAAAGCCTTGACCGGAGCGACCGACATGAGGTGAGGACCCGCGCAAAGGTCAACAAACTCAGCCTGCTTATAAAAGCTGATAGGCTCACCCTTGTTTGCGTGCTCTGAAGCAAGCTCAACCTTATATGGCTCGCCGAGCTCCTCGAGATACTTTACGGCGTCCTCGGGAGACTTCTCAAATCGGCTGATCTCGATACCGGACTTAACGATCTTCTTCATCTCTGCTTCGATCTTAGCAATATCATCAGAGTCAAAAGCCTTGTCTACGTCAAAATCATAGTAAAAGCCCTCGTCGATAGACGGACCGATAGCGAGCTTAGCCTCGGGATACAGGCGCTTTACAGCCTGAGCGAGGATATGAGAGGTAGTGTGCCAAAAGGCCTTTTTACCGTCTTCATCATCAAAGGTAAGAAGCTCGACCTTGCAGTCCTTTGTCAGAGGAGTACGAAGGTCACAAACAGCGCCGTCGATCATAGCGGCGCAAACATTCTTGTACAGTCCCATTGAAATGGACTTTGCGATTTCAGCGGGAGTAATGTTCTCTTCAAACTGCTGAACAACTCCGCCCTTTAATTCTACATTGATCATAGTATCTACTCCTTTTTATTATCAACATATTATTAGATAAAATAAAAGCCCTGATAATTCCAAAAAGGAAAAATCAGGGCGTTATAAACGCGGTTCCACCTGTTTCGGTACAAATAACAAATAGTATCATTGTACCCTCATTTACCTTAACGCGGCAAACGTCGCTCCATTTCCTGAGCGAGACATATCTCTCGATATGAGGGGTGGTATCCCGATGCCGGCGCACCGCCTCGCACCACACGGCGGCTCTCTTAAGCGCTTATACTAATATTAGTATTAAAACTTCGGGCGTTGTCCCCTATTCGGTTATCTTGATTTAATATACCACCGAAAACAAAAGCTGTCAACGATAAAATCAAAATTAATTATGTAATTTCAGACAAAGCTCACTTTAACTCCGCTAATGTCATCTGCACATCAGCCGCGTCAAGTATATCTATGACCCCGTTGAAGTCGAAATCGCAAGCTGCCGCCTGAGCTCCTCCCAAAGGAAGAACATCAGCGGTAAAGCACTGGATACAGGTAGCGTCGAGTATATTCAGCTCGCCGTCAGGGTCGGCGTCGCCGATAACGGTGTTGAGCGTATGATCGGATAGAGCCGAGCTTGCTTTTGAGTTCTCGGGAGTAGTGACCGTGACTTTGTCACAACCGCTGAGGGCATCAAAGCTAACGTCAGACGTCGCCGGAACGGATATGCCCGAAAGAGAAGTACAATCCGAAAAAGCGCCGGAATTCACAGCTTTTACACCGTTTGAGATCAGAGCGTAGCTCATTTCTTTACAATTGTTGAACGCGTTATCGGATACCGTGAGGTCGCTGCCCAAAAGTCTTACGTCATTGAGACCCGAGCCGCTGAAGGAAAACTGACCGAGATATTTGAGAGAAGCGGGAGTAGCTACACTTGACAGCGATCTGCTGCCTCTGAACGCGCCGTCGCCTATGGTCACAAGTCCGTCAGAAAAATTGATTTCATTCAAGCCCACACAATCGGCAAAGGCGTAAGGATCTACAGAGAACACGCTCTCAGGTATATTTACCGAGATCAGCTTCGAGGATACGAAGCTGTGAGAGCCGATCCTGCGGACGCCGTCGGGAACAGTGACATGAGTTTGATTGCCGTTATACTTTACCAGTATTCCGTCGCCGAGTGTCGGGAACTCTCCGAGTGAGGATAAGAACGGAGTACCGTCAAAGGCGTAAGCGCCTATATAACTGACCGTCGAAGGGATATCAACGCTCTCAAGAGAGGCGCAGTCGTAAAAAGCCCCCGCGCCTATACTGATAAGCCCCGAGGAAGCTCGTACCATCTTAGCGGTATTGCATCTTAGAAAAGCGTACGGCGCTATGCTCGAGCACGACGGCAAGGTGATATACATATCGTCGCCGTTATACCACAAAAGGGTTTTACCGAGCATCAAAAATTCTTCTTCGGAATTATCATAATAAGGCGTGCCGTTGAAAGCAAACTCGCCTACCAACGATACATTAGCTCCGCCCTTGACGCTCTTTAAGGACTTACAGCCGTAAAAAGCTCTGTCCCCTATCTCGTCAACAGACGAAGGGATGGTAACAGAGGTCAAAGTCGTATTGCCCTCAAAGGCGCTGTCAGCGACAGCGTAGACCGCAGAAGGCAGAGTGATCTCATTATAGCTGCCGCGGTATGAGAGCAGAATACCGTTCTCGACAACAAAATCGCTGTCCGCGGCATTCGCGGCAAAAGGAAAGGCAACTGTCAGCATAATACATATCAAGATCAGAGATATAAACTTTTTCATACCGAACAGCTCCTTTCTAAATATCAATTTTTTCTAAAGCAGAAATATCAATCGCGGATCAATCCGATTTCTCTGAGATCTCGAGGATGAGCTTATCTATCCTGTCGAGCTTAGACTCATAATCGGCGGGTCTGTCATCATATTCGTTATCTTCGTCGGTAGTAGTGAGATACCCCTCGACGTCGTTTGACACCGCAGCGTCGGCGTCCTCATCATTCTTGACCTCTTGATAGAGAAAATCGTCGGTATCAGCGGTCGCGAGATACGAAGAAGCGGTCTCTTTATCATGCGCTTCCTCATCGGTTATCTTGACGACAAAGCCGCCTACGCTCTCTTCGGGCTTCTGAGCCTCTTCATCCTCAACAACTATAACATCGTCTTTATCGGGTATATAGATAGTCAGCTCGATAAGGAACGCGAGCACATACGCGCTGATAAGGATCATCTCAAGAGCCTCGGCGTTATTGACGAGAGACTGTACGTCGGGGTCGAAAATGAGCTTGGCAGCTCCGTAAACCAGCATAGAAGCGACAGTCGGGAAGCCGAAGATAAAGCAGGATTTGACCGCGTTCTTAGTCTTTGTAAGAGAGAGAGCTACCGCGTAATTGAAGAAGAACAGCGTAGCAAAAACATAGCAAGCGAGCTTTGATACATCGGCGAGCTTTAACGATATAGTGGTAAAGCTGACGAAGCAGGCGATCATCCTCTCGGCAAAGAATAACGCGGGAATGATATTGAGCAACACAAAACGCTTAGCGCCGTTGCGCAGAGAATGTGTAAGTCCGAGGATAACGAATACGACTGCCGTGAGTAAGAGCAAAACGGAATCTATGACCGACAGCGCGTCGAATGAACCGGAGCTTATAATGCGGAAGATACCGTCAGCTCCCTGCCCCGCGAATATGAGCGCGGCGGCGATACCAATGATGCCCGCGGGGATATTGCGGTGAGGCAGATAATAGGTAGATATCCTTCTGTCGATAAGGCAGAACAAAAGCGATAACAGAAAGATCAGGACCACAGCCGCTAAGAAAAAGTAATCCATCTGCAGATCGGTCAGTCCGAAGACCGCGCCCTCGGGCAAAAAGTATCTCGCTGTTTTACAGAAACAGGCAACTAATGTCAGCGGTATAAAGGTCACCCATGATAATTTGGATCTCATAGAATACTCCGTTTACCTTTCCGCCCGCAGCTTGATGATTCACGTTCGGCTTCGGTCGCGGGCATACCGAAGCGCTTAATGTATGATGTAAAAATTGTACATAAACACCGTATATAGCTACTATATATTGTATAATTGACAGCTCTTTGTGTCAAGTTAAGGTTTTGTAAACAACTGGCTCATAATGTTACAGAAAAGCCCATTTATTTTTAATTATCTGTGAATAATTCTCTTTTTTGACAGCAAAAGAAAACAGCGCGGATAGCCGCGCTGCGATCATGTATCATATTATTATGAGCGATTGCGTTTATCGTGCTTCTTTTTCTTTGAATATGATGAAGAAACCGATACATACACGATAAACAGGATAACCACAAGACCTACCGCTAACAAAAACCACGGAGAAGTAAGAACTCCCCTGATAGCGTCTGTGGTATATAATATCGGGCTTACTCCCACGCTGTCGTTAGCCACAAGGTTGATCTTCATGAAATCCTGTCCCTTATAGGTGACGGTCGCGGTAGTGACTATATCGCCTTTATTAATAGGCGCGCTTATCGGGTCGGTGTTATCGGGAACGATACGCACATCGCCCTCTGTATAATCGTCGGGCAGGATTATATTCAAGTCATTCTCAGGCACGAGAAGGATACTCTCGGTGTCCCACGCGTGGTCTATCTTCTGTTCGCATATGGGGGTCGACTTAGTGACAGGGGTCAGAAATCTCAGATTTAGAAACGCCCAGCGGAACATATTGGCTGCCTCGATCATACAGTACTGCTCGTTATCATCTTTAGTATCGTCATACGGAGCGTGCAGACAAACGCACATATACGCGTAGCCGTCATATACCGCGGTTGCGACGAGGCAACGGCCCGCCTCTTGAGTAGTGCCGTTCTTGACGCCGGTCGCGTATACATAGTAGTATTCGCCGCCTCTGCCGGGATCTATCAGCCAGTTAGTGGTGATGAAGGGATAATCGTCATCCTCGTTTACATAATATGTAGAAGTACCGCAGATCTTAGAGAACATAGGCAGACCCATGGCGTACTTGGTCATAGTGTAGATATCCTTGGCGGTAGAGTAATGCTCTGTGCTGTGTATGCCGAACGGATTGGTGAAATTAGTACCCGTACAGCCCAGCTCAGCCGCCTTGTCGTTCATCATATTGACAAAATCCTTGATATTTCCGCCGCTGACCGCATCAGCCAATACCATAGCCGCGTCATGACCCGTCGGCAGCATCATAGCGTAGAGCAGGTCGGTAACAGTCAGCTTACTGCCGACATACCGGTCAACACCCGAGCAAGACATACCCTGATTTAGCACATCATCGATACAGCTCTGCTTTATCTCTATCTCGGTGTTGAGATCGTCAAAGTGTTCAACAGCGACGATATATGTCATTATCTTGGTAAGAGCGGCAGAATAACGCTTTGTCTCAGCCTCTTTGGAATAAACCTCCATGCCCGTATCCAGATTGACCATATAAAGCGAGTCCGAATATGTCTCAACATCGCAGTCAAAGCTCAGAGCCGACGCGGGAGCGCAGGCAAAGCAGGCAATCATCACTGCCAGCGCTGATATAACAGAAAGAAAACGCGTTACGCTTTTCACAACATCATTCCTTCAAAATAATAATGGGATCATCCGGCACTCTCGGTGCCCTCCGTAGCAGTTGTCTCTTTCACGGGTTTATTACTGAAAAGGCTGTCAAAGGCAACGCCTGAGAACCGCGCGAAATCAGAGAGCATACCCAGTCCCTCGTCGTGATCGACAACAAGGTCAACCTTATCTATCTGTTCTTTATCATAGCTTATAACTGCCGAACCTACCTTTTGACCCTGTAAAAGAGGCAGAGCCGCTTCATCCGGAACCTCAGTCTTGACAGAGAACAGCTTTTCGTCGAACTCGTTCGGCAGGGTCTTGTATGCCGAGTTATAGGTATAAAGCGGTACATCATAGCTTCCCCAGCCGCTCTTCACATTCACCTTAGCAATCTCGGAATCGGAGTTGATGACCTTGCGGTCTGAAAGATTGAGATAAGCCCATGTAGTCAGCTTTCTCGCGTCGGCGTATACATTCCTCTCGCTCTCGTTAAGACCGAGCAGACCTACGAAAAGATAGGTCATGTTGTGATAGGTCGTGGTCAGCGCGAGGTTGGCATAGGTGTCGCTTGTATAAGAGAACTTAGCGTCGTTAGTATATTTAAAGTAATAGGGGCTCTTGCTGTTCAGCATAGACGCCTCAGACACTACCGCGTCTTTTTCGCCGTAGCCTGTGGGGATATAAGAATTCTCTTTGAACACCTTTGCAAAGATATCCGTCTCTCTGACCTTCGCGTAAAGTCGGGCTGTATCGCGGCATGTGGTGAACTGGTCGCTGCTGTTGCTGTAGCCGGGAGAGATATAACCTGTATTGGTACATCCGAGCTCCTTCGCTCTGTCGTTCATCATCTTTACAAAGCCGCTCAGATCGGAACCGTTCGTAAGATACGCGAGAGCGTACGCGGTATCGCTCCCCGATGTGAGCAGAGTAAGAGCCATAAGGTCAGAAGCGGTAAGGGTTTTTCCGACGTATTTATCGAGAGAGCCGTCGGTATAGGGCAGCTCGTCAATGAAATCCCGCTCGACTTTGAAGGTAGTTTTATCCGGGTCAGCTATCTTTTCAGAAGCCAGAAGATAAGTCATAAGGACAGAGAGATAGCCCGAATACCACATATTATCAGGCTTCTTGGAATATACAACGGTATTTGTATCAAGGTTTATGAGGATAATATCGGCTGTTGAGGCCTCGACATCATTTTCATACGATGACGCCGGCATACAAAGCGAGCTGACAGCTATGATCAAAATCAAGAAAAAAGAAAGCGCAAATTTTAATCTTTTTTTCATAGTTTTTTCCTTATATATGTGTTATAATTACTTAACAGAATGATAGATCAATGTTATAATCAAATATATTTTACACTATTCTACAAATTATATCAATAATAATTATCACATTTTTACAAACAAAATTGGAGGCAGGCTTTGTTATATATCACAGGAGACACCCACGGGGATTATGATGTTTTCAGCGAAAGAAGGCTGGATAAGCTCAAAAAAGACGATACCCTGATAATCACGGGAGATTTCGGTTTTATTTGGGATAATTCTAAAGAAGAAATAAAAAACCTGAAGAAATTAGCTAAAAAGAAGTTCAACATCCTTTTTGCGGAAGGGGCTCACGAAAACCTTGAGCTTATAAAAGAGCACGACGAGGTCGAGCTGTACGGCGCTATGGCTATACAGATAGAACCCAATATATATTGTCTTAAACGCGGTGAGATTTATACCATAGAGGATAAAACCGTGTTCGCTCTCGGCGGAGGAATGCCTCCGTACGCCGATGAGGACGACGACTCAAAAGCCCTGCCGACCGACGATGAGCTCGAATACGCCGTGAACAATATTCGGAACCATCACCGCAGGGTCGATATCATAATCACGCATGAGGCTCCAGCCTCGGTAAAGCGGCTGATAGACCGTAACGCGACTATAAACGATCTGAATATATTCCTTGATACCGTACTGCACAATACACGGTTCGGCAAATGGTACTTCGGAAGTCTGCATCAGGACAGAGTGGTAAACGATAAACTTATATGTGTGTTTGAAGAGGTCTATAGGGAATTATAATTCTTATTTAGAAATAAATCAGCAATATAATTCTAATCAAGAAATATAATTTAACCAATTTAATTCTAAATCAGAAATATACACAAATAATATAATTCTGTAAGAGAAATAAAGCTCTCCTCGCGGAGAGCTTTTGTCATTATCAGTTCATTGTGTTCTCGGTAGCTGAAAACAGCTTTGTTATCTTTGCCCTGAGCAGGCGCATCGCGTCATCGCTGAGATCGGGAGATATCTTCAGCAGATACTCCGCCGCCTCCTGACTTTGGGCGAGTGTCTCGGTATCTGAGAAATCGGCTATAGCGAGCTGAGGCAGACCGTGCTGACGATTACCGAAGAAGTCGCCCGGACCGCGGAGCTTGAGATCCATATCGGCGATCTCAAAACCGTTGTTGGTGCGGCACATCACCCCGAGACGCTGCTCGGTAGTCTCTCCCCTGTTGTCGGACACAAGTATGCAATAGCTCTTATACCGACCTCTGCCAACTCGTCCGCGGAGCTGATGTAAGGTCGATAAACCAAACCTCTCGGCGTTCTCTATCATCATGACAGTCGCGTTGCGTACGTCTACACCGACCTCTACCACCGTGGTAGATACCAGTATAGATATCTCGTTTTTAGCGAACCGCGCCATGACATCCTCTTTATCCTTAGCCTTCATCTTACCGTGCAGGATACCGACGGGGTAATCTCTGAACGGTCCGAGCATAAGCTCGGCAGCGTAGTCGTTGGCGGATTCGAGCTCGGAGTCGCCCTCTTCGACCAACGGACAAACGATATAACACTGTCTGCCCTCGTCGACCTGCTTTTTTATAAAACCGAGAGCTCTGTCGCGTTTATCGGTACCGATAAAGTAGGTCTCAACCTCAGTCCTGCCGGGCGGGAGCTCATCGATAATAGTTATATCAAGATCGCCGTAGATTATAAGTCCGAGCGTTCTCGGGATCGGCGTCGCCGACAATACAAGCACATGAGGATGTTCACCCTTAGCGGCTAATCGAGCTCTCTGAGCAACGCCGAAGCGGTGCTGCTCATCGGTGATAGCGCAGCCAAGGCTGTGGAACACAGTGCTCTCTGACAAAAGCGCGTGAGTGCCTATCACTATATCGCTCTCACCGCTCTCTATACGAGCGCGGGATTTTTTCTTCTCGGACGCGGTCATAGATCCGGTAAGCAGCTCGAGACGTATATCGGTATCTGAAAACATCTTTGAAAATGTCTCAAAATGCTGTTGGGCGAGTATCTCGGTAGGCGCCATGAAAGCCGCCTGATATCCGTTCTTGACGGTATTATAACAAACGGCGGCGCATACCGCGGTCTTGCCCGAGCCGACGTCGCCCTGTATAAGGCGGTTCATCGGAGAGAGCTTGTCTCTCATATCGCCGACACAATCGGCTACAGCCCTCTTCTGAGCGCCGGTGAGTTCAAAAGGAAGCGTCGAGACGAACTCGGGAGTATGATCGACAGGCATATGGATAGCTGTATCCTCGGACGAACGGTTCTTCATCAGCCTCATGCCGAGATTTAGAGTGAGAAGTTCCTCAAATACAAGCCTGCGCCGAGCCTTATCCATAGCCGCTATATCAGACGGAAAATGAATGTTTATCAACGCGTATGACAACGGACAGAGGTCATATCTCTTGAGGATATCATAAGGCAGGGGTTCTTTGACTACCTCGGGCAGCATAGATAGCGCGTCCTTAGCCGCCTTTATGAGCATCCTGTTGGTAAGTCCCGCCGTCAGATTATAGACAGGGGTTATCGCCTCTGAGGTATCAGCCTTACTGAACTCGGGAGATACCATCTGATAACCGTAGTTATCATACGCTACCCTGCCCATGAAGCAGTATTCTTCGCCGTATCTGAGCATAGTCGAAATATATTTGTTGTTGAAAAAAACCAAATTAAGATAACCGCTGTCGTCTGATACGCTGAGCTTAGCCATCATCCTGCCGCCCGATATACGGACATTATTAACAGGGGTAGACACACGCGCGCGTACAACGCACCTCTCGCCCGGAACGACCGAAGAGATCGGCGTGACGTCTGCCCAGTTATCATAGGCTCGCGGATAATAGCTTATCATATCGCCTACTGTATTTATACCTAATTTTCTGAAAAGAGCGGCTCGCTTCTCGCCTATTCCGCTCAGCTTTGTAATCGGGATCTCATATAAAGACACAGCCGCCCTCCTTTATTTCATCATATATTTATTATAATTATTTCGAACATATATGTCAATATCAATCGGATCGATCGTTGATTACATAACACAAAAAGGCTGCTCCTCCCGGAACAGCCTTGAAAGCATATGTGATTATTCTACGCTGAAAATGTAGTAGTAAACAGGCTGATCGCCCTTGATATAGGTGATATCTACCTGATCGGCAAACTTGTTCTCGAGCATCTCGACAGCCTTTGCGGCTTCTTCGTCAGAGATACCTTCACCCGAGATAAGGGTAACAAATGACATCTCCTTGTTTATCATGGACTTTGCCAGCTTATAGAGAGCCTTATTAGCGGTTCTCTCGGTAACGGTGAGCTTACCGTTATCAAGACCGATGATGTCGCCTTCTTTGATCTTCTTTGAGCCGAACTCAGAGTCGCGGGCGGCAAATGTGACCTGACCGGTAGCTACGTTCTTAGCTGCCTGCATCATGTTTTCGACATTGGTCTCGACGTCGCTGTCGGGATCGAACACGAGCAGAGCCGACATACCCTGAGGAATGGTGCGGGTAGGTACGATGATTACCTCTCTGTCCTCAGCGAGCTCTACTGTCTGACGAGCCGCCATGATGATGTTCTTGTTATTGGGCAGTACGAATACCTTTTTAGCGGGAGTTGCGAGAACAGCCGCAAGGATATCATCTGTAGAGGGGTTCATACTCTGGCCGCCGGATACTACGTTAGCGCAGCCAAGCTCATTGAAAAGATTGGTCAGACCTTCGCCTGCCGCTACGGCTACAAAGCCGTATTCCTCAACAGGCTCGGCGATAACGGGCTCAGCGGGCTTCTCGGTTTCTTTCTCAGCTTTAGCCTTAGCCTTCTCGTTGTCTTCCTTAGCTTTCTTATGCTGCTCCTTCATATTCTCTACCTTTACGGTGAGGAGCTGGCCGTACTCAAGACCGTGCTGCATGGCGTTGCCGGGCTGCTCGGTATGTACATGGACCTTTATGATCTCGTCGTCGGCTACCATAACGATGCTGTCGCCGATAGTCTCGAGATAAAGTCTTAAGTCATTGGTATCAAGAGTGATCTCGGGATCTCTGCCTACGATGAACTCTGTACAATATGTGAAGTTGATGACCTGATCGAACTCAGCTGCGGCTGAACGGAACCAGTCGTCATCGTTTACATCCTCATAAGGCTCTTCCTCATACTCTACAACGACGCCGTCGCGGATGACTGAGAGCATACCCTCAAAGATGGTAAGGATACCCTTACCGCCGGCGTCGACTACGCCTGCCTTCTTGAGGACAGGGAGAAGAGTGGGTGTGAGCTCAAGAGCCTCAGCGGCGGCCTCACAAACGATCTCCCACAGAGCGGCGGGGTCGTCCTCGTTCTCGAGAGCCTCATTACCGGCTTCATAAGCCATACGGGCTACCGTGAGGATAGTACCCTCGGTGGGCTTTGTAACAGCATTGTAAGCAGCCTCTACACCTAAGCCGAGAGCATAGATAAGATCCTCTCCCGAAGCCTCTTTCTTACCCTCGAGGCCCTTTGAGATACCTCTGAAGAGCAGAGAGGTGATAACGCCTGAGTTACCGCGGGCGCCTCTGAGCATAGCGGAGGCAGTGATGCGGGATACCTCTGATACGTCGGCGGGCTCAGCGTTGCTGAGAGCGTCGGCAGCGGCTGTGATAGTCATTGACATATTTGTACCGGTATCACCGTCAGGAACCGGGAAGATATTAAGGTCGTTGATACGAGCCTTGATAGATGAGATATTATTAGCTCCTGAAATGATAGCCTGTCTGAGAGTTTCACCGTTGATCAACGTAAACACTTCCTTTAAAATCAAATACGAATAAAAGTATTATTATCTAATTGTTACAAACTTGTATTATTATACACCAAAACACATACATAAGCAAGCATTTTGTTATACAAAAAATACTCTAAAAAACAAATTATCTTAGTTCAAATGACTGAGCAGAGGTACATTTGCCGCTTTTTCGATCGATATCAAATACAACGCAATCGAGCTTACTGTCGCCCTGAGCGTAGTCGAAGCGCTCGGGGAGCTGGGTCTTGAAACGTCTGATGATGATCTCTTTCTTGACCCCTATACAGCTGTCTATAACGCCGGTCATGCCTACGTCGGTGATGTATCCCGTGCCCGAGGGAAGCACCTCGGCGTCAGCGGTCATAACATGGGTATGAGTACCGAACACAGCCGACACCCTGCCGTCAAGATACAGTCCCATAGCCCTCTTCTCAGAGGTCGCCTCGGCGTGAAAATCCACAATGATTATCTTAGCGTCGATCTCAGAAAGTATCTTATCTATCTTGAGAAAGGGATTTTCAAGGTTGGTATCCATAAACTGCTGACCCATAAGGTTTATTACCGCTACGGTGGTATAGCCCATATCTACAACACAAAAACCCTTGCCCGGCGTCTCAACAGACGGAAAATTCGCGGGACGGATTATGCTCGGACATTCGTCGAGGAACGGAAAGACTTCTTTTCGGCGGAAGCTGTGGTTGCCGAGAGTTATCACATCTACGCCCGATGAAAAGATATGCTCGGCAGAGCGCACGGTTATGCCGTTGCCGTCGGCTGAATTCTCACCGTTACAGATAACAAGGTCTATCTGCTGCTGTTTTTTGAAGGCGGCGAGGTGATCTCTCAAAAAGCCGCAGCCGGAGGTACCCACCACATCGCCTATACACATAATTCTCATATAATCATCTTTCTATATAACGTGATAGGTTAAGTATAACACAAAAAGCCGTGTTTGACAAGCTAATGAGCCTTCGTGGGCTCTTCATAATGAGGCGTAAGATCTGTATTTTCATCCGTCCCTATGGGTACCGAGCGCGCTATATCCTCAACGCAGGTATAGGTTACAGACAGAGTATACGCCCCGTTTGAGTGAGTAAGGCTGTATTCCCGGTTCGTAACCGTACATTCGGACAGAGAAAAAGTCTCATATATCTCTGACTGAGCGGTCAATAATTCTTTTGCGGAATTATCATCCAACTGACATTCTTTAAGCTTCAGCGCGCTGACAAGCTCGCTCTCTCTTTCTATCGGCAGAGAAACGCCGAGCGGAGAGGGGTTCTCAGTATATATATCGGTCGAGGAATAGGGCGATGATACCGCCTCAAACACATAAGGCAGAGACAGCCCGAGGATATTCACCCTTCGGCGTACAGCCGTATCGCCGTTCGGCTTCAATACAGTAAAGCTGTCGCTTGTCGAGAATTCCGCTTTGCGCTCTGTCTGAGCCATTACCCGCGCGTCGGCGTGGACAAGCCTCAGGCCTCCTCTCTCGTCGCTCATAACTCCGCTGACTATCATCTGACCCTCTATAACGCCCGAGCCCTCGGTTATGACCCTCTCGCCCTGATAAGCGTCTATGCTTAGTATCCTGCCGTCGCGCTCAGCCTTGACATTGCACGGAGAATATATATCGGCGACCTCGGGGGCTTTTGACTCCTCTTTGACCTCTACCGAGGCGTAAGAGCCGCTTACGTTGACTGCCATCCAGCCTATCTCTCGCTTTTTCAGCATTATTTCTCTTGATATACCCTGATAGTCAAGAGAGGGCTTGAACGAACCCACATATAAGCCCTCGTCCCTGAGCAGCTCTCTCATCTCGCTCAGACTTACGGTATCGAGCCCGGATATATCTATACTCCATATGAACAGCGACATTATAAAGACCGTGAGTATAAAGACGCACGATCCTATCACCACCCCTACTCTGCCGCGGTGCTTTGAGATAAAGCTCGGCAGACCGTGTTTCTGCCTGATACGCAGTCTGACCCCCGCTTTCTTCGCTAAAGGCCTGATATTGCGGTAATCGGCCATGTACATACACGCCGAGAAGCCCTCACCCGTTCTCAGCACGTTCCAGATATGGATGCCGTTGCTCGCGGTGATATTGATAAATCTCTCGGGATATCTGCCGCTGACCGTGAACGAGACATACCCGCGTACGGTTCTGATCGTTTCGATTATCATAGGCGCCTCACACAGTAAAAGAAATATCGGTTATAAAGCCGTCGATAATAAGCGCTGAGGCAGAGATACACCTGAGATTAAGCTCTCTGCCCGATACGGATATTATCATGCCCGAGGTGTTCACACGCACTGTTGTCGGAGAATACTCCAGCACACCCTTGCTGCCCTCTATCAGCGCCTCCCGGTTACCGCTGAGCTCGACGCACGGCGCGGTTATGGCGGGAGGTATAGCCGACGGTCGGCGGGAACGATTTTCTTTTTTATTATTTTTCACATTATCACCCATTTATTTTTATGACGGATAAAGCATATATATTATCGGTGATAGAATGAAATCAAAAGAATTATTCTTATTCAGAAAAATAATCCCCTTGGCAATAACTGCCGCGGGGATATATGTGACTGTCAGATTTTCGACGGAATGTTCAAGAGGCATATGGAACGGAATAATGTTCTGTACCGAGGTGCTCGTGCCGTCGCTGTTCGTATTCATGGCGATATCGGCATACGCGGTAAAAAGCGGGGCGGCTATGACTGTATCAAAGCCGCTCGGCGGTGTATCAAAGGTACTGTTCTCTCTGCCCTACCCCGCGCTGTCTGTGGTGATACTGTCGATGATAGGCGGTTATCCGGTAGGCGCAAGGTGCGCCGCTATGATGTATGAAGAAGGTCAGCTCAGCGCTGATGAAGCCCGCAAAGCCGTATACATCTCAGTCTGCGCGGGACCGGGGTTCATACTCAACTTCGTCGGTCGGGCTCTGCTCGGCTCACCCGACGCCGGACTGATACTGCTTATCGGAGAGATACTGAGCGTTATCATTACAGGAATAGTGATAGGCAAAACCGTAAAGGCCGATCATCACGACAATCCTCTTAATATAAGATCGGAGAAAAAAGATAATCTTCTGATATCATCAGTAACAGACGCCTCAGCCGCTACGCTGAGGATGTGCGCCATGGTAGTCATCTGCTCGGCGATGATAGAGGTCATAGCCACGGTATCGCCCGATAAAACCGTAACGGATATATCATCTGCCGTAATAGAGATAACTACAGGCAGCTCGATGCTGTGCGGCAGATATCCGCTGGCGCTCATCGCTTTTTTCATAGGCTTCGGAGGTATCTCGGTACATCTGCAGATATACTCAGCTCTCGGCAAGTTGAGTGTAAACAAGGCTTTATTTTTCTTATTCAGAATAATTCAGGGTATAATATGCTCAGCGGCGACATATATATTACTTATGATTTTTCCCATAGAGGTCAGCGTGTTCAACTCTGCCGACGTAGGTCTGACAATGGCAAAATCGGCTACTCTGGCGGGTTCGGGAGCGTTGATACTGTGCTCGCTGTGCTTCTTGGGAACTGTAAACAAGCTTAGGTCACGGAGGTAAATATGTGCGGAATAGCAGGTTGGCTCGATAAAAATAAGGACTTCAACACCATGCACGGGGTGCTCAGAGAGATGTCGGAGTGCATCAGACACCGAGGGCCCGATGAGCACGGCGAGTATATCAGACGAAAGGCGGCTCTGCTCCACAGGAGGCTGAGCGTCATCGATCCCGAAAACGGTCAGCAGCCCATGAGCACCATGTATGAGGGCGAGAAATATACGATAATATACAACGGCGAGCTGTATAACACAGACGAGCTGAGAGCCGAGCTGAAGGACGCGGGGTTCGGCTTCGGCACTCACAGCGATACCGAGGTGCTGTTGAAGGCGTATTGCTACTACAAAGAGAAGTGTGCAGAAAAGCTAAACGGGATATTCGCTTTCGCGGTATATGAAGAAAACGCCGACAGGCTCTTTCTATGCAGAGACAGGGTCGGCGTCAAGCCGCTGTTTTATCATCAGTACAACGGCGGTCTGATATTCTCATCAGAGATCAAGGCGATACTCAAAAGCGGTATGCTCAAGCCGACCGTCACACAAGAGGGCTTATATGAGCTGTTTTTCCTCGGCCCCGCGAGGACAGCGGGCAACGGGATATTCAAGGGTATAAACGAGCTGTTGCCGGGTGAATACGCCGTATATGAGGACGGCAGGATAAGCAAGACCCGATACTATCGGCTCACAGCCCACCCTCACACCGACACTGAGGAACAGACTATAGAGCGGATGAGGTTTCTGCTGACGGACAGTATCGAAAGACAGCTTGTGACCGATGTGCCGATGTGCTTCTTCCTCTCGGGAGGACTGGACTCAAGTATCATCTGTCAGACCGCTGCAAATTTCCGTAAAAGAAATAATCAGCCGTCTATAGACACCTATTCGGTAGAATACGCCGACAACAAAAGATACTTTACAAAAAGTCTGTTCCAGCCGAACGCCGACTATGAGTATATTCATCTTATGGTCGAAAGCACAGGAGCTCATCACCGCGAGGTGATCGTCGATAACGAGGAGCTGATGTACGCTCTGTATCCGTCGGTCAAGGCGAGAGATCTGCCCGGCTATGTAGATATCGACTCTTCCCTGCTGCTCTTTTGCAGAGAGATCAAGAAGGATTTCACCGTTGCCCTGTCCGGCGAATGCGCCGACGAGCTCTACGGAGGCTATCCGTGGTACCATAATCACGATATCCTTTTTGAGGACTGCTTCCCGTGGTCAAGACAGCAGAATATCAGACGACAGGTATTAAAAAGCGGAGTTCTGCCGAAGGGCGAGGAATATGTACGCCAAAGGTATCTCGATACGATAAACTCAGCCGACAAGCTGCCCGATGACAGCAGGGTCGACAGCCGTATGAGAGAGATGTTCGCGCTGAACTATTACTGGTTCATGCAATGTCTGCTTGAGAGAAAGGACAGGTGCTCGATGTACTCGGGGCTTGAGGTCAGAGTTCCGTTCTGCGATTACAGGCTGATCGACTACGCCTATAATATGCCGTGGGAGCTCAAAGCGTACGGCGGCAGAGAAAAGGGCATAATAAGAAAGGCGTTCGAGGATATCCTGCCGAGGGATATATGCTACCGTAAAAAGAGCCCGTATCCCAAGACACACAATCCCGTATATATGAGGCTGTGCTGTGATAAGGTACGTGAGATACTGTCTGATAAAAAACGCAGGATAAACGCTCTGATCTCATATGACGGCATTACTGATATCATGGATGACCCCGAGAGCATCAGCTCCCCTTGGTACGGCCAGCTGATGAGAGCTCCGCAGATAATGGCGTATATCATAGAGATTGATTACTGGCTTGAGAGTTATAACGTCGATATGGAGTTATAATTCTAATTCAGAATAATACGCTATACACTTTCACAGTCTTATATTGTATAAATAAAGGAATTTTCGCAGAATAGTAATAGAATATTAATAATTTGGTCATTTTTTGTTTAACGAGGCGACACAAAAGCCTGTTATTATATATTTGCAGGATAAATGACCCGGAACCTATGCTGTTCTCCGAACATAAACAAGGTCGGAGAATACATTAAAAAAGAAAGGAAGTGGCGGAATGAAAGGTGAAAGCTATAAGAATATGAGCGCGTACTTTCAAGAGAACAAGGCGCGCAACACCACGATAAAGGCATTACACGACGTTCTGCCGCTTGTGATGTATATCTTCTACCCCGTACAGCTTATCACCCTCGGCATACGCGAGGGCTTCGGGAGCGAGGTGTTCCTGAGATTTACTCTTATCCCCTTGGGAACCCTCATACTCATAACGGTAGTCAGAGCGATAATAAACGCCAAGAGACCGTATGAGGTATACGACTACACTCCTCCTGTAAACAAGAAGACAAAGGGCAGGAGCTTTCCGTCACGCCATACGGTCTGCGCCTTCATCATAGCGATGGCGTTCATGTACATCCAGCTCAGGCTCGGTATAATCATGCTGATACTCGCGGCGCTGATAGGCGTTACCAGAGTACTCGCCGGAGTTCACTTCGTACGCGACGTTATCGGCGGAGCGGCGATCGGGATAATAATCGGCGTACTTGGCTTCTTCGTATTCTGATTAACAATGAGAATTCTCCTTAAAATATACATTTCCTTAAGATGACCGCCCTTTGAGGCGGTTATTCTTTTGGCCGAATTGAATATATTTCATTATTGTAATTCAAATCAGACACAATTTTCTTGCTATATAGCAAACAGATGTGGTATAATCCGTATATCCGATAAACTCAAGGAGTGATATAATGAACAGATTACGACCAAATAACGGCGCTGCGGCTGTCAAGAAAACCCGTAGCTCATTTCTCGCGTCCAACCCTATCATGAGAAGGCTTGACAGAGTTGACGAGTACAGCGATGACAGCTCGGCCACATACGGCGGTATCACCTTAAAAACCTTGTTCTTCCTGCTTTTCAGCGTAGCGGGCGTCATACTTCAGCTGATAATGTCCTCTACCTTAGCAACCGGGCAAAGCTTCGATATAAAGATCTCGGGCTTCACCACCACCCTCTATACGGGCGAGGCTATCGCTCTCGGAGCTTCTGTAGTGCTCGCGATAGTATTCCAGCTTTTAGCCTTCTTCGCCAAGCCGACTACGCCTATAACCGGCGCTCTGTACTGCGTGACACAAGGCTACTTTATCTCCTTCCTGATTTTCAAGGTCTTAAAGGGCTATGAATACCTCGGCGCGCTCGCGCTGGCCATCACCTTCACCATCATCGCTATAATGGCGGCACTCTACACAAAAGGTATCATCAAGGTCACAAAAAAGTTCAGAATGGTAATGCTGACGCTGTTCATCACGATGATCGCAGTAACCCTGCTCAGTGTTATAGGATATTTCATCCCCTTCACGAGACCTCTTGTAGAGAGCTTGAGGCAAAACCTCGTGCTGTCCATCGGTGTGTCGGTAGTATTCATCATCATCGCGGCATTGTTCCTGATCTGTGACTTCAACACCATAGATCACGTAGTAAAAGATAAGCTGCCCAAGAAATATGAGTGGCAGGCGGCGTTCGGTCTCTCGTTCACCGTACTGTGGCTGTATCTTAAGGTGCTCGACCTTATCATGACGATAGCCGGCAGAAACAACAATAATTAACACAGGACTTAACAGACTTAACAAAAAAGTCATCCCGTTGTACTTTCGGGATGACTTTATTTTTTTGCTTTGTTCTGTTCTTGATCGCGGTTCATGAATTTAATATGGATATGATTTATAAGCGTAACAAGCCCCGCGAAGATGAATGAGATATAAAAGTTTATACCTCTCGTTGTGACCATGGTAGCGCTTAGCAAGACCGAGTTGCTGATGACCATTGAAAAAACGTTGTTGAATATAGCCTCGCTCGCTCCGACAGCGCCCGGCAGCGGTACACAGTACGCGCCGAACCAGCAGTAAGCCTCAAGAGCATAGATATCAATAACGTCGATCTGTACACCCGCGAGCGACGGGATATTATAGAGAGCTCCGTAAAAAACCAGAACACCTATCGAGATATATACCAGCCTCTCGGCGAAATTCAACAGGAACGAGCCTATAAACGCGCGTTTATCCTTAGCGAGAAGCAGCACGGAGTTCTTGAAGCGATGTACAGAAGCATCTATGCGAGAGATATAGCGCTCCTTGTGCTTTAATATATGCAGAAAAGCCAACAAACTCACCAGCTTGCGCGCTATGCTGATGACCAGCTTCTCAGACACCATTATCATAACATATACGGAAAGGAACAAGAGCTGTACCAACAAGCCGACTATGATACAAACCTTGACTATCCATGAGTCTATATTCAAGAAAAGATTAGGTCTCAGAATAAAGGTGATGACCGCGAGCACAATCAAAGAAGCGGTGTACATCAAAAGGTTGACCGAGAGGATAGCGGTAGTGTGCGATATCGGGATACCGTCCTTGACCATGTAATAAGCCGAGGCGGGCTGTCCGCCCGTAGCAGACGGAGTTATCGCCGAAAAGTATACATCGGCGGAGGCGTAGGAGTAATTCTTCAATATACTCTTTTTATATCCCATTGTGCGCGAGAGCAGTCCTATGCTCAAGCCCTTGAAGCCGATATTCATTATCATGCACAGGAACGCTCCGATGAGAAACGGCAGCTTGATATCGGCAACGAATTTGCCGACGGATTCAAGAGAAAAGCCGTCGTTGTTATAAAAGATCATGTAAAAGGTCAGACCGATAAGCGCAAGCAGAACCGCCATATTAACGATCATTTTCTTGATATCGGGCTTTTTCTTACCCACAGAACGCCCCCTTTCATAGATTTAATTCTAAATAAGAATTATGTAAGCATACTATTCTTATTATAAATTACCTATATATTTTACCTCAAAACTCTTCTCAGGTCAAGTACGGCACTTGTGGAAGTATATAATCAACAGTACCAAACAAAAAGCCTTCCCCGAGAGGAAGGCTCATGAATACTATATTCTTTTTAAACTACTAACTAAAAACTACGATCACACATCAAGGCCATAGAGCTTCTTGGCGTTTTCGCTGAGGATAAGGAGTTTTTCTTCATCACTCAAACCGAGCTCAAAGAACATCCTGACCTCGTCCTTTGGATGCCACATGGGGTAATCGGTACCGAACAGCACCCTGTCGGCGCCGTAACGTCGGATTATCTCAGCGGTCTTGTCGAGAGGTACCCAGTACATCGTGGATGAGCAGTCTACATAGAGGTTAGGAGTACCCGCAAGCTCGAGGCTCGCTTCATCCCAGAGCGACCATCCGCCCATATGAGCGCCGATGATAGTCAGGTTGGTATAGGTCTCGAGTATCGGGACAAGTCGGTTGGTGTTAGAGAAATCATAGCGCTTATCGCCCGTGTGCATAAGTATCGGCAAGCCGAACTCCTCACACAGCTCATAGATCTTAAGACAGCGGTAGTCGTCTATCTTGAAGCGCTGGATATCGGGGTGGAGCTTTACACCCTTCAGTCCGAGATCGACAAGGTGCTGTACATCAGCTCGCTGATCCTCGCTGTCGGGGTGAAGAGTACCCAAACCCGTCAGCCTGCCGTCGGAATTCGCGACGGTATCGGCTATAAAGCTGTTAATGGAATTCACCTGCTTGGGAGTTGTAGCTACAGACTGCACCAGAGAATGATCGATACCGCAGTCCTCATTTATTTTCAGCAAGCTTGCGGCTGTACCGTCGCACTTGGCGACAGTCCCGTAAAAAGTATCGGTACCGGCGACCGCCTTTGCGGCGATCTTCTCGGGATATATATGACAATGGCTGTCGATTATCTTAAAACCGTCTCTCATTACGCTGTCACCACGCTGTCTGCTTTCTGTAAGCCGAGCTTGATAACAGCGTCCTCACGCATCTTATACTTGAGGATCTTGCCCGCGGCGTTCATCGGGAAGCTGTCGACGAAGTCGATGTACTTAGGTACCTTATGACGAGCCATATTAGCGCCGATAAACTCCTTCATCTCCTGCTCGGTCATGGTCTCACCCTCTTTGAGGATAACGCACGCCATGATCTCTTCACCGTAGTTCTCATCGGGAACACCTATGACCTGGACGTCTGAGACCTTGGGGTTGGTGTAGATGAACTCCTCTATCTCCTTGGGATAGATATTCTCACCGCCGCGGATTATCATGTCCTTCAAGCGGCCCGTTATCTTATAATAGCCGTCCTCGGTCTTGCAGGCGAGGTCGCCTGTATGGAGCCAGCCGTCCTTATCGATAGCCTCGGCGGTCTCCTTGGGCATCTTATAATAGCCCTTCATGATATTATAGCCGCGCGCGAGGAACTCACCCGTGACATTTGGAGGACACTCCTCCCCTGTCTCGGGATTAACGATCTTGCACTCGATCTCAGGCAGCTCCTTACCTACGGTCGAAACACGAACCTCGATAGAGTCGTCGGTAGAGCTCATCGTACATCCGGGAGAAGCCTCGGTCTGACCGTAGACTATAGTTATCTCGGTCATGTGCATCTTCTCGACGACGTCGCGCATAGCGGATATCGGGCACGGCGAGCCCGCCATGATACCGGTACGCATATAAGAGAAATCGGTCTTGGGGAAGTCGGGGTGCTCAAGCATAGAGATAAACATGGTCGGAACGCCGTGGAAAGCTGTGATATGCTCGTTGTTTATGCACGCGAGAGCGGGCTTGGGGCTGAAATACGGCAGCGGCAGAACAGTAGCGCCGTGGGTCATAGAGGCGGTCATAGCCAGCACCATTCCGAAGCAATGGAACATGGGCACCTGTATCATCATGCGGTCCTCGGTAGAGAGATCCATGCGGTCTCCGATATTCTTGCCGTTGTTTACGATATTATAATGGGTGAGCATAACGCCCTTGGGGAAGCCCGTGGTACCAGAGGTGTACTGCATATTGCAGACGTCGTCCTTATCAACGAGAGCCGCCATACGGTAGACCTCGCTCTTGGGGGTCTTTGAAGCGTACTCAAGCGCCTTCTCCCATGTCAGACAGCCTTTCTGCTCAAAGCCGACAGTGATGACGTTGCGCAAAAACGGCAGGCGCTTAGCGTGGAGCTGAGAGCCCTCTTTGACGTTCTCAAGCTCAGGACACAGACGCGCGATTATCTCGCCGTAGCTGGTGTCTTTGGCTCCCTGAGTTATGATAAGGGTATGAGTATCGCTCTGCTTCAAGAGGTACTCAGCCTCGTGTATCTTATAAGCGGTGTTGACGGTGACGAGTACCGCGCCGAGCTTAACGGTAGCCCAGAAAGCTATGTACCACTGGGGCACGTTGGAAGCCCATACGGCAACGTGTGACCCCGCCTTTACACCCAGAGAGATAAGAACTCTGGCGAATTCGTCGACATCATCGCGGAATTCCGAATAGGTTCGTGTATAGTCGAGAGAGGTGTATTTGAACGCGAGCTGATCGGGGAACTCCTCGACCATCCTGTCGAGCACCTGAGAGAAGGTGCAGTCTATCAGGGTCTCTTTCTTCCATACGAATTTACCGGTATGGCGGTTGTTCCAGTAAAGAGCGCTCTCGTTCTTTGAAGTATCGGCGAACTGGCGCATATAGCTGATGAACTGAGCGAAGACGATATCCATATCGTCGAGCTCGGGACACCAGCTCGGATCCCATACAAGAGAGATAAAACCGTCGTAGTTCACCGAGCGCAGAGCCTTCATGGTCTCGGTGATAGGCAGATCGCCCTCACCTACCAAGCGGTATTCGATGCCGTCGTCGGTCTTGACGGCGTCATTGAGGTGGACATGACGCACATAAGCGCCGAGGTTGGATATGATCTTAGCGGGGCTCTCGCCTACCGTAAAGTACGCCGCAGACATATTCCACAGTGAGGCGACATAGTCGCTTGCGAAATACTCGAGGGTATCCCTGAGCAGAGAGGTATCGGCAAAAAGCCCACGGGTCTCGATAAGCAGAGAGACCTTCTCGCGCTCAGCGTCGGGCAGTACGGCCTCGATCAACTTTATGACGTTCTTTACCGCCTTATCTATATCATCGTGGCTCTCGGCGCGCAGACGGATATTAGGTATACGCAGATTAGAAGCTATATTCATACAGCGTTCTATCTCGGCTATAGCCTTGTCATACTGCTCCTCGTCTGCGATATCGTTGATGACGTCGATACATGGC
This sequence comes from uncultured Clostridia bacterium, assembly GCA_946183365.1. Lineage (GTDB taxonomy): Bacteria > Bacillota > Clostridia > Oscillospirales > Acutalibacteraceae > Ruminococcoides. The sequence goes on from CAMHAH010000011.1 coordinate 52,373, forward strand.
AAAGTCAGATTGCGGTCATACAGCATACGCAGGGTAGCCGCCGCTGAATAATCCTGGAACACTCCGCTCTTCTCAGAGAACGCGGCGTTATTGATATTATGGGGCTCTATACCCTCGAATTTGAAATACTCGGCGGCTGTGCAAAATTCTTCAAAAGAAATATCATGCCAGCCCTTGGTAGAAAATGAAAACTTCATTGGTAATCACATACCTTTCGTTATAATCAGCCTCCCTTTCCTGAGGGAGGCTCAGCAAAGAGACGGATGGTTTGCGTTCATTGATCAATCAGTTACTCGCCGTGCTCGATCAATCGAACAATCCCTCAGCCTCGCTGCACTCTACAGCTCCCTTTAATAAAGAGAGCCTAATCAATCCTCATCATAAACGGTCTTATTGACCGCGTTGATATACGCGCGGATAGAAGCTCCGATTATATCGGTGCTCAGTCCCGTGCCCGAATAGATCTTGCCGCCGGTACGCAGGCGTACAAGAGCGCTGCCCATAGCCTCTTTCTCCTGAGTGACGGTCTGGATAGAGAAATCGTCAAGCTCAAAGCGGCGTCCGATTATCTGCTCGATAGCGTGGAACGCGGCGTCGATAGGACCGTCGCCGATAGCGATGCCCTGAACGGTCCTGCCCTCACGCTGCAAGGCAATCTGAGCCGAGGCAGAGAGCTTGTTGCCGCAGTTGATGACATAGCTCTCGATGGTATAGGTTGCAGGCACCTGTAAGGCGGTATTAGCTACGATAGCGTCGAGCTCCTTGATACCTACGTTCTTCTTGCGTGCGATACGACGGAACTCCTCATATACCTTCTTCATATCCTCGTCCGAGAGGTCATAGCCTATCTTCTCTATACTCTCGCGGACGGTGTCTACCGTATCATTGAGCTGTAGGGTGATACCGTCGTCGATTATCTCTCTTGCTACAGCCTTCTGAGCCTTGCCGCTGATTATCCAGTCTATCTGGTCGATGGTGCGGTGGAGCTCGGTAAAGCGTATACCCGTAGAGATACCGTAGTTCTCTCTGATATCCTTGATAAGATCGCCGAATTCTCTGAGCGGAGTTGCCTCTCCGCCGATAGAAGTCTTGACGCAAGCCGCACCGTTCTTTACGGCTAAGATCGCCGCCGCGGTAGCTACGCCGTTTTTATTATTGCACATAACGCCTACGGGGACGTCTATGCCATCTGTGATCTCATTAATAAAACAAGCGAAATCATCGGGCAGAAGAATAGCGGCGTTATCGCACAGGCTGACCTTATCAGCGCCCGCTTCAACAGCGGTCCTGACGGCCTCCTTCAAAAAGTCCTTCTCGGCTCTTGTCGCGTCTACGGCTACGAACTCAACATCACCGCAAACCGACTTAGCTTTCTCGACCATAGCCTTGACATAAGCGCACATCTTATCCTGCTTCTTATGAAGGGTATACTCCATGATAGAAGAAGTCATCGGGAGCTCGACGCGGATACGGGGATGAACCGCGGTAGAGAGCGCCTCGGCAGCGCGGTCTACGGCGTCTATAGAGCTTGCCGCGGCTACCGACAGCACGCTGTTCTTGACAAAAGAAGCGGCAGTGCGGACAAGAAGGGTATCAGCCTTAGCTGAGCCTATCTCAGGCAGCTCGACAACGTCTACGCCAAGCTTCTCGAGCTTTCGGGCGATCTCAAGCTTCTGCTTGAAGGACAGGTTCGACTTAGGCTCGGATAAGGTCGTGTCGGCGATCTTGATGTAGTTCATAACAATTCCTCTTTTCTGAATAACGATACTGAATGATACAGAAATTGGGTGAGGGCATCGCCCTCCCGCAATTATTCATTATTCATTTTTCATTTTTCAATAATAAAGCCCCCGAGGTCACTGACCTCAGGGACGAAGTTACTTCGCGGTACCACCCTGCTTACCGTATAAAACGGTCACTCTAAGGCTCTGACAAGCCCTCTGTCATGATAACGGGACAATCCGGAGACGCTTACTCGTAGATCTTTCTGCGCCTCTGCTCCGAAATGAGACTCGCCCTTGCCGTCCTGCTGTCTCGCACCGACCGACAGCTCTCTGAAAAGACCAGATGTAAAAGCGATAATTTCATCAACGCATTTCTGTGGTTATTTTGCTGTATAGTAATATATCACAACAAAATCAAATTGTCAACGTTTTAACAACTAAAATAAACGATTTTACCTTTAGCACAAAAAACGGCGGGATAGCTCCCGCCGTTATGTGAAAAATCCGTATTATCAAACCTCAACGGTCCAGCCGAACTTGTCCTCAATCTCACCCCACTGGATACCTGTGATGGTATCATACAGGTGCTGAGACATCTTGCCGATCTCGTTGTTGTTTACGATATACTTATGCTCCTTGTAGCACAGCTCGCCGATCGGAGAGATGACAGCCGCTGTACCGCAGCCCCAAGCCTCGTCAAGAGTGCCGTCGGTCATAGCCTTTGACAGCTCGTCTACGGGCAGAAGTCTCTCAGAAACGGTGATGCCCTCGCTCGCGAGAAGCTCGATGCAGCTCTTGCGGGTGATACCGGGCAGGATAGAGCCTGTCAGCTTAGGAGTTACGATCTCGTCGCCGATCTTGAACATAACGTTCATAGCGCCGACCTCTTCGATATACTTACGCTCAACGCCGTCGAGCCAGAGAACCTGGCTGTAGCCCTGCTGCTCAGCGCGCTCGCCGGCGCGGTTTGAAGCGGCATAGTTACCGCCGCACTTAGCGTAGCCTGTACCGCCGCGTACAGCGCGGACGTCCTGATCCTCGATCATGATCTTAACGGGGTTGAGACCCTCTTTATAATAAGAGCCGACGGGTGACGCGATGATGATGAACTCAGCGTTGTGAACAGCGTGAACGCCGAGGCTCTCATCATTACCGAACATGAACGGACGCAGATAGAGCGATGTGCCCTTATCGGCGGGGGTCCAATCCTGCTCTAAGCGTACAAACTCGATGAGAGCCTGCATGAAGTCGTCCTCAGGCATCTGAGGCAGACAGAGACGCTCGGCGGAGTTGTTCATACGGCGGATGTTCTCGATGGGTCTGAAAAGCTGTACCTTACCGTCAGCGCGGCGATAAGCCTTAAGACCCTCGAAGATCTCAGAGCCGTAGTGCAGAACCGTTGACGCGGGATGGATAGAAAGGCGCTCAAAGGGCACGATACGGGGATTGTGCCAGCCTTCTTCGCTGTTCCAGCTCCAGCGGAACATATGGTCAGTAAAAATCTTACCAAATCCAAGTGTAGAAGTATCTTCGGGCTTCTTCTTAGGATTGGGGTTCAGGGTTACTTTGATATCCATAATAACATTCCTCCTTTAATTGCCTCCCCTTCTTAAGGGAGGTGGACAATTTGCTTGCAAATTGGTCGGAGGGATCGCATAGATGACCGAGCATCAGCAAGCTACCATGTTCATTCGGTTGGTTGCTTCGCTCTATTGATACAATCCCTCACCCGCTTTTGCGGGAGCTCCCTTTACCAAAGGGAGCCTAAAACTTAGCCTTCAAACTCAGCGCCCATTTGGATAGCCTTGAAGTTTACATCCTTCATGTTGGCGCGCTTAGCGGGGATGACCTTGTCGAGAGCGGCGCGGATGCCGTCCTCTGTATAGTCGCCGGTCTCCTTCAACAGCTTGCCGACGATTATCATGTTGGCAAGGTTGCCGAGCTTCTCATCAGAAGCCATCTTGGTAGCGGGAATATAGAATACCTTTACGTCGTCGCGCTCGACCTTGCGCTCGATAAGAGTGCTGTCGGCAAAGATCATGCCGCCGGGCACTACCTTGCTCTCAAAGCGGTCGAGAGACGGCAGGTTCATAGCGACTAAGATATCGGGATTGCTGACTATAGGAGAGCCGACAGGTGTATCGGACACGATAACTGAGCACGAAGCTGTACCGCCGCGCATCTCGGGACCGTATGAGGGCAGCCAAGATACCTGCTTATCCTCGATAAGACCCTTATAGGCGATGAACTTGCCCGCGAACAGGATACCCTGACCGCCGAAGCCTGAGAACAACATATTTTTAGCGCTCATTATTCTGCCTCCTTCTGCTCAGCGGAGCGATCCTTGTATACGCCTAAGGGATAGTAAGGCAGCATATCGCTCTCTATCCACTCCAGCGCCTGCTTGGGAGTCATGCCCCAGTTTGTCGGGCAGGAGGATACTACCTCTACGAGAGAGAAGCCCTTGCCGTCTATCTGGTTCTGGAAGGCCTTTTTGATAGCCTTCTTGGCGTTGCGAACGTTCTTTACATTGTTTACGGTGACGCGCTCGAGGTACTCGGGGCCTACCAGCTCAGAGAGCATCTCACAGACCTTGATCGGATAACCGCAGGCCTTGGGGTCTCTGCCGTAGGGAGAGGTCTGAGTGACCTGACCTACCAGAGAGGTAGGAGCCATCTGACCGCCTGTCATACCGTAGATAGCGTTGTTGATAAAGATAACGGTTATATTCTCGTTTCTTGCGGCGGCGTGAACGGTCTCAGCCATACCGATAGAAGCGAGGTCGCCGTCACCCTGATAGGTGAATACGATGTGGTTCTCGGGATCTGCGCGCTTTACGCCTGTAGCAACAGCCGGAGCGCGGCCGTGAGCAGCCTCGATCATATCACAGTTGAAGTAGTTATAAGCCATAACGGAGCAGCCAACAGGCGCGATACCGATGGTCTTGCCCTCGATACCCAGCTCGTCGATGACCTCGGCGACTAAACGGTGAACGATACCGTGGGTACAGCCGGGGCAATAGTGCAGCGGCACGTCAATGAGTGCGTGCGGTTTCTCAAATACAGCCATTACGCAATACCTCCGTTTACTTCTTTTATAGAATTAAGAACCTGCTCGGGATCGGGTATCATACCGCCCGCGCGGTTGCAAAGTGTCACGGGACACTTAGACTCGATAGCGAGCTGAACGTCCTCGATCATCTGACCCATATTCAGCTCTACAGAAATGAACGCCTTAGCGTGCTCAGCCGCCTTCTTGAAGGGAGCCTTGGGGAACGGCCAGAGGGTGATGGGACGGATGAGGCCGACCTTGATACCGAGCTTGCGGGCTTCGTCAACGGCGTTTTTGCTTACGCGCGCCGCAATACCGAACGCGGCGATAACGATATCTGCGTCATCAACCTTATATTCCTCATACATGGTCTCGTTCTCTTCGATGACCTTATAGCGGTCATAGCGCTCAAAGTTGAGCTGCTCGAGCTCTTCGGGAACCAGAGAGAGCGAGTTTACGATATTGTGCTCACGAGCCATCTGAGTACCTGTGGTAGCCCAGGGCTTCTCGGGAGCGGGGTTTACCTTGAGGTCGTCGATAGATACGGGCTCCATCATCTGGCCCATAGTACCGTCGGCGAGTACCATAGAAGTTACGCGGTATTTATCGGCGAGCTCAAAACCCTTAACGGTAAGCTCAGCCATCTCCTGAACAGAAGCGGGAGCGAGGACTATCATGTGATAGTCGCCGTGACCGCCGCCGCGTGTGGACTGGAAGTAGTCCGACTGTGAGGGCTGGATGCCGCCGAGACCCGGGCCTCCGCGCTGTACGTTGACTACCAGAGCGGGAAGATCAGAACCCGCCAGATATGAGATACCCTCGCCCTTTAAGGATACGCCCGGAGAGGATGAGGACGTCATTACTCTTTTACCTGCCGAAGCGACGCCGTATACCATGTTGATAGCGGCGATCTCAGACTCAGCCTGCAGGAAGGTGCCGCCGATCTTAGGCATGACCTTAGCCATATAAGCGGCGATCTCGGTCTGAGGAGTGATAGGATAGCCGAAGTAATGCATACAGCCCGCCTTGATAGCGGCCGCGGCGATAGCTTCGTTTCCCTTCATCAAAATCTTATCTGCCATATCGTTTCATCACCTTTCTACCTTGATAATACAGTCGGGGCACATCATATAGCATGAGGCGCAGCCGATACACTGATCCATATCGACGCACTCGACGGGATGATGACCCTTCTTGTTGATTTTGTCTGTGGCAATACGCAAGATACCCTTTGGGCAGGCGTCTACACACAGAGCACAACCTTTACAGTTGTCGGTCTTGAATGTTAGTTTTGCCATATACATTTTCCCTTCTTTATAATACTTTATATAAATAATAAGATTATTGTGGGCAGTTAAAAAAGCAATGTAATGTGAGTGCTTTTTGTAGGGGAGCGGCTTGCTGTTCCCGAAGTGAAGCGTTGGATCTCAGAACAAGCGCCTCTTCCGATAATCCCTTCAAAAAACTTCTTAGTATTTATACAGCGTCATATCACACGTTTCGGGAGGAGCAAGCCCCTCCCCTACGATTATAATATAATGCTCATACTTATTATATCGGTTTCTTTTGCAGCTTTAAGCTGAACAATGGGTTAATCCTGTCCTTGAGCTCGTCATACAGTCTGTCCTCTACCGTTGTGAGTACAAGCGGCAGACCCGAGAGCTCACAGACCTCTTTTGTGAACTTCTCTGAGCCGATGACGTCATCTGCGGTCGTCTCAACAGCGAGGTTAGAGTTATTGACGATGCCCGTGAACGGTATTCCGCAAGCCGCCTCGATCTCACGCATGACCTCGATCACCGAGGGCGCGTCGGGGGTCAGCGGACGGAATTTGTTGATGACCATGAGCATCTCATAGTCGTTCTCCTCAAGGATAGCGTCGCGCAGTCTGCCGAGAGCGTACGCTCCGCGGTCGTCGCCGCCGATATCCATGATAACGCTGAGGCTCTTGTCATCGGTTATTGAGTACAGGTCGGCGGGCATAGACGGCAGGTCTACGTTGGACGAAGCGAAATCGGAGCAGATAAGGCGTATATCATGAGCCCTGAACTCGTCCTCGCTGTCCTTTGAGCGGAAATAGGGATTAACGATATCGAGGTCGGCTATGGCGACGTTATCTCGCTGTGAACGCAGATCAAGAGCCATATTGACGGCGATATTGGTCTTTCCCGAGCCGTAATGTCCGCACAGGATGGTTAAACGTTTATATGTCATTTAAGCCTCCTTCAGTCGGCTTTATGTATCAAAGCAGGTTGCGCTGTATCTTTCCGCTTGTGGTCTTAGGCAGACTGTCGCGGAAAACTACGATACGCGGATATTTATAAGGCGCCGTGTGGGTCTTGACGTAATCCTGGATCTCCTTCTTGAGCTCGTCGGTACCCTCGGTACCCGCTACGAGTACGATAGAAGCCTTGACCACCTGACCTCTGACAGGGTCGGGAGCGGCTGATACGCCGCACTCGAGAACGTAAGGCAGCTCCATGATGACGGACTCGATCTCGAACGGTCCGATACGGTAGCCGGAGCTCTTTATAACGTCGTCAGCTCTGCCGACATACCAGAAGAAGCCGTCCTCATCACGCCACGCGAGGTCGCCTGTGTGATAATAGCCGTTGCGCCAGTTCTTGCGTGTGCTCTCAACGTCATTGTAGTAGTAAACAGCAAGACCGCAGGGCATTTTCTCGGAAATATTGATAACTATCTCGCCGGGCTCGCCGTCGGGGACTTCGTTGCCGTCCTTATCGATAAGGTGTATATCATATATCGGCGAGGGCTTGCCCATAGAGCCGATCTTATGCGGAGCGCCTATCATGTTGCAGATGATAACGGCGGTCTCTGTCTGACCGAAGCCCTCCATGATCTGTAAGCCCGTGAGCTTTTCAAACTGATTATATACCTCGGGATTGAGCGCCTCGCCCGCGGTGGTCATTCGCTTTACGGATGAGAAATCGTATTTTGAGATATCCTCTTTTATCATCATCCTGAGCATAGTAGGCGGAGCGCAGAAGGTAGTGATCTTATACTTTGCGAACATAGGCAGTATATCGTCGGCGTGGAAGCGGTCAAAGTCATAGACGAACATCGGAGCCTCGCACAGCCACTGACCGTAGAGCTTGCCCCACGCTGCCTTTGCCCAGCCTGTATCAGAGATAGTGAAGTGCAGACCGTCGGGGTCTACGTTATGCCAGAAATGAGCGGTCATAAAGTGACCGAGAGCCAGCTTATAGTTGTGAGCGGCGATCTTGGGATAACCCGAGGTGCCCGATGTGAAGTACATCAGCATGATATCGTCGCCGCAGGGGCTGTGCTCGGTGCGCTGAAAATGCGATGAGAAGAGCTTATACTCTTCGTCAAAGTTGCGCCAACCCTCTCTTACGCCGTTGACCATGATGCGCTTGATCTGCGGATAGCTCTCCATAGCGCGCTCTACCTCTTCGGCGGAGTAGCCGTCGCCCGTACAGATGATAGCGGATACGCCTGCCGCCTTGAAGCGGTATTCAAGGTCGTGAGCCTGGAGCTGATTGGTAGCGGGGATAGCGATAGCGCCCAGCTTGTGTAAGCCGATGATAGCGAACCAGAACTGGTAATGGCGCTTTAATATGAGCATGACACGGTCGCCCTTGCGTATACCGAGGCTCTTGAAATAGTTAGCGCACTGGCATGACGCGTGGCGGATATCGGTGAAGGTGAAGCGGCGCTCGGTCTTGTCATTTGAGACATGGATCATAGCGAGCTTCTCGGGGTCCTTATAGGATATCTCGTCGATAACGTCAAAGCCGAAGTTGAATTTATCTTCATTCTTGAAGGTGACCTTAGTGGGAGTACCGTTCTCGTTGACCTCATAATCGACGAACTTCTTCCATACTCTCTCTTTGGTGTCTGTCATCTCTACCTTAGCGGGAGTTATGACCTTGGTCTGGGTGAGCTCGGGGATAGGTTCGCCCTTGGGATTGAGAACTATAGCGTAAAAAATACAATCCTGCTCGCCGACAGCCATCTCGCCGTGAGGTGTGTTAGAGTCAAAATAGATGGTATCGCCCGCCTCAAGTATCTCTTTGTGGTCGCCGACCTGTACCATCAGCTTGCCCTCGATGACGATATCTATCTCCTGACCGTCATGAGTGGTAAGCTCCATAGGCTTGTTCTGAGCCTCGGGATTATACTTGCTCTTGACATACAATGGCTCGGCGATACGGTTCTGGAACGCGTAAGCGAGGTTATAATATGTCATACCGTGAGCCTGAGAGACCTTTTGTCCCAGTCCCTTGCGGGTGACGGTATACGATTTAAGGTTAGGGGTGATACCCTCGATGATCTCGGTAACGTTCACGTTGAGCGCCTGAGAGACGCGGTAGATGAACGCGAAGTTGAGATCCTGTTCGCCCGACTCACAGGCGATATACTCTTCCTCAGAGACGTCGGTGAACGCCGCCATCTCAGCGATAGTCTTGCCCTCGAGCTCTCTTAGCTCTCGGATACGGGCAGCCATCTCTTTGATTTTCAAATCCAATGAAGTGATCTTTTCCATTACATACCTCTCTCCGGGGACGGACATAATAAAAAACCCGTCCCAAAGTAATAACTTTGAGACGAGTGCTGATGACCCGCGGTACCACTCAAATTGCAGGCTGATATCTCAGCTCTGCCGCTCTCAGGGTCTGACAACCCCTATACATTCACGCAGTAATCACGGAGGAGGTCTAATCATACCGACAGGTACTTTCTTCTCCCCGGCTCAGAAGCTACAAACACGGAAGCTGTCACGGGAGCTTTCACCAACCGCTCCTTCTCTGAGTGACAAGAGAACCGCGCCCTCTTCGTCATAGCCTTTAACTTGTCTCATGTTACCACAATTAATGGATTTTGTCAATATATTATTTTATTATCGGGAGAAGTAAGCCCCTCCCTTTTTTCTGACCGCATTTCGGGAGGAGCAAGCCCCTCCTTTGTTTTCTAATTGTATTTCGGGAGGAGCAAGCCCCTCCCCTACTTTATTACAGTTTATTTCTCTGGATCTTGCCGCTGATGGTCTTGGGCAGGCTCTCCTTGAACACTACGATACGCGGATATTTATAAGGCGCGGTATGCTTCTTGACATAATTCTGGATCTCTTTCTTGAGCTCCTCGGTGCCCTCTTTGCCCTTTACGAGCACGATAGAAGCCTTTACGACCTGACCGCGGACCTCATCGGGAGCGGCAGATACACCGCACTCGAGTACATAGGGCAGCTCCATGATGACCGACTCGATCTCGAACGGTCCGATACGGTAGCCGGAGCTCTTGATAACGTCGTCCACTCTGCCTACATACCAGAAGTAGCCGTCCTCATCTCTCCACGCGGTATCGCCCGTATGGTACATACCGTCGTGCCACGCCTCTTTGGTAGCCTCTTCATTATTATAGTAGCCCTTGAACAGTCCGCAGGGAACTCTCTTGTCTGTATGGATGACGATCTCGCCGGGCTCGCCGTCAGGTACGGGGTTGCCGTCGGGATCAACGATATCTATATCATAACCGGGGATAGGCTTGCCCATAGAGCCGATCTTGGGAGTAGTGCCGAAGAGGTTGCCGATGGTGAGAGTGGTCTCTGTCTGACCGAAGCCCTCCATGATCCTCAGTCCCGTAGCCTTCTTGAATTGGCGATAGACCTCGGGGTTCAGCGCCTCACCGGCCGTAGTCATATGTACGATGCTCGACAGATCGTACTTGCTGATATCCTCTTTGATCATCATTCTGAGCATGGTAGGAGGAGCGCAGAAGGTGGTGATGTGGTATTTTGCGAACATCGGCAGGATATCTTCGGCGTGGAAGCGGTCGAAGTCATAGGTGAATACGGCGCCCTCAGAGAGCCACTGGCCGTAGAGCTTGCCCCACAATGCCTTGCCCCAGCCGGTGTCTGAGATAGTGAAGTGTAAGCCGTCGGGATCTACGCCGTGCCAGTATTTGGCTGTGACATAGTGACCTAAGGCGTATTTATAGCTGTGGTTCGCGATCTTGGGATAACCTGTTGTACCCGAAGTAAAGAACATTACCATGGTATCGTCGCCGCAGGGGGTGTCTACGGTACGGTAATAGTGGGTGGAATACATCTCAAACTCGCTGTTGAAATCACGCCAGCCGTCTCTTGTACCGCCGACAAGGATCTTAGTGGTCAATGACGGAGAGGTCTTCTGAGCCTCGTCTACAGCGTCGGCTACGCCGCCGTCTGCGGTAGCTACGATAGCGGATACGCCCGCCGACTGGAAGCGGTATTCAAAGTCGTGAGTGAGCAGCTGATTGGTAGCGGGGATAGCGACGGCGCCGAGCTTGTGCAGAGCAAGCATAGAGAACCAGAACTGATAATGGCGCTTCAGTACCAGCATAACTCTGTCGCCCTTTTTGATACCGAGGGACTTGAAGTAGTTAGCGGTCTGGTTTGAATAGCGCTTCATATCTTTGAATGTAAAGCGGCGCTCGGTCTTATCCTTAGAGATATGCAGCATAGCCAGCTTATCGGGAGTATTGTTGGCGATAGCGTCTACGCAGTCAAAGGCAAAGTTGAATTTATCCTCATTGCGGAAGCTGATAGCCTTGAGGCAGCCGTCACCGTCCTCAAGAGTGCGGACGAACTGACCCGCGATAGCGGACTTCTTAGCGATATGAGCCTTCATAACGCCGTCGTCGACCTCTTCGGCTTCTTTCTCGCCGGGCAGGATGATCGCGATGAACTTTACGTCCTCGCCGTCGATAGCGATCATACCGTGGGGTGTATTGGAATTATAATAGATGCTGTCGCCCGCGGCGAGCTCTTCAAAGTTATTGCCGATCTGGATCTTCATCTTGCCCGAAAGCACAAAGTCGAACTCCTGACCCGCGTGCTTGGTCAGATGGATAGGCTTGTTCTGCAGAGCCTCGCTGTAGTCGTACTTACAGAAATACGGCTCGGCGATCTTGTTCTTGAACATAGGCGCTACGTTGACGATAGAGATGCCCTCTTCCTCAGCGGTCTGTCTGCCGCCGCCGCGGCGGGTAACGGTATAGCTCTTAAGACGGGCGGACTCGCCCTCGAGTATATCGGTGATGCCAAGCCCGAAAGCCAGAGCGCACTTATGGATAAAGGTAAACGGAAAGTCCTCAGAGCCGTTCTCATAAGCCTTGTACTCGGCTACACTGACCTCGGTTTTTTCTGCCATTTCTTCTACCGAGAAGCCGCTGATCTCGCGCATCTCTCTGATACGCTCGGCGACCTCCATCAGTTTTTCGTTGTCTACAACTGACATAGTATTTCCTCCATTGATCAATATGATAGATATCAGACCAATTAATAAATATCACGCCTTGTAATGAGCAGTTGATGTTTTCGCACACAGCGAACCCCATCCCCTATGTTGAGTATCGAGGTGCTTTACAGCAATAAAAAACACCCGTCTCAACATTGAGACGAGTGTGAAATTCACATCCGCGGTACCACTCAATTTGCAGTATAAATACTGCCGCTCTCAGGGTCAAACAACCCCTATGCCTTTACGCAGCAATCACGGGAGGTATCTACTAAGTAAAACCGTTCGGGCCTCCGGCTCGGAAGTGATGGGTACTGAGGTTCTCTTTATCGGCTCGCACCATACGCCGACTCTCTGAAAAAGTTAAAACCACGACCGTCTTCGTCACAGCCTTTATTAATTGTCTAAGTAGAATTGTAGCACAATCGGGCAAAAAGTCAATACCGTCAATTCGCTGATTATACGCTATCGATCTTTAGTTTTTTTAGTTAAGTAGACAATGATTAATTCGGGTGCGTAAATTGCGCCAGTAGATTTTTCGTCAGTTTGGAGAAATAATCGGTTCGCATACTGACGTATGGGTGCCGATTTTTGGACAAAATGGCGGAAAAGATACAAGCAAGTTGCGTGCCCAGCCGTCAGGCGTGAATTAATCAGTGGCTACTTGTTTTTTCTTTGCTGAGAAAATAGTTGAGAACTGCCATCGAAATGATTATCACATATCCGATGATACTGTACACATCGGGAGCCTGAGAGAATACGATCAGGCTCATCAAAGAAGCGAAGATTATCTGGCTGAAATCATATACCGATATCTCCTTTGCGGGGGCGTAGGTATACGCCGCCGTGATACAGAACTGAGCCAGCGCCGCGGATACTCCCGCTGAGAGCAGATATATCCACTGATACACAGTCATAGGCACATAGCCTGCGATCATTATCGGAGTGACCAGCAATGTTGAGGCGGTGGAAAAGAAGAAAACTATATAAGGATTGCTCTCGCCCATCAATCCGAGCTTACGAACGCAGCCGTAAGCCGCGCCCGCGAACACTCCGCTCATAAACCCGACCAGCGCGGGGATGAACGCGGCATTGGCGAAGCTGGGCTTTATGACAAACAGGGTACCGAACAGCGCTCCGCCGAGGATGAGCCACTGCCAGAACTTAGGGCGTTCCTTTATAAATATGAACGAGAACAGCACCGCGAAGAACGGCGACATCTTGTTCAGTATAGACGCGTCGCTGAGGACGAGCGTCTCGAGAGCGTAATAGTTGCATACCACTCCCGCGAGCCCGAATAACGTACGCATTATCAGGAAAGGCAGAGAGCCTTTGACTGTAGGCTTCAAAGAGCCTTTGTTCTTTAAAAGAACAATAAAAGCTATCACCGCCGCCATAGCGTTGCGGAAGAAAACCTTCTGAAAAACAGGCAGCTCATCGCCGCTGAGCTTTACAAACATATTCATACAGGCGAAGAAAAACGCCGACAATACCAAAAATATAATTCCCTTAGTTCTGTTACTCACCTTATCGGTCACCGTTCATATTATAAATTAGCGCGTAAATAAGCGCCGATGTGAATATTGTATCACAACAGTATCAAATTTTCAACAACGGTGGAATATGACTAAGTTTATAAAAGACCGATATCTGAGAGATAACAGCAAAAAAGGCAGGATCAAAGCGGGCGCCGCAATAAGCGGCCTGGGCATACTATTGAACCTTATATTGTTCTGTCTTAAGCTCACCGCGGGTATTCTGTCGGGTTCGGTAGCCATAACCGCGGACGGCTTCAACAACCTCGCCGACTCGGGCTCATGCGTACTGGCGCTTTTGGGCTTGAAGCTCGGATGTAAGCCTCCCGACAAAAAATATCCCTTGGGCTACGGCAGGCTCGAATACCTCTCGGGGATGCTGATATCCGCGGCTATACTCTTTATCGGCGGCAGGATGATGATATCCTCGGTAAGCAAGATAATCAGCCCCGAGCCCGTAGACGGCTGCGGACTTGTAATCGTTATCCTCTTGCTGTCTGTAGCGATAAAGGGCTGTATGTACCGCTGTTACAGCACGATAGGCAGGATGATACACTCATCGGGAATGAGAGCGGCGGCTATGGACTCGCTCTCAGACTGCATAGCGACCATGGCTATACTCGCGGCGGTCACGATAGAAAGGCTCACGGGCTTCAACGCCGACGGATACACGGGCGTACTGGTAGCTGTCTGTATATTGTACGCGGGTATGACCTCGGTCAGAGAGAGCGTAGGGCCCCTGCTCGGCAAAGCTCCCGATAAGGAATTCACGGATAAGCTTAAGGAGATATCAGCCGAATTCAAAGAGATAAAAGCTATAGATGACATAGCGGTACACGATTACGGCCCGCATAAAAAGATAATCACGTTCTTTCTGAAAGCCGACGACGCCCAAGCCGTGATACCAAAGCTCAGAAAAAGGATAAAAGAAAAGCTCGGATACGAGGCTGTGATATGTCCCGAATACGAAAACGACAACACCGAGAATAAAATCACGCTTAAAGACCAACAATAAAGACAGAAGAAAAACACACAGGAGCGTGAAGCTATTGAACATAAGACGCGGCGATATATATTATGCCGATTTAAGCCCGGTGGTAGGCTCTGAGCAGGGCGGGATCCGACCGGTGCTGATAATACAGAACAACGTAGGCAACCGCTACTCTCCCACCGTGATAGCGGCGGCTATCACCAGCAAGCAAAGCAAGACAAAGCTGCCGACGCACATCCCGATAGAGGCAGGCGGCTGCGGTCTGCAAAAGGACAGCGTAGTGCTGCTTGAGCAGGTGCGTACATTAGACAAGAAAAGATTGAAGGAAAAGATGGGAACAATAGATTATAATGCTATGAAAGAAATAAACCGAGCTCTGTCGGTCTCTTTCGGACTTATCGGATAACAAGAAAGCGCGCTTTGCGCATAGCCATCGGTTGCTCACGGACAGCAGCAAGCTGAGCGGGCATATAAATCTTTTTTACTCAAACGAGCAGTTTTCTGTAAAGCAAAAAGCGCGTCTGCGGTACAACTCCACAGACGCGCTTTATTAATGTAATGATAGATTATTCTTGATCACTTCAAAGCTTCAAGAAGCTCCTGAGTTTTGTCTGTCTGCTCCCAGCGAACGCCGAGCTCCTCACGACCCATATGACCGTAGGCTGATAAAGGAGCATAGCTTGTGTTGAGCAGGTCAAGCGTACGGATGATGGACGAGGGACGGGCGTCAAACACCTTGTTGACGGCTTCGGCGATCTTCTCATTTGAATACTCGGATGTGCCGAAGGTCTCTACCATAACGGATACGGGCTTAGCTACGCCGATAGCGTAGGCGAGCTGTACCTCAGCCTTTTTAGCGATACCCGAAGCTACTATGTTCTTAGCTATATAGCGCGCGTAGTATGCCGCCGAACGGTCGACCTTTGTCGGATCCTTGCCCGAGAAAGCACCGCCGCCGTGACGGGCGTAGCCGCCGTAGGTATCTACGATGATCTTTCTGCCGGTAAGACCCGAGTCGCCCTGAGGGCCGCCGATGACAAATCTGCCGGTAGGGTTCACAAAGATCCTGGTCCTGTCGTCTATCAGGTTCTCCGGGATTATGGGCTTTATGACCTCTCTGATGATATCCTCGCGGATCTTTGTAAGCTCGATACCGTCGTCATGCTGAGTAGATACGACTACGGTATCCGCTCTGAGAGCCTTATCGCCCTCATACTCGATGGTGACCTGAGTTTTGCCGTCGGGTCTGAGATACGGCAGAGTGCCGTCCTTTCTGACCTGAGTAAGACGGTAGGCGAGCTTATGAGACAGAGAGATCGCGAGCGGCATGAGCTCGGGTGTCTCGTCGCAGGCATAACCGAACATCATACCCTGGTCTCCCGCTCCGAGCAGGTTATCGTCCTCGCTCTCACCGTCCTTAAGCTCATATGACTGATTGACGCCCATAGCGATATCGGGGCTCTGTTTATCCATAAGGACATTGACCTCACAGGTGTTGCCGTCAAAGGTAGCTCTCTCACAGTCATAGCCTATCTCGCAGACAGCCTTTCTCGCGACAGCCTCAAAGTCTATGTCGGCTGTTGTGCTGACCTCGCCCATAATATTGATACGGTCGGTAGTAGCGGTAGTCTCGCAGGCTACATGAGCGTTCTTATCCTGAGAGAGGATAGCGTCAAGTATAGAGTCCGAGACACGGTCGCAAACCTTATCGGGATGACCCTCGGTGACCGATTCAGATGTAAAGAAAAATGACATAATATGTACCTCGCTTCGTAAAATAATTGTTCCTGTTTGTTTATATGCGGTCGATAAATTACCCGAAATCATTGATAGCGACTTATAATCAATATACCCGTGAATACAACAAAAAGCTCCGCGCGGCTAACCACACGGAGCAGATACTCATCTTTCGGTCAAGCCGCAGGATTTAGCACCTTACATACGCAGGTTGCCGGACTTCACAGGGCCTGTCCCTCAGTCGCTCTTGATAAGTTAGATATCGAATTGTATTGTACAATATCCGACAGGATATGTCAATAGGCACTCAGGCGATCTCTTCGAGTGAGCAGCCGCAGTCGATGCTGTGTTTAACTCTGTCCCGTACCTCAGCGCGCTTAGCGTCGTTGAAACGGTCTACGGTACCTACGAGGTAGCCTGTAATGCGTCGGATGCGCTCAAAGGGAACGTTGTCATAGGTGTAGCTCATATCTACATACTCGCCGTCAACCGTGAAGGATACGGTCTTGATGAGCTTATCGGGGTTCTGAGCCTTGAGCTGCTCTACGTATGTGTTGATCTCTGCCTGTGTCAGGGTGCCGCCTGTTACTGTTACTGTCATGTTAATCTCCTCATTTCCTGTTTTTTTAGTTTTTTATCAATTCATAAGCGGTCAAAACGCACTTTATCTTGATTGCAATACGAATAATAGCACAATATATTGTGGTTTTCAAGTAACAATTATTATATTTGGAGTTACAAAGTTTTAACCATATTTTGCATTATAGAAAAATAGGGGCGCTATATATAGTATTTTACAACACAGACGCATATTTATTATTGAGTATTGGAATAATAGTAATAAATATTTTTACAGCACGATAATACTGAAAGGAGAAATAACATGATAGGCTTTTTGATAGGGCTGATGGTCGGCGGTATAATAGGTGTGATAATCATGGCGCTGATGAACATGGCCTCTGAAGCTGACCGGCATTAAGAGACTAAAACCGAGCAAAAACTCGTTCAAGACAGCGCAGCCAAGAACGCGTGTCACTTTGAACGATGACAACTGAAAACAGATAATCGGAACGCCGCGGCAAAGTGGGTAAAGCTCAGCCGCGGCGTTCCGTAATACAGGGTAATGGGAATTGATTTACTTATCAGACGCATTAAAGAAATTATAGCTTTCGGATGTAGATATCTTACCGGAAGGATCCTTGGCGGTGATGGTCAGAGTAAACATCTCATCCTTAGTGATGCTGTCGAGCGGCAGCTCTACGCAGTCATCGTCTATAAAGCCGGTAGACAACAATATCCCGCCCGGCACATATTCAAAATCGGGATCTAAATCGAATGAGAATGATCCCATATTTTTTTCATCAAAATATGAATACGGGTTAAATCCTCCTGTTATCCAATAGCGAAACTTTACGTTACCGCGCAAGAAAGAACTGCTCGCCTGAGCATAGTACCTGCCGTCCTTTTCGACTATATCCACACTCGCCGTAGGGGCGTGCTTATACAACTCTAAACCTGTCACCTGTCTTTGTATCAAGGTTACGTCTATGATGTCGCGCTCGCCGTCGCAGTTGAAGTCTGACAGATACTTTATCTCAGGTCCGAAGGAATGACTTTTGTGCGCGGTCGCGTACTCGTCATACTCCAGATCCTCAGCATTTACGGTAAATCTCTGCAAATGAGTAGCGTCAAGTATCGTGAGCTCGCCGTCGTTGTCGGCGTCACCGAGCAGATACGCTCCTCTTGACTTTGCTATATGGACAAAGACGTCGTGCAAGTCTTCAAAATCCATATCCCAAGCCTTTGTGATACTGTAAAACTTATCGTTGACACAATCATACACGCCGTAACCGAAGGTGAACGGATAGTAGACAGTGTTACTTATCAGCACCTCGTCAAACACTCCGTAAGAGCTGCCCTCGTAAGGTTCCTTAGGCTCAACATTCACAAGTATCCAATCCGTAAAAGCTCCGCCGGTGCCGTCATATCCGCTCAGCGGAGTATGGTAGTATAATTCTGAATACGAAAAACTATCTTCAAAATCAAATCTCAAAAAGTCTCTGAGTTTATAATTACAAACCGGAGTATTTATGCCGGAACGCCACTGTTCTTGCGGTAAAGGCATAATACGCGCTCTTATACATCCCTTAAACCATTCGTCTCCGCTCTGCT
The DNA here is from genome assembly GCA_946183365.1 of uncultured Clostridia bacterium. Taxonomy (GTDB): domain Bacteria; phylum Bacillota; class Clostridia; order Oscillospirales; family Acutalibacteraceae; genus Ruminococcoides. Next base: position 70,842 of record CAMHAH010000011.1, read on the forward strand.
TGCCGTCAAGGTCAAACTCCACCTTATAAAAGCGGCTTGTATATTCGGGGGTAAAATAATTATTGTTTCCCTGCGGGAACACGGAGTCGAAACTTATTCCGTCCTTATAGTGGGCGACACACAGCTTATCGGTATTCCTCAGCGCGACCACGCCTTTAGTCTCATAGAAGCCGTCTGCGTTGAGCACCAGCTCATACCGATCTTTCAGCTTCCAGTCGGTTAATGTACCGTATAAGTAATATCTGTCGCCGGCGGCGGTAGGCGCGACGCTCTCTGTAGTAGGCTGAACGCCGGGCACGGCCTCGGTAGACGGCATACCGTCGGATCGCTCGATCTTTATACAGCCGTAGAACCACCCGTCGCCGCCGTCCATATTGGGTCTGAAATAGATATCATACTCAGTATCATCCAAGATCCTTTGCTCATTCTCATTGAAGTTGTTGCCCATACCGTACGGGAACCACTCTTCGGGGAAACTGCCGTCTGAAGAATAAGCAAACTTGAACTGATCGTCGAGCGTAAGATACACGTTTCTGATAACATACAGCTCGTAGCCGCTGCCCTCTATCTCTGTCAGATGATAATCCTGCGATACCTGCCAGCCGTTCATCGAACCGACAAGATAGTAATCCTCAACGCTTCGCGTCGAGCTGATATCGACCTCAGTCGCGCCGAACGGCACAATCAGGAATGTGAACAGCATAACAAAAGCAAGGGTGATAACCGTGATCTTCTTCATGATTTCGCCTCCTATATATCCTCATCATTGTCAACCATTTCGATATAAAGCTGACCTTGTGCAAGCCGCTTACCGTCTTCGTTATAAAACACGATATTGTAATAGCCGTCTTTATACAGCAAGTCCTCGGGCACGGTATACTGAACAGAAGCCGAATTATCGTCCTGACTGACGATCACCGCTAAACGATCGGCCGAAAAAGCGTCTGAGCCGCCGAGCAGCTGACCCTTGTCGTCAAAGATCCTGCTGTATACGTTGCCGCTGCCTGTCAGCATATTCGAGTCCACTACTCCGCTGAACGATACGCCGACCAGCTCTCTCTCTGTAGGACGCGTGAGCGGAGGCTCATCGGTCGGCTTTTCGGTCGGCTGTGCGGGGGCTTCGGTTGAAGTCGGAGCAGGTTGCTGAGTCGGCGGCGGCGATACCGAACTGCTCCGATAATCAGATATCTCAGCCTCACCGATCCTATCGACGGTCACAGTATCGGTCAAGCCCTGAGCGTCTGTAGCCGATGTTTCGCTCTGTGAAGCGGTCTGAGCTGCCGCGGAAGAGGCAGCGGAAGTAAAGTGCTCAGTCGGCGCGTTCACAGCGCTGTTCTCAGACGCCGGGTTACTCTCAGGCTCCGTCGCAATTGTCGGCGGCTGAATAGGCGTTACCGCGGTCGACACATCAAATCTGTTGCCGAACAGCATATAAGCGGTTATACTGACGGCGCTGATCAGCGCTATTACTGCCGCCGCGGCTATCATCCTGTTCTTAGCTGAAAAAGCCGCGGCTCCGGCGCGCTTATGAGAAGGCTTGTATTCAAATGAAGTTTCCGGCTCGGCTGCGCAATAACGCTCAAGCATTTTGTCGAGTTTCTTATCAGTCATTTTCAAGCCTCCTTTTCAATAGTTTTTTAGCGGTATTAAGGCGGGATTTGACCGTACCCTCGGGGATACCGAGGATATGGGCGATCTCGCTCTGGCTGAACTCTCTGTAATAATACAGTATTATGACCGCTCTGTGCTTTTTCGGCAGCGCAGAGAGAGCTGACTTCAAAGCTAAAAATAAGTCGATATCCTCCGTCTCATCGGGTATCGAATTCAGGAACCGCTCTTTTTCATCGCTGTCGGCAAAGTTGAGCTTTGCCGTGTTGTACTTGCTCTTAGCGGAATTTTTAAATATGTTCACACAAATAGTAAAGAGCCACGTTTTGAAGCTGTAATTGCTGTTATAGCGATCTATCTTATCAAAAGCTCTTGTCCATGTATCCTGAAAGAGATCCTCCGCGTCGTGAGGATCGGCGCAGAGCTTCAGACACAACCGTGTAAGATCCCGAGAATACATAGACACGTATCGGTCGAAGTCGGTCAATTCCTCACCCCCGCTGCAATACCTGTATTACCCTCTGCTAATATATACAATCACAAACGCAAAAAGGTTCATTTTGATTTTGATTACGAGAAAGCGGCAAAGGCTGCCGCTGAAAACGTGCGGCAGCCTTGCTTATTATTCTTATTCGGAATTATTCTTTAACGTCCGTGACCATTTCTTTGACCGAGGTCGCGAGGCTCGCTATATTCTGCATATCCGAGGGGATGATGAGCTTAGTAGCCTTGCCGTCTGCAACCTTCTGCAGAGCCTCAAGAGCCTTAAGAGAGATGACCTTCTCAGAGGGATCGGCCTCAGACAGCATACGCAGAGCGTCGGCGTAAGCCTTCTGGACAGCGAGGATAGCCTGAGCCTCACCGTCAGCCTCACGGATCTTGGTCTCCTTAACAGCGTCAGCCTTGAGGATAGCGCTCTCCTTGAGGCCTTCGGCAACGAGTATCTGAGATCTCTTCTCACCCTCGGCGTCGAGGATGCGGGCTCTTCTCTCACGCTCAGCCTTCATCTGCTTCTCCATAGCGTCCTGTATCTCTCTCGGAGGCAGGATGTTCTTGAGCTCTACGCGGATGACGCGGATGCCCCACGCGTCGGTGGCTTCGTCAAGGATGATGCGGATCTTGTCGTTGATGGTATCGCGCGAGGTAAGAGTGGAGTCGAGTTCGAGGTCGCCGATGATGTTTCTGAGAGTTGTCGCGGTCAGGTTCTCGATAGCGCTCAGGGGGCGTTCAACGCCGTAGGTATAGAGCTTGGGATCGGTGATCTCAAAGTATACGACGGTGTCGATCTGCATTGTTACATTATCTCTGGTGATGACCGGCTGGGGCGGGAAGTCTACTACCTGCTCCTTCAAAGAGACCTTCTTAGAGATACGGTCGATGAAGGGGACCTTGATATGCAGGCCTGTTCCCCATGTCTGGTGATAAGCGCCGAGACGCTCGATTACGAACGCGTGAGCCTGAGGAACGATCTTGATATTGCGGATGATAACTATGATGACCGCTAAAACGATCAGACCGATTACGATATACGGAACGATATTCATGATGATTTCCTTTCTGTAATTAAATATATATTATTTATTGCTTTTTGACAATGAGCTTGACGCCCTCTATAGCTGTTACTGTCACCTGAGAGCCCTCGGGTATGACCTCGCCGTTCTCTGAGCGGGCTGTCCACTTCTGATTATCGACCTTCACCATACCCTCTGCCTTGTCGTTGTCGATAGCGGTGACTACTATGGCGCGTTTGCCGATATAGCGGTCGGCGTTGGTCGCTTCAGCCTTTTTTGCTTTGAGCTTCTTGGCGATGGGTCTGGTGGCGGCGAGCGCTATCGCTGTTACGGTCACGAACACAACCGCCTGTATTATAATGTTGTCCGTGAAAAGTGAGGTTATGCACGCCGCGGCTGAGCCGATGGCGAACCATATCGACACAAGCTGCACGGTAGCCGCCTCGGCGACAGCCATTACAACCGCCAGCACAAGCCAGATTATTGTCATAGTGTTCATATAGATCACTCCTGATTATAATTATATGTCATGCTCTTTGAACAGAGCCTCGGTGTTCTCACTCGGCTCTATAGGAGCGTTTTGCTTATCGGCGCGTTTCGCGACTATGAAGGATATCAGCAGTATAACGAACAGCGGTATGAATATTATCATCATCAGGTTGTTGCCGGTGATGATCGCTATGACCGCCAGAATGAGATCCAAAACCGTAAGAACAGCGCTGATAGTAGTGCGGGTCGAGCTTTTCTGAGAGCCGTACACATCTTTATACTGATTAGCCGGAGCCGCTACGGGACGGTTCTTCATGTAGTCTCTCTGATTGTTTTCCATTATATATTCTCCTTTTATGAGCTTTTATTTCTTATCCGCGGTATCGCCGAGGTCGATAATGGTGCCGCTGTCTGAGGTGACCTTAGGCATCTCGCCGTTCCACTTCTCGATCTTCTTATTCTCTATTACGGCGCTTGTCAGGGATTTCGCGAGGGTCTCGTTAGCCTCAGCCTCACCCTGAGCGCGTACCTTAGCCGCCTCAGCCTCTGCCTCGGCGTTAGTGATGGCGGTCTTTTTCTCTGTCTCAGCCTTAAGAAGCTGCTGCTGAGCGACCTGCTTCTCTTCGATAGCGGTGATGAACGCCTCTGAGAAATCGAAGTCGATGATGTTTACGTCGGTGACATACAGACCGATCGAATTGAGCTTCTCGTTGAGACCCGTCACCAGACCGTCTGAGATGAGAGCGCGGTTGGTGACCGTCTCTTCAGCGGTATAGGTAGCGGTTATCGCCTTGAGGACTTCGTTTACCGCGGGGGTAACGAGCACATCCTCATAGTTCGCTCCGATGTTCTTATAGATGCTGTATGACTTAGAAGTATCTACGCGGTAGTTGATAGCGAGCTTTGTATCTACGCTCTGCAGGTCCTTTGAGAAAGCCTCGGTCTGGACCTCGAGCTTCTGGATACGGTTATCTATCATAACGACGCTCTGGATGAAGGGGATCTTTAAGTGTATACCCTCCTGCAAAACGCCCTCGTTTACCTTACCCATGGTCACTACAACGCCCGTATGACCGGCGCCTACGATCGTGAACGCGTTGAAGCCTATGAACAGCACCAGCACGACTACGACCGCGATGATGATTATTTTTTTCAGCTTGGGATTTTTGACGTTAACGGTCGTAACATTACCCATATTACCCATGTTTCCCATATTATCCATTGTATTCTCCTTAACTCCTTTATAATTCGTTGAATAAGCTGTCCGCTTTTGTTTTATACAGATTAGCCATGTAGGTACACGCCATGACCGAGAGCGCCTTTGTGATCTTATCGCGGCTCTCTTTATCGGCAGGGTATCCGCTCATGACCTCTTCGGCAATGATATGAGCTTTATCGGGCGGCGGAACACAATCTCTGAGCTTTTCGGACAATATGCCGAACAGATCGTAGAGCTCCTCCTCAGATATTATATCGTCCGAGGTATCGTCGGTATCGCCGTTCAAATATCTCAACAGCTCCCCTACCCTGTCGATCTGCATGCTGTCCTTGAGCTTTGATATAAGCAGTATCCTCGCCAAATGCCGCTCGCGGTATTTCTTGCGCTCGGGGCGCGGTACAAAACCGCGTTTTATCCAATTCTGTACGGTCGAGGGTTCAAGACCGCTCACCGCGCAGACCTGGCTGAGCGTCAGTCCGTCTGCCATCTGTATCAGCGGCGCGTAATCGGACAACGCGCCTGATGAACGCTTGTGTGTCGGATTATCTGACATCGTTCCACCTCCTTCTTTAAGCAACCGAGAACAAATCCGAACCCGGTTTTGACGGGCAAATTTCCGCCTGCTCTTTGTTAAAATCCTCGCGAACCCGTCAGGGTTCGCTGTGGTTTTGCCGCGATCAGACGAAAATCTGCTCCGGCAAAACTCCGAAGGACTGAAAATGTGCAAGATTTCGAGAAGAATTCGGTGCAGAAAGTGCAGGCAGGCTGGCGCCTGCCAAGATTGATAAGCCGAATTATTCCGAAATATTGCCATTTACAGCGTGTTCGGGTTTATTCTCGGTTGCTTAAGTTTACCAGATTATATCACAGGTTCATTTGACTGTCAATAGTTTTCAGATGAATTTTTCAAAAAATTTATGGACGGATATTATTGTAAAAACCGACAAGTTGTAGTATAATAATATAATCTATGTAAACCTTATTATATATAAAACATTATAAGAGGTGAATGTCTTGCAGGACAATCTGATTTTTACCCGCCGTTTGTGGGCTGAGATAAATATGAATTCCATAAAGGCTAACTATGAGGCTATCCGCTCGGCTATCGGAGAGGATACTAAGCTCTGCTGTGTAGTCAAGGCGGACGGATACGGCCACGGCGCCGTTGAGATATGCAGGCTGTATCACGAGCTCGGAGTAGACTTTTTAGCGGTATCTAACCTTGACGAGGCACTCGAACTCAGGAGAGCCGATATAACCGAGCCGATACTGATACTGGGCTACACCCCTGCCGACCGATGCCGAGATCTGTGCAATGAGAATATCAGTCAGGCCGTGTACAGCCTCGAATACGCGAGGGAGCTCTCGGCTCAGTGCGAGGCTCAAAGCGTAGAGGTAAAGGCTCACATCAAGGTAGACACGGGCATGAGCAGGATCGGCTTCTTCTGTCAGGAGTTCCCGAGAGATAATAATTCTATTGAAGAAATAAAAGAAGCCTGTACCCTGCCCCATATAATAACCGAGGGTATCTTCACTCACTTTGCCGTAGCCGACGACGGTCAAAACGGCGAGGAATACACCCTTAAGCAGTATGAGAGCTTTATACATACCGTTGACGAGGTCGAGAAGTCGGGAGTACGCTTTGAGATACGCCATTGCTCCAACTCCGGCGCTATCATGGATTATCCCAAAATGCGCCTTGATATGGTCAGAGCGGGCATCATACTCTATGGCTACGCTCCGTCAGACAGTATGAGGAACGAGCTCGAGCTGCACCCCGCCATGAGGCTCAAGACCCTTATCTCTCATGTAAAGACCGTCAAGGCAGGCACCACGGTCAGCTACGGCAGGACCTTTACCGCTCAGAGAGATATGCGTATAGCCACCGTCCCGGTAGGCTACGCCGACGGATATATCCGCGCTTACGCAAAGGACGGATATATGTTCGTATGGGACAAGACCAAGAAATTCGGCAGGAACTGCAAGATAATCGGCCGTATCTGTATGGATCAGACCATGCTGGATGTGACGGACTTCCCCGAGGCTGAGGTCGGCAACGTCGTAGTGGTCTTCGGCAACGGCAAAGACGGCGAGCCCACAGCCGAGGATATAGCCCGCTGGGGAGATACCATAAACTACGAGGTACTGTGCGCGGTGTCAAAGAGAGTGCCCCGACTGTACCGCACCAACTGGATAACAGGAAACGTAGTGTATAAGATATAAAAAGCAAAAGATATAGATCTATTATTGTAAATTTGACCGCCGCAGGTGATAAGATGAAACTATTGGTAGTAGACGGAAACAGCATACTCAACCGCGCCTTTTACGGCATAAAACCGCTGACGACAAAGGACGGTATGTTCACAAACGCGATATACGGCTTTCTGACTATGTTCGAGCGCATGAAGGCTGACGTACAGCCCGACGCCGTAGCGATAGCCTTTGACCTTAAGACCCCGACCTTCCGCCATAAGGCGTACGATCAGTACAAAGCCAACCGCAAGGGTATGCCCGAGGAGCTGCATATGCAGATGGCTCCCTTAAAAGAGCTCTTAGGGTATCTCGGTTACCGCATAGTTACCTGTGAGGGCTATGAAGCCGACGATATCCTCGGCACTCTGTCAAAGAAATGCGCCGATACAGGAAACCTCTGCGTCATAGCTACGGGAGACCGCGACAGCCTGCAGTTAGTCAACGACAGCGTATCGGTAAGGCTCGCTAAAAACCTCAACGGTACAATGATTTACACCCCCGAGGTCGTAAAGGATGAATACGGCGTAGAGCCAAAGAAGCTCATCGAGATAAAGGCGATACAGGGCGACACCTCAGATAATATCCCCGGAGTAGCGGGTATAGGTCCCAAGGGCGCAACCGAGCTGATACAGAAATACGGCGATATCGACTACATCTACAGCCATCTTGACGAGCTCGATATAAAACCCGGCATGAGGGCTAAGCTCGAGAAGTCAAAGGATAACTGCTTTATGAGCCGTATGCTGGGCGAGATATGCCTGACAGCGCCCGTCGATACAGACCTCGAGGGCTATATCCCCACAGACGGCGACAAGACAGCCGCCGCGAGGCTGATGTCAAGGCTCGAGTTGTTCTCTCTCATCAAGAAATTCGACCTTGAGATAACCGAAGAGAAAACAGCGCAGCAGGACGCTCAGCATACCTTTACAATAGCGGAAGCAGACAGTGAAACGGTAGATAAAATTCTTTCAGAGAATAATGATATATATATCAAGATAGATTTCGGCGCTAATGCTCAGTCGGGTCCATCTATTCCGACGGTCACTTATATTTCTACAGAAGAAGTATTATACACGCTTAATTCTACAGAAGAAATAAATAAAGTACTAAAAAGCGGCAAAAAGCTCTATACCGATAACAGCAAACCGATCTTCGCCTACTGCGACAGAGAGGGTATAGATGTAAACATCGCCTTTGATACCTCTCTTGCGGCTTATCTGCTCAGCCCGTCGTCATCGAGCTATGAGATCGACCGCCTGTGCGCCGAGTACAGCATACCCGTCGCGGTATGTGACGGCGGCTTTGAGGGCGCTCCGTTCATCCACGCTCTGCCCTCTTTATGCAGGCGGCTCGCGGACGACATCCATGATATCGCTAACGATAGATTATTATATGAGATAGAGATCCCCCTCGCACGTGTTCTGGCGAGGATGGAGAACCTCGGCTTTGCCGTAGATACCGAGGGTATCAGAAGCTACGGCGAACAGCTCGGCAAAGAAGCCGCCGAGCTGCAGCAGTCCATCTATGACGATGTAGGCTATGAATTCAACATAAATTCCCCCAAACAGCTTGCTAAAGCTCTGTTTGAGGATCTTAACCTGCCGACCCGCAAAAAGACCAAGAGCGGATATTCGACGAACGCCGAGGTGCTTGAGAGCCTGTTGCCGTTCCACCCCGTTATCTCAAAGATACTCGAGTACCGCACCGTCGCGAAGCTCAAGTCGACCTACTGCGACTCGCTGATCGACAAGGTCGCCGACGACGGCAGGATACACTCGTCGTTCAATCAAACCGAGACCAGAACCGGCCGAATAAGCTCTACCGAACCCAATTTGCAGAATATCCCCGTTCGCACCGAGAGAGGCAAGGAGTTCCGCCGTTTCTTCAAAGCTAAGGAAGGCTGTGTACTGGTAGACGCCGACTACTCTCAGATCGAGCTCAGGGTGCTGTCGCACATCTCGGGCGACAAGACCATGCAGCAAGCGTTCAGGGACAATATAGATATCCATACCGTTACCGCCTCAGAGGTATTCGGAGTACCGATAGCAGACGTCACCCCGCTTATGCGCTCACGCGCCAAGGCTGTGAATTTCGGTATCGTATACGGTATAGGGGCGTTCTCGCTCTCTAAGGATATCGGGGTCACTATGAGAGAGGCTCAGAAGTATATCGAGAACTACCTCACCCGCTTCTCGTCGGTAGACAGCTATATGAAAGAGGTAATCGAAAAGGCGAAGAACGACGGCTATGTAAGCACCCTTGAGGGCAGGCGCAGATATCTGCCCGAGCTCTCGGCGTCGAACCGCAACACAAGAGCCTTCGGCGAGAGAGTAGCGAGAAACGCGCCGATACAGGGCACAGCCGCCGATATCATCAAGATAGCCATGGTGCGAGTTGACGAGCGCTTAAAGCGCGAGGGACTTGAAGCAAGGCTGATATTACAGGTACACGACGAGCTGATAGTCGAAGCCCCCGCCTTTGAGAGTATGCAGGTGGCTATGCTGCTCCAGGAAGAAATGGAAAACGCCGTACACCTCGATATCCCCCTCACCGCCGAGGCGGCTATGGGCGAGACATGGTACGACGCAAAAGGCTGATTAAATATTGAAATGTTGGTGAAACAATGAAAAAGATATTATTTGTATGCACAGGCAACACCTGCCGCAGCCCAATGGCTGAAGTGATTTTTAATTCTTTAGCAGAACAAAGCAATCTTGACTGGCGCGCTGAGAGCGCGGGCGTAGCCGCCGTTGGCGACCGTCCCGCTTCGCCTAACGCCGTACAGGCTGTAGCTGAGATCGGCCTCGACCTGAGCGCTCACCGCACGCGTTTTCTGCCCTCGGTCGACCTCAACGAATTTTCGCTGTTTGTCGGTCTCGGCGAGGAGCACGCTGATATCCTGCGTTCGCTGGGTATACCCGCGAATATGGTCAGAGTACTTCACCGAGCCCCCAACACAGAAGATATCTATGATCTGAGGATGGATATAGTAGACCCCTACGGCGGAGATCTGAACGCCTATCGCAAATGCCGCGACGATATCACAGGCGCGGTCAAGGCGCTGATAGCCACACTATGAGATACCTTGAAATGGAGCCCTCTCATATCGGCGGCGTCAAAAAGCTGCTGGATATGTGTTTTGACAGCTCGGCGTGGAGCGAAAGCATGATACGCTCACAGCTCGAAAAGCCCTGTTCGTACTGCACGATAGCGGAAGAGTGCGGCGATATCATAGCCTATCTCGCCTATGAGCAGATAGCTGACGAGGGCAGTATCATAGAGGTCGCGGTTCATCCCGACTACCGCCGTCAAGGCATAGCGAGAGAGCTTATAAACAGCGCTTTACATAACAGCGAAGGGCTCAGCGAGGTATTCCTCGAGGTAAGAGAGAGCAACATATCGGCGAGGGCTCTGTATGAGAGCCTCGGCTTTGAAGAGCTCTCAGTACGCGCTGATTACTATGACGATCCCAAAGAAAACGCAGTGATAATGAGGAAGATATATGAAAATTCTGGCAATTGAAAGCAGCTGTGACGAGACCGCCGCGGCTGTGGTCGAGGACGGCAGGAACGTGCTGTCAAACATAATAGCCTCTCAGGTAGAGGAACACAAGCTATACGGCGGCGTCGTGCCCGAGATAGCCTCGCGCAGACACGCCGAGGCGATAGTCGGTGTTACCGACGAGGCGCTCAAGGAGGCTGACTGTACGCTCGACGATATAGACGCGATAGCCGTCACCTACGCCCCGGGGCTTATAGGAGCTCTGCTTGTGGGCGTGAACTTCGCCAAGGGTCTCTCGCTCGCGGCAAACAAGCCGCTGATACCCACCCATCACTTAAGATCCCATATAGCGGCGAATTATATTTCTCACAAAGAACTAAAGCCACCCTTTCTCTGTCTCGTGGTATCGGGCGGTCACAGCCATATAGTTGAGGTAAGGGACTATACGGATATGAAGGTCATAGGCAGGACCCGCGACGACGCCGCGGGAGAGGCTTTTGACAAGGCGGCGAGAGCTATGGGCATCCCCTACCCCGGCGGCGTTGAGCTCGATAAGATAGCCGAGAATGGCGACGATACCGCTTTTCCTATGCCGAGACCTCATGTAGACGGCTCGCCGTATGATTTCTCATTCTCGGGTCTTAAGACGGCTGTAATAAATCTTATACATAACCGTCAGCAAAAGGGCGAGGATATCCCCGTTGCCGATATCTGCGCCTCATACCGCAGGGCAGTGGTCGGGTGCCTCACCGATAATTTTTTAAAGGCGGCTGAGGACCTCGGATATACCACTCTGGTAACGGCGGGCGGCGTATCGGCGAACTCTCTGCTCAGGCGTGAGCTTGAAACAAAATGCAAGGGCAAATATGACCTGTATATGCCCGAAAAATACCTTTGCGGCGATAACGGCGCTATGGTCGGAGCTCAGGGCTATTATGAGTATCAAAAGGGTCACATAGCCGACAGCGACCTCAACGCGATAGCGACCTTGCCGATAAACGAGGATAAATACCGCTTATAAGCATATACTTAGAATAGATCTATTATTACGCGGAGGTGAGATATGAAAAAGCTGATAACAGCGGTGCTTGTTGCGTTCATACTCGCCGCCATGTGCTCGTGCTCGATAATGGATATCCTGCCAAAGGGTCTTATCACGCGCAAGGTGATCGAGCCGCAGGCAAAGAAAGAATATCTCACCGTTGAGCCGGATGCGTTGAGCTATACAAAGGGCTATGAACCGATAAGTCCCAAACATTCATATGAAGCCCTGCCCAAGGAAAGCGAACAGACCCTGTATGAGGGCCTGATGTCGGTATACTACGATATCTCCGACGAAATGAATAAAGAAGCCGGGCTGTATCCCATGCCGCAGGTGCGTGTAGACGCGGCTTTGACCGAGGCTGAGGTGCGCACGGTCATCAAGGCTATATATGACGACAACCCCGAGCTGTTCTGGACCTCGGGCACGGTCGGATATTACAGCAGCGGTGAAGAGACCGTGGTCCAGCTATACTCAAAGTATTCGCCAAAGGAGATAGACGACAAACTGGCTGTGCTGCACAAAGCGGCAAACAGCTTCTACGCTACCGTCCCGGACGGTCTGAGCGAGTATGAAAGAGAGCTGCTGGTGCATGACTTTATAGTTGACCTTGTCGATTACGATAAGGATGTAGACCCTGTGAACACTGACCGCAACGATCCCGACATCTATACGGTATACGGAGCGTTGGTGAACAAGCTCGCCGTATGCGAGGGCTACGCGAGAGCCTTTCAGCTGCTGCTCAACGGCATAGGCGTAGACTGTGTGAGTATCTCGGGCTACGCGGGCGAGAGTGAGCTTCATATGTGGAACGCGGTCGGCTTCAACGACAAGTGGTACGCGGTGGACGTGACCTGGGACGACAGCGACGCCTTCGTATATAAATACGCCTTCTTTAACCTTACAACAGAACAGATGGCTTATGACCATGAGCCCTCCCCTATGTTCACAGAGCTCACCGAAGATGAGATAAATGGTCTTGAGGGCGATATAAACTGCGACGTTATGAATATGTTCGTCCCCGAATGCTCCGACAACTCTATGGGCTATTATTACCGCACGGCTCCGAGGTTCACCGATTATAACGGCGACGGTATAGAGAGCACCCTGCTCACCGCGGCTCTGGCTCGGGACGAGACATATATCTTTTATGTTGACGATAAATTTGACTTTGAAGAGGTCACAAGCAACCTGTTTATAAATTACCCTCAATACTTCTTTGATTATATAAAGAACGTAAACAACAACATAAGCAACTACAGCATAGACAGCTCGCATATAGGCTACTTTCCTTATAAAAACCTGAGGATAATCGCCGTGGAGCTTAAATACTACTGAGGTGGATGATGACAGCATTATCGATAGATTTAGGACACGCCCGCACGGGGCTTGCCATATCGGACAGCGGCGGCTTTTTAGCCTCGTCACTGTGCGTTATAACCGAATACAATGACGAAAAGCTGATAGATAAGATAGCTCAGAAAGCAAAAGAAACAAAAGCCGATATACTGGTGGTCGGCCTGCCCCGCAACATGGACGGCACCGAGGGCGAGAGCGCCTTAAGAGCGAGAGAGATAGGCTCAAAGCTCAGCGAAAAAACAGGTCTGCCCCATGTCATGCAGGACGAGCGCGGCACTACCATAACCGCCCACGCGTACTTAAGCTCGGGCAACGTCTACGGCAAGAAGCGCAAACAAAAAGTAGACGCTGTGGCGGCGTGCATTATTCTGCAGGATTATCTTGACAGCGTGAAAGGATGATACATATGGAAATGAATGAACTTTTATCTGAGATAAACGCCTTAGCTAAGAAGAAGCGTGAAGAAGGTCTCAGCGATGAAGAGACAAAACGCCGGAAGGAGCTGTACGCGATATACCTCAAGGGCTTTCGCGAGCAGGTCAAGGAGCGCCTCGACAACGTAGACGTGACCTATCCCGACGGCACGGTAAAGAGCCTTAAGGACGCAATGAAAAAGAAATGATCCGCACAGCAACAGCCTCCCGAAAAAGGGAGGCTGTATCTTTATGAGTTATCAGTGTAATATCATATAAAACGGGTGCGGGCTCAGCCCGCCGTAAACTCCTCACTCCTAACTCCTCACTCCTAACTCAAAGTGCTCTTCTCCGTTTCTGCTGAGAGCCTCAGCCAAAGAGGCGAAGATGAACAGCAAAGGAGTGACTATCGGGTTATAGAGGTTGACGAGCGACTGAGCGAGATAGCAGATCACCGCTCCGACAAAAGCGAGAGCGTAAGGATTGCTTTTAGCCGCCTTGATACCTCTGACGATCACAGAGCCCATAAAGCCGATATACGCGATCAGTCCGAGAGCGCCCTGAGTTATCAGATAGTTCAGAAGCTCGTTGTGAGCGCAGTCAGTCGATTTATCGCCGAAGCGTTTGAGAAGCTCTTCAAAATGAGGCATCAGGACATAATAAGCGGTATCGGGACCCGAGCCGAAGAGCTTGCCGAAGAAGCCGAATTTGCCGTATTCCTCAAGGCTCACCCTCCACATAAATCCGCGGTGAGTGCCCCATTTGTCGCTGAAGCGCAACAGCTTTTCAAAGTTGCCGAGATCGGTCTTTTTGTCGACAAAGCTGAAGTATATGAACAGACCTATCGCCGCTGTGATACCCAAAGCGAACAAAACGCCGAATACGATCTGAACCGTCTTAGCGGGATAACGCGGCTCTCTGTTTTTGCCGGCAAAGTACATGACCGCGTACATAACGCCGAACACGATTATCGGAGCGTACATAACAGGGCTGTAAACAAGGAATTTCTGCATGAACTCAAAGCCCTTGTTGTTATCGCCGACTGCGGCTGAGAAAACCTGAAGCAGCTTGCCCGAGGCGAAAAGTATCGTCATAGCCAGCATGAAACGACGCAGATAATCAAAGCCGCGGGCGCTGAATATAGCCGTTACGGGCAAAATCACGATCAGACCAAGGATATCCGAGGTCGAGTCGGCGCAGATAAGCCCCATATAAGCGAAAGCTATCGAAACGCCGCTGACGATACGCATGACCTTGTCCTTTGTAACGACAAAGCTCATTATAGCTACGGGCAGGAACAGGCACATGAACGCCGCTATGATATTCTTGTTGCCGATAGTAGAGCCGAAGTCGTCGATAGTAGCCTTATCATAACCGCTGAGCATACCCAGAGGATCGATATAAAAGAAGTTGAGCACCGTGAGCAGAGCTACAACGCTCGAGATTATCAGATAGACCGCTATGACATAGCCCTTGAATTGATAATGACGCGTGAGCGCAAAGTGCATCAGCATATACAAGGTCAGCAGCAACAGTCCGTTATCTCTTGCCGAGAAGCCCGTGAGAGCCGATGACATATACTCTGAGCAGAATGTGGATATCACCGCGAAACCCCAGAAGCAAAGCATCATTATATCTGTGACCGTGAGCGGCTTTATGAGATGATATTCGTTACTGAGCCTTCTTGCTTCGTTCAGGTTTATGACGGCGCATACGCCGACAGAGATTATCAGCACCAAGGTCAGCACGGTATAGAGCCAGAATTTATCGGTCCTCGCGTGAGCGTACTGATTGGTCAGGAACAGCGGAAAGAAGCCGAACATTATCACAAGATAATAACTGACCAGCGAATTCGCTACCGTATACTTTTTTTCATCCGTCTGTGTCTGCGCGGCGGAGTTCTTTTGAGTATTCTTCATATTCGATTAAGTCCTTATAATAAATTCCTGCTCTTTATCGTAACGCAAAAGAGCAGGAATGTCAATGATTTACAGCATCAAGAATTATTATGTTTATCGCTTCTTGGCTATCAGCCTTACGGAGTTGAGCACACAAAGCAGACACACGCCGGTATCCGACAGCACCGCGAGCCACAGCGGAGCGATACCCGCTACGGCGAGAATTATGACAATAGCCTTGACCAGAAGAGAGAAAGCTATATTCATCTTTACGGTCTTCATGGTATCTCGGGATATCCTTACAGCGCCCGGCAGAGCGCTGAGGCTCTCTGAACTGAGCACAATGTCTGCCGCCTCGATAGCCGCCTCAGAGCCAAGTCCCATAGCCACTCCGCAGGTAGCCCGGCTGAGCACGGGAGCGTCGTTGATACCGTCGCCGACAAAACAGCATGAGCCACAGGTATCTATAAGGCTCTCTACCGTCTTGACCTTATCCTCAGGCAGGAGAGACGGGTGTATCTCGTCGATACTAAGTCCCTTAGCCGCCTTCTCGCACGCCTCGCGCTTATCGCCCGAGAGCATCGCGATACGCTTGATACCGAGCCGTTTCAGCTCAGAGAGAGCCTGAGCCGCCTCGGGTCGAACCTCCTCAGTGACCTTGATGATACCGATCTCTTTATCATTCAAAAGCACAGCCGTGCCGTGGATATTCTCAGCGCGGCAGACGGTTATCTTATCGCCGCCCTTTACGGCGCTCACGCCGTAGCCGCTTATCTCACTGTGGTCGCTTAATTCTACTATAGAAATATTATTCTTCGTGCAATAATCTATCAGAGCCTGAGCCACGGGATGGGCTGAGTGAGCCTCAGCCGAAGCCGCGAGCCCTATCACCTGCTCCGCGGTATAGCCGTTCGCGGGGATTATCTCGCTGACGGTCATCTTATTATCGGTGATGGTTCCCGTCTTATCGAGAGCGAACGCCTTGATATCGGCGAGAGCCTCGACATATCTGCCGCCCTTTATCAGCACGCCCGCCTTGCCGGCGGCGCCTATACCCGCGTAATACGAGAGCGGTACCGAAATAACTATAGAGCACGGACATGAGGCTACAAGGCACACAAGCGCCTTATGTATCCAGCCCGCCCAGTCGCCCGTGATAAGCGAGGGTATGACCGCTATCACTAAAGCGAGCGCCATCATCACGGGGGTATAGACCGCCGCGAACCGAGTGATGAGCCTCTCGCGATTGCCCTTGTTCTTAGCGCTCTCTTCGACCAGCTTGACTATTCTTGTAGCCGCGCTGTCCGAATACGCTTTTGTTGTTCTCATAAGTACAGACGAGTCATTGTTCATCATGCCGCTCATCAGCTCAGTGCCCTCGGCGGCGTAAACAGGCTCAGACTCACCCGTAAGCGATGAAGCGTCGATAGTCGTGCTGCCCTTGACGATAACGCCGTCGAGCGGCACTCTGGTGTGCGGAGGTATCTCGAGCGTTGTTCCGATCTCTATATCCTCGGCAGCGGTCTCAACGCTCCTGCCGTCGGTATAGACATAAGCCTTATCGGGTCGTATATCGGCGAGACGGCGGATATCGCGGCGGGACTTCTCAACAGCTCTGTCCTCAAGCAGCTCTCCTATACCGAAGAGCACCATTACCGCAGCTGCCTCGACAAACTCGCCGAGAACCATAGCCGCTATAACAGCTACCGTCATGAGGGTCGTCTCATCTATATTCCTTTTGAAAACGGACTTTATGCCGTCGATGACAACATCATAACCCGCCAAAGCAGCAGATACAACGCTGAGTATATTGCAGATCAGCTCATATTTACCGATATAATGCAGGATAAGAGCCGCGACGAACAGCACCGCCGCTATAACGAGCAGGATTAGCTTCAGCTTGCCCTTATCACCGTGATCGTGTTCGTGACTATGCTCATGGCTGTGTTCATGGTGATCGCGGTCATGATGGTGATGATCGTGCTCATGATCGTGGTCGCAGCAGCCGTCGTGACATTCATGGTGATGTTCGCCGTTATGCCCATGACTGAGTTCTTCCTTGGGCACAACGGTAACTCCGCTCTCGACAGAGTCGACTATCGCCTGTACCTGATCGCGGATATCCTCTTTGTCGCTGACTATCTCAAGCTCAGAGGTAGCGAAGGAGTAATTGACGTCTGAAAATCCGTCGGTCTTGCAGAGCTTAGTCTCGATCTTAGCGGCGCAGTTAGCGCAATGCAGACCGTCCAATATAAATTCGTGTTTCATTTTATCACACCTTTATGATCGTGAAATGATACGCTGATTGTTATGATATCACTCGAGTATATGCTCGAGACCCATCTCGAATATCTTTTGGATATGTTCATCCTCAAGCGAATAATAGCTCTGTTTGCCGTCTCTGCGTACCTTGACGAGGTTCTCCTGTCTCAAGACCCTGAGCTGGTGAGATACCGTACTCTGCTCCATGCCGACTATATCGGCTATACAGCAGACGCTCAGCTCGCGCTCGAACAACGCGCACATGATACGGATACGGGTAGAATCGCCGAATACCTTGAAGAAATCGGCAAGCTCAAAAAGAGTATCGGTATCGGGCATGGTGCTCTTTACCTCTTGTACAATATCTTTATGCTCTTCGTGCGCCATAAAAGCCTCCGTTTTAATTAATTCGGATATGGTGAACGGCTTAGCGAGCAGAGTTACCACATCGAATTTATTTGAATATATGAACAATTGTTCATATTTACATATTTATAATACTCCCTTAATATATATTTGTCAAGTATATTCCGCAAAAAAGATTTCTTCTCCCCATCGCTCGTTGCCGCTCAGCGGCAAACTGAGCGGGCATACAAATCATTATTTGCTTTACGGAAACGAACAGTTTCCTGTAAAGTAAAACAGGAGCCCCGACAAGCGGAACTCCTGCATATACGTTATTATGATATTATCATGCCGAAGGGCAGTCGATCGGATACGGTATCGCGAGCGCGGTAGAATAACGCTGTATGAAGGTAGCGTCGATTATGCCGACTGCGCCGTCTCCGTCGATATCTCCGTGCATCATGCTTTCCGGTGATACAGGTGTTTGCAGACCCGTCGCGTAACGCTGGACAAAGGTTGCGTCAAGTATATCTACAGCGCCGTTACCGTCTACGTCGCCGATGATATAGGTCTTATCAGCCGGGATATCTACGATGATAGTATTTGACGGTTCTCCTGTCAAAGTATACTCGCCGGTATCCTTTATCGCTCTGACGTAGATACGATAAAACATACCCTTAGTCAGGTTTTCTGCCGTGAAGCTCGTTGTCTCTGTGGTTCCGAGCAGCTCATCCCCGCCGCCTTGTCCCGTAAACACGCTGTAGATGTTGTAGCGAGTGGCATCGCTGACGGCGCTCCAGCTCAGTTTTACCTTGCCGTCTGACATCTGAGCCGCCGAAAGCGACTGTACCGCAGCGGGACCCGAGAGAGCTTTACAGCTCACGCTTGATGAAAAAGCACTCGATATCTCATACGTATCAAAATCGCACACCGCCGTAACGCGGAAGATTCCGGTAGTATTGGGAGCGAGAGAAACGACCTTACATACATTACTCTCAGACGAAGCCGCTAAGATATATTCTTTGTCAGCGTTGTCGTATAAGTATACGTCGTAGCGATCAGCGAAAGGAACGGGATCCCAGCTCAGGGTGACCTCACAAGTCTCTGTACAAACAGCTGAAACATTGGTCGGAACCGCAAGCTTAGTCGGAACAGCAACAACAGAGTTGGATCTTGCGCTGACATAGACATTATCGTCCTCTTCTTTTAAAGCATATACACTGAATCTCGCTTGTGCGCCGCCCTTGAGACCTGTAGCCTCAAACTCGTTTTTGTCGGACTTTCCGAAATATTCATAGAATTTTTCAAAATCATTATATTTGTATATCTCATATCCGGTAGCGCCTTCAACGGCGTCCCACTTCAGATCTACCGTCAAAGGACGGTCAGACACCATCGCTGTAATATTGATAGGCACGGGAGGTATACTCTCAACCTTAGAGCTGAAAACGGGGCTCATAGCTGAGATATCTTTGCCGTCAGCTGATACAGCCTGTACCGTGAAAAAGATCTCTGACCCTTGGCTCAGATCGCTCATAACATAAGACGTATCCTCTGTATTACAGAGCAACTCGGTCTTTGTATCTGAAAAATAGCGGTAAACATTATAGGAGCCAACTCCCTCTACAGCGTCCCACTCTACGGTGATACATCCCGTAGAGCTTGCGTAAGCGACAGTATTCAACGGTCTGTCGGGTATACTCGGGATCAAAGTAGAGATCAGCGGAGAAAGATCGCTGGTATCGTTACCGTCCTGAGTTATCGCCTGTATCTTGAAACAGATATTTGCATAAGGAACAAGGTTATCCGCAATGAATTCAGTTTTTTCAGTCGTGCCTAATAACGGCATATTGGTAGAACTTATATAGCGATATACGTTATACTTAGCAGCGCCCACTGAGGGATCCCATGATAACTTGATCTTTCCGGTAGCTAAAGGTGTATATTCAATGTTCTGAGGTACGGCGGGATAGCTCTCACATACTCCATCGGCAAGCGCTGATAAATCGCTGATATCATTACCATCCTCTGAGACTGCCTCTACTCTGAAGAAGCATTTGTCGCCCGTGTTAAGATCCGACACGACAAAAGACAGCCTGTCGGTAGATCCGAGCAGAACCAGCCCCTCAGCCTTTAAATATCTGTAAACATTATATGTTGCGGCGCCCTCGACAGCGTCCCATTTTATCTCAAGCTTATGCGTAGCGCAGGGCTCTACGCTGAGTATATCAGGCACCGGAGGGACGCTGACACATTTGTTACCGGCGAGCCATGACAGCACGCTCAGGTCGTTTTCGTTCCTTCCCACTGCCTGGATCTTAAAATAATAGCTTATTTTGGTTCTCAGACCCGAGACGCTGAATGTGGTGTCTGTGGTATTACCGATGAACTCGATATCATTTGCCGAGTAGTATCTGAAAACATTATATGAAACGGCGTCATTGACTGCGTCCCACGATATCCTCAGCTTGCCGGTAGCGTAGGGATCAACAGTAATGTTCTCGGGACGTTTGGGGAAGCTCTCACAGACGCATGAGACGATCTCCTTGGATACATTGCTCTCATATCCGTCGTCGGAGACCGACGAAAGCCTGAACCCGTAAGCCGACCCCACCTTAAGACCCGAAATGTCAATAACAGGTTCTGAGGATGAGGCGCATATCTCAAGGGTCTCTGAATCGATATATCGATAGACGCGATATTCAACCGCTCCCTCCACCGGCTTGAACGACAGCCTGACCGTACCTGTAGATACCGCCTCGGCTGTTATGTCTGACGGAGCTTCGACCAGCGTCCTGCACATCTGATCGACCATCCCGGACAACGGACTCTCGATCAGCTCGCCGTCTGTCAGTCGATATGCGGATCTGCGGAAGTGATAGATCTTTCCGGGGATAAGATCGTTTATGACCAGAGTCGGGCTCAATGACGTATATATAACGTCGGGGGTCGTTAAGTTATCGGAATAGACATAAAACTTATAGCCGTCTGCTCCGTTAGAGGCAATAGATCTAAGAGTGATCTGACCTGTGCCGGTAGCGTAAGCTCTCGGTTTACGGAGAGCGTCTGTCAGTCTGTCAACAAGCGATTTGACCGTTTTGATCCTGATCACGGGCTTGATACCCGCGTTGGTAGCTCCGGCGTTTATGTTCGGCCGTACAACTCCGTCGTTTGAGACTATATAGATCTCTCCCGAATACATACCCGGAGATCTGAGGAGCCACGCCGAAGAATAGCCATATTCATCATATTTTCTTGAATAGTTAGCGCCCTGACTCAAAGCGTAATCAGAGCAATCCGAGCGTTTCGAGATGTTGGCGTCCGACACGTAATAGTCAGAATCGCGAAGCTCACTGAAGGAAAGCATAAACACCTTATCGGTGGTATTCTGATATTCAAATAAGTTAAGGAAATTGCAGCCGTTGTCAAGCTGACTGTCGAGGATCATACGCTGTTCCTCAGCGGTAAAGGCTGTATTGTAGAATTCCTCGTTCAGCCAGCGGCGTATCGAGGAATACTCCCAGTCGTTCGCAGGGTGGGTCATTTCTTCATCGCTGAATACATAGTACGTTTTGCCGCTGATCCTCTTCCCTTTCTTGCTGTAATACAGCTCCTCGTTGAAGGGCTGAGAATCGAGCACCAGATCGGCTACCAGAAGATTATTGCCGTCAACGAGCCTCCATTCGATAGGCTCAAATTTGAACCAATAGGTGTTGCCCGCTGTATATCCTGTCCTTACCTGGTGAGAATTCGCTTCATCGTGAGTACGGTGGATATACTTTGGACGGTATTCATCGATCCTTACAGCGCGGTATTTCTCGTTGTTATAAGTGATATCAGCCCAGCTCATGTACTCGCATATCTCCTGAGAGCCCGGCTCATCCGTACCGCAGGTATAGGGATATGAATTCATAACTACGCCGTCGAGCTGTTGATCGAGCTGAGCAAGAAGCTCTTCATCCGTGATCCGACTCTGAGGATAAGAGCCGAATGTATAGTGGATATCGCCCTCGGTCTTACCGTCGAATTTACCTATCTTAATAGTGCCGGCATTGCTGTACCTCTCAAATTTGCCGAAAGACGCGACCTGTTCTTCAAGGAAACTGAACTCGCTGCTGACCAGAGAGACCAAGGGAGTACAGAAAAATTCGGATTCTTCTACTATATCTCTCTTGTTAGTGACAACGCCCATGACCGGATCAAAGCGATAAAGCCTGCCATTGAGACGTATCATAGCCGAGAAGTGGCCGTTCAGTCCCTTGGTAGAGCTGGTACAGGAAGCGATGTAAGAATCGAGGCCCAAGGCGCGTGTCATGACCATGAACGCAGACGAATAGTGATTACATACGCCGTATTTTTCGATTAACATACCGTAAGCGTTATATACGATATAATAGTCGATCTTACTTTTGTAATTATGGGTCTTTATGAGATTGTTATGCAGCTCTGAAGACGTCGGATTGCCGAAAAGATACTCAGTACCCGTCATAAGATACTTGTATATGGTACACACCTTCTCGTATGTATCCATATCGGGAGTGAGGATCCGCGAGTGGATAGAAGCTACAAGCTCATCCAAGGGTTCATAGCCCGTGGTCATAGGATGAAGCTCGGCTGAATTGAGCAGCTCTTTTTTGACCTCTACGGTTATCTCGTCCAAGTCTGTATATACGATTTGATCGGCTCTGTCGTCTATCACATGCTCATGCGGCTCTTCCTGATCGGGCGTAGCCGCTGCTGTATCGCCGCCGGAACCGGCCGTATCATCACCCGCGCCGGTATCATCGGCATACACGACAGCAGAGCACGCTATCGAGAAAACCATACATATACATATTAAGATAGCTAAAAAACGTTTCATGACCTTACCTCCCGAAATTCAGCTAAATTTCATATTTGTTAAATTATAACATGTTTATATGTGTATTTGCAACAAACAAACATAAATACACCAGTCGATTTTTGTCAATTTGACGTTATAAACAAAAATTTAACGAGCTTTTTGCCATAACGCACAAAAGGCTTTGACAAATAAGTATAACAAGTATAGAATTGAGTACAGAATAAAGGGCAAGGCGGATAAGAAAATGAAAAAGAATTCCGGAAACACCAAAAGCAAAATTGTCACCGCGGCGTGGCAGCTCTTCTATGAACAGGGCTTTGACAACACCACGGTAGATGAGATAATCAGGCTGTCGGGCACCTCAAAGGGCTCTTTCTATCATTATTTTGAGAGCAAAGACAGCCTGATCGGCTCGCTCGCCTATCTCTTTGACGAGAAGTATACCGAGCTCGAGAGCGAGATAGATTATTCGGTGAACGCGGTCGAGAACCTGACCTATCTCAACCGCGAGCTGTGCATGATGATAGAGAACAACATCGATATAGAGCTGCTCTCTCGCCTTTACGCCCAGCAGTTATCAAAACGAGGAGAAAAGGAACTGCTCGACCAGCAGAGGGTGTATTACCGTCTGCTCAAAAAGCTCGTAAGGCTCGGACAGGAGCGCGGCGAGATAACGCGCCGAAAATCCTCGGCAGAGATAGTAAGGCTTTACGCAATAGCAGAGAGGGCGCTGTTATACGACTGGTGTCTGCACGGCGGAGAGTATTCGCTGACAGAATACGCCGGCACGGTCATGCCGCTGTTCTTGAGCGGGATCAGAAACAATTAGGAACTTTTATAAGTGAGGAATTAGGAGTTAGGAGTTAATGGCGGGTTTCGCCCGCACCCGATTTTAAAAATCAAAAAACGCGTCAGCGTTTCCCGTAATTCCTCATTCCTCATTACTAATTCCTAATTCAATAAAGCCTTTCATCACAGCAGGTATTTTATTTTTTGTTTTTGTATTAGTCTGTTATTCAGTCTATCTTCTTTTCGGCTATATAACAGGCTTTTTTCTATATTGTGTATCAAAAGTATTTATTTTAGTCTATACTTCGTTCTGTATTGCGTTTTGTGCTTTAATGTGTTAATATAGGTGAGAATTGTGTTAGCATTTGTATTAACATAATATTATTCTGGAGGGAAACATATGACAACAAA
Organism: uncultured Clostridia bacterium; assembly: GCA_946183365.1. GTDB lineage: Bacteria > Bacillota > Clostridia > Oscillospirales > Acutalibacteraceae > Ruminococcoides. Next base: position 94,785 of record CAMHAH010000011.1, read on the forward strand.
CTCGATCATAATCCTTGTTGCTTTTGTTGTTTATATGGGCGTGATGATACTCATCGGCGCTCTCAACTCTAAACAGAGCAACAACGAAGATTACTTCCTCGGCGGCAGAGGCCTTGGTTCATGGACCGCGGCTCTCTCGGCGCAGGCTTCCGACATGAGCGGATGGCTGCTGATGGGACTGCCCGGCGCTATCTATGTAGCCGGTACGGGCGAGGTATGGATAGCCATCGGTCTTTTGATCGGTACCATTCTCAACTGGTTCCTGGTCGCCCGCAGACTTCGCAAATACACCATAGTCGCCAACAACTCGCTGACCATACCCAGCTTCTTTGAGAACCGCTTCCACGATAAAAAGGGCGTGCTCAAGGTGGTATCCTCTCTTATCGTCATCGTGTTCTTCGCGGTATACACAGCCTCAGCCTTCGCCTCGGGCGCAAAGCTCTTCGCTAACGTATTCGGCACGGGCGCGGACGACAAAACAGCCTATATGATCGGTCTGATCATCGCGGCGGTAGTTATACTGGTATACACCCTCTTGGGCGGCTTCAAGGCTGTTTGCTACACCGACTTCATCCAGGGTCTGCTTATGCTGGTAGCTATCCTCGCTGTTCCGATCATCGCTTATATCGGTATCAACGGCGACCTCAACGGAGCTCTCGCAGCTAAAGGCGTCAGCGATCCTCAGGGCTTTACGAGCCTGATGAAGGACGGCGAAGGCAACCCGATCAGCTTTGTATCCATCATCTCCAACCTCGGCTGGGCTCTGGGCTACTTCGGTATGCCTCATATCCTTGTGCGCTTCATGGCTATCAAGAGCGACAAAGAGGTCAAGAAGAGCCGTATCATCGCTATCGTATGGGTAATCCTCTCACTGGGCGCGGCTTCGTTCCTCGGTCTTGTAGCGAGAGGCTTCCTCAATGAGGACCTTGTCGCGAGCGGAAAATCCGAGGTCGTATTCATCAAGACCATCCAGCAGATATTCAGCGGCAACGTCATCCTCGTATTCATCGGCGGCGTATTCCTCTGCGGTATCCTCGCGGCTATCATGTCTACAGCCGACAGCCAGCTTCTGGTAACAGCCTCAGCCGTATCAGAGGATATGTATAAGGGCGTTATCAAGAAGGACGCGAGTGAGAAGAGCGCGCTGAACGTAGGCAGGATCGCTGTTATAGTAGTAGCCATCATCGCTTTCGTCATAGCTCTCGACCCCAACTCATCCGTAATGGGTCTGGTATCCGACGCGTGGGCAGGCTTCGGCGCGGCGTTCGGCCCGATCATCCTTCTCTCACTGTTCTGGAAGCGCTTCAACCTCTCCGGCGCTGTAGCGGGTATGGTAACAGGCTTTGCGACCGTCATCCTCTGGGACTACATTCCTTTCGGCGGTCAGACGCTCTACGCGACCACAGGTCTGTACTCTCTGGTACTGGGCTTCGCCCTCGCGCTGATAGTAGCCGTTATCGTAACTTTGGTCACCAAGGCTCCGTCAAAGGAGATCACCGACGAGTTCGAGAAGGTAAACACCGTAGAGATTTGATATCTTATAGAGATATAATAAACTGTATAATCTTTAATACGCTTTCCGCTCCTGAGAAATCGGGGGCGGATTTTTCTGATAATTTGCAGTGTTATTTGGTGGTTGATAGAGCGTTGATGTGTGTTCAAGTCTTCCCCTCGGGAGGAAGGCTTGAAGTCGCTTCGCGAACATTCCTGCGGAACACGGGAGGAGCAGCAGTGGCGCTTAGCCAATCGCTTCGCTCTTGGAGCGCTGTTGCATGGGTGCTGTTAGCCAAATCAAAGATTTGGACAGCACCTCAAGCCCCTCCCCTACTCATTTACCACCTTACGTCCCTACAAATAGGGTGCGGGTGTCCCGCCCACAACTCCTAACTCCTCACTCCTAACTCCTAACTTTCTCGGGAGGAGCAAGCCCCTCCCCTACTCATTTACCGATTTACATACTACAAATCAGGTGAGGATGAAGTCCTCCCACAATTTTCCATTTTTAACTTTCCTTTTTCAATTCATTATTCGCTATTCTCTATTTCAGCACACTATTCCGCGAACGAGCAATGCTCGTCCCTACAAATCAGCCACCAACTACCAACCGCCAACTAATTTCTAAAATCAAATTAACAATTACACCGATTTTACCGATTGTTACAGGATTGAAACAAAGCACAATATCTTGTGGTCGCCTATCCCCAGCTCACAATAAATTGTTATAATTCTTTTAAGAATATCATTTTACAAAAACATATCAAATTCAACAAATAAAAAATTTTTTATAGTATAAATTAACAATTGATTTTGGTCGGTCAATCTGTTATATTATGACAGGATTTCGCCCGAGGCACAAGATGTGGTATCGGGCAGACTTTTTGTAACAAAACGGTTACAGCAGAACCAAAATCAAGAGATAACGGAGGAATTGACATGATCACAAAGATCGTAAAGCGCGACGGACGCGCGGTCGAGTTTGACATCGACAAAATCACACAGGCGATTTACAAGGCTGCTCACGCTATCGGCGGCAACGACTATGACAGCGCCCAAAAACTCGCGGCTAAGGTACTCGAATACCTTGAGGCTGAGGATAACGACACCCCCAACGTAGAGCACGTTCAGGATACCGTTGAGAAGATACTCATCGAGAACGGTCACGCGAGGACCGCTAAGGAGTTCATCCTCTACCGCGCGGAGCGCACAAGAGTTCGCGAGATGAACACCAAGCTGATGAAGATATATGAGGACCTCACATTCAAATCAGCCAAGGATAACGACGTTAAGCGTGAGAACGCTAATATAGACGGCGATACCGCCATGGGCACCATGCTCAAATACGGTTCTGAGGGCGCTAAGGAATTCTACCAGATGTATGTCCTCGACCCCAAATTCTCAAAGGCTCACCGCGAGGGCGATATCCATATCCACGATCTTGACTTCCTCACCCTTACCACTACCTGCTGTCAGATCGACCTCTTAAAGCTCTTTAAGAACGGCTTCTCTACCGGTCACGGCTTCATCAGAGAACCCAACGATATCTCTACCTACGCGGCGTTAGCTTGTATCGCCATCCAGTCCAACCAGAACGACCAGCACGGCGGCCAGTCTGTACCGAACTTCGACTACAGCATGGCTCCCGGCGTTATCAAAACATATAATAAGCGTTACCGCGCGAACCTCGAGCGCGGCGCCGAGCTGCTCGCGGACGACGAGAACGCCAAAGAGAACATCGAGGCTATCTGCGCCGCCGCTGAGGCTTCTACAGGCGAGATCGCCAAGATCGAAGCCTCACCCGAGTACGACAAGAAGGAGCTGCAGCTCCTTACTGACAGCTACGGCGACAAGATCGGCGGCAAGCTGCAGCGCTTCGCTAAGAAGCACGCTCTCGAAGAGACCGACCGCGCTACCTTCCAGGCTATGGAGGCTGTAGTCCATAACCTCAACACCATGCACAGCCGCGCCGGCGCTCAGGTACCGTTCTCATCCATCAACTACGGTACAGACACCACCCCCGAGGGCAGAATGGTCATCAAGAACATCCTGCTCGCTACCGAGAAAGGTCTCGGAAACGGCGAGACCCCCATCTTCCCCGTTCACATATTCAAGGTCAAAGAGGGCATCAACTACAATCCCGAGGATCCCAACTACGATTTGTTCAAGCTCAGCTTCCGCGTATCGGCTAAGCGTCTGTTCCCCAACTACGCCTTCATCGACGCTCCCTACAACCTCTCTTACTACAAGCCCGGTCACCCCGAGACCGAGATCGCGTATATGGGCTGCCGTACCAGAGTTATAGGCAACAGACATGATCCGAGCCGCGAGATAACCTACGGCAGAGGCAACCTGAGCTTTACATCCATCAACCTCCCGCGTCTTGCTATCCTCTCAAACAAGAACATCGACTTCTTCTTTGAGCAGCTCGACCGTATGCTCGATCTGTGTATCGACCAGCTTCTCGAGCGCTTTGAGATACAGTGCCAGAAGCGCGTGCGCAACTATCCGTTCCTGATGGGTCAGGGCGTATGGATAGACTCCGAAAAGCTCTCTATCGATGACGAGGTCAGAGAGGTACTCAAGCACGGCACATTATCCGTAGGCTTCATCGGTCTTGCCGAGACGCTTGTAGCCCTTATAGGAAAGCACCACGGAGAGAGCGAAGAGGCTCAGAGGCTGGGTCTCGAGATAGTCAGCTTCATGAGAAAGAAGCTCGATAAAAAGAGCGAAGAAACTCACCTTAACTTCACCTGCCTCGCTACCCCCGCCGAGGGTCTGTCGGGACGCTTCGTCCGCATCGACAAAGAGCGCTTCGGCGTTATCAAGGGCGTAACAGACAGAGAGTACTATACAAACTCATTCCATGTACCCGTATACTTCCCGATCAACGCCTTTGACAAGATCAAGATCGAGGCTCCCTACCACGCGCTGACCAACGCCGGTCATATCTCATATGTTGAGCTCGACGGCGACCCGAGCGAGAACCTCGAGGCGTTCGAGCAGGTAGTACGCTGCATGAAGGAAGAGGGCATCGGCTACGGATCTATCAACCATCCAGTCGACCGCGACCCCGTATGCGGCTACACAGGCATCATCGGCGACTACTGCCCCAAGTGCGGACGTAAGATTGAGAAGAACGGACAGCAGGTAGAGCGCATCCGCCGTATCACAGGCTACCTCGTAGGCACACTCGACCGCTTCAACAACGCCAAAAAGGCTGAGGTCAGGGACAGAGTTAAGCACAGTACCGATATGGCTGACAGCTGCGGCTGTGAGTTAGAGGCTATCTGAAAACAATATCTTGCAGGGGCGGCAGCTGACCGCCCCTGTGTTACACCAAGGAGAAATAGATTATGTCTGACAAGAAAACTCCGCTTCGGCTCGCGGGAGTAATCCGCGAGAGCATCGTCGACGGACCGGGCATACGCATGACAGTGTTCGTTCAGGGCTGTCCTCACCACTGCAAGGGCTGTCACAATCAGCATACCTGGGATTTTGAGGGCGGCTACATGAGCTCTGTGGAGAGAGTGCTTGAGGAAGCCGCCAAGGATAAGCTGCTCAGGGGCGTCACCCTCTCGGGCGGCGAACCGTTCACTCAGGCTAAGGCTCTGACCGTGCTCGCCAAAGGCGCGAGAGCTATGGGGCTGAACGTGTTCTGCTACACCGGCTATACCTTTGAACAGCTTTATGAGCAGTTCGATAAACATCCTGAGTTCAGAGAGCTGCTGGAGCAATGCGACTGGCTGGTGGACGGCAGGTTCATTGAGGAAGAAATGAGCCTTATGCTGCATTTCAGAGGCAGCCGAAACCAAAGGATACTGGACGTACCGAAGTCCCTTGAACAGGGCAGGGCGGTACTGTCGGATATAAACTGAGCGAAAGCGTCGGACACCCGGCGCTTTTTGTTTTGCAGCTGTTAATCTGCGGATAGTTAATAGTGTTGAAAAAGGCTTATACTAACTACTAACTACCAACTACCGACTATTCAGCGAAATACACAACTATCGGGCTTAACTTTTGCCATATTTGTCATGTTGTAAAAAGGCGCGGTTTGTGTTATTATGATAGTAACTGTAATATAATATACAGAAAGATACGCGAAAGGATGTATCCGTATGATCGTAAAGGACATTATTGACATTTTAGAGGGCGAGGTCATCTGTGAGGGCGACCTCAACACCGAGATCAAGACCGCCTGCGGCTCAGATATGATGAGCGACGTGCTGGCGTTCGTAAAGGATCAGAGCGTTCTGCTGACGGGTCTCGTCAATCCGCAGGTAGTAAGGACAGCCGAGATGATGGATATGGCTTGTATCGTATTCGTCCGCGGCAAGATGCCCGATCAGGGTATCATCGACCTTGCCGAGAGCCGCGACATCACCCTTATCAAAACTCGTTACAGAATGTTTACCGCGTGCGGCAAGCTGTACGCCAACGGTTTATCCGGAGGTACCGCGGTATGAGCAACATACATTTACACTACGACGTATCCGGCGAGGACTTCACCCGCGCGGGCGAGGCTTCGGGCTCGGTCAAAAAGCGCCTGAAGGCTCTCGGCTACAACACCGACGCTATCCGCAGGGTAGCCATAGCCATGTACGAGGCTGAGATCAATATGGTGATCCACGCCGACGGCGGCTTTGTCGACGTTGATATCTACCCCGACCATGTAGAGGTCCTGCTCTCTGACCACGGCCCCGGTATACCCGATGTTGAAAAGGCTATGCAGGAGGGTTTCTCGACCGCTCCCGATAACGTTCGCAACTTAGGCTTCGGCGCGGGCATGGGTCTGCCGAATATCAAGAAATATACAGATGATATGCGGATCGAGACAGAGATCGGCAAAGGCACCGACTTGTACCTGACCGTAAGGGTCAAAGAATAATAAGTTAGGAAATAGGAGTTTACGGCGGGTTCTGTCCCCACCCGATATATATAGATCAAAAACGCGCAGCGTTTCCCATAACTCCTCACTCCTAACTCCTAACTCCTCACTTACATATCTCCACTCCTGTTTTAAAAAGGAAAAGACATGAACAATAATTACTTCCACTCTGTCGAGCTGGACGCGGAGCTTTGCTGCGGCTGTACTAATTGCCTCAAGCGCTGTCCCACCGAGGCTATCCGTATCCGCGACGGCAAGGCGCACATTCTCTCTGAGAGGTGTATAGACTGCGGCGAGTGCATACGCATATGCCCTCACCACGCTAAGCGTGCGCGTTCAAACCAGCTCGAAGAAATCGAAAAATTTGAAATAAAGGTAGCTATCCCCGCTCCCGCGCTGTTCGGTCAGTTCAACAACCTGAACGATATCGACATAGTGCTGACGGGGCTGAGAGCTCTGGGCTTCGACTATATCTACGAGGTCAGCAGAGCCGCCGAGCTCGTATCAGAGGCGACACGCCGGCTGATACGCGAGAGCAAGCTCACCAGACCGATAATCAGCTCAGCCTGCCCCGCTGTGGTAAGGCTTATAAAAATACGCTTTCCCGAGCTTTGCGGCAACGTTATGCCCCTTTTGGCGCCTATGGAGGTCGCAGCGAGGATGGCTCGCCGCGAGGTCAGGAAGATGACCGGCATCGAGGACGAGAAGATCGGCGTGTTCTTCATCACTCCCTGTCCCGCTAAGGTCACCGAGATAAACGCTCCCAACGCCATAGAGAAGAGCGCCGTATCGGGCGCTATCGCGATCTCTCACCTCTACCCCGCCCTGACCTCAAAGATGGATAAGCTCAAGGTCATCGAGCCCATCGCGAAGTCGGGTCTGATCGGCGTCGGCTGGGCGACCTCGGGCGGAGAGGCGGCAGCTATGCTGGGCGAGAAATATCTTGCCGCCGACGGTATCGAGAACGTCATCCGCGTACTCGAGGAGCTCGAGGACGAGCACATCCGAGATATTGACTTCATTGAGCTCAACGCCTGCTCGGGCGGCTGTGTAGGCGGCGTTTTAGCCGTTGAGAACCCCTATGTCGCTCAGGCGCGTATACAGAACCTGCGCAAATATATGCCGGTATCCTTAAATCACCTTGACGAGAAGGATATGGACCGTATGTTGTGGGAGAACGAGCTGACCTTCAACGCCGAGAGCTTCCGTCTGTCAGAGGATATCTTTGAGGCTATGGATATGATGGAGAAGATGGAGGATATCTGCAAGCAGCTGCCGGGGCTCGACTGCGGCTCCTGCGGCGCTCCGACCTGCCGCGCCTTAGCTGAGGATATAGTCAAGGGCAACGCCAAAGAGACCGATTGCATACACAAGCTGAAAGCGAAGATACAGTCGGTATACGATCAGCTGGGCACACTATGAGCGACGTTATACTGACCGATAAAGAGAGAGAATACCTTGAATGCGAGGTGCCGATGCTCAGCACCGGCAACGCTGTAGCGAGGGTCACGGCGGGAGCTTTCGCCTCGCTGCTCCAGGCCGCCTTTATGCCCGGCAACAGCAAGGCTGACCAGGGCCTGATGAAAACCATCCGCGAGATAAGGTATACCAAGTATAAAAAAGCCGTACTGAGAAAAAAGGACGGTACTCTCACCGATAAAGACAAAAAGACGCTCGAGAAGCTGAATAATAAGGAATTCATCCTCGATACAGACACCTTCGACGCCGACGAATACACAAAGAAGGTGTATGAGGAGTATATGAGAAACCACGATAGGTAGTTGGCAGTTAATAGTTTTTTGACCGCAATTCCTAATTCCACTCATTTACCACCTCACGTCTTTATAAATCAGGTGCGGACAGCGTCCGCCCACAACTCCTCACTCCTAACTCCTAACTCCTAACTTTCTCGGGAGGAGCAGCAGTGGCGCTTAGCCAATCGCTTCGCTCTTGGAGCGCTGTTGCATGGGTGCTGTTAGCCAAATCATAGATTTGGACAGCACCTCAAGCCCCTCCCCTACTCATTTACCACCTTACGTCCCTACAAATAGGGTGCGGGTGTCCCGCCCACAACTTCTCACTCCTCACTCCTAACTCCTAACTTTCTAAATCAGGTGCGGACAGCGTCCGCCCACAATTCCTAATTCCTAATTCCTAATTCCTCATTAAAATACGGAGGTTATTATGACCGTAAAAGAAATCATCGAAAAGCTTGATCTTAAGATCCTCGTTGAGGACGATCTTGACCGTGAGGTCAACGACTGCTATATAGGCGACCTGCTGAGCTGGGTCATGGGCAGAGCTCCCGCGGACAGCGCGTGGCTGACAGTCATGGGCAACATAAACAGCATAGCAGTCGCGACCTTAGCCGACGTGAGCTGTATCATCCTCGTTGAGAACGCGGCTCTCGACGATAACGCGCGCCAGAAGGCTGAGATGCACGGTGTGAACATCCTGACCACCGAAGAGAACAGCTATTCTCTCGCGGTAAAGCTGAGCAAGCTGATCTGATCATGCCCGAGTTTTACTACGATCTGCATATGCACTCGTGTCTGTCGCCGTGCGGCGATATGGACATGACGCCTAATAATCTGGTGAATATGGCAAAGCTTTTGGGGCTGGACGTAATCGCTCTCACTGACCACAACACCTCTCTCAACTGTGAGGCGGCTATGAAGGTCGGCGAGCAGGTCGGTCTGCTCGTCATACCCGGTATGGAGCTGACCACCGCCGAGGATATCCACGCAGTATGCCTCTTCCCTACGCTTGAGAAGGCTCTCGCTTTCTCTGAATATGTCGATCAAAACCGTATCAAGGTACGCAACAAGCCCGAGATCTACGGCAGACAGGTCATCATGAATGAGAACGACGAAGAGATCGGAGAGATAGAGCATCTGCTCCTGCCCGGAAGCTTCATCGGAATGTATGACGCTTACAGAAAGGCGCAGGAGTTCGGCGGTATCTGCTACCCCGCTCACATAGACCGCGACTCGCTCTCTATACTCTCGGTGCTGGGCGAGATAGACCCCTACTGCGGCTTCAGAACAGCGGAATTAGCGGATATCTCAAAGCTCGGTGAGCTGAGAGAGAAGCACCCCATCCTTGACCATATGAACATCATCACCTGCTCAGACGCGCATTACCTTGAGAATATGCGCGACGCCGCGAACACCCTCACCCTGCCCGAGCTGACAAGAGAGGCTGTAATAGAATACCTCGATACAGAGATATGACCGCTTTGCAGTAACGCAAGGCGGTTTTTAGTTAGGAATTAGGAATTAGGAATTGAGGTGCTGTCCAAATCTATGATTTGGCTAACAGCACCCATGCAAGGCTCTCCCAAGAAGCGGAGAGCATAGCTCGAACGCTGATTGGCTGAGAGCTACTGCGAGGAATTAGGAATGAGCAGTTATACTAAGTTTCCATTAAACGCAATAAATGTTAAAGTGTTTTAATGAAACTTAGTATTAAACGAAGCCTCCCTTTCCTAAGGGAGGTGCCCGATAGGGCGGAGGGTTGACGCATTTTATTCAACAACCCCCAGTCACCGGTAATCGGTAACCGTTCTCCGTACAATCGGGTGCGGGTGTCCCGCCAACAATTCCTAAGTCCTAATTCCTAATTCCTAATTGTATACGCTTTACCGCTTTAAAACTTGCAAAAGCTAAAGCATTTTGCAGGATTAATTCTACAAGAGAATTTTATAAACTGTCACTTTGCACAGAATTTTCATGCTGTTTTTGGAACATAAAGCAGTTAGTTAAGGCTAACTAAAAATCCAGTAAAAATCTGAGTTTTTTGCCGATTTTTACACGAAAAATTTGCGTTATTTTATAGACAATCAAACTGATTTATGATATATTATACGTGTATGTATAGGCGCCTTGGATAGGTGGAGTATCCTGCAAAAAAACCTCATTTATTCAGGGTGGATGAATTATCTGCTACAATTCACTTACATAATATTTGATTAAGGAGGAGTAAAGATGCTTAAAAAAATCAGCAGCCTGCCTTTTAAGGGTACTCCCGAGCAGGAAGCGCAGCTGAAAGAAGTCATCGCAAAGCACAGGGACGATCCCGGCGCGGTAATGCCTGTGCTGCAGGAAGCTCAGGACATCTACGGTTATCTGCCGATAGAGGTCCAGACGATCATCGCGGAGGGGCTCGACGTACCCGTAGACGAGGTATACGGAGTAGCCACCTTCTACAGCCAGTTTGCCCTTTCTCCCAAGGGTAAGTACAACATCAGTGTATGCTTAGGCACTGCCTGCTATGTAAAGGGCTCGGGCGACGTGCTCAACAGGCTTTCTCAGGAGCTGGGTATCGAGGCTGAGGAATGTACAGCTGACGGTGAGTTCTCGCTCACAGCCTGCCGCTGCATCGGCGCTTGCGGTCTGGCTCCCGTCATCACGGTCAACGACGACGTATACGGCCGTCTGGTTGCCGACGATGTTCCCTCTATCCTGGCTAAGTATAAGGAAGCATAATGAGAGAGCTGTCACTCAACGTAATGGACGTGGCTCAGAACTCGGTAAGAGCCGAGGCGAGCCTTGTACGCATAACGGTTGAGGAAAGCGACAAAGAGGATCGCCTGAGTATCATAATAGCCGACGACGGCTGCGGCATGACCGAGGAACAGGTACAGCAGGTGATCGATCCGTTCTTCACGACGCGAACGACGCGCAAGGTCGGGCTGGGTGTACCGCTGTTCAAGCTCAGCGCTGAACAGACGGGCGGCAGCTTTGACATTAAGAGCAAAAAGGGCGTGGGTACTACCACCACCGCGAACTATGTCAAATCTCATGTTGATATGACCCCGCTGGGCGATATCAACTCGACCGTAAAGATACTGATACAGTGCAACCCCGATATCGACTTTGTCTACACCTGCACCACCGATAACGGCTCGTTCTCTCTTGATACAAGGGAGCTTCGCGAGGTGCTGGGCGACGTAAGTCTCGATACACCCGACGTGCTTGAATGGATCACGGATTTTCTTGAAGAAAACACAAAAGAGATATATGGAGGTGCGTAAAGCATGAAATCTTTAGCTGAGTTAAAGGCAATCAGAGATAAGGCGCAGGCTGAGATAAATATGAGAAAAGAGAACCCCAACGCCGCGAAGGTGCTGGTAGGTATGGCTACCTGCGGTATCGCCGCCGGCGCCCGCCCCGTTCTCAATGCCTTTGTAGAAGAGATCGCTAAGCGCGGTCTTAAGGACGTTACCGTTACACAGACAGGCTGTATCGGTATCTGTCAGTACGAGCCGGTCGTAGAGATCGAGATCCCCGGTGAGGACAAGGTCACATATGTCAAGATGACCCCCGAAAAGGCGGTCAAGGTAGTAAACGACCACCTCGTAAACCACAACGTAGTAACCGAGTACACAATCGGAACAGCTACAAGATAAGGAGGACTATATGTATCGTTCTAACGTGCTTGTTTGCGGCGGTACCGGCTGTACCTCCTCAAACAGCTTACAGATAGCAGAAAAGCTCAAGGAAGAGATCGCCAAGAAGGGTCTTGACAAGGAAGTCAACGTAATCACCACAGGCTGCTTCGGTCTGTGCGCCTTAGGCCCGATCATGGTAGTATATCCCGAGGGTTCTTTCTATTCAATGGTAAAGATCGAAGACGTGCCCGAGATCGTTGAGGAGCACCTCAACAAAGGCCGTATCGTCACCCGTCTCCTCTATCAGGAGACCGTTGAAGACGACACCATCAAGTCGCTCAACAAAACCGCCTTCTATGAGAAGCAGAAGCGTGTAGCTCTCAGAAACTGCGGCGTCATCGACCCCGAGAAGATCGACGATTATATCGCTCAGGACGGCTACGCGGCTCTGGGTAAGGTACTCACCGAGATGACCCCCGAAGAGGTCATCCAGACCATGCTCGACTCAGGCCTCAGAGGCAGAGGCGGCGCAGGCTTCCCCACCGGTCTTAAGTGGAAATTCGCCCGCGGCAACGACGCTGACCAGAAGTACGTCTGCTGTAACGCAGACGAGGGCGACCCCGGCGCGTTCATGGATCGTTCCGTACTCGAGGGCGACCCCCACGTAGTACTCGAGGCTATGGCTATCGCCGGCTACGCTATCGGTGCGAGCCAGGGCTACATCTACGTTCGCGCGGAGTACCCGATCGCCGTTAAGCGCTTACAGATCGCTATCGATCAGGCTCACGAATACGGCCTGTTGGGCGAAGATATATTCGGTACTGGCTTCAACTTTGATATCAAGATCCGTCTCGGCGCGGGCGCTTTCGTCTGCGGTGAAGAGACAGCTCTTATGACCTCTATCGAGGGCAAGCGCGGCGAGCCCCGTCCCCGTCCTCCTTTCCCGGCTGTAAAGGGTCTGTATCAGAAGCCCACCACCCTCAACAACGTTGAGACCTACGCTAACATCCCCCAGATCATCTTAAAGGGCGCCGACTGGTTCGCTTCTATGGGTACCGAGAAGAGCAAGGGTACCAAGGTATTCGCTCTCGGCGGCAAGATCAACCACACAGGTCTGGTCGAGGTCCCCATGGGCACCACACTGCGCACCATCATCGAAGAGATCGGCGGCGGCATCCCCAACGGCAAGAAGTTCAAGGCGGCTCAGACAGGCGGCCCCTCCGGCGGCTGTATCC